>NZ_PYBW01000130.1 GCF_003205575.1 Streptomyces tateyamensis
TCGCCGTGAAACAACGAGGCCGACGGCCAGTCAGCCGATTCGATTCCACCGATTCCTCGCTCCTCGCTCATCACTTTGGCCACAGAGAATCAAGCGCCACCCCCGGCACCGATGTAGACGCCATTCAGACAGAAGAAGATGCGCGAATCGAGATCTTTCACACCCAGGAGTGGTAAGTCTGAAAAGCGACTCAGTGGCAACCAGAGGCGGCGCCATGAGCTCCGCCTTCGTCACCTTCCCGTCGCCGATGCCGCGAACGGCCATGGCACCTGAATGGGCGTCGGCACACAGGTCGAGCCCTCAGAACTCGCAGGTGGCCTCGACCAACTGGGGCTCACGACGCCCCGCGGCGCCAGCCCACACGCCGTCACAACAGCCATAACTGCCACCACCGCCAGTGCGTGGCCGACCCATCGCCAAGCAATCTCGACAGTCTTCATCAGCTTCTCCTGCTCCGGTCCACCCTGCTGCGACCTCGTCGGTCACTTCGACACCCGGTTCTATGACCGAACTCGGCAGCGCAACCCATTTCAGCGCGAGCGTTCACAGGAATGGAGGACGGGCGAGCTGAACTAACGGCCCCAACCAGGCGATTTCACCAGGTCCAACCACCAGCAGAAACCGCCGGTGCGCATTTCCAGCCGTAAACCGTGACGGCGAGCGTGACCGCGGCGCGCCAGCCGAACGTCAGCTCACCAACCCTGCAATGGAACCGAGAAGGAGATCAACATCCTGCAGATCACTGAGGACCACATCAGCTTCGGCGGCTGCGAGTTCTTCCGCGGTGGTCGTTCCGGACGCAACCGCAATCACTCTTGCTCCGCCGTCGTGGCCCGTTCGAACGTCCTCCAGCGAGTCACCGATGATCACGGTGTTGGCTACGGTGAACTCCGTCCGGTACTTCTGCGCGGCCCGTCGCTGAGCTACCGCTACGAGTGCAGGTCGGTGAGAGTCGTCCGAGGCGAAGGCGCCGATCGAGGTCTCCAAGTACGCGTCCAACCCGAAGGTTCTGACCTTGATCTCCGCATTGGGTCGAAGGTTCCCGGTAACGACTGTCGGCACCAGGCCAGCGGCCCGCCGAACTGCTTGCAGGGCTCCAACCGCGCCCGGCATGACCTGGCCCTCGTCACGCATCTCCGCCACTCGCTCCGTGAGCAGAGTGGGGAGCCGCTTGACCACCTGCTCCGCCAACGTGTCCACCTCCAGCTCGGGCACACCGTTCTCACGCAGGAACTGGCGGACGGCCAGCGGCATCGTGACGCCGGTCCCCCGCGCGGGCAACCGCTCGGCGGGACGGCCGACGACCTGGGCAAACGCGTCACGGTAGACACGGCGGTCGATCTCGCCAACGTAGACCAGCGTCCGGTCGATGTCCCACAGCACGAGCGACCTGGCGGACATCCTCAACTCCCCTCGGACACCACCAGCGCCGAGCGCTCGATCAGCTCTCGGGTGCGCAGCCCGGCGTCAAAGGTACGCAGGCCGTCCAGGGTACGACCGAGGTGGTCGTGCAGACGGGATGACTGATCGCCGACTACCAGCTCCGGCACGTTCTCGACGGCCGCGTAGCCCGACTCGAGTTCGCCGCTGCGCAGGTGAGCCGAAACTGCTCTCTTATCGAACAGCGCCCGGGCTTGCTGGGCCGCCCTGTGCAAGGGGGCCGTAGTGCGCATGGGCCGGTACGCCGCGGATCAGTCGACTCCCAGTTGGTCGTACCAGCGGGTGATGGAGTCTTTGTAGCCCTGCGGCATGACAAGGTCGACGACCTGGCCCCTGGCGAAAAGGCCGATCTCCTTGTGCTCGTTGCTCAGCACCGGAGCTTGCTCCGGCCCGAGACGCCGGCACCCGTAAGTGACGATAAAGACGTGCCGGTCGGGAATCGGCTGGTACATCCAGACATCCAGCAGCGGCCCCACAGCGACGTCCCAGCCACTCTCCTCCTGGACCTCGCGGGCGACACAGTCCGCCGGCTCTTCGCCGAGCTCGAGTTTGCCGCCAGGTAGTTCCCACTCCTCCCGCTCGTTCTTGAGCAGCAGCACTCTGTCCTGCGAGTCGAGCACCACGCCTTTGACCGAGATCGGGAAGGTGCGCGGGACGTTCGAGGAGTCGCTCATCGTTTCCTTCGCGGTGCGCCGACGGCCGTGGGCACCCCGAACGTAGCACCGGAGCCGGCCCCACCGTGTCACCAGCCGCCTGCCAGGAACTTGACAGTCGGTCACTTTGTGGCGGCGGAGCGCTGCCTCGGCAGTGTGAACCTGGCGACCTGTCTGGCGACGCTCACTCTGGCACAGCAGCTGTGCGGCCCACACCTGGGCTGGGCTGCCAGCCGCGTGGCACGTCGGCCCGAGGCGGGGTACTTCCGGCCAGCAACTCCCGTCTCAGGCGCTCCAACGATCAGGCTGTGCGCTGCTTGGGCGCGTACCGCAGGAGGACGACGTCGCCGACAGTCGTGGCGTCGAGGAGCTTCATGCGGCTGGTGGAACCACCGGGGTACTCGGCCGGGTGTACGAACCTGGGAGCCTCGGCCTGGCCGACCAGCAGCGGGGCGACGGCGAGGTGCACCTCGTCGGCGAGGTTCTGGGACAGGAACTGGGTGTGGATCTGTCCGCCGCCCTCGACCATGAGGCGCGCGACCCCGCGGTTGCCGAGGTCGTCGAGCAGGGCGCCGAAGTCGACCGTCGCGCCGGTGCTGACGACGTCGGCCAGGCCGTCGAGCTCCTCGCGCAGCTTGGCGGCGGCGGAGTCGGTCGTGTAGACGACCTTCTGATCGCCGAAGTGCCAGAACTTGAGGTCGCAGCTCAGGTCGCCGCTGGCGGTGATGGTCACCTTGAGCGGGTAGGCCGGCTTGCCAGCTGCCACACGGTCGGCTCGGCGCTGCTCGCTGTTCACGAGCAGCCGGGGGTTGTCACTGCGAAGGGTGTTGCCGCCGATGAGGATGGCGTCCGACTCCGCGCGGACTTGGTCAACCCGGTCGAAGTCCTCCGCATTCGAAAGCAGGAGCCGGTCGGCTGACGTGTCGTCAATGTAGCCATCGATGGAGGTGGCGACACTCAGGAGGACGTACGGGCGCTCGGCCATGGAGAGCTTCCTTCTTTCGGCTGGTGCGGTGGGACGTCTGCCTGAACTGATCACACTTCATGCAGCATGACGTTGTCGAGCGCTTCCCGGAACTCCGCTACCTCAGTCACGGTGCTCCACCGATGCAACTGCGCGTCGAGGCCCGCGAGCTCGGTGAAGATGCGGGCCGAGCCGGTCGCCGTGGCGATGGTCAGCGCGGCCGAACCGGTGCTGGCGGCTGCCTCCGGGCCGAGGGCATGGAGTTGGGCGACGGCGGCTCGGGCCAGGTAGACGCCACGGTCTCGCCGGTACGAGGCCGGGAGACCGCGGATCGCGCGTTCGAAGCCAGCGACGGCCTCCTGGTGGTTGCCGAGCGCGGACAGGGAACGGGCACGCTGAGCTTCGACGTAGGCGGCGTCGAGCCACCGGCCGCGGAGCGTCTCGTCGTCGTTCGGCAAGGTAACGACCTCCAGCGCCTGATCGTAGGCGTTCTGGCTGGCGCGTTCGTCGCCTCGCAGGGCGTGGCCGTGTGCCCCGTAGACGGTGCCCATGGCGAGCAGGCGGCTTCGCGGGGGCGCTATCCGCTGGGCGGCCTCCGCTAGGTCGACGGTGTCAAGGGGATCCCGCATGTCGCCCGCGAGTTGGGACTTCCGGGCCATGGTGTAGACGGTGAGGCCGTGGTCACCGGCCACGGTCGACCATTCGATGGCGCGGTCGGCCCAGTACTGGGCCGCGCGGAAGTCGCCGCTGTCCTGCAACAGCCAGCTGCAGAACTCGGCGTACTCGGCCTGAACCTGCATCAGATCCTGCCGGTCCCGGCCGGAGGTCACCTCGCGCAGCCGCTGGATCTGTCGGATGTGATCCTGCACGCTGGTGACCACCTCGCGCGGTCCGAGGTAGTTGTCGCACTCGACAAGCGACCGCCGCAGCACCTGGAAGTTCTCCACGGGGTGCACGTCCGACGCGAGCAGGTCGGCCGGGTCAGGCGCTGTCGGCGCGGCTGCGGCGGACGCAGGAGCGAGCGGGAACGCGCCGGTGCCGGCGACGGCAGCGGCACCTCGGAGGAGTGCTCGACGCGGCAGGGTCACGAAGATGATTCTCCCGTCGGGAGCCCGACAGGCAACCCGCACTTCGCCATTCATCAGCGTCATCGCCGAACCGATAGTGGCAGGGTCGGTTCTCTGCCCCGGAACGGGAGATCCGCTCTCCTCGTCCGGTGTGGGCGCTGCAGCCGGCCTGTGTCGCGACGAAGCCGACTTCTTGGACCGAGAACTGTCCGCTTCAGGCCGCCGCTTGTCCGCATCGCCGTCGAGGAGCTCCAGGAAGCGCGAAAGCACGCCGCCTGTGTCGAGGGCGGCGTCAAGGGCAGCGGCAAGCTCCGGTGGGCACGGCCGTTGCGCCTTCTCGATCTTGGCGATCAGATCACCGCTGACGTGCACCATCGCACCGAGCGCGTCTTGCGAGAGCCTGCGCAGCGTTCGCCAGTAACGGATCTCGGCGCCCAGCCAGTCTCGTGCCGAGCGGGAGGGCTTCAAGTCCCTTGGTCGCTGCGGCATCTCACCCCTCTCTGCCAGCCGATGTGGACAACGTGGGCCGTCTGCATCCGGGTCTAGTCCCGGAGCATCGCCTGGGCGCTGAATGGTTCCACAACGTCGCGCACCCAGTACACACCGCGACCAGCGGGTGGCGGGTGAGTTTCGAGATCCGACTCGAAGTCATCCGGCCTGAACGGGGCGGCGTCCGAAGAACAACGGTCGAGGAGGAACAAATGCCCATCGCGGAAGCGAGGTTGAGCTGGCGCTACCGGGTCGCGCTGCCGGGGATCCACCCCGAGGTGATGGCATTGGTCCGTCAGATCGTCTGCTCGCACCTTCGCCTCTTGGGCTTGGCCGAGTTGTCGGACGTCGTGGCGCTCGGCGTGACCGAGCTACTGACCAACGTCTACAAGCACACCGCTGGCGGCTGCGAGTTGGAAATGGAGGAGACCGACGGAGGCGTGCTGGTCTCCGTGACGGACTTCGATGACACGCTTCCGGAGGTCAAACAGCCCGACGAGGACGCGGAGGGCGGTAGGGGGTTGCTCCTGCTGAGCAGCCTGGTCGACGAGCTTTCAGTGGTGAGCCTGCCGCTGGGCAAGCGGGTGTCCTTCCTCCTGCTCAGCGCCTTGGGCAACGACACCGGTCCTGAGTGTCGAGGTTCCTCCGATCGAGAACCGTTGGTGCTTCAGTTGACGAAAGTTGATGGTGACTCAGACCCATAGACTCACTGATCCCCCGCGGCTCCGAAGCGGCGCTGTTCCGCCCGGAGCCGCAAGCCGGACATTCCGAGTCGTTCGGCTCAACCACCATCGCCAAGCGAGGGGCGCATCCATGCCCGAGAAGGTCACCAAGGACAAGGTGCTCGTCTACGTCGTGCGCGACGACCGGCTCCTGGTCTTCCGACACACCGACTACAGCTACGAGGAGGTCGGCATCCAGGTCCCGGCGGGCAGCATCCGGCCCAGGGAGACCCCGGAGGCCGCCGCCCTGCGCGAGGCCCGCGAGGAGACTGGGCTGACCGACTTCAAGATCATCCGTAAGCTCGGCGAGGCCGAGTACGACATCAGCCCGTACCGGTTCGAGATCCAGCGCCGGCATGTCTTCCACCTGGAACTCACCGAGCCCACGCCCGAGCGGTGGACGAGCCAGGAGGACCACGACGGCGAGCAGGAGCCCACCCACTTCGAGTGCTTCTGGATCCCGCTGGAGGCCGCCCACATCCTCCAGTCCGGACAGGGCGCCCTACTGGGCCGCTTGTACGACTGATCCCATCCGCTCACGGCAGTTGAGGAGGCCGTCGATGCACCGCACCACCGAACAGCACCACACGGGGATTGACCAGCTCTACCGGAGCCTGGACGCCGACGACACCAGCACCGCGGTGTCGGTGATCGTCAAGGTGCGCGGCGAGGAGTGCGACGTCGACTGCCTCTACTGCTATGAGAAGCGCAAGGAGGCTCCCGGAGGAGCGCGGGTCGGCGCCGCCCAGATCGGGCAGCTGGCCGTGCTCTTCCGGGGCCGTTCCCTCGCCGTCGAGCTCCACGGCGGTGAGCCGCTGACCGCCGGAAAGGAGCACCTCGCCGAGATCCTCGGGCAGCTCGCGGACATGCCGCAGGTGGTCCGCGTGAGCCTGCAGACCAACGGCGTCAGGCTCGACGAGGAGTGGCTGGACCTCTTCGACGCCCGATACCCGGGACTGCAGATCGGGATCTCCCTGGACGGCGACGCCCGGGGCAACGCCTGGCGCGTCGACTACAACGGCAAGCCCATCTACCCCCGGGTGGCCCGGGCCCTGAACCTGCTCGCCGAGCGGGGCCGCAGCGTCGGCGTCATCGCCGCCGTGACTCCGGCGGTGATCGGCCGGGCCGAGGAGGTTCTCGACCACCTGGCCGGCTTCGGCTCGGTCAACGCCGTCAGCTTCGTCCCCTGCTTCGACGGCACCATCCGCAGGGCCACCGCGACGAGGAGCCGCCGCACCCCGGCCAGCCGCCTGCTCCAGCAGGACGCCCTGAGCGCCAGCAACTCACCGGCCTGGGCGATCCACCCCGACGAGTACGCCGAATTCGTCCTCGCCGCCACCGCCCACTGGATCTCTGCCGGCCACTTCGCCCGCCTCAAGCTGGAGCCAGCCGTCTCCACCATCCGGCGCCTGCGCGGCCTGGACAGCGGCTTCTGCCACTTCTCCGACCTCAAGTGCGACCACGTCTTCACTCTCTACCCAGACGGCCGCCTCGGCAGCTGCGACGAACTGCCCTGGCCGCAGGCACGGCTGACCACCCTGCAGACCGTGACCGGGCAGCGCGAGATCACCGAAGCCCAGCACCGCTCCAACCTCCTGAACCAGGGCAAGGCCCTGATGAACCGTTGCACCACCTGCGACTACCGCAGCACCTGCGGTGGCGGCTGCATCGCCACCCGCTGGCGCATGGATCTCGCCGACGACCAGGACGCGTACTGCGACTACCGGATGCGCATGATCGACGGCATCGCGGCTCTGCTCGCCCAGCCGGGGCACCCCGACGGCTCCTGGTGCCGCTCCCTGCGCTGGCGCCCCCGCACTCCCAACAGCATGCGCGACGTGGCCGGATTCCTCACCCACTGGGACGACCCGACCGCCCCGCGTGCCACCGTCAGGCTGCACACCAGCGATCACGGCAACATCAACACCGTCGGACAGCCCGGCATCCACGAAGCCGACGACCTCGACCCCACCCACCACCAGTGGCGCGACGCCATCGAACCGGGCGTCTGGCCACTCGTCCATACCCTCACCCACCGCTGGGGCCTCGTCACCTACGACAGCTGCGAGGGCCACACCTACACCGGCCTCTACCTGGAACCGGCCCACCGCAAGGTCGGCATCCTCACCCGCGACCAGGACGAGCACGCCCGGGCCGCCGCGGCCTTGTGCCGCGCCGCCGCTGCACCCGACCTGCGCCAATCGGTCACGGTCACCCTCGGCCGCGCGGAGCTGACCTGCGAGACCACTGGCACCCGCACACCGGTCCTCGACCTCGCCCTGCAGAAGGCCGACGGCCACACCTGGGACGACTACTTCGCCCAGCTCGACGCCGCCACCGCCGTCCTCAATGAGGCCCTGAGCGCCGAACATCCGAGCTCCGACCCGACCTGCGCCTGCCCCAGGCCGATCCAGGTGAGCGGGTGAACGCCGCTCTCGCGGATGTGACGCTGCACCAGCTCCTCGGGCGCATCGTCTACTTCCACACGATCTTCATCGTCCCTGGCTGCCAAGAAGAGCCAGTGCTCGCTCCAGCAGAAGCCTGCTGCAACCACCGTGCCGACATCCGCCAGCGCACCGCCTACGGCCTGCTCGCGACCACTGCCTGGAACGCCCTCGACGAGATCGCCACCACCCTGCCCGGGCACCACAACCCCTGCCCCGACCGCGACGGCAGCTGCTGCGCGACCTGCCGGGTCGCCACCGCCGGCGCCGCCATCACAGACGCCTGGCTCGTCACCGAACACCACGCCTACCACCGCCCCCGACCGGACACAGCCACCAGAGTGGTCTGCCGAACCGCAGGCGCCGCCCGTCTCGCCCACGCCTTCGCCACCCAACACGCCTCCGCCTGCCCCGCCCTGGCATCGCTCAACGGCGCCGGCAGCCCCCTCCTGCCCACCCCGGACGAACTGCCGCTGACCGGCGAACTGCTCACCCTGTGGCAGGACCCGCTCTCCACCGCCAGCCGCCCCGTCGTCAGTTGGCTCAACCACTGCACCGCCCTGGACGACATCCACCGCGTACTCGAGACGAGGAGGAACAACCGTTGATCCACATCGCCGAGACCGTCGGCTTCGGCAGCGTCGAGAACTTCATCGACCCCACCGAACAGCAGCACCTGGCCACCCTGATGAACGACTTCCTGGCCACCGGCGACCGCGCCCGCTTCGGCAGCGAGCGCCGGGCCTCCATCCACGAGATCCCCGGCCACACCGCCGAGCAGGCGATGGCCGTCTACGAGCCCGCCGGCCGGACCGAGATCCCCAAGATCCCCGCCGAGGCAGAGGAACTGCTCCAGCACGCCTTCGACCGCGCTCGCCCGGCCCTCGCCCGCGTCATGCCCTCCATCACCACCTGCCGCCCCTGGACGTACGTCGAGTACGGACCTGGCCAGCACATCACCAGCCACCTCGACGGCATCGCCCCCGACCCGCTCGCCTGGCCCCGCCAGATCGCCGGCATCAGCGTCGTCATCACCCCCGCCGAGACCGGAGGCGCCTTCTACGTCGAGACCGCCTCCAGCGACCAGCTCTGGAACACCCAACTGGGCGAGGCCACCGACCACGGCTACGCCGACGGCATGTGGCTCGCCCACGACGGCGCCGACAACTCCGCCACCTGGTTCACCCGGATGCCCCGCACCCGCTGGCACGTCGACCCGGCCCCCGGCACCGCCCTGCTGTACGGATCCCAGCTCACCCACGGCACACTCCCCGTGACCAACGGCCGGGCCGCCAAATTCATCAGCTGGCTCATCGCCGAGCCCGCCACCGCCCAGCGGGGGTGAACGCGGTGCTCCTGGCCCTCGAAGGAATCGCGGGTGCCGGAAAGAGCACCCTTCGCGACCGCCTCCTCGCCGACACCCGCACCCACGGCATCGACGTCAGCCACACGGGCCAGTTCTCCTGGCTCTCGCCCACCGCCACCCAGACCCTCACCCGTCTGCGGGCCGGCCACCCGGCCGCCAGCCCCGACGAGGCATCAGAAGCCGCCTGCTGGGACCTCGCCCTCCACGCCCGCTTCATCCTCACCCCGGCCACCACCGCTGGGCCCGTGATCGCCGACCGGCTCACCCTCTCCACCGCAACCCTGCTCGCACTGCTCCACCCGTGGCCCGTCCACGCCTTCGTCGAACGCCTCGCCGAGCAGACCGAAGCCTGGCCCCGGCTGACCGTCCTGCTGACCACCCCACCCACGACCTGCAACACCCGGATCGCCACCAGGGCCACCGCCCGGCGATTCGCCGAGGAGCCGGACACGGCCCACCAGCTCGCCGACCTGTACGAGCAGGCCGCCGACGCCTGGACCGCCACGACCGGTCTACCTGTCCTGCGACACCCCGGCACCACCACAGCCGACCTCGACCACCTGGCCGCCCTCTGCCTCGACCAGCTGCGCGTCACCAGTACAGCGCAGCACCGACCCCAGGAAGTCGCCGATGAACCTGAACCCCCTCCACCCCGCAGCCTGGGTCCTTGACCAGGTCCGAGAGGCGGGCTGGCACGTCCATGAGCTCCTCGTCTTCACCAGGGCCAGCACGCTCATCAAGGCCAGCCGCCCCGGTCAAGCACCGGTCGTCCTGAAGGCCGGCTTCGGCAGCAACCACGTGGTCGCCGAACTCGACGACGCCACCAGGCCCGCCGCCTACGGCTTCTACTGGTACACCCAGATGACCGAAGCCGAACGGGCCCTGGCCCGCGAGGACTTCCGCCACGAGGCCGAACTCACCCAGGCTGCCGGCAGCAGCGAACACGTCGTCCCGCTGCTGGAAATCGGAAGCTGCGAGCGCTTCGACTGGTACACCATGCCCTACTGCCAAGGCGGCAACTTCCGCGCCCTCATGGGGGCCGCGCCGCTCACCGAGGGACTGGGCATCCTCGCCGACGTCGCCGACGGCTCGCACCACCTCCACCAGCAGGGGATCGTCCACCGGGACGTCTACCAGGAGAACGTCCTCATCCACGAGGGCCGGGGCCTGATCACCGACCTCGGCGCGGCCCGCCGCACCGACATCCCGCGCGGACCCGCCGGACGCGGACCCGAGGTTCACTGGCCGCCCGAGTACGCCACCGACTACGCGCACGTCACCCCGGCCGCCGACGTGTTCAGCCTCGCCGTCCTCGCCTACCGCCACCTCTACACGGACATTCCGCGGCTCAACCCCTCCACCGAAACGCTCACCACTCCTGGCGGCATCGGAGAGGTGATCACCGCCGCGCTCGCCCACGCCCCGGCCGACCGACCGGCCATGGCCGAACTCCGCGACTCCCTCCGGCACGCCAGCCAGCTCACCTGATCCAACGTCAGAGGAGAACCGCCCATGGACAGGGCGAGACCACCGCCCTGGAGCCGAGCGCTAGCAGGAACACGCTCAGCTCCAACCATCAACCCAAGAAGGAGAGATCCACATGGAGACCACCGACCGCATCGGCGACTTCCTCGCCGCCGTCGAGGACCTGCGCGGCGAGGACGACACCGTCCGCACCACCGCCCACACCTCCAGCGTCTCGGCCGAAGGCTGGCCGACCACCGACGGCGACGTCGCCTGATCACCAGCCACCGCCGGAGCGTCGAGCACCGGCACTGACCAACCCCTGGGGCCGGGCCACCCGGTCCGGCCCCAGGGCCCCCAGCTCACCATGCCCAGGAGGACCCCCCGTGGACGCCCCCGTCGACTTCGCCTTCCCACCCATCTACCGCCTGCACCGCAGCCGCATCGCGAAGATCTACAACGTCACCCACCCCACCGCACCGCCGCAGCTGGCCGGCGACGCCGCCTTCGACTACGCCCTGGCCCACCACGTCCTCGAAGGCGCCGAGACCGCCGCCCGCTCCCACGACGCCGAGCTGTTCGACTGGTACACCGCCAACCCCGACGCGGCCAGCGCCGACAAGCTCACCCCCACCGCCGTCGGCCCGCGCATCGTGCTCAGCCCCGCCCTCACCGACCTGCCGCGATCCCCGATCTCCGAGACCCCGTACTACGTGCTCCGGCCCGAGACCACCCAGGCGCCGCTCAACCTGCGCAGCCTCGCCGCGTCCGCCTACGCCACGGCCACCGGCAACGGCTTCGCCGACCTCCTCGCCGCCCACGCCGTCGTCCTGTGCCTGCTCCGCACCAAGCAGCTTGGCGACACCCTCGACAGCTGGACCATCACCCGCCTGCCCGGCACCGTCTTCCTCGACCACGTCGGCGACCCCGTCGTCCTCGCCCGCGACCTGATCCACGAGGCCGGACACAACTGGCTCAACGACGCCCTCGCCGCCACCTCCTGCAAGATCAGCGACGACGCGCACTTCTACTCGCCGTGGAAGCAGACCGACCGGCCCGCCTTCGGCTTCCTCCACGCCTGCTGGGCCTTCCCGCTCACGATGATCTACACCGCCCGCGTCCTCGACCGCACCAGCGGCGATCTCCACCGCTGCTTGACCGCCTACCTCGACCAGCAGCGCACCCTGCTGGCGGGCACCACCGACGACCACGCCCGCGCCTTACAGCTGATCACCAACGACGGTCTGCGCGCCCGCCTGCACGCCGTCCACCAGCAGGCCCTCGCCCTGTGAGCATCCGGCAGCCCAGCGAACCGGGCCTCTCCATCCTCCTCCGCCGCCCCGGAGAGGACGCCATCAAGCTGCACACCGGCCTGGCCAACCTCGAACACGTCGTCCCGATCAGCCCCGACACCGCCTTCAACGTCGGCTCCGTCGCCAAGCAGATCACCGCCCACCTCGCCCTGCTCGCCGCCGCCGACGGCCACCTCACCCTCGACCAGCCCGCGCACACCCTACTGCCCCGGCTTCAGGTCCACGACGTCACCATCCGCGACCTCATCACCCACCACTCCGGCCTCCGCGACGCCGAGAGCCTGCTCTCCCTCGCCGGCTTCCGCGACCTGGATCACTACACCGCTGACGACCTCATCAATCTCGCCTACCGCCAGAAGCAAAGAGCCGTCCCCACCGGCCAGTTCCTCTACAGCAACACCAACTACCTACTCCTAGCCAAGATCCTCGAAACCGTCCACGCCACCGACCTGGCCACCCACGCCCGCACCCGCCTCTTCGACCCCCTCGGCATGACCGCCACCCACTTCAAGACCGACCCCCGCCAACTCATCCCCCACGCCGCCAGCGCCTACCGCCCCAGCCCCGCCGACTGGCAGCACACCGCCCAACCCGCCACCCTCCCCGGCCCCGGCTCCCTCTGGACCACCCCGACCGACCTCGACCGGTGGCTCGACCACCTCCACGCCCGCTGGCAGCAGTCCGGCCTCGAGTTTCCCGACCAGGAGGCGGTGCCCTACCGGTCCGCCGCCCAGGATCAGTACTTGTACGGGGCTGGCCTCTACGCGGACCCCCGAACCAATTTCCGCGTCGCATTCCACTACGGCCACGAGCAGGGGTTCTCAGCAGCCGCCAGCCTCGGCGCGACCGGCCTGCGGGTGATCTGCCTGTCCAACAACGCCGCGCTGACGGCTGATCACGCCGCCGTTTCCCTGCGGTCGGCCGCCAAGCAGCCCGGCCAGCAGCTCGCGGACCTCCTGGACCACGCCGTCCATGGCGCTACGGCAGCCCGCCAGGTCCCTGCGTCAGACCGACTCCGCCAAGCCGGCCAACACGTGCACAGCGACATCGGGCTGTTCACCTGTGAGGAGGTCCCCGGGAGCCTGCGGCTGACCCGAGCAGGGGACAGCGTTCACCTGTGGCGTCGCGGTACCAGCGAGGAGATCGTTCCGACGGAAGCGTTCAAGTACTCAGGCCACGGTTACACCATTACCTCGGCAGGAAAACTGGACGAAACGGACGGGTTCACCCTGGACTTGACCCGATCGCCCGGCCTCCGCTATGTGCGGCACAACCGTTGAAGACCCCACAGTGACGTGGCTTCGGTGAAACGGAATGCAAGCTATCAACTGCGGTCATCTGCAGTAGATCACCGATAGCCCGAAACCTCGAACAGCTACCATGCCAGACTGGGTAGCTGGGCTTTGGACACGATCGACTCAGCGTCGACGGGATTGCGGGAGGGGACGGATTGGGTGCGTGGCTGGCGCTGGCGCTCGGGGAAGATCGCCAACACGGCGGCAACGAGGGCTACGACGACGAACCATCGCGACATTACAGCTGGGACAGCACCGTCCCCAACCATAGCCGCCTGGCAGCAGGGGACGTGCTCGCGTTGTGGGATGCGAAGACCTTGCTTGGGGTGTCCGTGATCGAAGACATCATCGTGAGCGAGACCGTGAAGCCCGTCTACAGCTGTCCGATCTGCCGCAAGGCCGACTTCTACCCACGCAAGAGAGAACATCCAGCCTATGTATGCCGCAAGTGCGGTGCGACGTTCGATGAGCCCGCGAAGCGCAATAAGCAGGTGACAACCTACCGATCTAGCCACGCTATGTCCTGGGTTGATATGACCGGCGTGCTGTCTGCCCAAGAGTTACGCGCTCTGTGCGACTCCCCCAAGTCGCAGTTGAGTTTACGTTCGCTCCGATGGGAAAAGCTGCGGGCTGCAATCACAGGGGCCAACACTGCAACAACGGTAGGCATTGCGGACGCCGCTCGCGCGGCCATCGCAGGTGGACATCGCCCCGCCATCGTACGTGTGAGGGTGGGCCAGGCAGCTTTCCGGAGGAGGCTGCTGAACGACATGGGTGAGATCTGCGCCTTCACCGGCCCAGCGCCAGCCGCAGCCCTCGACGCTGCTCATCTATACAGCTATGCGATCAATGGCAAGCATGACGAGCACGGCGGCTTGCTGATGCGACGTGATATCCATCGCCTATTCGACCTGGGGCACATCACCGTTAACCCCGAGTCCCTGACTCTGGACATCTCCGAGCAGCTGCATCCTTACCCCCTGTACTCAGCGCTCCAGGGAGCCGCGCTGACCGTTCCGATACTCAAAGGACACCGTAACTGGCTGCAGGCCCACTGGCATTTGCATCGCACCACATAGGGGCGATCGAAGGCCCTGCTGCCCCTGCAGAGAGTAGGCCAACAACGCCAGTAGCATCGCCCGTCGGTCTTTCGACAAGACCCAGGCATCCACAGTCGCATGTATCGTGTCACGCAAGTTCTTTCAGGAGCACTGGGAGCCGCGCATGATCCCGTTCGTCGATCTGGAAGTTAAGCCCTACCTTCCCGCGAAGGCAGTCCTCAGACTGCCTGCCGAGGACGAAGTCTCCGAGGACGGGTTCGGCTACTTCCATGACATGTGGCTCATCGGCAATGTTTCGCGCGCAGAAGCCGACCAAATGGTCGAGGAGGATCGCCACCTGCTCTCACTGGTCTCCGAGAGCGCCAACACTCCGATCGAGTTCGAAGCGATCGCTTCCGCCCTCGAGAACGGCGACCCGGAAAATCTTCCGGCGGGATTTTCTCAGCGATCCCCAGACAGCGAGATCGCGACGATCCTCGAGGAAGCTGACGATATTGAGCCTGTGCTGGGATGTCTGGAAATCGGCGTAGCCGGTCTGATCTACGCGCTCAATTCTATCGGCGGCATGACGGCAGCCAGCTGCCGTGGACACAGTTCTGATCAGGCATGGTCCGATCACCCGGTGGTCTTCCTCGCATGCGAACCAGACCTTGCCGAGTGGCTGGTTCCGTTCGTACGAGATGCCGGATGCGGTTTTGGCGACGCCAGTTCACGGGGCCCGCTCGTCACGATCTATGCACCGTCAGTCAGGAACACGGTCGAATTGGCAAGGCTCATTATGGCGCGCTGGGACGATCATCCTCCACGTAGAACTCGCGACACAGGAGCTCCGGCTGTCGACTCCGGCCAGGAGCCTCTGTGGTAGCCGCCGGGTGAGGCCACAGATTCGGCGATGCCACGGTGCGCATCGCGTGACGCGTTGTCCGCTCCTCCGGGCAGGCAACGCCCGGCAGTGATCGGGCCACCGGCGGCCCTGCTGGCGCGCTGCCCCCGGCCGGCCGGAAGTTGCTGCGTATCACTGCGGCCCCGGCACAGCCGGGGCCGCAGGCGCGACCAGCGGCGCGGGTCCACCTGGGTTTTCGAATCTCGACCAGTGGCCAATCGGTACGCTGAGCAGCAGCTATGCGACTTCCTGATCGCTGGCGTGACGTCACATCCCATAGCCTGACCGTTAGTTGCGTCCACATGGCTTTGCGTAACGGCACCCTCAGGGTTCACACTGTTGTTGCCCCGAGAAGCTGCAGATACCCGACCAAGGCGCCGTGCCCTGGTGGCTGCGGCGGGTGGGCGTTGGAGCCTTCGTGGACATACCCGTCCCGAGGGGCGGTTTGACGTACTGGCCTGCGTCACCTCCCTCCTCTCGATCCACCTCCAGGGTCGGCGCCCAGGTGGGGCTGCCCGTCTTGCAGGCTGAGCAGCGCTCAGCTATTTCTTCTGCTGTCGGCCGTGCACTGACAACCCCCGCTGGCAACTCTGCCGCAGTCCTTGCCACCTGTGCTCTCGGAGTTGAGTGGTCCTCCTCCGGAAACGGCATGCGTTCGTCAGGCATCGATTTCTCGGGGCATGTGCGGTCAGCATGGCCCATTTCGCCCATGCGGGCCACTCAGTGTCCCTGCAGGCGGCACACCTGTCGGGCCAGCCGCCACGTTCCGTCGTCGAGGAGCTGACGTGTCCACCACTGCGTATGAACCCACGCTCGACCAGCAGGCGGCCATGGTGGAGCACCTCGTGCACGCCGTTGTCGCGGACGGTACCGGTGACGCGGACGGGGACCTGTGCCTCGGTGAACCTCCCAGCGCCCGTTACTACATGGAGAGCCTTGCTCCTCGCAGCGACGAGTCCGGCGGTGCCGGCGTCCGGTTCGGCAGGGCAACTCCGGACAGCCTCGGCTTCGAGTTCGAGGCGGAGGTCGGCTCGACGATCGAGGTCTTCGCGAGGGCCTCGTTCTACTACGCGGTTCTCCCCACACGCGACGAACAGCTTCGCTGGGCAGGCGAGCGGGAAGAAGCGTTCCGGCTGACTCCCCTGTTCCGGAGGCGGGACGTGAAGGTGGGGCCGGTCGAGGTCACCCTGGATACCGGCCGCCGAGTTCGACGGGTTCTGGAGCAGGAGTTCAGGGCATCGTTCGCCGAGCAGATCCGCCTCGCCCTTGCCGACCCCAGGATTGACCGGCGGCTCGGTGACGACCGCCGGGAGCGCCTCGTACCGCCCAGCGCCATGGTGGACGACTCTACCTTCGAGCGCTGGTTGGCCTCAGTGGCAACTGGCACCCCCATGGCCCCGTCTCCGGCAGCTCAGGTTGTCGTCTCAGTCAGGGCGGTCGCCGAGGGGCGCCTGCGCGTGACAGCGACGCTTCAGAACTGCGCTATCGAACCGACGGTCGTGGTCCAGGGACGTGGGCGCAACGCCGGCAGGGCGCGACGCGACGAGTCCAGGGACCACTTCCTCTTCCGCGCAGGTCTTGAGGTCCGCGGCGACGTGCTCCTGCCGATCATGATGGACCTCGGCGCCGACGCCTACCGTTACTCGGGTGCGCTTCCCGCCTACGCCAACAACTGCGGGGTGGAAGCGTCCACGGACGGGGCACGTCTTCTGGGAATCCGCAGCGTTCCCGTCCCCACACACGACACCTTCCGGGCTGACTCCCACAGTTCGCCACAGTGGACGTTCGAGTCACTCATGCGCGCCCCCCTGCCTGTCCTGGACGATCTCGCCGACAGCATGGACAGCTATCTCGGCGGTCCTGTCTGGGAGGGCGCTGACCTCGCCGACCAACCGGAACTGGCTGCACGCAAGGCCGCTGACCGTGAGACAGCCACACTCGAGGTCCGCCGCTTCAGGGACGGAATCTCGTGGCTCAGGCGCGACCCTCGCCTCCTGCTGGCCTTCCAGCTCGCCAACGAGACCATGGCCGAACTGGACAGGCGCAGGCGGCGGAACGCCAGTGGCCGGCCGGGAGGCTGGCGGCTGTTCCAGCTCGTCAGCATCGTGAGTCAGTTGAGTTCCCTGGCTTGGCGCGAGCATCCGGAGTCGGCCTTCGAGAAGGGCCTCTGGGGTGACGATGACTCCGCCGATCCGACCGCGGCAGCTACGGTCATCTGGTACCCGACCGGAGGTGGCAAGACAGAGGCGTACCTGGGGCTGGTCATCACGGCCATGTTCTACGACCGAGCCCGGGGTAAGACGGCCGGTGTCACGGCGTGGTGCCGCTTCCCCCTGAGACTGCTCACGCTCCAGCAGACGCAACGCCAGATGAACGCCGTCGCGCTGGCCAACCTGGTCCGGGAGCGGGCTGCGAACCGCCTGCAGGCGGTAGGAGGCGGCCCCGGATCCAACTTCCTGATCGGTTTCTACGCCGGCGCGGGAAACACACCGAACTCACTCACGAGCGACCCCGGACTGCTCGCGAGACTTCGCACGGACGAGGAAGCCCGACGTAGGTATCGGCTTGTCGACGAGTGCCCGTACTGCTGTGAGCGCTCCGTTGACATCCCACCCCCCGATGAGCGGGACCTCAAGCTGCTGCACGTCTGTACCGCGTGCGGAAAGATGCTGCCCCTCGTCGTCGTTGACACCGAGATCTACCGCTTCCTGCCGTCCGTGGTTGTGGGCACGCTGGACAAGCTCGCGAACATCGGACTGTCCGACCGGTTCGGGTCACTTCTCGGGGACGTCGACTGTCGCTGTAAGACTCACGGGTACGGGCGTGGGATGAAGTGCCACGAACGTCAGGCTCCCGGTCATGCCAAGGCGCCGGTGCAGCCCCTGAGTCCGCTGTACGACCCGTCACCGTCCCTCGAGATCGTCGACGAGCTGCACATGGTCCAGGAGGAGCTCGGCGTCTTCTCAGGGCACTACGAGGGTCTGCTCGCCGAGGTCCAACGGTCCCTCTCGGCCCGCCAACGCGCGGACGGTCGTGGGGTGCGGACGAAGGTCGTTGCCACAACAGCGACCATCCGCGGCGAAGACCGGCAGTGCGAGCACCTCTTCGGGCTGCGGTCGGTCGTCGTTCCGCTCCCCGGTCCGACCCTCGACGAGAGCTTCTACTGGCGTCTGGACAGGTCTCGATCGCTGCGCCGGTTCGTCGGGATCATGCCGACGAACGGGACTGCGGAGATGACCCTCGTCCGCATCCTGACCTCGCTGCATCGCACGCTGCAGTCGCTGATGCTCCGCAGGAATCTCCCTCCCGAGCTGGCCGAGTGGCCGCCGGAGCAGCTCTCCGGAACCGTCGATCTCTACCGGACCAGCCTGACCTACACCACCGCGCTCCCCGACTTCGCCAAGATCAGTCGGTCGCTCGACACCCAGGTCAACGAGATCCTCAAGCGTGAGGGCTTCGAGAGCCTTAAGGTCGCCCAGCTCAGCGGCGACTCCCGCCTGGACAACGTCCGTAACGTCCTGGACGACCTCGAGTCACGGGACGGCAAGGTCGACACGGTCGTGGCCACGAGCATGGTGAGCCACGGCGTCGACATCGACCGACTCAACCTCATGCTCTTCCACGGGATGCCCAAGTCCATGGCGGAGTACATCCAGGCTTCGTCCCGAGTCGGCCGCAGCTACCACGGCTTGGTGTTCATGCTCTTCAACCCGCTGCGTGAGCGGGATCGCTCGCACTACCGGTACCACGGCAAGTTCCACGAGTACCTGGACCGCATGGTCGAGCCCGTGGCCATCAACCGCTGGAGCAGGTTTGCCGTGCGCCGGACTCTGCCAGGGATCCTGATGGGCCAGATTCTGCAGGTGGCCAACCGGGAGTGGTGGGAGACGGGACACGCCCCAACGCACCTGCACGATCTCGCCAGAGTCCAACAGGCTCTCAGGGACCCCGGACAGGGCGGACTGACATCCACTCAGCTCGACGAACTCCTTCGGGCGATGTACGCGGTGTTCCAGGCCGATCGACCCGAGGCGGCGGAACTCCGCACCGATCTGGAGGAGCTGGTCGCCCACGCACGGGAGAGCCTTGGCAGTGCGGGAGCGGGCGCCGGCGTCTCCGCTGGAGGATCCCGTGCCTACCGAGCCACCGGAGACTACCTCGGTCTCGAGCACCGGCCCATGACGAGTCTGCGTGACGTCAACGAAGGACTCCCGTTCCACATCCTCTCCGACCGGAGGTCCTGATGCCCTTCAACCCGAGGTCCGACGACATGAGGCGGGACCGCAACCAGATTCTGTACCGGCATCGCCCCGGTCAGACCTTCGACCACAGCAAGGGTGGCTACACCGCACAGGTCGTGCAGTACGGACGTGACGAGGAGTTCGAGGGTCCGCTGCTCGACCGTGAGCACCTGGTGGGCGAGGCGATGCGCTTCGTGTCCCGCTGGAGGGCGGCGGGGCGCGCGGTCTCCCCCGGGGCGGACCGCGCGCCCGAGTTCCCCCAGGAAGGGGGGCTGGGCAGTCGGCAGTACGAGGTGGTCATCCCCGGCAAGGTGTTCTGCAGGGTGTGGCCCCGAGTGATCCGGTGTGCCAGGGTGACGTGCGGCCTCGTCTGGGCGGCTGCGGATCCGCGGCCAGGCGTGGACGAGTGGCCACCTACATGCCCGGGCTGTGGGAACAGCGGCGGGAATCGGCAGCTGCAGTTCGTCTTCGCCCACCGGTGCGGCGAAGTGGCGCAGATGCAGCCTCCACGGAGCTGCCCGAAGAACCACACGACCTTCAAACTGGACGACCGTGCCAGCCGCTTCAGGGACTTCCGTTGGGAGTGCATGACCTGTGGCTTCCCGTTTGCCGTCCAGTGGAACTGCAACAATCCCACCTGCAGTTATCCCGACAAGTACATGCAACCGCTGCTGCACTCCGCCGGAGCCGCCCACGTCGGGCAGGGATTCACCCTCGTGAACGCGACGTCGGCGGAGGAGGCCCGCAGGGCAGCCGCTCCGTCGTACACGGTCGCCGTCCTGGGCCGCTGGCTGGAGGAGATCACGGAAGACGAGTTCCGGCGGCTGACCGACGGCCTGGCCGTCGACGTTCCGGCCGAGGTGCTGTCCAGCATCAAGGTGATGGAGGAGAACGGGCTCCACGAGCAGGCCCGCGCGCTGCGAGCGCGCTTCATGCCCGTCGACGTCAGTGCGCTGAAGGATCGAGTGCGCAAGGCTCTTGGCCTGGATCCCGGGAGTGACGCGGTCCGGCAGATAGCAACCCAGCTCCACACCTTCAGGAGGGTGCTCAACCTGGAGCGCGTCGACCTCTCCCGCCTGGAGCGCGAGGCTCGGAATCCGGATCGACTGCACCTCTACAGGCGCTACCGCGGGGTGCTGGAAGACTCCGGGTTCGATCCGGCGACGACCTGCCTCATCGGCGACCTCCCGGTCACCTATGTGGCGGTCGGGTACAGCCGAACGGGATTCACTCCGGACGAGGCGGACCTCGTTCCCTACCGCGGCCGGCCCAGCCGAAATGCGCCCGTGAGCACCCTCCTGTACGCGAACCCCACCCAGGCCGAGGCCCTGCTCTTCCAGCTGGATCCGGAGCGGGTACACCGCTGGCTCGTCCGGAACCAGCTGGCCACGCAGTCGGCGCTGGCCGACGCCGGCGGAGTCCGACGATGGCTGCTTCAGCTGCTGGGCCAAGGTGACGGGGAGGCGTTCCATCGGGACGCACAGCCGCCTCCGGGAGATCCGGAGAGGCCGGTCTACGAGCTGTTCGGGCTCCTGCACTCGCTGGCGCACCAGTTGCTCCGTGCCCTGGCAGTCGACAGCGGGTACACCGAGACCAGCCTGTCGGAGTATCTCTTCCCTCACGACCTGGCCTTCGCCCTGTATCCCAACGGCGGAGCCGAGTTCAGCCTCGGCGCCCTGCGAACGGTGATCGAGCAGAACCTGGACGCGGTCGTGACTCGTGCAAAGGACAACGACTCCTGTCTCTATGATCCGAACTGCATGCTGAGCGACGGAGCAGACCTGGGGTGCCTCCTTCTCCCCGAGACCGCCTGCCAGCACTGGAACCGCAACCTGTCCCGGTGGCACCTGTTCGGCGACCCGGACGGCGAGAAGATTGGGTACTGGGACCCGACGCTGTAGTCCCGGCGGGCTCCCGAGACTCAGGCGCGCGTGAACGGGTGAGCCGGCACTGGGGTGCTGCACATGGGAAGGACGGCTGAGGGCGATGGAGGGATGGGTCAGCACGGCCGCGGGGGCGCACCTTCGCGGGCGTGCCACCCGCAACACCAAACCGGAGGTCGTCCTTCGGCAGCACGTCCACGCCCTCGGACTCCGATTCCGGCTTCACGTACCGGTGGCACCCAGATGTACGCCCGACTTCGTGTTGCCCAGGTATCGGGTGGCCGTCGTCGTTGACGGCTGCTTCTGGCACGGGTGCCCCGAGCACGGCGCTGCCGAGTACAGGGGGCCCAACGCCGAACGCTGGACGCAGAAGATCGCAGCCAACAGGGAGCGGGACCAGCGCAACACCCGTGCCGCCGAGGCCGACGGGTGGACCGTTCTCCGGATCTGGGAGTGCCAGACCCGTCGAGACCCCGTCGGCTCAGCGCTCCGAGTCCGGTCGACTGCCCGAGGGGAGTCCTGAGCCGTGTGGTCAGAAAAGCGCCTGCTCGGACAGCTCGTCCTTGCTGGCGCAGAGCTCACTGAGAGGACACCCGGAGCAGATCGGTCCCACGGCACGGCAGTTGGTCAGGCTCAACAACCGCACAGCAGCCATTCGGAGCGGTGCCTCGTCGCCTGCACCAACCAGCTTCGAGAGGTTCACGCGCCCGTCGTTGAGAGCGTTGGCGGACTCACGGTCAGAACCAGTGCCTGCCACACGCTCGGCGACGCGGATTGCGCCATGGGATGCCAGAAGAAGATCGTTGTCCCTCAGGAGCCTGAAGACGGCCCGCTCGTTCGGCTTGAACCCGATTGCGGTAACGACCCGCTCGTCGTCCTCCCATGCCTTCCGCTTTCCGGCGACTACTTCCATTCGCTCAAAGGACTTCCTCGCAGCAGCGCTCGGAGCCGAATCCAGAAGCTTCTTGTAGGCCGCCCGGGTAAGCGTCGCCAGGCCGCGGACCTGCGCCATAGCCTCGGCTGTACCCCCCTGACCTCCTCGACCGGTGCTGAGCAGAGCAGCGACGGCCGCTTGGGGCCGGCCCATTTCCCGGCCGGGCAGTGCGCTCCAGCCAGTCCCCTTGCGAAGGTCCGTCGCCCAGTCCGTCAGCTCCCGGCGCACCGTACGCCAGTACGGCTGAAGCGGCCCGTCGACCGAGTCCTCGGGATGCGCCTTCACCGCAAGTGCAGCTGCCGCGCCCAGAAGCGGAGGAACGGCGTTGCCGATCTGACGGAACGCATCGCTCCGCATACCCGCGAAACGGAAACCGTCAGGGAACGTCTGGACTCGAGCAGCCTCCCGGACGGTCAGCGTCCGGGGCTGACCCGGGTGGATGTACCAGTACCCGTCCTTGGCGATGTGAGCCGTGATACTCCGACTGAGCTCGTTCCACCCGAGTCGGTTGTACTTGTCCGTGAAGTGTTCGGTGTCGTAGCGGAAGAGCTTTGACTTCTCGGGATCGTCCTTGTACTTCTCGTAGAGGTCCGAGTAGATGCTCTTCTCGTCCATGAGCTCGAAGAGTTCCGCGTCGTCGGCACGTACCGGACGGGTCATGTGGTCATGGACCAGCCCCTTCGGCGCACCCTCCCTCATCTCCCGGGCGAATGCAGAAAGCTTCTTCCGCGACGGGTAGCGGGTCTCCCGGTGTCCCGTCTCACCCGTGGGGATCGGCGGGAGATCCTCAATCGCATCACGAAGCGTGACCTTCTGGTCGCTCGGCGCAGGCCATCGAAACTCGAGGGAGTCCAGCCGCGCCAGGAGGATCAGTCGCCTCCGGTGCTGGGGCACGCCGAACTTCCATGCATCCGCGAGTTGGACCTGAGTCGCGTAGCCAGCATCCTCGAGCATCTCATCGATGATGCGGACGACGCGGAAGTCATCCGCAAGGCCCATGTCCGGGACGTTCTCCATCAGGACCGCTCGCGGCCTGAGTGCGAGCACGATCTCGATGTACGCGCGCCAGAGCTCCTTGCGGAGGTCGTGCTTGTCACGGACGCCGGCCTTCACCAGACTGCGGATCTTGGCGCTGCCTGCCCGACTGAACGGTTGGCAGGGCGGACCGCCGGCCACGAGGTCCACCTTCACGCCCTCGAACAGCGACAGCAGCTTCTCACGATCGTCTGGACTACCGAGATCGAGGTTGAGGCTCATGCCCGGAAAGTTGTGCCGGTGCGTCTCCAGCGCACGCTCGTCCCTGTCGACGGCTGCGGCAACGGTCCACCCTGCGCGCTTGAGGCCGAGGCTCAGGCCCCCCGCCCCGGAGAAGAGGTCCACCGCCAAGGGCTCGTCCTTGTGACGGCCCACCCACTCCCGGAAGGTGTCGGGCGTGCAGGAGTCGGGGTGCGGCTCCAGAGGGAGGTATTTGCTGCGCACCAGAGTTACCCCGTAGGTCCCTGGCGCACGAGTCCTGCCCGACACCCCACACCCTCCGCTCGACGCCCTATGACGGGGACCACGACACCACAGTTAACCCATGGCAATCAACCAAATGCCCCGAACCGCCATAGTTTTCGGTGGCTCGGCACAAACGGCTGATGCGGTCCGTCCCAGACGTACCGCTGGGCAGTGACGCAGCAGTGTTCAGGGCACCGGAAAAGATGGTTGCCCGGCTACACATCCTAACGATCAGGTAGGTGTGGATGTCACGGGGCCCAGGCAGAAGCCCGCACTCTATCCCAGCACGCCTCCTTCTTGCACCACTCGGTGACGTTGGCCGCCTCGGGAGCGTCCACGAGCAGGGGCCGAACGACGTCGTTCGCCACGCCGGGAACAGCCTCACGCAACCAGGCCGGGAGATCCTGTGTCCGCCAGATCTCGTCCAGGTCGATCTGGTCGACGCACCGGTCGACGACCAGTGACATCACGTAGGTGGCGGTCGGCCCGAGGTAGCCACCCAGTTTCATGGACTGAATGATCTTCCTGGTACGACCGAAGATGATCGCCTTGGCCACCAGGTGACGGAAGTGCCGGCGGTCGGGCACCACTGGGGCTGCTCCGCCGAGGACGTCGGACGTCCAGATCTGGAAGCACTTCTCTGCGCCGAGGCTCACGTCGTGGGGACGTCCGAGGAACGCCAGCTCGTACTTGGCGAGGTCAGTCTTGCCGAACTTCTGTGAGATGGGATTCTGCGCCCGGAAGTCACGCTGCTGTTTGCCGCGGTCCAGCCTGGAAAGGTCCACCTGGTACTGGCCGCGCACGCGCTCGTAGTACCAGCGGGACTGCGCCGTACTCCCCTCCCGTGCCGGCACCCAGTCGGATCGGGAGAGCCTCTCGATCGCCACGTGGAACGGTCCGTTGGCCTGGAAGTCCGCTTCCTTGATCGCGTTCTGGGAGTTCGCGCACCGCGAGATCTCCGAAACGAGCTGGTCCAGCACGTCTCCGCCGACCACGGTGATCTTCGCGGATACGGACACCCGGTCCAGGCTGCGAGGGTCGCGGGTCCACAGGTTGTGCAGCGAGGCCGTTGTCTGGCCTCCGTTGACGATCTGCAGGTTCACCAGCTGGCTGATCTCGTGGACGCCTCCGGTTCCAGGCGCTGTGACCACGGCACTGGCGGTCGCTGACACACCATTGTTGTACGCGAGGAAACGGCCAGGGGTGTTTCGGACGGTCTCCCCGATGCCCTTGTTGACCTTGGTGCGTGCCTGCAGGTAGGCACGCACGTTGCGCTGGAGCAGCTTGGCACCGTACTCGTCGTACAGCTTCGCGATGACGTTTCCGGGTATCGCGGTCAGCAGGCACGAGTAGTCGTCGTCACCTGGCACTGGCAGGCAGGCGAGGGGCGGGTCCAGGTGGATCACCGTGTCCTCCTCTGGCCTGCCGGACGAGGCGAGACGGTGGAGACGTGCGATGTCCCAGAGTTCGTACGTGCACCTGAGGCCGGCAACCTCCTCCTCGTCCCACGCGTCGACGGTCACACGCCCGTCGGTGACGAAGAAGATCCTCACCCTGGACAGCTCAGGCCAAGCGTTGTAGATCGCGAGGGCCATGGGGTGAGCGCGATCGGTCTCGGCCAGATCCAGATGGATTCCCCGACGGCAACGATCCACGAAGCTTCGGGCCCGCCGAAGGGCCCGCTGGACCTCGGCCTTCCGGATCACCTCGGCTTTCCGGTTCAGGTCGGCGGTAACGATGTCCAGCGCACTTCCACCGCGGCCGATGAAGTACCCGAAGACCTCCATCGCTCCGCGTCCGGTGTCGGTCTCCTTTCGGAAGTAACAGGGTTCGACACCTTCGAGTGCCCCGTCCTCGACCAGGTATCCGCCCACGACCTCCGTGAAGGAGTCGTTGAAGTAAGGCGTCCCCGTTGACTCCCCGAAATTCGCGCGGGCGGTCTCGTGAAGGTCCTCGGCGAAGTCCCGCAGATCACTCTCGGACAAGGTGCTCCTCCCCCAAACGACTCGTCTCGTACCCCAGCA
Source organism: Streptomyces tateyamensis (assembly GCF_003205575.1). Taxonomy (GTDB): domain Bacteria; phylum Actinomycetota; class Actinomycetes; order Streptomycetales; family Streptomycetaceae; genus Kitasatospora; species Kitasatospora tateyamensis. The sequence continues at coordinate 25,744 of NZ_PYBW01000130.1, forward strand.
GGTCCCGAGCCGTGGCCTCGTCCACCTGGAAGGGGCCGCAGAGCCGCAGGTCCAGATTGTAGGAGACGCCTGACACGCCGGCTGGGAGCATCGAGCTGACTATCCGTGGGAAACCGTCCTCGACGCGGTAGAACCTGCGCCCGGCGAGTATCCAGCGCTCGTCCTCGTAGTGACGCCGGTGGCTCTCGACCCAGCCGGCCTCCAGCAGGGCGTCCTCCAGCTCGGACAGCTGGCCGGTCAGACCGCGGTGCTCCCGCAGCTCATCGATCAGGTCGGGGAGGCTGAGCCCGGTGGAGTCCCTGCGGAGCGTCTGGTGCGTGAGCAGAAGAGTCGTGAGTGAACCAGTACCGAGTTGCTCCTCACCGTGGATCCGACACCTCGGGAACCGCTGCCTACTGACTGTGGTCTTGGTCTCCAGTCCCCAGTCACCCCACAGGAAGTCCTTCGCGCCACCGCGTGGGCCGGTCCAGCTGGCGACCGCGTTACCGGCAAGGGCGTGAACCACGATGTCCCTGAGCACGAGCAGCTCCCCGAACAGGCCGGCCCGCTCCTCGGGTCCCAGAACCTGCCCGAGCCCCCGGCCCAGCATGCGCTGCCACGTGGCGATCCGACGGGTGACGGTCGCCGCAGGAGCCGCCGACGTGCTGGCAAGGTGCCCCAGCAGGTCGGCCAGAAGGGCGGAGAACACGCCCCGATCGGTGCTGGGCTGAGCCACGATCTCCACGTTCCCGGCCTGAACCGAGCAGGTGAGGCCGTTGGCGAGCACCAGGTCCCGGTCGTCGAGGTGCTCCGAGCTGTCGATGAGCACGGCCCACTCGCCCTCGGGAAATCTGACCTCGGCGAAGACGTCGAGCGTCACGGCGGACTGCAGGCGGCGACGCACTGCACCCGGTCCAACGGGCGTCTCGGCCTCAAGGGCATCGAACAGCGCTGATATCTGCGCCGCACTGGGGCTCGTCACGCTTCCTCCGCCTCGTCAGTAATGTCCGCGACCATTCCCTGGAGTTCCTTGAGGTAGATCTCGTTGACGCGGTACTTGGTGGACCTGGCGGTTTCGGACGTTGGGAGGGACAACGCGTAACCCACGAGCGGAAGTCGTTGCGTCGTACCGTCAGCACCGACCCGCGTAACGTCCGTGAGGCCGTCGGGGTAGGCCACCTGAGTCGCGTCCACCGGGTAGATGAGGAGAAGGCCCTCACGTGCGTCACGGTGCTGACGCAGCTGCCGGCCGCTGGGACGCACGGGTTCCTTACCACCGCCGCCGCTGTTCCTGAAGTCCAGCAGGGTCGCCTCCTCGGCCAGCTTGTGGGCCGCCTGCGGGATCCCGATGGCCTCGTGGCCCGGGCTGACCAGCACACCGACCGGGAAGTCGGTGCCTTCCGCCACCTGCTTGTCGGAGTTCACACCCAGGGGCTTACGGGTGACCTGCCTGAACGTGTCCCCGCCGACGTCCAGGCGCTGGTGAGGAGAGGCACCAGCGGTCACGGCTACGGTCCACGAGGTGAGTTCGCCCCGGGCGACCTGGTTCTCGATGTACTGCTTGAGGAGGCTGGGCGATGCCTGGAGGTTCCTCCCCGACGCGCTGAAGCCGTCCAGGAACTCGGTCACTACTCGGGCGGGAACCCCGGTCCGGAAGAAGCCCGTGCTGCCGTACCGCAGTTCCGGTTCGAGTTGGTCGCAGTCCTGGATGTCCTCCACCAGGCGCTCCAGGCGGGCGTAGTTCTCGACGACGTCCTGCCTGCCCGTGCGCATGAAGAGCGTCTCGGGCCGCTGACCGGCCGAGGAGAGGGAGATGACCGTGGAGCCGCGCATCTTCGCGGCAGCGGTCACCTGGAGCTTCTCGTAGCCGTCGAGTACTCGCAGGCCCACGTCGGCAGGCCGCTTGTTCGTCTCTGCCAGGAACGAGACGAGATCCATGAGTTCGCGATTCGCACGAGTGACGTGCACGAATGAGTCGACCAGGCTCTTCGTGGTGTACAGGCGTGTCCCGTCCAGGTAGCCGTTCCTGTAACCGAACCACCTGCCCATCTGCATGAGCGTGTCGTAGGTCCTGGACGCACGCAGGTAGTACGAGACCGTGAGGCCTTCCAGCGTCAGGCCGCGGGAGAGCTTGTCGCCACCAACCGCAATGACCGTGGCCGGCGTGCTCGACTCGTACTCGAGGACGTCGGCCGCCAGACCGTTGATGGTCTTCACACCCTTGACACAGTCCTCGAGTACACCGGGGATCTGGGCGAGGACCTGGTCGAAGTCGACCGGCTCGCCCACAAGACCGCTGAGATCCGACCGCTCGCGCAACGTGTCGTAGGTGCTCACGTGGTCACGTTCCCAGAGTTCACGGAGCCGGCCCCGCAGACGCTGGCCGGCTGCTCCGTGGTCTCCCCAGAGGTTGTCCATCTCCCGCAGATGTGACGTGATCTGTCGCGCGACCGCGACCTGGGTGGTCCGGTATCGGGTGACGTGGACCAGCATCGTGTTGTGCCCCGGCTCAACGCCGTACTCCGCAGTCCGCGCCTTCCGAGCGGCTGTCGAGAGCACGAAGGCGTCGACGGCCTCGACCAGGGACCCGGGGAGCCGACCTGCGGGCTCGTGGTCCTTCGTGTGGTCGTCGGGCATCCAGGCAGCCTCGTCCTCCACGATCCGGATCACGGGAAGGGGCTCTCGGACCTCGTCCGCCGCTGGATCGTCGAGTCCGAACACGGTCTCCGGACCGCAGTAGTTGGACGGCGGGTTCAGGGCCACGATGAAGCTGCTCGGGAAGAGGTCATCCCCGTGGTCCGGGTGATCGGTGTCGTTCGAGATGAAGATGTTCGCGAACGGAGTCGCTGTGTACGCCACGTAGGCGCGCTTCTCGAAGGTACCGAGGATCTCCCTTATGCAGCGGTTGATCGCGGTGGGGTCGTGGTCAGGATCGCTGGCGGTTCGCCCTCGGCGCGGCTTCTTCGTGTCCACGGACGCGTAGTCGGCCTCGTCGTCGATGATGAGCAGCGGAAGGTCTGTGATCACCTTCTTGCCGTCCGGCTGCTCCGTTCCGTGTCCCTGGAGCCACAGCCGGAGGTTCTCCAGGATGCGCGCGTTCTTCTTCACCACCGCGAGAAGGCGCACACGTCGTGGGTCCACTGGTGTCGACTCGAGCGTGTTGGAGTTGAAGTCCTTGTTCTGCGTGGTCATCGACATGCACAGCAGGGGTTCCTTCATGTCAAGGTTGCCAACCCCGATGTACGTGGACCCGGCTGTACGCTCGCGCATGAATCGTGTGTCGAATCCCAGGAACTCCAGGTCCAGGCGTGCCTGCGTCTGGTGGCGCAGGCTCTCGTGCGCCCCGGTGAGGACGATCACCACGCGGTAGCCGGCGTCGACGGCCTTGCAGACGAGACCGGTGTAGTTGGCTGTCTTGCCGGACTGGACCTGGCCGTAGGTCAGCCCCCTCGTCAGCCAACCTCCTGGGCGCTCTGGGTCCTCCATGAGGGACAGCACCGTGTTCGTCGAGTCGCTGAGTGTCTCGACCGTCGCCGGCTTCCAACCCTTCCTGTGCAGCAGCCAGTTCTTGTAGCGGTCCCAGTACCGCCACTCGATGTCGTTCTCGCGCCTGTCGAGCCACTGGCTGTGCTTGGCTGGATCGAGGACCCAGACTTCCCGAGGGGCCCAGACGTTGAAGCGCTCCTCGAGGGCACGGGCGATCTCCTCCGCGGTCACACCGGGGCGCACCAGACGCACGGCCCCATGCACGTCCTCCGCCACCTGGATGAGGGCCTCTCGGGTCCTGGAGGAGCGGTCGATCCGCATGACCATCGCCTCGGCGATGTCGAGAGCGAACTTCAGGTCATCGCTGCTCATCTTCCATCTCCGTCCGTGCTTACTTCTGAGGTCAGTTCAGCCACCAGGGCTGGGAAGCGGTTGAAGGGCTCAACCGAGGCCAGTGCCCGAACCAGGCGATCCCGCGCGACGGGATCCTTCGGCAGTCCGACAAGCATCGCCGTCAGCTCGGCGCGAACCACGTTCTCGTCGTCGTGCTCGAGCGCCGCCTGCGGGGTGCGTGTCTCGTCCCGCTCCGCCTCGATGGCGATCAGCCCGACCGGCACGGTGCGCTCGACCAGGCGCAGCAGAGCCTCGACTGTTGCCCTGCCAGGCGCCTCCAACGCGGCCTGCACGACTGGATGCTGGCGATTGACGACGTAGTCGATCGCACCGCCCCTCTGTCGCGGCAGCCAACCGAACGTGATCTCCGCGCCCCGGGCTCGCGTCAGGGTCACTGCACGCTGCCGGAAAGCCCGGACAGAGGCCTCACGGGCGGCGCAGGCCAGCCGTGTGAGGTCAGCTTCAAGACCGGGAGGCGCGTGAACTCGGGACTTGCGCACGTCGACCTGCCAAGCCGAGTCCGCCTTCTGATCGATGTCCACCTCGATCCGGGCGAGACGGGTCTGATGGGTATTCGTGAGGTCCGGGAGCCCGAGCCAGCCGCCGGCGGAGACCAGGCGGTTGCGCCTGTACACGTAGAAGCCCTGCTGGGCGTTCCACCCACGAGGCCCGGCTGCGAGATCCAGTTCCTGGTTGCTGAGTCGCGCAGGGTGGGGAAGGACGAACGGAGTGACCTTCACCGCCCCCTGTGGGCCCAGGAACTCCGTACCTAGGTCCTGGGTGGCCATCCACTTCCGCCAGAACGGATCCCAGGCCCTGACGCTGCGTGGGCCGACGCGTAGGTCGAGCGTGCCAGCGGCCAGGAACCTGTGGAACCACATGGCCAGCCGGACTCGGGCCTGGCCTATGCGCTGCGCCAGTACCTTTCCTTCGCCGGCGTTGTCCAGGTGCCTCCACAGCACCATCGTCCCGGTGCCGGTGAAGGCGACCTCCTCCGCGATCTGCAGCGCGTCGGCGTCGGCCTCTGTGAGTACCTCCCAGTCGTCGACCCTCGCGACGTGCTCGAGGTCCCACGAACGGCACGTAAGTCGGCCAGCTCTACGAGACAGAACAGTCAGCAGACGACACTGGGACAGAGACGCCGTCTTCAGGCCTAGCCCGAAGCGTCCGAGATCGGCCCGGTCGCGGAGCGCCGTCGGCCCATCCCCTCCCAGCCGTAGTGCCTTGTGAAGCACGGCCTCAGTCATTCCCTTACCGTTGTCGACGATCGCGACCCAGCTCTGGCCCTCCGTGGTTGAGAACTCGACCCGCACCTGGGTCGCTCCGGCCGTAATGCTGTTGTCCACAAGGTCAGCGAGCGCGGTGGCCATGTCGTAGCCGAACGAACGCAGGCTCTCCATCAGAGCGGACGCCCTTGGAGGGTTCCGCACCCCGGCCCTGGTCTCCTGCCCCACAACACCCCGCCCTCGCGTCAAGCACTGCATGCACAGCGTAAGGGAGGCCGCCGACACTGGTAGTCGTAACTGGATCTCCGGTGGTCGTAGTTCTGCCCCTGACCAACACCCTGCTGGGTGTCGGCACTGGGGGCTGACTTCGCGTTGTCCTGTGAGGCTGGCAGCGCCCGTTCATCTGCGGAACGAGGTGGCCGCAGTTCACGATCGACCGGCAGGACGTCAGGTCCGCGCTGGAACAACCACGACGCCCCGGCGATCACCGTGACGGACCTCTCAGGCCTCGCCTACGAGCGCCCAGTCAACGCGGTTGACGTTCCAAGGAGTGAGCTCCCAGCGGTCACGCTGCAAGGGCGCGCTCGGAGACGAGGAAGTGAGGGCCGCGAGGGGGCACGTACAGCCGGCCCAGCTCGCCCGCATCTCATGATTCAAGCACTCCAAGGCATGGAAAATGTGATATAAGTCACACAATTGGGAACGGGTTTGCTGCATCCGATAACGGGCGAGGTGGCTCGATGGAGAAGTTCGACGAGGGATTGCGCTGCCAAGATGTGCATGCGGGACTGCGAAATGTAGACCCGAACTCGGGCTCGCTGACGCCGCTGGCGGACACACAGCTAATAGGCATGGCCGCCAGCCTGGCCGCCCTGGTTCGCGGCCAGGAGGTCATCGACAACGCCCAGGCTCTGCGCGCCGTTGCGGCAGAACAACTCGATGTCAGCGTGTTCGCCTTCGATCAGGTCGTCCTTGCGCTAGCAGACATGGGATTCGTCGAGGGGGTACAACGCTCAGGCGGCAAGATCACTCGGTTTACCGAGAGCGTGCCGTACTACGACGACCTGTACGCGAAGCTCGGGGAGGCGTGGCGAGATCGTCAGCCATCGGAGACCGAGGAACAGATGGTACTCCTCGTGGACTACCTGGCTGACGGGCCCGTGCCAGAGGAGGAAGCTGCCAGCAAGGTAGGCATGGACTCAGCCATGCTGCCCAGTTTGCTGGAGGTGGGCGAGCGATCCGGACTGGTCAAACGGATCCAGATGCCGGATGGTGATGTGCTGTACTCGCCGTTCTTCGGCTTCGAGAACCCGCAGGTGATCGCTGAGCTGGTCCGCGATCACGGCGCGGACCAGCTTGCGGAAGCGTTCGCAGCTGTGCGGGGGGAACAGGGCCTGCCAGTCGGCGATAGTCAGCCTCTGCTGCAGGACGCGATCAAACGAGGCCTGATCCTTGCCCCTGCGGTGGAGCTGCCGAACAGCACCGTGCAGCCGTTCGCAGCACTGCCCTACACACTTGACCGAGAACTGCTGCGTAACCGTAAACCAGTCCTGGAGAAGGCGCTGGCAGTGCTGGCCTGTCTACGATGCGGACAGCACTTCGGAGGCGCAACCAACCTTTCGCCCGATGCATTGGTAGCTGTTATCGACAAGCTGCTCGATCCGAACCGCGGTTTCCTGTACCCGCATGAGTCCCACGAACGGCAGTACCGACTGGTACACGCGGCTGGGCTGATCGCCTTCGACCCCGACATGATGCCGGGCGGTAGGTGGGTGACTCCGCGGTTCATCGATACGCCAGACAACCGTGAGGCGTTGCGGGTCGCCCGTGACCTGATCGCGTTCGGCGAGCAGCTCGATGGTCGGGTGGGCGATGAACAAGCCCGGCAGACACTAGCGCTGGGGCAACCGTTCACGGCGCCCATGCAGACCATGCAGCGGACACGGATCAAGGCCCCGGTCAGCCCAAAGCAGTGGCAGAGCGTTGTGAATGCTGCGCTCGGAAGGGGACACGCACGATGAGCGAACTCGATCTGGGCCTCAAGGTCGCCTCTCGCCGGCTGCTGTGGAAGATGGGCTACACGACTCGCCTGGACGTGGTGCTCCGAAGCGTTGCCATGCGCGACGCCTCGCCGACTGGGCCCCGGGGGCGCCGCTCTGATGCCCCCGAGGCATACACCGACCTGGACGTCCTCGGATACACAGTCGGGGGAGGATTTCGCCTCCAGAGCGCCATCGTGGACTGCAAGACTTCCAGTAAGGGCTCGACAAACCGGATGTTTTGGGTCCGGGGCGTCGCTGACTTCTTTGCTGCGGACACCGCTTATATGGTCCGTGAGAAGGATCTGACCAATGCCGCACGGCAGCTGACATCCCGCCTGAGGATCTCCGCGCTGAACAGTGCAGAGGTTACCCGGCTCGAAGACCTGCATTCCTGCGATCTCGCGCTGGATGCCGAGCCGCTGGCATGGCTGTTTCAGCCGGAGAAGGCCACCTCCGTTCTACGTGCTTTCAGCGGGTTGGACAAGCGCCTGAAGCCGCTCGTGGACTACCGAGAATTCACGTACTGGATCACCGAACAGCACCGCAACCCGATGCAGATGGTCGACGAGCTCGCCGCTGTCGCCCAGCACCTGGACCCCCGGATCCCGCAGCACCTAGCCCTCGTTCTCGACTGCGCGTGGCTGTACCTGCTCGCGCTGAGCCATGCGGTGGAAGCCCTGAGGGCCACTCACATCGCTGACCCTGATCGCGGCTTGCAGGAGTACTTGTTTGGAGGGCCAGCAGGGTTGCGCGAGAAGCAAGGTCTGTCGCATTTGCTGGAGACCATCAAACGCAGTGGCGCCCTCCCGGATGAGGTACATGTTGAGCTGCTTCCGACGTACTTCCCACGGCTTCGTGAACTGGTGATCCGCATCTTGACGCGTCCGGACGCAGTGCTGCCAGCTCTGCGAATGCTTGAGCTGGCCACCTCCGTCACCGCACTCGGCAAGCGCATTGAGAAGCCAGAGGACATGGGTGGCCTATACGAGGAGGTAGCTGCCAAGCGAGCCGCCGATGTCGTGGGCTTCCTTGTAACCAGTGCCAGCTTGGACATCGGCTTCCGGGCCCGGGCCCGCTCCTTGCTTCTTGGCGAACCTGTGACGTGATGTTCGGCATCTGGGCCCGCTGGCGACCAACCTGCCACCGACCGCTCGCAATAAACAGGCGATCACCAACTCCTGCACGACGCCTGCTTTAGAGGCGTCGTGCAGGAGTTGGTGACCTCATCGGGAGACATCGTCCGCGCTACTGCAGCCTCGCCACTTGGCGGACCATCAAACGCCCACAACGACCAGCCATGTTCTGCTGCTCCTGCCGAGCGATCGAGCCTGCGGGAGAGCCGATATCGTTCCGTTAGCCTCAATACCAGTGACTTAAGGA
>NZ_PYBW01000131.1 GCF_003205575.1 Streptomyces tateyamensis
CCCCCCCCCCCCCCACGGCCGGGAACGCGGCACCCCAGAAAGCCCCCCGGACCAGAGCCCTCCCCACCCCACCCGCGTCCGGGACCCCCCCCCCCCCCACCACCCCCCCCCGCCCCCCCCGCGCCCGGGGGCGGGGGGGCCCGAAACGGCCGCCGCCGCCCCGCCGGCCCGTTCGGGTGCGACAACCCGGGCCGGCCGGGTTTGCGGCGGGCGGTCCGGGTAGCCGCCGGGCATGGACGACACCAACCGGCCCGGGGACGGCTGGGACGAGGACGAGGACGGGTACGGCGAACCTGACCTGCCGGAGCTGTGCGACGAGTGCGGCGTGACGATCGAGGACGAGGCGGACGAGCTCTACGCGCTGGTCCCCGACTCCTCGGCGATCAACGACGCCGATCCGCGCGGCGACGGCAAGCGGCTCCTCACCGCCTGCTCGATCGACCACCTGGCGCAGCTGGTGGAGGTCTACCGCCGCCGGCCCTTCCAGCCGGAGGAGCTGTGGGCCGCCAAGGTCTGCCGCGAGCTGGCGCAGACCGACGGGCCGGTCACCCTGGAGGCGCTCGCGGTCGCCTGCGACCTCTCGCCGCAGCAGGCCCAGTCCGGGGTCGACTGGCACAACGCCCGAGCCCGCGAGTGGCGGCACCGCTTCGGTGGCGAGCCGTGAATACCGGCCCCGTCCCGCCGTGTTTTCCCGAGTCGGGGCAGGGCAGGCACCCCATGATGGGAGAGGAGTGCACTGACCGAATCGGACCGGAGGCCGGCATGTCAGCAGAAGGACCCGAGGTGGAGCCGCAGGAGGCAGCGCGGTTGAGCGTGGCCGTGCGGCGATCGGGGGACGCGCGGGTGGTCGCGGTGACGGGGGAGCTGGACCACGACACCGTCGCCCTGCTGGCCGAGGCGCTCGCCGAACCGATGGACGGGCTGGCCCGGGTGGTCATCGACCTCAGCGGTACCGGCTTCTGCGACTCCAGCGGGCTCAACCAGCTGCTGCGCACCCGCCTGGACCTGCAACCTCGGGTGGAGCTGGTGGTGGCGGGCCTGCGCCCGGCGGTCGCCCGGCTGTTCGCGATCACCGGCGCCGACGAGGTGCTGACGGTGACCAAAGATGTCGAGGCGGCGGTGCGCGAGCCCCACTCGCCCGGCCGGACCCCCGGGTGAGGTGTCCGTGATGTCGAGCACCGATCCGCTCACCGCGCCCCGGCCGGACGAGACCAGGAGCCTGGTCCTCGTGCAGAGCCGTGGCGCGGTCCAGCGCTGCCGGGACTTCAGCCGGCAGGCCCTGCTGGACTGGCGCTGGCTGCCGACCGCCGACGAGGAACAGCAGGCGGTGGCCGAGGACGTGCTGCTGATGGTGTCAGAACTGGTCACCAACGCCTGCCTGCACGCCCCGGGCGGCCCGCGCCTGCTCCGGCTGAGCTGGAACGGCGAGCGGCTGCGGGTCACGGTGAGCGACGGGAGCGCCCGGCCGCCCCGGCTGCGGTCACCGGCCGAGCCGGGCAACCCGGGCGGGCACGGCCTGCGCGTGGTCGACCGCCTGGCCCGCTCCTGGGGGGTCGAGCTGGACACCCGCGGCAAGGCGGTCTGGCTGGAGGTGGCCGGCCCCGCCCGCACCACCGAGCCCGGGGCGGCGGTCGACGGCAGCGGGTGGCCGCAGCCGCGTGCCTGACCGCGAGGAGTGCGCCGCCTCACCCGTCCCTGTTGACGCCTCCGCGTCCCCCGTCCGGCCGGTGGCGCCCGGCTGGGCCGGGGGCCGCGACGCCGGTCGCCTGGACGGGTTGACGGGCCGTCGGACGGCACCCGGTCGGACCGGCTGACAACCGGGTAGCCGCGGGAGTACCGTCAGTCACATGAGTCAGCAGCCGATCCCCTGCTACGCGTGCGGCGGTGCCGGGGTCACCACCCAGACCCGGCACACCGTCGTGACCAGGCCGGACGGCAGCCAGGAACCCACCACCGAGACTTTCACCGGGCCCTGCAGCACCTGCCACGGCTCCGGCCGGATCCAGTAGGGAGACCTCGATGCGCCTCGTCTTCCAGTGCACCGTCTGCGGCGTCCTCTACCTCCCGCCGGAGGGCCTGGCCTGGTCCGACGGCCGGGCGGCCAGCCCGCTCTGGTGCAACCGCCACCACGTCGCGGCCGCCGCCCGGGGCATCACCGAGAACCCGGCCGCTGTCGCGCTGGCGCTCGCCGCAGCCCGGCTGCGGACCGGTGTCCCGCAGGCCGAGGAGCAGCCGCCGCGCCCCGACGTGCGCCCCAGCAGGCCGGCCCGGACCCGGCGGGTCAGCCGGGCCGCCACCGGTCGCAGCAAGCTCAAGTAGCCGAGCCGGCTGTGCAGTCGGCGGGGTCGGCCACCGTGACCCGGGGCAGCGCGTCCGGGTGGTTCTCGCACAGGTAGCCGATCAGGTGCTCCCGCAGCTGGCAGCGGAGCTCGAAGGCGTCGGCCCCGTCGGCGGCGGTGGCCAGCGCCCGGACCACGATGGTGCTGGGCGTGGTGTCCACCACCTGCAGGGCGCTGCCCTCGCCGTCCCAGAGCTCGTTCTTGGCCAGATAGGCCTCGAACTCCTCGCGCAGCTGGGCCACCGGGGCGCGGTGGTCGAGGTGGAGCAGCGCCGTGCCGGTGATCCGCTTGGAGCGGCGCGACCAGTTCTCGAACGGGCGGCTGACGAAGTAGGACATCGGCATGATCAGCCGCCGCTGGTCCCAGGTGGCTATGACCACGCAGGTGAGGGTGATCTCCTCGACCGTGCCCCATTCCCCGGCCACCACCACGACGTCGCCGATCCGGGCCAGGTCGCCGAAGGCCATCTGCACCCCGGCGACCAGGTTGGCCAGGGTGCTCTGCGCGGCCACCCCGGCCAGCACGCCGACCAGGCCGGCCGAGGCGAGCAGGCTGGTGCCGACCCCGCGCACGGTGGGAAAGGTCATCAGCATCGCGCCCAGTGCGGCCAGGGCGACCACCAGCTGGCAGATCCGCCCGACCAGGCTGGCCTGGGTGCGGGCCCGCCCGGCCCAGGCCGGGTCGCGGCGGTGCACGGCCAGGTGCAGCGCGCCGTCCACCAGCAGGCCCACCGCGCGGACCCCCAGCCACCCACTGCAGGCCAGGGTCAGCAGCACCAGCAGGTGCTGGATCCCGGCCCGGGCTCCGGGCGGCGCGCCGAGCCACGGCAGCGCCAGCAGCGCCAGTCCGCAACTGAGCAGCGCCCCGAGCGGGCGCTGACACCGGCGCAGGATGCCGGGTAGCCCGCCGGTTCCCCAACGGCCGTGGTGCTGATCAGAGTTCCACCAGCGCATCGCTCTCCCTCCGCCATCCGATCCGCCGAACCTTCCGGCACCGTCTTGCCGCTGCGACCCGATCCAAACACCCCGCTGCCGGGCCGGGACCCCGGTCGGCTCACCGAGGGCGTGTGGGTGGTGGACCACGAGGTCGCGCACGGCATCACGGCGGAGCCGTGCGCGACCTGGTGGCCTATCGGGTGCGGGACGGGCTGATCGACCGGGTGGACTTCTGGGCCGATCCGGCTTACCGCTCCGAACCCAGGGTGTCCAGCTCCCGCCGGGCGGCGGGCGGCAGCAGGTCGTGGAGCGGCGCCAGCAGGCGGTGCAGAGCCGCGCCGTAGCGGGCGGCCAGCTCCGCGTTGTGCGCGAAGACATCGAGCTCGTTGGCGGCCGTGATCGCCAGGAACGCGCGCAACTCCTCAGCCTCTACCCGATGTTCGGACCCGGTGAACCGGTCCAGGAACAGTGGCCGCCCGCTCTCGCCCAGGCGCGGATAGCTGAGGGCCCGGTCGCAGCTCGCGTACAGGTACACCAGTGCCTCGGCACGGTCGCCGATCAGCTCGGCCAGGGTGCCGCGTTCGGTCGTCGGCAGCAGCGCGGCCGGAAAGCCGTCGGTGCCGTAGGCGGCGTGGCACAGCCCGGCCAGGCACACCTCCCGCGGCGCGCCCCAGTCGGCGAGGCGCTCGCGCACCCGGACCAGGTGCTCCAGCAGGGTGCCGCCCGGGTGGGCCAGCTCCGCCGCGCCGTGCGAGCGCAGGAAGTCGAGGGCCGGCCGGTCGTCGGATGCGGGTTCGTCAGGAATGGCGCTCACCTGACGAGTTGTACGCGGGGCGCGGTGCCGGGGGCAACTCCCGCTCACCGCGCGGCAGGCCGGTCACACCGACCGTGACCAGCCAGACCGCGGCCAGCAGGCGCCACAGCGGCTCCACCCGGGTCGCGGCGGGCAGGGCGAGCGAGACCAGTGACAGCAGCAGGAGCGGCGCCACCAGAGTGCCGAAGCGCAGCACCCAGCGCGGCCCGCGCCCGGCGTCCTGCGCGGTCCGCGAGCCGTAGCGGAGCAGCCCGGCCAGCCCCGCCAGGTGCAGCGGGCCGCCCAGCGCCAGGGCCAGCCGGGCCGACGCCACGAGCGTGCCCTCGCCCGCGCCGTGGGCGAGTCCGGCGAGGGCGAGTGAGAGCACGGCCGAGCCGGCGAACGCGGCTGCGGCCAGCCAGCTCGCGTACCTGGCCCGGCGGTCCGCGCCGACGGCCGACGACAACCCCAGTCCGAACCACAGCAACCCGGCCGCAGCGAGGAGTTGGAGCAGCGCGGCGACCACCACCGCGAGGCCGCTCGCACCGTAGTAGACGCGCAGTTCGGCGGCGCCCGCGCCGGGCAGGTAGAGCGAACTGCGGGCCAGCACGGCCCCCGCGACCAGGCTCGCCACGAAGCCCACCACGAAGCCCGGGCCGCCGAGCCGCCAGCCGCGCCGCCCTTCGGTCGCGATCCCCGTCCCCGCCACTGGCCCTGTCCCCATCCCCGTCCCCGTCCCCATCCCCGTCCCCATCCCGTGACTCCTCCTCGCTCGAACCGTCCGCATCAGGACACGCCATCGGCGCGGCCCGGTCGTCCCACGCGCGGAGCAACTGCGGGTACCCCAGGAGAAGTAGGGATCGCGAAGGGTCGGCCGCGACCCTCACGAATGCGTCGCGAGGGCATAACGGCTCGACCACATCCTGACGGCGCCTCAGATGTCCTTGCCAGGCTGATCGCCTCTGCCCCGAGGAACAGTGAAGGCACCCATGAGCAACTTCGATCCCGGCCGCCCCGGTTGGGCCGCGCCGACCCGGTCCCGTCCCCCACGCGCGGGCGGCAAGCCCAAAGCCGGCAAGATAGCCGGGCTCGGCTGCCTGGGCCTGGTGGGCCTGTTGGTACTGTTCGCGGCCGTCGGCGCGCTCGCCGGCGGGAAGCAGGCGGACACCGTGTCCAGCCGGCCGGCGCCGGCCGTTTCCTGGCACTCCACGGCACCCGCCACAGTGCCGGCGCCCACCACGGCACCGGCGGCAGCGCCGGAACCCAGCAGCCCGCCCGCGGCCACCGACGCCCCGCCGCCGGTGGCCACCACGCCGGCGGCGGCGAAGCCGACCGCCGCGGCCAAGCCGGCCGCCCCCGCCAAGCCCGTCACCCCGACCACGCCGGCTGCCCCGGTCGCTCCGACCACGCCGCCCGACCCGGGCGGTGCCGCCTGCCACCCCCTCACCAACGCCGGACACTGCTACCTGCCGGGCGAGTTCTGCCGCGCCACGGACCACGGCGTGACCGGCATCGACGGTCGCGGCAACCCCATCATCTGCCGGGACAACAACAAGTGGCGCTGGGAGCCTGCCTGATCCCCGCCCTGATCCCGCCCTGATCGCTCGGCCGCCCAGCCTCTGACCGGCCGCTGACCCGCCCGACGGCCCCCGGGCGGCTCATGGCCCATGGCCCATGGTCCAGAACTCAGAACTGGCACGGCCCGAAGCGCCCCCAGGCGACCACGACGGCCAGCAGGAGCAGCACCGCGCTCGGCGCGACCTGCTTGGCCTCGCCCCGGCGCAGGTGCACGAGGACCGCTCCGACCATGGTGACCGCGAGCCCGGTGGCGGCCCACGCGACCAGCACGGGGGCGATGTGCAGCGCGGCCGGGAGCACCAGCCCGAGCGCACCCAGCAGTTCCACCGCGCCGATCGCCTTGACGGCGCCCGCCGAGAAGTCCTGCGCCCAGCCCATGCCGGAGGCGACGAGCTTCTCGCGCGGCTGCGACAGCTTCATCGCCCCGGCGCCGAGGAAGGCGAGGGCGAGCACGCTCGCGATGATCCACAGGGTGATGTTCATGGGGAGGACTCCACACGGTAAGTTGAAGGGTCAACTGAATAGTCAGCCGAAAGGTAGGGCCGCTTCCTTGAAGTGTCAAGCAAATCTTCGAGCCGGACGCCCGCGCGCGGTGGGCTAGGGTGGCGGGTATGGACACGGAGGAGCCCCGCTGGCTGGACGATCAGGAACTGGACGCCTGGCTCGCGCTGGCCATCATGTCGGTCCGCCTCAACGCCGCGCTGGACACCCAGTTGCAGCGGGACGCCGCCCTCTCGCACTTCGAGTACCAGGTGCTGGCCGGCCTCTCGATGGCCCCGGACCGGACCTTGCGGATGAGCGATCTGGCCGAGTTCGCCGCCTGCTCGCTCTCCCGCCTCTCGCACACGGCCAAGCGCCTGGAGGCCAAGGGCTGGCTGCACCGCCGCCCGGACCTCGAGGACGGTCGCTGCACCCTGGCCGTGCTCACCGAGCCGGGCTGGGAGAAGGTGGTCGCCACCGCGCCGGGTCACGTCGCCGAAGTCCGCCGCCTGTTCGTGGAGCCGCTGAGCAAGGCGCAGCACAAGCAGCTGACGGAGATCAGCCGCCGGATCAACGCCGCGATCGGCCCGGCCAGGTCCTGTCCCGGTGGCCGGGACTGACGGCGCGTAGACTCCCCGACATGGCCTGCCGCATCACCGAGCTGATCGTCGACTGCGCCGACCCCGAGCGGTTGGCCGCCTTCTGGCGCGAGGTGCTGGGCTTCGTCGAGCTCGACCGCGAGGCCGACGGCAGCATCCAGATCGGCCCGCCGGAGGCCGGCTGGGGCGGCCCGCAACCCACCCTGCTGTTCAGCCCCAGCGCCGACCCGCGAACCGGCAAGCTGCGCCTGCACATCGACGTCAACCCCACCGACCACGACCAGGACGCCGAACTGGCCCGCCTGCTCGCCCTCGGCGCCCGCCCCGCCGACGTCGGCCAGACCGGCACCGAGAGCTGGCAGGTCCTGACCGACCCCGAGGGCAACGAGTTCTGCCTGCTGCGCACCCGGATCGACCCGGTCTGAGCTGCTGAGCAGGGACCCTCCATACCGCCTCAGTGCCACGCGCTCAGTTCGAGGGCCGAGACAGCAGGTGGACAACGCCCACCGAGGTGTCCTCGATGGGCGAGGCGTGGACGGCGCGGACCATCCAGCTCCCGGGCGGCAGAGCGACGGGGGCGTGCTCCGGCAGGTTTCCGCCGTTCGGGTACTCGACGCTGAGCTCGGTCCCGGCTGTCACGGAGTCCATGAGCACCGCGGGACCATCCGTCTCCCAGGTACCGCACTCCTCCCACACGGTGGTGGGGTCGGCAAGCACGGCCTGGGCCGCGGTGAACAGATCGGCCTCGCTGTTGGCGCCCAACCAGCGGACGAAGGCCCGGTGTTCCGGCAGATAGCAGCTGTCGGCAGGCTCGTCCGCCAGGACAAGTCCGTGTGCGCCCTCCTCGCCGACGGCGATCACGCCGGCCGGACCTTCCACCGCGCAGGCGCGGTCGTAGTCGTCCCGAACGTCACCGGTGCCGACGACCATCCCGGACTGGGTACAACCTTGCCAACTGGTCAGGGCGGAAACCGGCACGACGATCAGCGGGCCGCCCATCGACTCGACCCAGGTGGGGGAGGGTTCGCTCAGGTCGGTTGTGGTGGAGAAGAACGTTGTCACCACGGCAGTATCCCTGGGGCCGCTGACCACGAGCCTTCAGGCCTGACAGACCGTCGCAAGATGGCAGAAGCCGGCGTCCAGAGCTCACGGGTGTCGCACCCCCGGCGGACACGTCGTCCCTGAACGAACTCCCCGCCTCACGGTGTTGCTGTGAGGTCCAGACACCAGTCGTTGCTTCGCATGAACCTGCCCGGGGGGAATTCGAAGTCGCACTCCGCAAGGAGCGAGAAGCCGGCCTTGCGACAGATGGCGTTGGATGCCGGGTTGTCGACGGACGGGAAGGCATGAAGGTGGCTGTGCTTCCGCTCCGACCGCGCACTCGCGACGGCCGCCGCTGCGGCGGCGACCGCAATACCTCTGCCCTGGAACGGAGGCAGGACGTTCCAGCCGATCTCATACACGCGTTCACCGTTCCACAGGCGTTCTGCATAGCCGATGGTGCCGACCGCTTCGCGCTCCGTCCCCAGGAGGATGCTGAACATACAGCCAGCACCCGTTGCTACGAAGTTCAGGTACCGCTGGTGACGTGCCAGGACCTGCTCGTCGGTCTCCGGGCCGCCCACATGCTTCTTCATCACCGGGGTGTTCACGCGCCGCAGCAGGGCAAGGTCGCCATCCACCCAGGGCCTGATCCGCACCTCGGGCCCATTCACCTGATCCGGCATCTCGCTCATTGCCCACCCTCAGCAGTCACGTTCGCTCCCCAGCACCTCAGTTCAGTGACCGGAACCTAGCCACTCCGGAGGCCCTTGCGACAGCCGATTACGGGATTTCGCCCTGTCGGAAGCGCGATCGGACGGGCCAACGGGACGTGGATCCCGGACCGCGTCCGTCACGCTGCCCCTGATCGAACCGGCCAGGCCGTGCCCGTCGATCGCGGGCTCCAGGCCGAAATGGGCGGCCTGTCAGCACACGGGAGACGGTACCGAGGCTGACGGAGAGCCAAGAGAATTGAACGCGTTCAATATCTGTGGCAGGCTGACCCCGGACCGATCGGCGTGCAGAGGTGCTTGCGAGGAGCTGCCTCGCGGCCGGCCGGTGCGTGAGGGGGTAGGGCATGCGTCAGGTACCCGGGTCCTCGGTTGTGCCTGGCAGCGGTTCTCCTGGGCGCAGCTGGGCAGTGAAGGACCCCCGGATGCTCGACCGCATCTTCGGCGCGCCGACCAGGTGGGTCGGCTTGCTGGTCCTGGTGGGCAGCTACCTGGCGGTGCTGGCCCTGGTGTTCCCCGTGCGCTCCAGCCAGGCGGAACTCGTCGCGGACCTCCGCTCCCACCGCACGTCGGTGGTCCAGGTGGACACCGACGGCTCGCGGGTGTTCGTCCAGTGGACGACCGCCGTGTTCGTGCACAAGACGGAGACCTATCAGGTCCGCTACGGGGACCCCGGCCTCGCCGGCCCGATCGACGAGTTCGAGCGGGTGGTCGAGCAGCAGGTCGCGGGCAGCGGTACCACCGTCCGGTTCCAGCCCTTCGATCCGGCCTACGGGTTCGGTGGGCTCAGCCTGCTCGTGTCGGTGCTCTATCCGCGCATCCTCGGATGGTCGCCGCTGGGCGTCGGCGCCTGCGCCACCGGACTGCTGATCATCGGCCACCTCCTGCTCGACGACCGGAAGCCGGCGACCGTGCGTGGGACCTGGCTGGGGATCTGTCTGCTGACGGGATTCGGCTTCTTCGCCTATCTCTGGGCGGAGCCGAGCCTGCTGCCTGCCCGCTCGGCCAAGCGTCGCGGAGAGAGCCCAGGCCGAGGCCGGCCGAGCGGTGTGTCCGGCGCGCTGGGGGCGACCGCAGTGACCGTCGCCCTCCTGGTGGCCGGAGGGATCGCCTTCGTCCAACTGGTCCATGCGGCTTCGCGCTGACTGCACACTGCGCCGTAGTCGAGCGCTGTAGTTGAGCGCGGCAGCCGCGCCCCGCAGCCGAGCGCGGCGCCGGGCGGGCCCTCAGGGCCCTCCCGGCCGCCTGCTACGCCCGCTCGCGTTCCTCATCCTGGCGCTGCGTCAGGAAAAGGGCCAGGCACTCCGTCACCAGTTGGTGGTCCGCCAGCTGCGGCAGGCCGGAGACCGTGACGGTGCCGACCGGGCCGGTGCCGTGGACCAGCAGCGGGAACGAACCGCCGTGGGCGGCGTAGCGGGACGGGTCGAGGGCGAAAGGGCGGCCCCACTGACGGTGGCGCTCGCCGACCAGGTAGGAGGCTTCGCCGAAGCGGCGGACCACGGCGGCCTTGCGGCGGATCCAGTCGTCGTTGTCCGCGCTGGTGCCGGGCAGGGCCGCGTGGAACACCTGCTGCTCGCCGTGGTGCAGGTCGACGGTGACCGCGAGGCCCCGTTCCCGGGCCAGCTCGACGATCAGCGTGCCGAGCCGCCAGGCGTCATCCAGGTCGAAGGAGGGGAAGCGGAGGTCGCGGTGCTGCTGCTCCAGCTCCGCGACGGTCGGGGGCGGTGCGCTCGGGGTCGTAGCGCCGGCAGTCGCAGCGCTCGGGGTCGTAGCGCTCGGGGTCGGAGCGCCCGTGCCTCCTGCGCCATCAGTCGCGGCGCCCGCGCTCACAGCGCCACCGCCTGCCCGGTCCGGGCGGACTGCTGCGCCGCCTCCAGGACTCGCAGCGCCGCGACCGCCTCGCGCGGGTCGACCGGCGCGGGCCCCCGGCCGCGCAGGGCGGCGGCGATGCCCGCGTAGTACTCCTGGTAGGCACCCGGCAGCGTGGCGACCGGCTGCTCGGCGTCCCCGGAGTGCAGGCTGCCCCAGTGCTCGCGGGCGGTGATGCCCCAGTCGGGGTCGGCGGGGGTGCGGCCGGTCCGCAGCGCGTCCTCCTGGCCGTCCAGACCGTGGCAGACGTACGCGCCGGTCGAGCCCAGCACCCGGAAGCGCGGGCCGAGTTCACCGGCGGTCGCGCTCATCCACAGGTGCGAGCGGGTGCCGTCGGCGTGGCTGAGGGCGACGAAGCTGTCGTCGTCGCTCTGGGCGCCGGCCCGCCGGGCGTCCAGTTCGGCGTAGACCCGCACGGCCGGGCCGAACAGGGTGAGCGCCTGGTCGACCAGGTGCGCCCCGAGGTCGTAGAGCAGTCCGCCCACCTCGGCCGGATCGCCCGACTCGCGCCAGCCGCCTTTGAGTTCGGGGCGCCAGCGCTCGAACCGGGACTCGAAGCGGTGCACCGTGCCGAGGCGGCCGGAGCGGACCAGCTCCTGGACGGTGCGGAAGTCGCCGTCCCAGCGGCGGTTCTGGAACACGCTGAGCAGCAGCCCGCGCTCCTGCGCCTGTCGGACCAACTGCTCGCCCTCGGCGGCGGTGGCGGTGAGCGGCTTGTCCACGACCACCGGCAGGCCCGCGGTGAGGGCGGCGGTGGCGAGCGGGAGGTGGCTGCGGTTGGGGGAGGCGACCACGACCAGGTCGAGCTGGGGAGCCGCCGCCCACAGCTCCTGCGGGTCGGCGAGGACGGTGGTGTCCGGGTGCTCTCGGCGGGCCTGGGCCTGGCGCTCGGGGTGGCCGGTCACCACCGCGGCCAGGCGCAGGCCCGCGGTGGTGGCGATCAGGGGTGCGTGGAAGACCGAGCCGGCCAGGCCGTAGCCGATCAGGCCGACGTTCAGTTGCTGGGAGTCCTGGAAGTCCATGGATCCAGTTAAGCAACAGCGTAGATTAACTGGCAAGCTCCGGCATAATCAGGGGATGACGACCGACGCCGCCGACTCCGCGCTCAACCTCAGCCTGGTCCGGGACCGCAACGACGCCACCGTGCTGCGGGCCGTGCGCGGGTGCGGGGCCGAGGGGGTCAGCCGGGTGCAGCTCGCGGCGCACACCGGGCTGACGGCGCAGGCGATCAGCAAGATCACCGGGCGGCTGCTGGCGGACGGCCTGCTCACCGAGGCCGGCCGGGTCGGCGGCGGTCCTGGCAAGCCGCGCACGCTACTCACCCTGGTTCCCGACGCGCGCTGCGCGCTGGGCGCCCAGCTCGGGCGGGACGGCCTGCGGGTGCTGCGGGTGGACCTGGCCGGCTCCGTCACCGGCTCCCGGCGGGAGGCGGTGGACCTGCGTGGCGAGCCGGGCCCGGTGCTGGACCGACTGGCCGAGCTGGTCGGCGAGTTGACGGCGGACGTGGCCGCCGACCGGGTGCTCGGGGTCGGCCTCGCCTGCCCCGGGCCGCTGGACACCCGCAGCGGAGTGCTGCACGAGGTCACCGGGCTGCCCGGGTGGCGCGGGGTACGGGTCGGCGCGGAACTGGCGGCCCGGGTCGGGCTGCCGGTGCTGGTGGAGAAGGACACCACGGCCGGGGTGCTGGGCCGACTGGGTGCCGAGAACCGGGCGTTCGTCTACCTGGGCGACGGGGTCGGGGCGGGGCTGGTGCTCGGCGGCCGGGTGCAGCGCGGTGCGCGGACCAACGCGGGGGAGTTCGGCCACCAGTGCGTGGAGCTGGCCGGGCCGCCGTGCGCGTGCGGGGCGCGAGGCTGCCTGGAGGCGGTCTGCCTGGCCGCACTGCGCGAGGGCCGGCCCGACCGGGCGGCCCGGGTGCTGGGCGTGGGCGTGGCCAACCTGGTCCGGCTGCTCGACCTGGAGGAGGTCGTGCTGGGCGGCGACGTGCTGCTGGGCGCGCCGGACCGGTTCGAGGCGGCGATCCGTGCCGAACTCGCGGACCGGCTGCCGGACCCGGCCTGGCAGTCCGTCACCCTCACCCGGGCCCCGTGGGCGGCGATCCCGCTGGGCGCGGCGGGCGTGGTGCTGGCCGGGGTCTTCGGCTGACGGCTCCTCAGCCGCTCGGGCGCACGTCACCCCGCCGGACGACCCGGCGCGACCCGCCACCCGGCTGGTCCCGGCTGGTCCCAGCTGGGTGCCGGCCGGTTCGGGAGGAAACCCGCTGGCCAGGGGCCCGGGGGAGTGGGTATCGTCCAGGCTTCCAGCAGCCGCGCCGGTGGCCTGCGACGTGCAGCGAGAGCGATCCCCGATGACCAGCAGCCGACCGACGACGACCCTGTGGCGCCCGACCGGCCCCGAGGAGCTGGCGCTGGTACGGGAGTCCGGTTGGCGCGCCTGGCCGCCGCGGCTGCCGGAGCAGCCGATCTTCTACCCGGTGCTCAACGAGGACTACGCGATCCGGATCGCCCGGGACTGGAACGTCCCGCACAGCGGCGTCGGGTACGTGACCCGGTTCGAGGTGGAGACCGAGTTCCTGCGCCGCTACCCCGTCCAGCAGGCGGGCGGTCGGACCATCCTGGAGCTGTGGGTCCCGGCGGAGGAGCTCGACGAGTTCAACGCGCACCTGGTCGGCACGATCGAGGTGGTGCACGAGTTCCGGCCCGCGCCGACGGCTCAGTCGGAGTAAGCGGGGCCGGGCCCGCGCCGGCGGGCCGACCCGCGTCCGCGGCGCGGCGTGGTCCTGACGGACCGTCGCGCACGGCCTGACGGACCGTCGCCCACGGCCTGACGGGCCATCGCCCACGGTCTGACCAGCCCAGCGCTCCGGATGCCGGGGTGCCGCGGGCCGCCTAGCGTGGCAAGGGGTTGCCGCGTGAAGGAGACGACATGGACCGCTATCCGCCGATCGCCGACCACGGCCCGATCGGGGACCTGCAGACCACCGCGCCGGTCGCGGCCGGCGGAGTGCTGGACCGGTTCCGCACCCCGCGGCGCGGCTCGCCGACCCACCCGGTGCTGGTCGACGCGGTGCCGGTGCCGGTGCCAGCACCGCCCGCCGGGCTCGTCCGGGCCGAAGCCGAGCGGTAGGCGGGAGCCCGGGATGACGCCCAGCTACGAGCTCACCTTCGAGGGGGAGGACGGCCACCGCGACGTGGTGGTCGTGCACCCCACCGAGGCGATCGGCCCGCACGGCGCCCGGGTCTACCGGGACGTCACCGAGATCATCCAGGTGGAGATCGACGAGCACGGTGAGATGGTGATGCTGCCGACCAGCTTCCACCAGCACCCGCGCCACCCGACGGCGAGCCGACGGCTGGACGACGACTCCGGGTGAGCCATCGCGTGGGCCGTGCGGGTGATAGGTCGGATTGTCGGCTACGTCCACGCGGCCCATGGGACCCACCCGGGTGAGGCTGTGTCCATGGCGTCCGAGCAGGCAACTCCCCCGAACGCGGGCCCTCCGGAGCGGTCGGTGTCCGACCCGACGACCGCGTCCGACCCGACGACCGCGTCCGACCCGACGACCGCGTCCGACCCGACGACCGTGTCCGAGCCGCCGACGGTGTCCGACCCGGCGCCTGCGGGCGGAGCCGAGGCCCCGGGGGCGGTGCAGCTCAAGGCGATGCTGCGCAGCCCCGGCTACCTGAAGCTGCTGCTGCTCGCCGCGCTGATCGGCGTCCCGGTCTCGCTGGTGGCGTTCGGGTTCCTCAGCCTGGAGCACGAACTGCAGCACTGGGTCTGGGAGTCGCTGCCGGACCGGCTCGGCTTCGCCCGCGCTCCGTGGTGGTGGCCGCTGCCGACCCTGGCGCTGGCCGGGGTACTGGTCGCCCCGGTGCTCAGGTGGATGACCGGCCACGGCGGCCACCTGCCGGTGAAGGGCCTGGGCGGTCCGCCGCAGCCGCCCAAGGCGCTGCCCTCGGTCGTGCTGGCCGCACTGATCGCGTTGCCGCTCGGCACCTCGCTCGGTCCGGAGGTACCGCTGATGGCGATCGGCAGTGGGCTCGCCCTGATGGCCGCCGCCCGCGCGCAGCGCGAGGATCGGCCCAAGGCGGCGGCCATCGTCGGCACGGCCGGCTCGACCGCGGCGATCGCCACCGTCTTCGGCAATCCGGTGGTCGGCTGCGTGATGGTGCTGGAGGCAGCCGGGCTGGGCGGCCCGCAACTGCTGCTGCTGGTACTGCCGTGCCTGGTGGCGAGCGGGGTGGGCGCGCTGGTCTTCACCGGCTTCGGGCACTGGACCGGCCTGGGTATCGGCGCGCTCGCGCTGCCCAGCCTGCCCCCCAGCGGCACCCCCGACGCCGGCGAGTTCCTGTGGGCGGTGCCGATCGCGGCGCTGATCGCGGCGGTGGTGGTCGGCGCGCAGTCGCTGGGCTGGAGCACCGCGGCGTTCACCAGGCAGTACACCCCTTCCCGGACGGTGGTCTGCGCGGTGCTGGTCGGCGTCTGCACCGCGGCCTACGCGCTGTTCACCGGCCGCTCGCCGGAGGAGGCCGCGCTGTCCGGGCAGGTGATGCTCGGTCAGCTGGCCGCCGATCCGCACGCCTGGGGTGTCGGCGCGCTGGCGCTGCTGGTCCTGTGCAAGGGCCTGGCCCTGGGCGTCAGCCTGGGCTCGCTGCGCGGCGGCCCGATCTTCCCGGTCGTGCTGATCGGCGCCGCCGTCGGCATCGCCTGCTCGGGCCTGCCGGGCCTTGGCACCGCGGCCGGCCTCTCGATCGGCCTGGCCGCCTCCGGCGCCGCCATCACCGGCCTGCCCGTCACCGCCACCCTGCTGGCCGTCCTGCTGGTCGGCGACAACGCCCCGAACGCGGCCCCGCTGATGATCGTCTCCACCGCTGTCAGCTTCCTGGTCGCCACCCTGCTCAAGCGCAGGGCCCCGGCCCTCTGAGCCGGGGCGGCAGCCGAAGGCAGGTACGGACGGGGCGGGCCTCTTGACGCCCCGTCACGGGCGGAACTACCTTTCACCCTCGTTAGGAAAGTTTCTTAACGTAGTGCACCGTCCCGTGCCCCTCCCCCCACGTCCTTCCAGGAAGGATTCCCCGTGAGGCACCACCTGCGCACCGCCCTCGCCGCCGCGACCTCCACCCTCACCGCGGCCGCCGCCGTCCTCGGCCTCTCGGCCGCCCCCGCGCACGCCGCCACCGCGCTGCCGGCCCACGTCTACGCCCCGTACTTCGAGGCGTGGAACGGCCAGGACCCCGCCGCGCTGGCCAAGCAGGCCGGCGTCAAGTACCTGTCCATGGCGTTCCTGCAGACCGCCGAGACCGGCTCCTGCACCGCCTACTGGAACGGCGACAGCTCCCAGCCGATCGCCGCCGCCACCTTCGGCTCCTCGATCAAGTCGATCCAGGCGGCCGGCGGCGACGTGATCCCGTCCTTCGGCGGCTACACCGCGGACACCACCAAGACCGACATCGCCGACAGCTGCACCAGCGTCAGCTCGATCGCCGCCGTGTACGAGAAGCTGGTCACCACCTACAACGTGCACCGCATCGACCTCGACGTGGAGCAGGACTCGCTGACCAACTCCGCGGGCATCGACCGCCGCAACAAGGCGATCGCCCAGGTCGAGTCGTGGGCCGCGGCCAACGGCCGCACCGTGCAGTTCTCCTACACCCTGCCGACCAACACCGACGGCCTCGACTCCGGCGGCCGCGCGGTGCTGGCCAACGCGGTGGCCAACAAGGCCCGGATCGACGTGGTCAACATCATGACCTTCGACTACTACACCGGCGCGACCATCGAGATGGCCAAGGCCACCGAGACCGCCGGCCAGGGCCTGGAGAACTACCTCGCCTCGCTCTACCCCGGCAAGAGCGCCACCCAGCTGTGGGCGATGGTCGGCGTCACCGAGATGCAGGGCATCGACGACTACGGCAAGGCGGAGACCTTCACCACCGCGGACGCGGCCACCGTGCTCAACTGGGCCAAGAGCAAGGGCATCAACGAGCTCTCGGTGTGGGCCCTGCAACGCGACAACGGCGGCTGCGTGGGCACGGCGGGCTCCGACAGTTGCTCCGGGATCGGCCAGAGCTCCTGGTACTTCAGCCACGCCTTCGAACCCTTCACCGGCTGAGCGAGCAGAGCCGAGTACGACCGGGCCCGCCGTCCGCGAGGGCGGTGGGCCCGGTCGTACTCGGCTGCGGCAGTGCGCGCACTTCTCGACATGCCACTTCCCGAGGAGAAGTAGCGGACGACGACAGCGAATCCACCCCCGGGGGTAGCGTCCTGCAGGTGGACGGAGGGTCGGCGAACGGCCCCCCGTAGGACGGCTTCCAAGGAGACGACAGATGTCCGCAGAGACGATGCGCGCGGTGGTCCAGGACGGGTTCGGCGGTCCGGAGGTGCTGCGCGTCGAGCAGGTGGAGCGGCCGGCGCCGCTGCCGACCGAGGTGCGGGTGCGGGTGCACGCGGCGGGGGTCAACCCGGTGGACTGGAAGACCCGGCGCGGGGCCGGCATGGCGGGCGTGCTGGGCGAGCCGCCGTTCACGCTCGGCTGGGACGTGTCGGGCGTGGTGGAGCAGGTCGGCTTCGGGACCACCCTCTACCAGGTGGGCGATGAAGTGTACGGCTTCCCGTGGTTCCCGCGCCCGGCGGGCGGCTACGCCGAGTACGTGACGGCGCCGGCCCGCCAGTTCGCCCGTAAGCCCGCCACCCTTGACCACGTGCACGCCGCCGCCGTGCCGCTGGCGGCGCTGACCGCCTGGCAGGCACTGGTCGACACGGCCCACCTGACGGCCGGTCAGCGGGTCCTGATCACGGCCGCCGCCGGCGGGGTCGGCCACTTCGCGGTCCAGCTCGCCCGGCACCTGGGCGCTCAGGTGATCGGCACCGCGAGCGCGGGCCGCCACCCCTGGCTGCGCGAGCTCGGCGCCGACGAGGTGATCGACTACACCTCCACCCGCTTCGAGGATGCCGTCAAGGACGTCGACGTGGTGCTCGACCTGGTCGGCGACGTGCTCGACAACACCAGCACCCGGGCGCTGAAGACGCTGCGCCCCGGCGGCCTGCTGATCGCGGTCCCGTCCGGCGTCTCCCCGGACCTGGTCACCGCGGGCGCGGCGGCCGGCCTGCGGGTCAGCCCGTTCCTGGTCGAGCCGGACGGCGCCGGTCTGACCACGATCGCCGCCCTGATCGACGCGGGCGAGGTCGCGGTGGAGGTGGCCGAGACCTTCCCCCTGGAACAGGCCGGCGCCGCCCACGCCCTCGGCGAGACCGGGCGGACGCGAGGCAAGATCGTCCTGTCGGTCACCGACTGAGCATGGCCGGGGACGGCCCACGACAAGAGCGGCGGCTGTGCTCGCCCGCGTCCTCGGCTGACGCCTGGTCACGGGGCGCGGCTGGAGCGGTTCGGGTGCGGATCGGCCTCTAGGATCTGCGGCATGTTGCGTCCTGAAAGCTGGTCCAGGCTCGCGGGTGTGAGTCCCGTCCGGGTAGACACCGGAGTGCCCGGTAGCAGGTCCCGGTTCGTCGTGGAGACGCGGCGGGCTGAGCGGGATGTCGAGAGCCTCGTCGGAGGGAGCAAGCACGCGGGCCGTAGCATCAAGCGAACCCTGCAGCCTCGTCAGATCAACAGTGGAGAAGCCGAGCCCGTCATGCCGGGGCGAAGGCCATGTCCTGGGGGCCCTGTTCCGGGGTCAGCCTCCGGGGTTCTCCCGGGGTACGGGGGGCGGCACGTGTGCACAGTCTGGGCCGGA
>NZ_PYBW01000132.1:0-45546 GCF_003205575.1 Streptomyces tateyamensis
CGGTCGCCTGCGCGCGGCAGCTGCCCGGTACGTGCGGGCCTTTCACGCACCCCCGCGCCAGGGCCGGGCCCGACCGGATACGGGCGGTGGACCGCGGGATCCGGGGTACACGGCCGCAAGAAGGACATCGGCAGGGAATCGGAGGGACCAGCAGATGAGCAGCACGGACACCAGAGAGACCGGCACGGTCGACGCGATCACCCGCGCCGCGCACCGGGCGACCGACCGGGCCGCCCGAGCCGCGCAGCACGCCCGGCACGCCGCCGAGCCGGTGCTCGCGGCCGCCGCCGACCAGGCGCGGCACGCGGTGGACCTGGCCACCCACGCGGTGGGCAACGCCTCGCACGCGGTCGCCCGGGCCGGCGACACGGTGGGCGGGTCGGTCGGCGAGGCCGCCCACGCGGCCCGCCGCACGCACCTGCCGCACCTGCCGCACTCGCTGCACGCCGGTGGCAGCCGACCGGACGGGCACACCGCCAAGCGGATCACCGCCCTGGCGCTGGCCGGGCTGGCCGGTGCCGCGGTGCTGGTCTGGTGGCGCCGGGGCCGCGGGGCGGACCACCTGTCCTGGCTGTCCCCGGACCGCCCCCGGGCGAGGTGGTTCTGAGGGACGACCGGCTCCACCATCCCGACCCGTCACTCGAGAGGACGACGACCAATGGCAACCCGCGAGAACGGCACCGACGACGAACCGCAGGTCGACCAGGAGACCCGCGAGCAGTCCGCCGAGCAGCGCAACATCACCGCCCCCACGCCGCGGGACGTCCGGGAGGACGGCACGGACGAGGACACGGAGGAGGACGAGCAGGCCCCTCGGCCGCCGGCGGCCGACACCCGAGCGCCCTGACCCCGCACGGTGACCACCGACACTGACCACGGGTACTGACCACGGATGCTGACCCCGGCACCCGGTCGAAGCACCCCGAAATACCGGGACGGAAGCCTTCACCGAATCATCACACCGGTTCGGCGCATGGACCCCGAAACGCCGGGTAGCCGAGGCCAGGTCGGACACCGTCGAGGAAAGGACCGACATGGCCGTGACCAGTGACGAACTCCTCCTTCGGGTGGGCCCTGCGGCTCCGCCCACGGGATATGAGCCCCCGCTCGCCCGAACGCTCGCGCCGGAGCTCGCGGACATCGAGGACGTCCGGGAGGTGGCACCCGCCGACGCCCGCGAGCTGACCCGGGTGCTGCTGGTCCGGCTCGCCGGGCTGGAGGAGGGGACCCGGGAGTACTCCTACGTCCGGAGCACCCTGGTAGAGCTCAACATGTCGCTGGTGCGGTTCGCACTGCGCCGGTTCGGGCCCCGCCCCCGCGAGAACCAGGAGGACCTGCTGCAGGTCGGCGCGGTCGGCCTGATCAAGGCGATCGACCGGTTCGAGCCCGAGCGGGAGCTGGAGTTCACCACCTTCGCCATCCCCACCATCCTCGGGGAGATCCGCCGGCACTTCCGCGACACCACCTGGGCGGTCCACGTGCCCAGGCGGCTGCAGGAGCTGCGCCTGACCCTCGCCAAGGCCCAGGACGCGCTGTCCCAGCGTCTGGACCGCGCGCCCACCGTGGCCGAACTGGCCGCCCACCTGGACCTGCCGGAGGAGGAGGTGGTCGAGGGGCTGACGGCGGCCAACGCCCACACCGCCGGCTCGCTCGACCTGCCCGGCGACACCGACGGCGCGGGGCAGCCCTCGCTCGCCGACCGGATGGGCGACGAGGACGGGCGCCTGGCGGTGGTGGAGAACCTGGTCGCGCTCAAGCCCCTGATAGCGGCGCTGCCGGAGCGCGAGCGGCTGATCCTGTCGCTGCGCTTCACCGAGGACCTGACGCAGTCCCAGATCGGCGCCCGCCTCGGGCTGTCCCAGATGCACGTCTCCCGACTGCTCGGCCGCACCCTCGCGCAGCTGCGCGAGGGCCTGGCCGCCGAGTGAGGACGACGCACCCGCAGGCGCACTGCTGGGCGGTCCCACCAAGTACTTGGTGGGACCGCCCAGCAGTGCGTATCGTCGTAACGAACATCCGTGGAGGGGACGCCAACGATGCGAGCGCAGAATGATCCGGCCGTCGATCGGTTCGAGGACCCGTTGCCTGCCACCGGCCTGACGGTGGAGATCAAACGGCCGGTGCCCGGCGCGGCCGTATGCGTGCTGGCCGGCGACCTCGACGTGGAGACGCTGGCCACCGCCGCACAGGCACTGGACCAGCTGGCCGCCCAGCACCCGACGGTCCTGGTGGTCGACCTCGCCCTGGTCGGCTTCTGCGACTCCTCGGGCCTGAACCTGCTGCTGCGGACCCGCTTGGCCGCGGACGCCGCGGGTATCGACTTCCGGCTGTCGGCCCCGTCCCCGACGGTGCTGCGGGTGCTGGAGCTGACCGGCACGGATGCCGTCTTCTCGCTCCACCCCTCCACGCAGGATGCACTCGCCGCGCCCTGCTGACCGCACCGAACCAGCCCGCGCTACCCCGCACTCCCCCACAAGCACACACCTCGCAGGCGAACTTTCTGCGATCGGACGCCGCTTGCGCACCTTGCTTCCCGCATGGACAGGGGCAGATCGGGAATCCGACCTGGCGAACAGGCACGCACACCCGGGAGGGAAGCCCGCATGACCACCAGGAAGCCCGCATGAACACCAGCCGGGGAGCCCTGGACCGTGAGCCGGCGGTGCGTTCCCTCGTGCTGCCGCCGGGCGGTCAACGCCGCAGCCTGCGCCTGGCCGGACTGCCGAAGCCGGTGGCCCGCGCCCGGGAGTTCACCGGCACGGCGCTGGCCGACTGGGCCTGGCCCACGTCCGACCAGGGGCGGGACATCGTCCTGCTGGTGGCCGAACTCGTCGCCAACGCGCTGCTGCACGCCAACGGTCCGCTGGAACTGGTCCTCGACGCCCGCCCGGGCCGGCTGCGGGTGGAGGTCAGCGACGGCTCCGCCGTGATGCCCGAGCCCCGGTTGCCGCACCGGCCCGGCGTGCCGGGCGGCCACGGGCTCTTCATCGTGCAGCAGACCGCCGACCACTGGGGCGCCGAGCCGTACGGGACGGGAAAGCGCGTCTGGGCCGAGATCACCCCGCTCGTCGACCCGAGCCCCTGACCAGGCGCCACCACGGGTCAGCGGCTCAGCGACGGCGCGCGATTCGCCATCTCACCCTCAGTTGCCCGCGTACCGCCGTCGGTACCACCACGGATATGGATCTCCGCTCCAGTCCAGCCAATGGCTGGGATCCGGATCGTGAAGTGTTCTGCGGCGGAACTCCGCGTCGAGGCCGGCAAGCAGCCGTCGCAGTTCGGTGCGCGCCGGGTACGGAAGTCTGCCCGTCAGGTGCTCCAGGGCGTCCCGGACCACTGCGACATCGTCATACCGGCACCCCGGGCAGGACGGACAGTCCGAGGCGGTCAGCATCAGCTTCCGAGCCGGCTGCCGCAAGAACTTCCGGTAGGCGGCAAGGAACTGCGAGGTCCGCCCGGGTTGGAGGTCGGAGCTGTCGTGGCGATGCTCCACCAAGTGGATCGCGGCGCTCGCCTCACGTGACAGACGGTCGATGGGGGGCAGCTCGCGAGCCCATTCGGGCGGCTGACGCTCCAAAGCGGCGCGGATCGCGCCTGGACGCCTACGCGGCATGAGCCTCTCTGGTGATCATCATGGGGCTCATCCTGTCATCCGTAGTACTCGACGCGCCAGAGCCACCGTCTGCCGAGCACGGCCGCGGACCGGGCCTCGCACCGGTTCGGCGCACCTCGCGCACCTCGCGCCTGCGTCCGTCGGGGCAGCCCCCCTTCCTGGGGCTGCCCCGTCCGTAAGCCCTGATGCCGCCCCGTCAGGCAGGCACCCCCGTGATCCCCAGTTCGGCCGCGCTCGTCCACGGCCCCCGGTTGCCCGCCTCGGTGAGCGCGCGCAGCCGCAGGTAGCGGCCGGCGGTGGTGGGCAGCGTCAGCGTGGTGCGGGACGCGGTGTCGGGGAGGGTGCCGGTGGCGACCGGAGTGCCCCAGGCGGAGGTGGAGTCGGCGATGTACAGCTCGTACCGTCCGATCCGCCCGTTGGCACTGCCGTCCTGGCGCGGCAGGTAGGAGAACGAGTCGACGGCGTAGCGGGCCCCGAGGTCGAGCTGGATCTCGTGCGGTAGCGGCGCGTTGAGCGCGTACCACTGGGTGTGCCAGATCGTCGCCGCATTCCCGTCGAAGGCGTTCGCGGCCGCGCCGTTCTCTCCGGCCGTCTCCTGGCTGTCCGCGTACACCAGTCGCCACCCCGCCGGGCTGATCGCCGGGGAGCTGACGGCCGGGCCCGCGAGGGTGGCCTGCAGGGTGATGGGCAGTGGGTCGGTCTGGTGCAGGTCGAGGATCAGGATCTCGTTCAGCCCGGCCTTCAACCAGGGCGCCGGGCAGTACAGCCGCTGCTGCGGGCCGAGGTGCCAGTACCGGCCGAGGTTGCGGCCGTTGACCCACACCACGCCCTTGGTCCAGTTCGACAGGTCCAGGTAGGTGTCCGCGACGGTGTCCAGCCGGACCTGGGCGCGGAAGAAGATCCCGGGGCGGTGCGGGTCGGTCACCACCGCCCGCAGGCCTGCGACGAAGGTGGCGTCCAGCGGCAACAGCGTGGTGCGCCAACCGGTCAGCGGGGCGGAGCCGTTCACCGTGACCGACTCCAGGATGCCCTTGCGGTCGACCAGCGCGTGCCCGTAGTTGGTCCGGCCCAGGCCCTCGACCAGGATGTCCAGTTGCGGTGTCGTGCTGCCGGCGGCCGTCAGCGCGAGCGGGGCGTTGGCGGTGGCGATGTTGAGCGGACCGGTGACGGACGCCGGCAGGTTCTGCCGGTAGAGGCCGCCCGCGTAGTGCCCGTCGAGGAAGACGGTGGCGTAGTCGTGCACCCAGCGCACAGCCAGCGGGCCGCCGGTGAATCCGGTCAACTGGCGGCTGTAGAGGATGAGTCCGGAGTTCTGGCCGTAGCTCTCCATCGGCTGCGGGTTGACGGTCTGCACGGCGGGCAGCGGGGCCGGCAGGTTGTCCCAGAGCGAGGCGTAGCGGCTCGGCAGCAGGTCCAGGCCGCCCGCCCGGGTCAGAGTGGGGACCGGGTCGGGCACGGCGGGCGGTGGACTGGTGAGGTACCCGGCGATCAGGGTGCGGTACCGGGTGTAGGCGTCGGTGGCCCGGCCCTGCTCGGTGACCGGCGCACCGTAGTCGTAACTGGTGATGTCCGGCTGGTAGTTGCCGGACTGGTCGTCGGCGTTGGCACCGGCGGTGAAGCCGAAGCTGGTACCGCCGTGCAGCATGTAGAGGTTGAACGAGAGGCCGCCCGCCATCAGGCCGCGCAGGGTGGCGGAGATGTCGGCGCCCTGCCCCTGGAAGGTGCTGTCGCCCCAGTGGGTGAGCCAGCCCGGGTAGACCTCGCCGGCCATCGCGGGCACGGCCGGGTAGTCCTTGCGGGCCTGTGCGATCGAGGAGGCGTCACCACCGCTGAGGCCGATCGCCCCGCCGGTCACCACGGTGTGGTTGGCCGCCACCTGGCCCAAGCCGTCCTGGGTGTAGAACGGCCCGTTGACCCCGTTGGTCAACCAGAGTTGGCGGACCTCCTCCAGGTAGGCGGCGTCGCTGCCGTAGGAGCCGTACTCGTTCTCGACCTGGACCATCAGCACCGGGCCGCCGTTGTCGATCATCAACGGACGGATCAGCGGCACCAGTTGGTGGAAGTAGCGGGTCACGGCCGCCATGTAGTGCGGGTCGTCGGCACTCTTCACCCGCAACTTGATGTCCGGGTACTGCAGCAGGTACGGCGGGATGCCGCCGAGGTCCCACTCGCCGCAGACGTACGGGCCGCCGCGCAGCAGCGCCCACATGCCCTCCTGCTGGCAGAGCTTGAGGAAGGCGACGATGTCACGCCGGTCGGTGGTGAAGTCGAAGACGCCAGGGGACTCCTCGACGTAGTTCCACATCACGTACACCGAAACGGTGTTGAGGCCCATGGCCTTGGCCATCCGGATCCGGTGCTGCCAGTACTCGACCGGGATCCGGGCCGGGTGCAGCTCGCCGCTGCGGATCTGGAACGGCGCACCGTCGAGCAGGAAACCGCTGCCGTCGGCGGTGAAGGTGAAGCGGCCGCCCGCCGCCTGCGCGGACACCGCGTCAGCAGGGCCGGCCAGGGCGGTGGTTGCCGCGGTGATGAGGGAGAGGGACAGGAAGCGCCTGCGATCCATGGTCGTCTCCATGATCGATGTCGGGGGTAGCGCCGGGTCCCGAGTGAATATGTATCCCTGACCTCCCCAAGTCAACACAAAGAACCAGAATCGCTCAGTCCCGACGGGGTCCGCACTCTTGTCTCGTGCTCACGCATGCTCAATACTGCTCGCTACAGTGCCTAGTGGTCTAGACCCTGCAACAAATGATCAAATCCTGCGCGCTCCCCACTCCCTCCACCTTGGGCAGGTCATGCGATCCATCAAATCCCAACTCGCTGCCGCGCTGGCCGTGGCAGTGCTCCCGCTCGCCGTTCTGCTCCCGGCCGGCACCGCGGGCGCGGCAGCGGCGGCCGGCACCGCTCCCCCGAGCACCGTGCCCGCCCTGCGCAACTGGACGCCGGGTACCGGCTCGTTCGCCTTCGGCCCCACCAGCAGGGTCGTCGTCGACCCCGGCTACGCCGGCCAACTCACCGGTGACGCCACCACCTTCGCCGCCGACCTGACCGCGCTCGAAGGCCGCACTGTGGCCGTCGCGCCGAGCGGGACGACGGCGGCAGCGGGCGACATCCTGCTCACCCTGGGCGGCAGCCAGCCCGCCGAGGGGTACCAGCTCACCGTCGGCGCCACCCTCACCGTCCAAGGGGCCACCACCACCGGCGAGTTCTGGGGCACCCGGACGGTGCTCCAGTGGCTGCACCAGAGCTCGACGGTCCCGGCCGGCACCGCCGCCGACTCCCCGGACAAGGCCGAGCGCGGCCTGATGATCGACACCGGCCGGAACTTCTTCCCGGTCGGCTGGGTCGAGAACCAGATCCGCGAGATGTCCTACCTGAAGCTGGACTACCTGCACCTGCACCTGTCGGACACCTTCGGGTTCCGGCTGGAGAGCAGCAGCCACCCCGAGATCACCTCGGCCCAGCACTACTCCAAGCAGGACATCGCCAACATCATCGCCCTCGGCAACCAGTACCACGTGGCCGTGGTCCCCGAGATCGACATGCCGGGCCACATGGACGCGATCCTGTCGGGCGAACTGTCGATCGGCAAGGACTACCGGCTCAAGAACAGCTCGGGCACCGCCAGCAGCAGCTTCATCGACGTCACCATCCCGGGCGCCCGGACCCTGATGAGCGATCTGATCGGCGAGTACGAGCCGCTCTTCACCTCCTCCAAGTACTGGCACATCGGCGCCGACGAGTACGTGACCGACTACTCCTCCTACCCGCAGCTGCTCAGCTACGCCCGCGCCACCTACGGGGCCAACGCCACGGCAAAGGACGCCTTCTACGGCTTCGTCAACTGGGCGGACGCGCTGGTGCGGGCCGGCGGCAGGACCGCGCGGATGTGGAACGACGGCATCAAGTCCGGCGACGGCACGATCGCCCCGAACCCGGACATCATCGTCGAGTACTGGTACAACTACGGCCTTACGCCGCAGCAGTTGCTGGACGCCGGGCACACCGTGGCCAACGAGTCCTGGACCCCGACCTACTACGTCTACGGCGGCGCCAAGCCGGACACCACCTGGATGTACCAGTCCTGGAACGCGGACCTGTTCCAGGGCTCCAACACCATCAACGCCCCCGCCCGCAACCTCGGTTCGCTGCTCCACGTGTGGTGCGACAACCCGGGCGCCGAGACGGTGGACCAGACCGCCGAGAACCTCAGGTACCCGCTGCGCGACCTGGCCCAGCTGACCTGGAACTCCCCGAAGCCGGTGTCGACCTACGCCGCCTTCGTCCCGGTGATGGACGCGGTCGGCCGCAACCCGCTCTACCCGCTGCCGGTGATCCCCGGCGACCTCGCCCAGGGCCGCCCGACCACCGCCTCCAGCGTGGAGACCGCCAACTTCCCGGCGGCCAACGCCACTGACGGCAACCTCGGTTCGCGCTGGTCCAGCCTGTACACCGATCCGACCTGGCTCCAGGTCGACCTGGGCAGCGTGCAGACCGTCAACCGGGTGGTGCTCGCCTGGGAGGCCGCCTACGGCAAGGACTACCAGATCCAGCTCTCCACGGACGGCACCACCTGGACCACCCTCTACACCCGCACCGGCGGCACCGGCGGCACCGAGACGCTGACCGGATTCACCGGCAGCGGCCGCTACCTGAGGATGAACGGCACCGCGCGCGGCACCCAGTTCGGCTACTCGCTCTACGAGTTCGAGGCCTTCCACGACACCGGCGTCAACGGCGCGCACACCGTCAGCACCGGCGGCCAGGCGCTCGACGACCCGGGCAGCTCGACCGCCACCGGCACCCAGCTGATCAGCTGGGCCCTGCACGGCGGTCCGAACCAGCAGTGGACCTTCACCCAGCAGGCTGACGGCTCCTACCAGTTGACCAACGGCGCGTCCGGCCTGTGCGTCGACGTGACCGGCGGCTCGACCACGGCCGGCGCCGCCGTGATCCAGTGGACCTGCACCGGCAGCGGCAACCAGCACTGGCGGCTGAACCGGCTGGCGGACGGCAGCTACACGATCGCCTCGGTCAACAGCGGCCTGCTGCTCACCACCGCGTCCAGCGCCAACAATGCGGCGGTCACCCAGCAGGCGGACACCGGCTCGGCGCTGCAGCACTGGACGCTGAGCTGAGCTCACCCGCCTTGCGTGGTGCCTGCGGACCAGGGGACCGCAGGCACCACGCTCCCCCGCTTCCCTACGCTTCCCTGCTCCACCCTCCGCTTAGCTGCGTTTCCTGACGGCGCGTCGGTGGGAAGCGGCCGGATCCAGCAGTGCCAGGCTGGGCCCAGCCCAGCCGGCCCGGTGGCGAGCGTGGCGGCAGCGGGCGGGTCGGCGGTACTGGCAGGATGACGGGCATGGAACGAGTACTCGGCATCGGCGGCTACTTCCTGCGCGCCACCGACCCGGCCGCGCTGACCGCCTGGTACCGCGACTGCCTGGGCCTGGACGCCGACGAGAACGGCCTCTGGCAGCCGGGGGCGGGCCCGACGGTGTTCGCGGCCTTCGCCGCCGACACCGACTACTTCGGATCGCCGACCCAGCAGACGATGCTCAACTTCCGGGTCCGGGACCTGGACGCGATGCTCGCCCAACTGCGTGCCAAGGGCGCGGCGGTGGCGGCGGAGACCCAGGAGATGGCGGGCGTCGGGCGGTTCGGCTGGGTGACCGACCCCGAGGGCAACCGGATCGAACTCTGGCAGCCCGCCTGACCTGGCCGCCCCGGCAGGTGGTGCCTGTCGGGCTTTCGTCACATACTCTGTACCTACTAGTATGTACGGGGTCGTGACCGTCCACCCGAGGAGGTATCACCGATGCAGTCCCCTCTCGCCGGCGAGCCCGCAGCAGCAACCCCAGCAGCCACCGCGGCCACCGCAGAAGGAGCAACACCG
This sequence comes from Streptomyces tateyamensis, assembly GCF_003205575.1. GTDB lineage: Bacteria > Actinomycetota > Actinomycetes > Streptomycetales > Streptomycetaceae > Kitasatospora > Kitasatospora tateyamensis. The sequence goes on from NZ_PYBW01000132.1 coordinate 9,513, forward strand.
CCGGTGAGCCGGGTCGTCCTGCTGGACCAACGGCTGCCGCAGGTGCTGGCCACCGAGCGGGTGGAGATCCGGCGGATCACCATCGCCCCCGGGCAGGCCGCCGGCCTGCACGTCCACAACGGACCGGTCTTCGGCAGCATCGAAACGGGCTCGGCGGTCTACCAGATCGAGGGCGAGCCGCCCGCCGTCCTCGCCCCGGGCGACGTCTTCTACGAGCCCGCGGGCGCGCGCATCGCCCGCTTCGACGCGCAGCAGGACGGGGTCACCTTCCTCGGCTACTTCCTGCTCCCCGAGGGCACGACCGCCGAACTGGTCTTCCCCGACGACCACTGACCGCCGTCCCGTGACCGCTCCACCCGCGACCCCTGCGCCCCTGCCCTGCACCCTGACCGCCGGCCTGGTCGGTGGCCGCGCCCGTGGTCCAGGCCGGGGTCCACGCCGTGCTGCCGTCGGCCAGGGCGACCGCCTGGACCGCGCCGTCGCTCCGCAGCAGGTAGCAGCGCTCCGCGTCGGCGATCGCGCCCGGACCGCCTGGACGGCCTGGCTCCCTGGCCCGCCCAGCGGTACCGACCACTGCTGAACTCGGTGGCGGTGTCCAACCGGAGCAGGTCGGTGCCCTGCGCGGCCAGCAGCAGTCCGGGACCGGCCAGCAGCGGACCGCTCAGCCAGACGTTCGCCCCGTGGCACGGCAGCCGCCAGAGCACCTCGCGGGTCTGCAGCGAGACGGCGAACAGCTCGTCGGTCCAGGCCGGGGGCCGCCCTGCGGTGGTCCGGCCGAAAACGGTGGTCGCGTCGCACCCGGTGACGTGGACCGTGACCGGCTCGCCGCCGCTCCCGCATACTCGGCGTCCGCAAGGGCCCCGCTCCCGCATTCAGGTCCTTGCAGGAGCGCTGTACCGGCTCTGGCCGGTAATGCTCGCCGCGGCCTATCCTTGGACTCTGGCACGCGCCCCCTCACGCGCGCCCGGAAGGAGACCGGCCCCATGCCCGCCACGGACCCCGCGCTCACCGCCCTCGCCAACGGCTGGGGTGCGCTCTCGCTGCTCTACGGCAGGATCGAGTCGCACATCGAGCGTGCCCTGCAGGCCAAGCACGATCTCAGCGTGCGCGAGTACTCGCTGCTGGAGGTGCTCAACCGCCAGCACGACGGCGACGGCGGCCACCTGCAGATGAAGCAGGTCGCCGACGCGGTCGTGCTCAGCCAGAGCGCCACCACCCGGCTGGTCACCCGCCTGGAGGACCGCGGCCTGCTGGCCCGCTACCTCTGCCCGACCGACCGGCGCGGGATCTACACCGACGTCAGCGAGGCCGGCCGGCAACTGCTCGAGGAGGCCCGGCCGACCAATGACACCGCCTTGCGCGAGGCGTTGGCGGAGGCCGCCAAGCACCCGGATCTTGCGCCACTGGTCGGTGCCGTGCAGGAAGTTGACGCCAGGTCAGCCCGCCACTGAGCCGCTGAGCCGCCGGGTTCGCCACTGAGCTGCCGCCCCGCCGGGTTCGTTCACGGAACCCGGCCACCGGACCCGTTCGCGGGGCCCGCCTCGCCCGCCCCGGGCCGAGGCGGGCCCCGTCGCCGTTTCCGCCCCGCTCCACCCCACCCCTCCGCAAACTTGCGCTTGCAACTATCGCGCGTATGCAACTATTGTTTGAGCACGTAAGATGCACAAGCAATCGCATGGAGGGCCGCCTCGTGCCGCTCGCACTCCTCGCCCTGGCCATCGGGGCCTTCGGCATCGGCACCACCGAATTCGTGATCATGGGCCTGCTGCCCGAGATCGCCGGCGACTACGGGGTCCCCATCCCCACCGCGGGACTGCTGGTCACCGGCTACGCGCTCGGCGTGCTGGTCGGCGCACCGCTGATGACCGCGCTCGGCACCCGCATCGCCCGCAGGACGATGCTGATGCTACTGATGGGCCTGTTCGTGCTCGGCAACCTGCTCTCCGCCCTCGCGCCGAGCTTCCCGCTGATGCTGGCCGGCCGGATCCTCGCCTCGCTCGCCCACGGCGCGTTCTTCGGCATCGGCTCGGTGGTCGCCGCCGACCTGGTGGCCCCGAACCGGAAGGCCGGCGCCATCGCGACCATGTTCACCGGTCTCACCGTCGCCAACATCGTCGGCGTCCCGCTGGGCACCTTCGTCGGCCAGGCCGTCGGCTGGCGCACCACCTTCGGCGCCGTCGCCGCGCTCGGCGTGGTCGGCCTGCTCGGCATCGCCAAGCTGGTTCCCGACCTGCCCCGCCCCGAGGGCGCACGGCTGCGCCAGGAGCTGGCCGCCTTCCGCAACACCCAGGTCGTCCTCGCCATGGCGATGACGGTGCTCGGCTTCGGTGGCGTCTTCGCGGCGATCACCTACGTGGCGCCGATGATGACCCAGGTGGCCGGCTACTCCGACGGCGCGGTCACCTGGCTGCTGGTGCTGTTCGGCGTCGGCATGTTCCTCGGCAACCTGCTCGGCGGCCGCTTCGCCGACCGGCACCTGATGCCGCTGCTCTACACCACGCTCGGCGGACTTGCCGTAGTCCTGGCCCTGTTCACCGTCACCGCCCACAGCAAGCCACTGGCGGCGATTACCGTGCTGATGGTCGGCGCACTGGGCTTCGCCACCGTGCCGCCGCTGCAGAAGCGGGTCCTGGACCAGGCGCACGGCGCGCCGACTCTCGCCTCGGCCGTGAACATCGGCGCCTTCAACCTGGGCAACGCGCTGGCCGCCTGGCTCGGTGGCCTCGTCATCACGGCCGGCTACGGCTACACCGCCCCGAACTGGGTCGGCAGCCTGCTCGCAGTGGCGGCGCTCGGGCTGGCAGTGTGGTCGGCAGTTCTGGATCGGACCGTCGCCCCTAACGGCCCTGTAAATAAAGCTAGCTGACTGATCATCACATATGACTGGAGTTCCCGTGAGCATCCCCAACCCGCCGAGCATCACGCTCAACAACGGCGTCGAGATCCCCCAACTCGGGTTCGGTGTCTGGCAGATCTCGGACCACCAGGCGCCGGCCGTGGTCGGCCAGGCGCTGCGGGCCGGCTACCGGAGCATCGACACCGCGTCCATCTACGGCAACGAGGCCGGCGTCGGGCGCGCGGTCGCCGAGTCCGGACTGGCCCGCGAGGAGGTGTTCGTCGCCACCAAACTGTGGAACGCGAACCAGGGTTACGACACCACCCTGCGCGCCTTCGACGCCAGTCTCGCCCGGCTCGGCCTGGACCACGTGGACCTCTACCTGATCCACTGGCCGGCCCCCGCCCGCAACCGATACCAGGACACCTGGCGCGCCATCGAGCGCCTGACCGGCGAGGGCCGGATCCGCGCGGCCGGCGTCTCCAACTTCCAACCCGCCCACCTGCAGCGCCTGCTGGACACCAGCGACCTGGTCCCGGCGGTCAACCAGATCGAACTCCACCCGGGCCTGCAGCAGAACGAGGTCCGCGCCTTCCACGCCAAGCACGGCATCGCCACCGAGGCGTGGAGCCCGCTCGCCCAGGGCGCGGTGCTGGCCGACCCCGTGATCACTGCGATCGCCGGCCGCACCGGCAAGTCCCCCGCCCAGGTGGTGCTGCGCTGGCACCTGGAGATCGGCGCCATCGCGATCCCCAAGTCGGCCACCCCCGCCCGGATCCGGGAGAACCTCGACATCCTGGACTTCCAGCTGACGGACGAGGACCTGACCGCCATCGCCGGCCTCGACCGCAACCTGCGCACCGGGCCGCACCCGGACAGCTTCAACTGACCTACCGCTGCTACCTGGCCGGGACCCGCGCTCAGCCGGTCCCGGCCGGCGGCTCGCCACCTCACGGAGTCAGCACCACCTTCCCGGTGACCGTGCCCGACTCCGCAAGTCGCAGCGCCTCCCCCGCCCGGGCCAGCGGGAGCCGGGCGGCGATCGGGGCGGTCAGCTCACCCCGGTCCAGGGCGGCGAACACCTCACCGAGGTCGCTGCGCAGCCGGGCGCGGAACCGGGACGGCTGGAACCTGCGCCCGGCCCAGATGTTGTAGAAGTGGGCGTGCCGGCCGTTGGGCAGCGCGTTCCAGGCCATCGTGCGAGCCAGGATCTTGAGCACCGGCCACTGCTTGGAGCCGCTGTCGTCGCGGGTGGCCGCGCTGCCGTAGCAGACCAGGGTGCCGCCGGGGGCGAGCAGGCGCCAGGAGTCGACCACGCCGGGCCCGCCCACGTGGTCGAACACGGCGGCCACCCCACCTGGGGCCAACTCCCGCACCTGGCCGGGCACATCAGCACTCCGGTAGTCGATCGGGGCAACCCCCTGCGCCTGCAGCGCCTCGTGGTGGCGCGGCGAGGCGGTGCCGATCACCCGCACCCCCGCCGCCTTCGCGAGCTGCACCAGGATCTGGCCGACCCCTCCCCCGGCACCGTGCACCAGCACGGTCTGGCCGGCCCGGACCCGGGCGAGGCCGTGCAGCATCTGGTGCGCGGTGATGCCGTTCACCACCACGGTCTCCGCCTCGGCGGCGCCCACCCCGTCCGGCACCTCGACCACGTCCAGCGCGTCCACCACCACGTGACTGGCCCAGCCGCCCACCTTGAGCAGCGCGGCCACCCTCCGCCCGGCGAGCGCGGGGTCGACCTGCGGCCCGGTGCTGAGCACCCGGCCCACCACGTCGTACCCGGGCACGAACGGGAACGGCGGCTGGTCGTAGTACCGGCCGCGCCGCATCTGCTGCTCGGCGAACGAGACCCCGGTGGCTTCCATGGCGATCACCACCTGGCCCGGCCCGGGCGTCGGCGCCGCCGCCTGCCGGAGCTCCAGGCCCTCGGGCTCCACGATGCCCGGCAGGACGACCTCGGTGACGGTCTGCTCGTTCATGTCCACTCCCTTGCTGCTTGCGTTGGCTAGCTCCTCTTTCCTTCGTTATAAGTTCTAACACCGACTCGACGCAACAGTCAATCGCTACCGTGATACCTTCTAACTAGAGCTTGTGACCAATGATCCCCCGGCGAGCGGAGACCGAGCCGTGACCACCCCCGACACGAGCACTCCCCGCGAGCGCTACCGCGCCCAGGTGCAGGAGGAGATCAAGCAACACGCCTGGGAGCAGATCGCCAGCGCCGGCGCCTCCGCCCTCTCGCTCAACGCCATCGCCAAGCAGATGGGCATGAGCGGCCCCGCCCTGTACCGCTACTTCGCCAACCGCGACGACCTGATCACCGCGCTCATCCGCGACGCCTACCGCAGCCTGGCCGACACCTTCCGCACCGCAGCGCACGCCGACGGCGACCTACCCGCCCTGGCCCACGCCCTCCGCACCTGGGCCCTGGCCGACCCGCACCGGTACCTGCTGCTGTACGGCACCCCGGTCCCCGGCTACCACGCCCCGGCGGACACGATCGAGATCACCTCAGAGATCATGTCCACCCTCCTCACCACCGCCACCCCCCACCAGGCCCTCACCTTCTGGACCCGCCTCCACGGCGTCCTGTCCCTGGAACTGGCCGGCCACTTCACGGGCATGGACTTCAGCCCGGCCGCGTTCTACGAGGCCGAGGTAGCGGCGCTCAGCACCCCCTGACCACCCCGCCCCCGGCCCCGGGCTCTGACAGAGTGCCGGCTCACCAACCCTGCTCCCCGCACCCGCGGGGGCTGCCCAGGCAATCCCCGCGCCCATCGTGTGATCTCGTACGGCGGGTCGGCCCGGTTCGTCTCCAGTCGGAACCGGATGTCAGGAGGCGATGTCCACCAGGACTTTGCCGATCGCGCGGCTCTCGACCGCTCGGTGCGCGTCAGCGGTGCGGTCGAGGGGAAAGCGGATCAGCGGCAGGCCGTGCTCATCGCCGACCGGCAGCGCACCGTCGCGCACCGCGGCGGCGACATCCTGGGCGGCTGCGGCGCGTGCTTGCGGACCGGCCGTGTAGAGCACCAGGAACTGGAGCCGTGTGTTCAGCACCATGTTCTGCGGCACGTCCAGTTCGACCGGCTTGCCACCGTCGTTGGCATAGGTCGAGATCGTGCCGCGGGTCCGCAGCACGGCCAGGTCCAGTGCGAGGTTGGCGCCCAGGGCCACCTCGGCGACGATGTCGATGCCGTCCGGGGCTATCTCGCGGATCCGGGCGGCCGGGTCGCCCTCGCGGTAGTTGATCACGTGGTGGGCTCCGGCGGCGGTGGCCAGCCGGGCTTTCTCCGGGGTGCTGATCGTGCTGATCACGGTGGCGCCGGCCCATCGGGCAAGCTGGATCACCGCGTGGCCGACCGCTCCGGCCCCGCCCGCGGCGAGCACCACCTTTCCGTCGAGGGCGCCGGGCCGCAGCCGACTGGGCCCGTCCTCGGCGACGGTGAGTGCGCGGTGCGCGGTCAGCGCGGGGACGCCGAGTGAGGCGCCGATGTCGAAGCCGGCTTCGTCGGGCAGTGGTACGGCTGAGTCGAAGGTGGCCATCACCTGTGCGCCCTGCTGCTGCTCGAAGGCCCGCTCGAAGGGCGCGGACGCGGCGTCCAGCAGCCCGAGGGCGACCACGATCGTCATCGTCGAGACCAGCACGACCAGCCCGACCACGCCGGTCTGCAGCCTGCGCCGCCGCACCGCGGCGCGGGCCGCCTGCCAGACGGCGCTCATCCGGCCCGCTCCAGGCTGCGCTCGTCGGCCACGCGGCCGTCGGCGAGGTCGACGACGCGGTTGGCGCAGCGGGTGGCCAGGCGCGGGTCGTGGGTGACCAGCAGCAGCGTCTGGCCGATCTGGTTGAGGTCCAGCAGTAGGTCCATCACCTGCTCCCCGGAGTGACTGTCCAGGGCGCCGGTCGGCTCGTCGGCAAGCAGCAACGCCGGACGGTTCATCAGCGCCCGTGCCACCGCGACCCGCTGCCGCTCGCCACCGCTGAGGACGGCCGGGTAGGCGTTGCGGCGGTCGGCGATGCCGAGCTCGTCCAGCAGCTCCTTGGCTCGGCGGCGCGCCTGGCGGGCCGGGGTGCCGGTCAGTTGGGCGGCCAGGGCGACGTTGTCGAGGGCGGAGAGGTCGTCGAGGAGGTTGAAGAACTGGAAGACCATGCCGATCCGGCGCCGCCGGAACAGCGCGAGGCCGGTCTCGTCGAGGGCGCCCAGGTCCTCGCCGTGGACGGTGACCTTGCCGGAGGTCGGACGGTCCAGCCCGGCCACCATGTTGAGCAGCGTGGATTTGCCGCAGCCGGACGGGCCCATCACTGCCACCGCCTCGCCGCTACGGATCTCCAGGGAGACCCCGGCCAGGGCGTGGTGGTCGCCGTACTGCTTGCGTACGTCCTCCAGCCGCACCACCGGCCGGCTCTCGGTGGCGCCGGGTTTGCTCACTGATCCAGTCGTCATGCCCGGAAACCTACGGTCCGGCGGTGCGGCCAGGCCTCCCACCCAGGATGTAAGTCCGGGCCGGTGTCATCCCGTGGATGTACGCGAGTGGACCCAGGGCGGGACGCGCGGCGGGCCGAGATCTGCCAAGGTGAGCGGGTGTGGGGATCACAGACGGGGTGGCTGACGGCGGCGCTCGTTCTCGCCTGCGGCGTGGCTGGGCGTGGTGCTGAGGCGCGAACGCCGGGCCCGGCAGCGGGCACTGGGCGACCGGGGCTGGCTGCTGGAGCGGGAGCGTGAGAGCGTGGCGCGGGCCGCCGTGGCGACGGAGCGAGCGCGGATCGCGCGCGAGCTGCACGACATCGTCACTCACAACGTGAGCCTGATGGTGGTCCAGGCAAGCGCGGCGCGCGAGGTGATGGCCATTTTGCCCGACGAGGCGGCGGCCGCGCTGCGCGCCGTCGAGGGCGCGGGCCGGGACACCATGACCGAGCTGCGTCACCTGCTGGGCCTGCTGGCCCCGGCGCAGGACGGCTCGGCGGAGGAGCCGGACCAGACCGACGACGAGCCGATCGCTGACGAGCTCACCCCGCAACCAGGGCTGGACCGGCTTGGCGCGCTCGTCGACCGGGTGTCCTTCGCCGGGGTGCCGGTGGAGGTGCGGATCGTGGGCGAGCAGCGCCGGCTGCCGGCCGGGGTGGACGTGACGGCCTACCGGATCGTCCAGGAGGCGTTGACCAACGCGATGCGCCACGGTGACGGCGGAAGGGCGGAGGTGACGGTGCGCTACGCCGACACCTCGTTGCGGGTCGAGGTGCTGACCACCGGAGCCAGCGTGCTCACGGGCGACGCACCGCCCGGCCCTTCGGCCAACTCCGGCGCGGGACGCGGCCTGATGGGTCTGCGTGAGCGCGTCGCCGTCTACGGCGGCGATCTGGACGCCCGCCGCCGCCTCGGCGGCGGCTACCGGGTCCGGGCACGCCTGCCGCTGGAGCGGCTATGAGACAGGAGCCCGCTGGAGCGCGCACGAACGAGCCCGACGCTTCCGAGCGGACGCCGCGCGTGGTCATCGCCGACGACCAGGAGCTGATCCGTACCGGCTACCGGCTGATCCTCAGCAGCCGTGGCATCGACGTGGTCGGCGAAGCCGCGGACGGCGTGGAGGCCGTCGAGCTGGTACGGCGGCTGCGGCCGGACGTGGTGCTGATGGACATCCGGATGCCCCACCGGGATGGTCTGGAGGCTGCCCGTCAGGTGCTGGCCCTGGATCCCGCCTGCCGGGTCGTCATGCTCACCACCTTCGACCTGGACCGCTACGTCTACGCCGCGCTCTCGCTGGGCGCCAGCGGCTTCCTGCTGAAGGACGTCACCGCCGACCACCTCGCCGCCTCGGTGCGTCTGGTCAACACCGGCGACGCGCTGCTCGCGCCCTCGATCACCCGTCGCCTGGTGGAGCGTTTCGCCTCCCCGGACCGGGCGCCCGGCCCGGCCGAGCCGGCCGTCCACGCGGAGCTGGAGCCGCTCACTCCCCGTGAGCGGGAGGTCCTCGCGCTGGTGGGCCGAGGCCTGTCCAACCGCGAGCTGGCGGGCGTCCTCACCCTCAGCGAGGCGACGGTGAAGACGCACGTCGCCCGGATCTTCGCCAAGCTCCACCTGCGCGACCGCGCGCAGGCGGTGGTGCCCGCCTATGAGACGGGCCTGGTCACGCCTGGCCGCTGACCGCACGCCCAGGCGATATATCGGTGCGGTTCCAACACCTCACGCCTTGAGCCCGATCGGGACTCCCGTTCGATCAACAGCCCTCACGATCGGAACAACAGCAGCCACTCAGCGCTTGACGGCCACGGCCGCGTAGAAGGACACCTGAGCGTCCGTCACGTCGGTCGGCAGCAGTTCGCTGCCGCTGTCGGCGTCCTCCGGGTGCCAGCGGTGCGCGGGCACGATCCCGGGCTCCAGCAGGTCCAAACCCTCGAAGAAGGTGGCGAACTCGGCCTTGGGGCGCAGCTGCAGGCTGGTGCCGGCCGCGTTGTAGATCTCCTGCACCTTCAGCGCGCCGACCGGGTCGAGCTCGGCGGTGGCGTGCGACAGGACCAGCGCGGAGCCGACCGGCAGCGGGTCCAGCAGGCGGTGGACGATCTCGTGCGCCTCGTCCAGGTGCGGCACGAAGTGCAGCAGCGCGACCATGGAGAGCACCACCGGCTCGCCCAGGTCCAGGGTGGCGGCCACCTGGGGGGTGGCCAGGATCGCCTCCGGGTCGCGCACGTCGCCGTGCACGTACGCGGTGCGGCCCTGCGGGGTGCTGGTCATCAGGGCGCGGGAGTGCGCGAGCACCACCGGGTCGTTGTCGGCGTAGACGACGCGGGCGGCGGGTTCCACGCCCTGGGCCACCTCGTGCAGGTTCGGCGAGGTGGGGATGCCGGTGCCGATGTCCAGCCACTGCCGCAGGCCCTGACGGGCCAGCACCCGGGTGGCGCGGCGCATGAAGGTCCGGTTCGCCCAGACCGCGGTCCGCATGCTCGGAAAGACCGTCAGCACCCGTTCGGCGGCCTCGCGGTCGACCGCGTAGTTGTCCTTGCCGCCGAGGAAGTAGTCGTACATCCGGGCGCTGTGCGGGATGTCCTGGCGTATGTGCGGGCTGACCGGCTCCTCCGGCCCCAGGTCACCCGCCGACTGCCACATACCGCCCGCGCCCCCGTTGCTCATCCCAGCTCCTTATCGATCTCTGCAAACAGGCGGAAGTCTAGCCATACCGGTGAGTCAGAAAGTGACGTCATCCGGTCAGGATGACCAGCGGCATCCGGCCACGAGGAGTCGGAGCGGGGCGGGAACGGCGGGACGAGGAACGGAAAGGGGGAGGGAAGAGGGAGGGGAGGGGAAGGGAAGGGGGAGGGAAAATGTTGCCGGGTCAGCAGTGCTGCTGGATCAGCAGGATGTGCCTCGGGCTACGCTCCGGGAACCAGCCCGGCGGCGACCGACGGAAGGACCAGCAGCGGCGTGCGACTGATCGACGACACGGAGCGCAGGGCCCGCCTCGCCAGGCGGCACGCGCTCGCGCCGCAGCACCGGGTGGCGGACGCGGTGGCGGGGACCCGGGCGGTGGCGGTGTTGCACGCCACCGAGCCGGCCACGCCCTACCTCTCCCTGTTCGCCAGGGTCGACTCCTTCACCCGCCCGGACCTGGACGAGGCCCTGTTCGAGTCGCGGTCGCTGGTCAAGCAGCTCGCGATGCGGCGCACCCTGTTCGTCTTCCCCCGCGAGCAACTGCCGGCCGCGCTCGGCAGCGCCGCCGCCCGGGTCGCGGAGCAGGAGTACGGCCGGCTGGTCACCGATCTCGAAGGCCAGCAGATCACGGACGACGCCGTGCGCTGGCTGGCCGCCGCCCGGGCGGCGGTGCTGGGGCGGCTGGCCGGCGGCGCCGAGCTGAGTGCCACGCAACTGCGCGAGGAGCTTGACGAGTTGGCCGGCCAGCTGTCCCTGTACGAGGGCAAGCCGTACGGCCAGGTGCTGCACGTGACGCCACGGGTGCTGGCCTGGCTGTCGGCCTGCGGCGAGCTGGTGCGCGGCCGCAGTGCCGGGCACTGGCGGATCACCCGGCCGCTGTGGACCAGGATGGACGAGTGGCTGGGCGCCCCGGCTCGACCGTCCGGCGCGCGCGAGGGCTACGCCGAGCTGGTCGCCGCCTACCTGGGTGCCTTCGGGCCGGTGACGGAACGGGACCTGGTGTGGTGGTTCGGCGCGACGAAGGGCGCGGTGCGCCAAGCCCTGGCCGACCTGGCGGCGGTCCAGGTGCGACTGGAGCGCGAGCAGACCGGCTGGGTCCTGCCCGACGACCTCGACCCCGAACCGCCCGTCGAACCGTGGGCGGCCCTGCTGCCCGCCCTCGACGCGACCGCGCTCGGCTGGAAGGAGCGCGACTTCTACCTGCCACCCGACTTCGCGCCGGGCGTCTTCGACCGGTCCGGCAACTGCGGCACCACCGCCTGGTGGGACGGGCGGATCATCGGCTCCTACGTCCAGGACGAGGCCGGCCGGGTGGAGCTGGTCGTCCCGACCGACCCGGGCGCAGCCGCTCGGACCGCGCTGGCGGCAGAAGCCGAGCGCCTGTCGGCCTGGCTCGACGGGGAGAAGGTCCGGACGCTGTACAAGTCGCCGCTGGTCACCTGGGAGCGCCCCGGCTGACCTCCTCCCCCTCCCCCACGCGCCAACCGCTCCGGCGGCTGGGGCACCGCGCCGGTCACCCGGGAGATCAAGTCCTACCTGCCGCTCGTCCAGGCGCCGACCGGGGCCGAGCTCGCGCCCTTCGGCCCACCGGTCGGCCTGCCCGGAGGCACAGCTGACTTTCCGTCAGGCACTATCGCCGACTGAACGTCAGGTGGGTGACCCCGCTGGGCGCGGTGGTCGACTCCACCACGAAGCGCTCCTCCAGCCCTTCCAGTCCGTCCCACAGGCGCACCCCGCGCCCCAGCACGATCGGGACCACGGCCAGGTGCAGGTAGTCGATCAGGTCGCCGGCCAGGAACTCCCGCACCACGGTGGGGCCGCCGCCGATCCGCACGTCCAGGTCGCCGGCGGCCTTGCGGGCCTGGCGCAGGGCCTCCTCGGGGGAGGCGTCGATGAAGTGGAAGGTGGTGCCACCCTCCATCTCGATCGACGGGCGGGGGTGGTGGGTGAGGACGAAAACCGGGGTGTGGAAAGGCGGGTTGTCACCCCACCAGCCGCGCCACTCCTCGTCAGTCCACGGGCCGCGCTGCGGGCCGAACTTGTTCCGCCCCATGATCTCCGCGCCGATCCCCGGCCCCCAGGCGGAGGCCAGTCCGTTCTCCACCCCGAGGCTGCCGCCTTCCCTGCCGCTCATCGTCCGGAACGTCTTGGTGCCGCCGAACCACTCCATCAGCCGCATCCCGGCGTGCCCGAACGGCGCCTCCATGGTCTGCCCGTCGCCGGTGGCATAACCATCCAACGAGATCGAGAAGTTGTGGACCCGTACCAACGACATGACGCTCCTCCACGGCAAAACCTGACGGGCGACTGCGGTCTGCCTCACCCTGGCGACCACCACCGTATGCTGGCCGCACCCTACACAAGCCGACCGACACCGCCCTAAGCTGACTGTGCATCAGCAGACAGGACGCTAGGGGGAACGCGTGTCTCAGGAGCCATGGGCCGAATTGGGCGAGACGATCAGCGCGATTCGCAGCGAACTTCGCCAGGCAATGGCGGCCGGCCAGGACGAGGACGTGAAGTTCCGCACCGGCCCGGTGGAGCTGGAGTTCTCGGTGGAGGTGAAGAAGGAGGCGTCCGGCCGGGCCAAGGTCCTGGTCCTGCCGTGGAGCGCGGAGGCCCGCGGCGGCGCCAGCTCCGACCGTGTGCACCGGATCAAACTCACCCTCCAGCCCGTGGACGAGAGCACGGGCCAGGACCTGGTGATCTCGGACACCTGGAAGCCCGCAGTCGACTGAGCCAGGAGCGGAGACTCGGGGGCGGATGACACCGCGTGGTGGAGCTTTGGGCGACGGCAGGCGGAGCGGCGCGCGGTCAGGCGGTGGCGAGTTCCCGGGCCGTGGAAATCAAGAACGGTGACGAGTACGGCAGCGGGTTCCTGATAGCTGATCAGCTGGTACTCACCGCCTATCACGTAGTCCGGCCGCTGGGCGGCCAGCCGGACCTGCGGGTCAGTCGGCTGCGCGACACCGCCAGGTTCGGTGCCGCCCTGCTGTGGCCCACCGAGCCCGTCGACGTCGAGAGGAACCGGCAGGACGACCTCGCCCTGTTGCGGATCACCGACCCGGAGTGGGCCGCGCCCAGGGTCCCGCCGGTACGGCTCGGGCAACTGCCCGAGACTGAGGCCGAGTGCGCCTTCCTCTGTTTTCCCCGCTTCAAGGCCGGGCGCTCGTTCCGCGACAGCCGAGTGGAACGCAGGGGTAGCGTGGAGCCGCTGGACGACGCGCGCGGGCTCTTCTCGATCAAGGTGCGGCGCGAGGACGCATCGTTCGGCGCACCGGGCCAGTCGCGCTGGCCGGGTGCCTCAGGCGCCGCTGTGTGGTCCGGCGGCCTGCTCGTCGGCGTGCTGACGCGGGACGTCTCGCACCTGGAACCGCGGGGTTCGGGGCACGACCGGCTGGCGGCGATCAGGATCGAGCAGTTCTTGGGACACGGGGCGAAGCAACTGCCCTTCGTCGACGCCTTGCTGATCCACGGCATCCAGCCAGCGGCTCCCGAGGCGGCAGCGGAGGCAGCAGCCGTCGTCTTCACCAAGGACCCGTCAGCGCCCCCATCAGCAGCCGGAACCACGTCCACAGCCCGGTCGCGGCGGGTCGGGCTGCAAGCGCTGACGGGTCTGCTGCTGCTCGGCCTTGCAGTCGCTGCGTGGCCACTGCTCGGTCAGCACCTCGCCGTCGGGAGCACGATGCTCCCGGCCCGGGCCAGCGGGACGGCCGGCGTGTTCGCCGCGATGCTGCTGTTGCTCGGGCGCCGTGGACGCCGACCGACCGGTGCGCCGCGAGAGCTGTCCGCCGCGGAAGAGAAGCTCCGGCGCGCCTTCGCCGAGGACCTGCGCGACCGGCGCCGTCGAGCACTCGGCGGCGCCGGGTCGGGCTCCGCCATCGACGTGCCATTCCACCTACTACCGGGCCGGCTCCGCCCCGCACGCAGCGCGCCGACCGGGAGCTTCACCGGAGTGCTGGAGTACTTCCTGCCGCTCAGCCCGCAGCGCTTGGTCATCACCGGGCCGCCCGGTTCCGGCAAGAGCCTGCTGGCTCTGGAGTTGGCGAACCGGTTGCTCGGCGACCGGTCGAACCCGTTGGCCTTCTTCACCGGCATCGCGAGCTGGGACCCGACAGCTCCATTCCTGGACTGGTTGACCGGGGTGGTCGCACAGCAGTACGAGGGCATCGACCCCGAGCTGGTGCGCGCACTGGTCACCACCGAGCGGCTCGTCCCGGTCCTTGACGGCCTGGACGAGATGGACACCGCCGCCGCACTGCACCTGCGGGCCCGGGCGGCGCTGGACAAGCTGACGGACTACCCGCACCCGGTGGTGCTGACCTGCCGTCAGGAGGCTTTCCGAGAGCTGGCGGCACAGGACGCTTGGCTGCGCGGGGCCGCAACGGTGGCCTTGGAGAAGGTGAGCCCCGCGGCTGCCGAGGAGTACCTGACGGCGCACCAGGCCGACCTCGACCTGCTGAGGGAGACCAGGGTGCTGGCCGGGTTGCACCACGCCGAATCCGCCTTCGCCATGGCACTGGACAGCCCCTGGATGCTGAGCCTGCTCGCTGCCGTGTCCCGAAGCCGGGCCGGTGCCGCGGCGTTGCGGGCCTTCACCGCCGACCTGCCCCGGTCCGAGGAGGCGGTGCGCGGGCTGCGGACGCTGCTGGTCAGCCAGTTGGTCCCGGCCAGGGTCGAGGGAAGCAGCGACCGCCCGCGAGCCTTCACCCAGCAGGCGGTGCAAAACTGGCTGTCGACCATCGCCCGCTTCCTGTACGTCGAGGGGCTGCCGACCCAACCGGAGCAGCCCCGGTCCCGGCGGGACATCGTGCCGCACCGCCTCTGGCCGATCTGCGGCGACCAGGCCCCGCGCCTGGCAGCCGCAGCGCTGACTGCAGCCTGCTGGTTGCCGCTCTACACCTGCCTGTTGCTGGCGCTGCTGACAAAGCACTACCTGCCGTTTCCGGGTCTGGGGCTACTGGCCCTGCTCACCGCGCTGCCCGCGATTTCGATCCGCAGCGTGCACGGCCGGTGGGTGCAACCGCGCGACATCAACCTCCGGAGTCTGCGCACCCCGCTGGGTCGGCGCCGAGCAGGGCGTGGCCTGCTCCTGGGGGGCCTGCTGGCGCTTGCGGACGCATACTGCTTCCCGTGGCCGTTCGCCGTCAGTTTCGGCGCCGGCTTCGCCTTTGTCTTCGGAACCGGCTTCGCCGTCGCGGTCCGCCGGGACGTCGACGAGTACACCGCGCAGCGGACCGGCGGCCTCATCGGCGCGGTCACGGCCCTGCTCGGCGGTGTGGCGGCCCACCGATTCGGTGCGGTCGGCGGTCTGGCCTGCGGGTGGGGCGCGGGGGCTCTCGGGCTGATCCTGGCGGTCCGCCGGGGTATCGCCGTCCGGCAGCGGGACGGGTCCGATCCGGGCGGACTGCCGGACCCCGACTTCAGTGGGTTGGCCACTCCGGCCACCGCCGTGCGGCGTGACCTCAGGGCGGGGCTGATCGCGGGCAGTCTGGTCGCGGGCCTGGCGCTGTGGGCGACGCTCACGCCGGCCCTGTCCGTCCCGGTGCCGCTGGCTGTCGCCACCGCCGTCAGCGCCGGGCTCGCGGCGGGGCTCGGGTTCGTGGCAGAGGCCAGCCGGGTCTACGCCGGGATGTTGCTGATCGCCCGGGGGCGCCTGCTGCCCTGGCGCCTCACCGCATTCCTGGAGTGGGCCCACCGCGAGGAACTGCTGCGCACCGCCGCCCGCGCCTACCAGTTCCGTCATGACGAGCTGTTGGAGCATCTCGGTGGAGGCTCGCCGTGGTCGGGCCTGACCGGCCACGGCGGAGCTGACTCTCTCCCTGGACCAAGTCACCGGGGCTGAACGCGGTTACCCCCGGGCGCTCTCGTGCAGGTCCTTGCGGCTCAGGGTGGCGAAGGCGATGACGGCGGCGAGGGCGGCCGTTGCGGCGCAGAGGGTGAGGACGCCGGTGAGGCCGTGGACGAAGGCTGCCCTGGCCGCCTCGGCGACGGCGGCCGCCTGCGGGCCGGCAGCGTGGGCGACCTGGTCGCCGGCACCGGCGGCGACGGCCTGGCGGGCGGCCGTGGTGGCTCCGGGGACGGCGGCGGCGAAGGTGTCGCCGACCCGGTGCTGGAACAGGGCGCCGAAGCCCGCGATGCCGATGGCGATGCCGACCTGCTGGAAGGTCTCGCCGATGCCGGCGGCCATGCCGGCCCGGGCCGGTTCCGCCACGCCGATCGAGATCGAGGCGCGCGGCGGGTTGAACATGCCCATCCCGATGCCGGTCAGCACCATGCTGGGCAGCATCGCGGTCCAGCCGCTGTGCACGTCGACCAGCCGGATCGCCAGCAGGCCCCCGGCCAGGAACGCGGAGGCCGTGCCGACCAGCAGGCGCGGCGGCAGGGCGACGGTCAGGCTGCCGGTGACGGCCGCGGCCACGAAGAGCACCAGGGTCAGCGGCAGGAAGCGCAGTCCGGCCTGCCACGGCGTGGCGCCGAGCACGTTCTGGACGTAGGAGACCTCCAGGAAGATCGAGGCCATCCCGGCCGCGTTGGCGAGCAGCGTGGCGGCCGAGATCCCGTTGAAGGTGCGGTTGCGGAAGAGCGAGAGGTCGAGCATCGCGGCCGCGCCGAGCCGCCGCTCGACCAGGACGAAGACCGCGAGCAGCAGTGCCGCGGCGGCGAACAGGGAGAGGATCAGCGGGCTGGTCCAGCCCTGGGCCTCGCCGCGCAGGAAGCCGAGCACCAGGGCACCGAGCGCGACGGAGAACAGGACCAGGCCGCTCCAGTCGATCCGGTGCGCGGCCGGCTCGCGCGACTCGCGGATCCGCAGCAGGCTCAGCGCGATCGCGGCCACCCCGATCGGGACGTTGACCAGGAAGATCCAGCGCCAGCCGACCCCGCTGGTCAGCGCGCCGCCGATGAGCGGGCCGAAGGCGATGGCCAAGCCCGAGACGCCGCCGAAGACGCCGAAGGCCTTGGCCCGGTCCTTGCCCCGGAACTCGTGGCCCAGCAGCGCCGGGCCGACCGCGAACAGCACGGCCGCGCCGACACCCTGGACGCCGCGGGCCAGGTTGAGCGCCAGCACGTCGGTGGCCGCGCCGCAGGCGAGCGAGGCGGCGGTGAAGACGGCGAAGCCGGCCACGAAGACCCGCTTGCGGCCGAGCCGGTCGGCCAGTGAGCCGCCGGTGAGCAGGAAGGCGGCGAGGGTGAGGGCGTAGGCGTCCAGCACCCACTGCAGGCCGGAGAAGTCGGCGTGCAGCGAGTTGCGCAGGTCGGGCAGCGCGACGTTCACCACGGTGAGGTCGAGCATCAGCATGAAGGTGGCGATCGAGACGATGCCGAGGGTCCAGCCGCGGCCGGGGGCCCGGGCGGCTGATGTGGCGTCAGTGGGTGCCGCACTGACGGTTTCGACGGTTGCGGACATGGGTGTCCCCCTGAGCGTGGGCGAGTGGGCATGGCGGGAGCATGAGTCGGAACGAGCCATGGCGGGGCTGCCAGAAACGCGAGCCTTTGCTCGCATATCCCGCTACGGAGATTACGAGTGATTGCTCGCATTCGTCAACGCGCCTACCATCGGCAGGGTGAGCACCGAGACCACCCGAGCCCAGACACCCACCCCTGGCGAGGCTCCGACCCCCGATCAGGCCGCCGACGCGTCCGAGGCCGGCCCGAAGCGGCGTCAGGCCCGCGGGGAGCGGCGGATCGCCCAGTTGCTGGAGGCCGCGGGCCACGTCTTCGCCGAGTCCGGCTACTCCGCCACCACGACCAACGCCATCGCCGCCCGGGCCGGCGTCTCACCGGGCTCGCTGTACCAGTACTTCCCGAACAAGGACGCCATCGCGGCCGCGCTCGCCGAGTCCTATGCGGACAGCCTGGACGAACTGCTGACACCCTTCGCCGTGGTGGATCCGACCGCGGTCACCCTGGAACAGGCGCTGGGCGCCTCGCTCCCGCCGATCGTCGACTTCCACCGGGCCCACCCGGCCTGCCTGGCCCTGTTCATCGGCGGCAACGCGCCCGGGCACATCATGGACCTGCAGCAGCCCCTGATGGCCCGCACCCACGCCCGGATCGCGGCGCTGCTCACCCTCTACGCCCCCCAACTGCCGAGCGAGCGCCTGCAACTGGGCGCATCCGTGACGCTGGCCGCCTACAAGGGTGTGCTGCCGCTGCTGGTGGAGTCGCCGGAGGAACTGGTCCCGGAGCTGACCGAACAGCTCAAGGACCTGCTGGTCGGCTACCTCGACCGGCTGCTGGCGAACGGCGACTGAGCCCGCCGGCCAGCTCGGGGCCTCAACTGCCGGACGGAGAGCGGCAGGAGTCGGGTCGGTCACACGGGCACGGCNNGCCGTGCCCGTGTGACCGACAGTCGAGGGCGGGCGGCGCGGGGACTGCTGTTCCCGCGCCAAACGAGAACTGACGTCCCGTCAGTTCAGCGGTCGGCAGAGCAGCGCGTCCGGGACGCCGTACTGGAGCCAGCGCCAGGTGTAGGCGACGCCGGCGACGTACTCGTTGTCGGCGCACTGGCCCTTGTAGTAGCCGGGGGCCCAGTCGCTGGCCGTGGAGCCGCCGGTGGCGGGACGGTTGTCACCGTGGTCGAACCAGACGTCGTGGCCGCCGGTGGGCAGCGAACGGTTGGCCGGGGCGCAGAGCAGCGCGGCCATCGCGTTGCCGTTCACGCTGTAGCCGACGGCGAAGGTGTTGTCCGGGCACTGCAGCTTGTTGTAGCCGCCCGCCCAGTCACCCTCGGTGACGTAGCGCTCGTCGGTGACGGTGGTGAACGCCCTGCCGCCGGTGCCCGGTTGGTCGGCGTCGGTGCACAGGCCGCGGCTGTCGCTGCGGCCCAGGCCGACCAGGCGCTCGGTGTCGGGGCAGTTGCCCTTGCGGTTGCCCGGGGACCAGTCGCCGCGGCCGAGCATGGTGGCGGAGGCGTTGTAGTCGGCGTGGTCCAGGTCGAGCATGTTCCAGTGGTTCACCGGCGCCACCTGGCCGGTGTAGGAGGGCGCGTCGACCAGCTTGTTCCAGTCGGCGGCGCGCCAGTCGCCCGGATCCTGGACGCCGAGCTGCCTGCCGGTGGCGTCGTAGGAGAGCATGGCCCAGTTGTCCTGCGGGTTGCCGTTGCCGTCTGTCCAGCCGACCAGCGGCCAGATCGCGAAGTCGGTGTCGTTCTTCACGAGGATGTCGGTGAAGTGGTCGAACCAGGCCTGCTCCTTGCTGTCGGTGGAGCCGCGCCCGGCCGCGCCGAACTCGCTCACCCAGACCGGGGCGGTGAAGTGCTGGCCCGACTGGGTGACGAACAGGGCTTCCTGGTTGACCACTTGGGCCAGTTGCTCAGGTGTGAAGTCCTCGTAGCGCGGGTCGCTGGTGGCACCCGCCCCGCTGCCGGCGCCCGTGTTGGCAGGGCCGGTGTAGGCGTAGAAGTGCGCGGAGTAGACCAGCTTGTCCGACTGGATCAGGGTGTTGGAGAGGGTGGCGACCGGGGTGAGCATCGGCCGGTCGTGGCTGAACAGGGCGGACGGGATGCCCTCCCAGTTGATGCCCTCCATGATGACCAGCATGTCCGGGTCGGCCTGCAGGATCTGGTTTCCGGCCTCCTCGAAGGCGGCGTACTCGTCGTGGCTGTCGTACCAGCCCCAGTTGGGGTTGTCCCAGGTGTCCCGGCGCACCTCGTTGCGCAGGTCGGCGCCGACCACGCGCTTGTCGGCCTTGTACCGGTTCACTATGAACAGCCAGTCGGCCTCCCACTGCTGGGTGCTCTGGCCGCTGTTCCAGCGCTCGTTGCCGTCCAGTCCGCAGCAGAACCGGTAGCTGGTGGTGTGGTTGTTGAGGATGACCGCGAAGCCGTCGCCGGTCAGCGCGGCCACCACCGCGTCGTAGACCTGGAGCGGGGTCAGGCCGCGCAGTTGTGGGTTGGCGGCCACGGCCGCGTCGGGCACGGTGCCGGTGTCGTGGATCAGCGCGTTGGCGAAGGGCAGCCGGATCGCGTTCAGGCCCAGGCCGTGGAAGCCGCGCAGGATCTCGCTCAGCGGGGCGCGGTCCAGGCCGAGCGGGATGTTGTGCGACACCTGGCCGGCCTGGTTGGTCGCCGGGTCGCCGGCGTCCCCGCTGCCCTCCCAAGTGCCCTGCGCACCTGACCAGTTGCCGCCCTTGAGCTTGAACCGGGCACCGGCGGCGTCCACGATGTAGCGGCCCCGGGTGCTGAGCGGGCCGGTCCAGGAGGCGGCCAACTGCGGGCCGGTCTGCCCGGCGGCAGTGGCGGCGACGGCGACGGCAGGGGCGGCGGCGTACGCCGGGCCGGGGGCGGGGAGGGCGAGCAGCACCGTGGCGGCGGTGGCGGCCAGGGCCACGGCGCGGGCCAACAGGCTCCTGCGCAGGCGGCTTTGCGGATGCGGGTGGCTTCGGGCAGAGGACGGCGGGGCGACGGTCATGGCAAGGCTCCGGGGAGAGGGAGGGTTGCGGCGAGCGGCCGTCCGGCAATGTAGCGCGACGGTCCGGCCCCGGAACACGGGTGAACGGCACCGGGCACCCGGGCGCCGGATGTTTCACGAGGCCGTCACCGGGCGTTCCCCGTTCGGCCAGACCGTACCCCCGATCGGAGGCACAGTTGCCTATACAGGAAGACTCGTGACGACCGCCGTTCGGCGAATCATCCCCTGTTCCCAACAGAGTCGCACACGCTGATGCCGCGAGGGCGGTCGGAGGCGGTGCGCGGGAACTTCGCGCTGAGACGGGAGTCTCAGAACTCCCCTGTCCAGAAACACGGTTCGGACCGTACCGCCCTGCGCGCCGCTCCCGTCGCCCTCCGATCGAAGGCAACCCTCCACGTGTCCGTTCCTGACGTACCAGCAGGAGTGGCCGATCAAGAACTGGAGCACCGCCGCCCCGACCTCCCTGCCGGGCGCCACCGCGCGCAGCTGACGCATCACCACGCCGCGTAGCTGACGCATCACCACCGCGTGCAGCTGACGCCGCTTCGGATGACACCCCGTGCCGGATCACTCCCGGTGCGGGGCCCGAGGACGTAAGATCGCCCAATGGCCGACACCACGGAAACCACGCCCGGCTGGCTCGCTCCCGAGGAACTGGAGACCACCCGGGGCAGGATGCCGATCCTGTACGTCGAGGCGGTACCGGTGCGGGTGGACGAGACGGGGGAGGTGACCCAGGTCGGCCTGCTGCTGCGGATCGGGCCGGACGGGACGGTCAGCCGGACCCTGGTGTCCGGGCGGGTGCTGCACCACGAGCGGATCCGGGACGCGCTGCTGCGCCACCTGGAGAAGGACCTCGGGCCGGTCGCGCTGCCGCGGATCCCCGCCTCGCTTCAGCCGTTCACCGTCGCCGAGTACTTCCCGACCCTGGGCATCACCGAGTTCCACGACCCGCGCCAGCACGCCGTCTCGCTCGCCTACGTGGTCCCGGTCTCCGGCGACTGCCGCCCGCGCCAGGACGCGTTGGACCTGGTCTGGTTCAGCCCCGAGGAAGCCTCGTCGCCGCTGGTCCAGACGGACATGCCGGGCGGGCAGGGCGTGCTGCTCAAGCGGGCCCTGGCCCACATCGGCCGATTGGGCTGACTGCTGTATCCCGACCAGTTGACGGACCCTCAGCTCGCTTGCGTTCGCCCGTAGTTCACGGTGGCCCCCTTGCTCTCGCGGCAGGGGGCCACTAGCTTTCCGGCTGCACAGTCACGGCCCCACCGCACGCGCTCCACGTCGAACAGCGCCTTCCCCGCCGTTCCGGCGCCTTCCCCGCCCGCTCGCCGTGCAAGGAGACTCCCATGGCCCGTGCCCGTCTGCTCACCAGCGCCGCCACCGCCACCGCGGCCGGCCTGCTGCTCGCCGCCACCGCCGTGCAGCCCGCCGCCGCGCTGACTCCCGTTCAGGACCCGATCCCCGTCCGTCCCGGCATGGGCTTCCAGGGCCTGGTCAACGGCAAGTCCGTCGGCGCCGCCATCGAGATGGGGTGCTTCGGCCCGATCACCCCGGGCCAGACCGGCCACCCGCTGGCCGGCCAGTACATCGAGGCCGACACCGTGGTGCCCAGCGCGACCACGGGCGGCTACACCGGCAGCGCGGGCACCAGCCTGGTGGTCAGCGTCGCCGGGTCGGCCACCGGCACGGTGCAACTGATCGGCGTGCTCAACAACTTCTACGCCCCGCTGCCGCTGCCGACCAGCATCACGCTCCCCTGCTCCGGGACGGCCAAGGTCGCCTTCTCCCCCGCGCCGAGCAGCCCGACGGCGCGCGACTCGGTGGTCGCCGCCACCCTGGTGAGCCAGCCCTGAGCCGGCCTGGCCCGGTCCTGACCACCGCCCGGCCCCGGGACCACCAAGTCCCGGGGCCGGGTTATGCCCTGGGCCGTTCTCTGGCACCGTATGGGCTGCCGGAGAACGGGACGGTCCCGGACGGACGGCGGACGGAAGGGCGCGGCGCTCGATGGACGTGAACCCCGCGGTGCAGTTCGGGGCGTACCAGAACGAGATCTACTTCCTCGGCCTGGGCGGTGTGCTGCCGACGATGCCGATGACCTACGCCGAACTGGAGTCCCGGGCCCAGGCCGCGCTGCCCCCGTCCGTGCTCTCCTACGTGGTCGGCGGCGCCGGGGACGAGGCCACCCAGCGGGCCAACGTCGCCGCCTTCCAGAACTGGGGGCTGGTGCCTCGGATGATGGTCGGCGCGGCCCGGCGCGACCTGTCGGTGGACCTGTTCGGGCTGCGGCTGCCCTCGCCGCTGTTCATGGCGCCGGTCGGGGTGATCGGGCTGTGCGCCCAGGACGGGCACGGCGACCTGGCCACCGCCCGGGCGGCGGCGCGCACCGGGGTGCCGATGGTCGCCTCCACCCTGACCGTGGACCCGCTGGAGCAGGTGGCGGCCGAGTTCGGCGGCACGCCCGGTTTCTTCCAGCTCTACACGCCGACCGACCGGGCACTCGCCGAGAGCCTGGTGCACCGGGCCGAGGCGGCCGGGTTCAAGGCCGTCGTGGTCACCCTGGACACCTGGATCACCGGCTGGCGCCCGCGCGACCTGGCCGGCGCCAACTTTCCCCAGCTGCGCGGGCACTGCCTGGCGAACTACACCTCCGACCCGGTCTTCCGGGCCCGGCTGGCCAAGGCGCCCGAGGAGGACCCGGGGGCGGCGGTGCTGGAGTGGACGCAGGTCTTCGGCAACCCGCTCACCTGGGACGACCTGCCGTGGCTGCGGTCGCTGACCGACCTGCCGATCGTCCTCAAGGGCATCTGCCACCCCGAGGACGTGCGCCGGGCCAAGGACGGCGGGGTGGACGGCATCTACTGCTCCAACCACGGCGGCCGCCAGGCCAACGGCGGCCTGCCCGCGCTGGACGCGCTGCCGGGCGTGGTGGCGGCCGCGGACGGCCTGCCGGTGCTCTTCGACTCCGGGGTGCGCAGCGGCGCCGACGTGGTCAAGGCGCTCGCCCTGGGCGCCACCGCGGTCGGCGTCGGCCGCCCCTACGCCTACGGGCTCGCACTGGAGGGCACCGACGGGATCGTCCACGTGCTGCGCGCACTGCTCGCCGAGGCCGACCTGCTCATGGCGGTGGACGGCTACCCGACCCTGGCCGATCTGCGCGCGGAGGGCGCGCTGCGCCGGCTCTGAAGCCACCCGGCGGGGGCTGGTAGGGACGGGCCCTGGTACCAGCCCCCGCCGGGGCTCAGTCCGCCGACAGGTGCGGGCAGGCGGGCACCCAGCGCGGCGCGGGCACGGCCACCGGCATCGACCGCGCGGCCCGCTCGGCCAGCGCGACGTCCCAGGTGCCGAGCTCCAGCAGCGTGTCGGCGGCCAGCTGGGCGCCGGCCAGCGCCAGGGCCAGGGTGTCCTGGTGGCGGTGCTGGTCGCGCAGGTAGGCCTCGCACCGCTCGTGGATCCGCCGGTGGTGCTCGCCGCCGTCCTCGGCCGACCGCGCCTGGACCGCGTGCCAGACCAGGGCCAGCGCGACGGGCTCGGCCGGGTGCGGGGCCCCCGCGCAGCGGGCTTCCTCACCGGCCTCGGTGCACCGGCGGCCCAGCCGTTCCAGCACCTCGGGGCTGTCCCCGTAGTGCACTTCCAGCAGCAGTTCGGCGGTCCAGTGGGCCAGCGCCCGCAGCACCGGAAGCGGCCGCACCCGCAACCCCGTGGCCTGCGGCCCGCCCAGGACCAGCCAGCTCTCGGCGAAGGCGCGTGCCCCCGCCGCCCCGCCCCCGTACGCCGCGCCCGCGAGCCGCACCAGGCCCACGGCGGCGAGCCCCACCGCGTCCTCGTCCAGCGCGAGCAGCCATTCGCTCCTCAGCACACCGCACCCCCGACTGAGCCGTTCGTTGACCGTGAACGCACATCTCACCACACGGGCCGTGTCCGAACCAGCGTCAGATTCGCGCCCCCCGGTTCCCGCAGGTCGCCGGTGCCGCGGAGGCCTGGCGGGGCTCGGGAGTGCGCTCCGGGTCCGCCCGGCGGCAGCCCTGCGACGCCCGCAGCAGGCTCCGCTCTACCCCCGCTACGCCTGCACCTCCGCCTCCCCCCCGCTACGCCTGCGCCTCCGCCTCCGCCTGGTAGCAGAGGCTCGCCATCGGCGAGCGGGTGGTCCAGCCGAGCGAGTGGTAGAGCTCGCGGCCCTCGGCGGTGCCGACCAGCACGCCGGTGCGGGCGCCGGCCTGGTGGGCCGCGTCCTGCAGGGTGCGCATCACCAGGGCGCCGAGGCCGCGCCTGCGGTGCTCGGGGGCGGTGCTGATCTGGTCCGCGACGGCGATCGCGGCGTCGGTCGCCCCCAGGGCGATCTGCCCGCGGGCCGCGAACTGCCCGTCCGCGGTGCGCACCAGCACCCGGGTGACGCCGCCCCGGCTCCAGTTGGTCACCCGGTAGCCGGCCGGGACCGCCGGCCGCTCGGGTGCCAGCCGACAGGTCATCAGGTAGCCGGGCGCGATCAGCTGCCAGTGCGGTCCGAGCCAGGGCCGGACCTCCGCGTCCTCGGCGAACAGCTTGAGCCAGGTCCCGGGCGCGCTGGTGCCGGCGGCGAGGGCGCGGACCACCTGCTCGGTCGGCTCCGGCAGCACATGCCGCGCGAGCTGGCCGGTCTGCCCGACGTCGATGGTCCAGCCCCACGGCTGCGCGACCGGATCCGCGGCGCCGCGCGACACCACCCAGCCGTCGATCCACGAGCCCACCAGCTCACCGATTCCCGCCACCGCCATGACGCCCCCACTAGGTAAGAGATCAAATCGCTGGCAGCACCTTACCTGCTCGCTCCGAACAGCCGTGGCGCCGATCACCCCGTGGGCATGCCGACCTGGTCGCGCTCGAGCACGGCGCGCAGTTCGGCGAAGACGCGGGCGGCGGCCGCGACCGCCGGGCCGTCGAGCGTGCCACCGATCAGCGCGGCGAGTTCACGCGTCACGGTCCGCGCCGCCGCGTCGGCCAGCCGCGCACCCTCGTCGGTCAGGTCCAGCAGGGAGGACCGTCGGTCGGCCGGATTCGGCTGCCGGACCACCCATCCCCGCTTCTCCAGCCGGTCGACGCCCTTGCTGGTCGCCCCGACGCCGATGGCGAACTCGGCGGCCAGGTCGGCCACCCGGGATCCGGGGTGGGCGCGCAGGTGGCGCAGGAACTCGAACTGCGAGGTGACGATCCCGTGCCGCTCGCGGAGGCGGTCGTTGAGGGCGTTGTACAGCCGCGTCTCGCACCGGACCAGGTCGGCGAAGAAGCCCGGGAGGTCGACCGACCCACCGCTCGATTTAGATTCCATGGCATATAGTGTACGGGAAGCTACCTACGGCAGGAGCACAGCCATGAGCAGGGAACAACGCGCCCAGGTCGACGCGATGCTGCGGCAGCCGCGCCGGGCGGGCCCCCGGTCGGTCGAGGAGTTGCGCGCCGGTTTCAGGGCCCTGATGGCCGGGATGAGCGTGCCCGACACCATCCGCACCAGCCCG
Source organism: Streptomyces tateyamensis (assembly GCF_003205575.1). Classification (GTDB taxonomy): domain Bacteria; phylum Actinomycetota; class Actinomycetes; order Streptomycetales; family Streptomycetaceae; genus Kitasatospora; species Kitasatospora tateyamensis. Next base: position 35,395 of record NZ_PYBW01000132.1, read on the forward strand.
ACGACGCTCGGCGGCCGGCCGGCGCTGCGCGTCGAGCCGGAGCACGAGCCACGCGCCGGGGCGATCCTGTACTTCCACGGCGGCGGCTTCGTCTTCGGCTCCCCCGAGACCGCCCTGTCGCTGACCGGACACCTCGTGGCCAGGACCGGCCTGACCGCCCACTCGGTGGACTACCGGCTGGCCCCAGAGCACCCGTTCCCGGCTGCGATCGAGGACACCCTGCGCGCCTACCGCGACCTCCTCGACCGCGGCACGGACCCCTCGGCCCTCGCGTTCGCCGGCGACTCGGCCGGGGGCGGCCTCGCCGTCACCACCTGCCTCGCCGCCCGCGACGCGGGCCTGCCGCTGCCCGCCGCCGTGCTGGCGTTCTCCCCGGGCCTCGACGCCACCCGCACGGGCGAGAGCATGGAGACCAAGGAAGGCATCGACCCGGTCTTCACCCGCGCGGCCCTCGAACACACCGGGGCGATGTACCTGGCCGGAGCCGACCCCCGCCAGCCCCTGCTCAGCCCGGCCGTGCTCGCGGACCTGACCGGCTTCCCGCCCCTGCTGATCCAGGTGGGCAGCAACGAGATCCTGCTGGACGACGCCACCCGCCTCGCCGCGCGGGCCCGCGCGGCCGGTGTGGACGTGATCCTGGACGTCACCGCCGACGTGCCGCACGTGTTCCAGGCCTTCGCCGGCCGGCTGGACGAGGCGGACGAGGCACTGGACCGTGCGGCCCTCTTCCTCACCCAGCGCGTCCGCACCGGACGCCCGGCGCTCGCGCAGTAGCGCGGGCCTGGGCACCTGCATGCCGGCCCGCTGCCGGATCGGCAGCGGGCCAGCACGCTCTGACGGTACGTCAGCAGCTCAGGTTGTTCCCCGCCGGGACGCCCAGCAGCTGGGTGAAGCGCTGGTAGGCGTTGACCCGGTCCTGGACCTCGGCCGGGTTGCCGCCGTTGCACTCGATGCTGCCGTTGATGCTGCGGATCGTCTCACCGAAGCCGGCGCCGTTCACCATCGCGTTGTGCGCGGTCATGGTGCCCGGCCCGTTCTGGGTGTTCCAGTACCAGAGCGCGGTCTTCCAGGAGGTGGCGGAGTCGGTCTCCACCAGGCTCGGGTTGGCCAGCAGGTTGATGCCGAGGGCGTCGCCGGCCGCCTTGTAGTTGAAGTTCCAGCTGAGCTGCATCGGGCCGCGGCCGTAGTAGGCGTAGGTGCCGGCCGGGCAGCCGTAGGGTTCGCTGGCACAGTAGTTGCCGGACTTGTCGATCTCGGTGATGTAGACCAGGCCGCCGGTCTCGTGGCTCACGTTGGCCAGGAAGGCGGCTGCCTCCTGGGCGGCCACCGTGCTGCCGCCGGTGGTGGCGAAGGCGGGATAGGCGCTGAGGGCGGCGGTCAGGCCGCTGTAGCTGTAGAAGGAGTTCCGGTTCGGGAACATCTGATTGAACTGGGCCTCGCTGACCGGGAATCCGCTGCTCGGGGGCGGCGTGGTGCCGCCACCGCCGGTGCAGCTGTACGGGCTCCAGTACCAGGTGCTGATCGTCGGGTCGTAGCCCGGGTTGTCGTGCGAGGCCTGGTAGAGCTGGCCGTTGGCCGGGTAGTTGACGATCTGCCCGGCGGTGTAGCTCTGGCCGGCCCCCCAGTTCGGGTAGGCGCAGGAGCCCGACCCGCCGGTGCCGCCGCCGGTACCACCACCGGTGCCGCAGCCGCCCTGGTCGGCCCAGACGCCTACGGCGCCGCCGGGGGTGTCGTTCTGGGTCCACCACTTGGCGGACCAGTTATGGCTGTTGTACGAGGCGGTCATCCCGCCGGTGTAGACCGCGGACGAACTCCACGGCGCGGCGCAGTCGGCGGCCGAGGCCGAGCCGGACAACAGCACCAGCGAGGCCGCGAAGGCCGCCGCCAGTGCGGTCAGTAGAGCCACGAGACGCTTGACGGACATGGTGGGGTCACTCCTTCATGCGCGGGCAGGTGGGGGCAGCACCGGAGCAGGGGGCGACAAGCCGTGCCCGGACCCGAGTGGGGCGGGACCGGGGGCGGCGTCGGTGCGACGCGGCGCCTGAGCCGACTAAAGCGCTACTGGTATAGACCTGTCAAGAGAGCGGCGCACCCTTCCGACCAGCGGGATCGACAGTCAACTTTCCTGTCTGCTCGGCAATCTGATGTGACATCGGGTTCACGGACCGGACCGCCGAGGTGCCACGAACGCGACGGCGCCCCTTCGCGGTGGGGGTCGCGCAGGGGCGCCGGAGGAGGTCGGCCCACCCTCCCGGGCCGGAAGCCTGCTGCACTGGGCAGGACACCGTCAAGATCTTTTCATCAATAATGCCAAGCACTACGGTGGCCCCATGCCCGAGCAGACCTGTCGGCGGTTCCAGGACCGCGTCGCCCTGATCACCGGTGCCGCCAGCGGGATCGGCGCGGCCACCGCGCACCGGCTCGCGAGCGAGGGGGCGGCGGTGATCGCCGTCGACCTGGACGACGAGGCCGGCCGACGGGTGGTGGCGACGATCGAGCGCGCGGGCGGCCGGGCCGAGTACCGGCACGGCGACGTCGGTTCCGCCGCGGTCTGGGAGCAGCTCGCCGAGCACGTCCGCAGCCGCTACGGGCGCCTGGACGTGCTGCACAGCAACGCCTACCGGGTGGTGGTCGGGCCCGCGCACGAGACGACCCTGGTGGTGGACGGCGGCTGGTCCGTCCTCAAAGCGTCCGCCTGACCGGCCCGAAGGGAAGCAGCGATGAGGCAACCGACCCGGGGCCTGCACGGCCAGGCCGTCGAGATCATCGGCGAACGGATAGTCAACGGCGGCTACCCCGAGGGCTGCCTGCTCCACCCGGAGCAGTTGGAGAGCGAACTCGGCGTCAGCAGGACCGTGGTGCGCGAGGCCCTGCGGGTGCTCGCGGCCAAGGGCCTGATCGAATCGCGGCAGAAGCGCGGCACCTACGTCCGCCCGCGCGCCGCCTGGCGCCTGCTCGACAGCGACCTGCTGCAGTGGCAGGGGCGCGGCGCGGTGGACGAGGGCTTCCTGGACAACCTCGCCGAGGTCCGCGGCATCGTCGAGCCGGCCGGCGCGCGGCTGGCCGCCGAGCGGCGCGACGCGCACGATCTGGCCGCCCTGGACAGCGCGTTGGCGGCGATGGCGGCGGCCGGTCGGGACGCGCATGCCATGGTCGAGGCCGACCTGCTCTTCCACCGCGCCCTGCTCGCCGCCGCGCACAACGAGCTGCTCACCAGGATGGAGGTGGTGATCGAGGCCGGACTGCGGGTGCGCGACCACCTGGTGCACGGTTCCGACCACCCGGTCGACGCCGTGCCCGCCCACCGGGCGGTGCTGGCGGCGGTGCGGGCGCAGGACCCGGCGGCGGCCGAGCAGGCCGTGCGGGCGCTGCTCGCCCAGGCCGTCGGCGACGTCCGCCAGTTGATCGGCGACACCGCCCGGCGAGGCGAGGGAGTGAGCACCACCGCCACCGATCCGGGACGAACCCGCCCGGCCGGACGGCCCGATCGGCACTACCCTGCGGTGACCGACAACCGACGATCGGAGTACCCCATGCCCGAGATCTGGGCCGACGGCGCCTACGAGCTGGCCGAAGGACCCCGCTGGGTCGACGGACGGCTCGTATTCACCGACATCCTGACCGGCCGGCTGTTCGAGGTCCGGGACCGCGCCGCGCGGGAACTGCTGCGCCTCGACGTCCCGTTGGGTGCCGTCGCACCGATCGCCGACCGCCCCGGGCACTGGATCGCGGCGGCCGGCACCGGCATCGCGCTGCTGGCCCCCGACGGCGGCGCCGAGTGGCTGGCCCGCCCGGAGGAGCAGGCCGCGACCCCGATGCGGATGAACGACGGCGTCTGCGACCCGCACGGGCGCTTCTGGGCCGGCAGCATGCCCTACGACGGCACGCCCGGGGCCGGCTCGCTGTACCGCACCGATGCCGACGGCACCGTGACCAGGGTGCTGACCGGTCTGACCATCGTCAACGGCCCGGCCTTCAGCCCGGACGGCCGGGTGCTGTACGTGGCCGACAGCACGGCGGGGGTGATCCACCGGGCCGCCCTGGACCAGGACGGCAAACTGGGCCCGCTCACGGAGTTCGCGCGCTTCGCCGACGGCAGCTCGCCCGACGGGATGACGGTCGACACCGACGGCCGCCTCTGGGTGGCCGTCTGGGGCGGTGCGGCGGTCCACCGCTTCGACCCCGACGGCACCTGCTCGGCCGTGCTGCAGCTGCCCGTGCCGCAGCCCACCTCGGTCTGCCTGGCCCCCGAAGGCGGCCGCCTGTTCGTCACCACCGCCCGCCTCGGACTCGCCGACCCGGCGGCACCCTCCGGCGCGCTGCTCGCCCTGCCCGTCGACGCGGCCGCCCCGCCCGCCGCCCGGTTCAGCCTGCGGGAGTGACCGGCCGAACGGCGCCGAACGGGGCGGAGCGGGTGCGCCGCTGCCCGGCGGCTTCGACCCTGGTGGGGTCGAAGCCGCCGGGCAGCGGGTCCTGCCGGTGCGTCAGTGCAGGATGGCGTGGGTGATCGCGCAGGAGTTGGTGTCGTTCGACCAGCTGGCCTGCTCGGTGAAGGTGCCGGTGCCCATCGCCACGTTGGCGGCGCCGCCCGCCTGGCCGGCCGCGATCCAGGCGCACTCGTCGGAGTTCTCCGCGCCGCTGGAGGCGTTGGTCCAGCCGCCCGCCGGGAACTGGTCCGACATCGTCTCGTGCCACTCGTGGCCCAGGGTCATCGTCCACCCGTCCAGCGTGCCGGGCGAGTTGACGAAGCCGACGCCGCAGCTGGCGCCCATGTCGGTGTTGTAGGGCTGGTTGCTGAAGGCGAGCGGGCCGTACGGCGAGCTCACCGCGCCACCGCTCAGCGTGCTGTCGCCGGTGTAGTCGTGCCAGGCGCAGTAGTTGTTGAAGTAGCCGTCCGGGTTCGTGTTGTGCGGGGAGAGGACCACGTAGTAGGTGTGCCGGTTGGACGCGGCCGTGGTGTTGCCGAAGTGGGCCGCCGCCTTGACCGCCTCCTGCCCGAGCTGGTGGCCGGAGGCCGAGCTGGGCGAGGCGGCCGAGTTGTCGTACCAGACGCCGGAGAGCACGCCACCCGTCTGGTAGGGCACGAAGCTGGCGGTGGACGGGCACTTGGTCGCGCCCCTGCTCACGCCGCTGCCGTCGCACCACTGGGTCAGGTCCGCGGACCACTTCTCGTTGCCGGTGCCGATGCCCTTGAACATCTTCTGCGTGGTGGCCGCGACGTGCGAGGGGTCACCGCTGAAGGTGGCGTTGCCGCCGCTGTCGGTGCTCTGGGTGCCCCACTGGGTACCGTAGAAGATGAGGTACACCTTCGAGTGGCCGTCGATGACGCCGACCCCGCCGATGCCCCCGCCGTAGCTGAGGGTGTTGGCGCTGCTCAGCGCGTGGTGGGCGCGGGCGGCGGCGGCCTGCTCGACCGTCGTCATGACGCCGTGGCGCGCGGCGCCGGTCGAGGCGTCGGCACCCGCGGGGGCCGACTGGGCCGAGGCCTGGGGCACGGCGGCCAGCAGCGCGCCCGCCGCCAGGGAGAGGGCGGCGACACCGGTCAGGGTGGCGCGGGTGGTGCCGCGGAACATGGACTTGCCCATGGTGGGGGAATTCCTCTCGCGATGGGGCCGCGCCGTTGGGGTAGGCGGCACGGTCGATCAGGTAGTACGAGAGCGGTGAACACGCCGGAGGATCCGGCTCGAGGGCAGGGTGCTGCCACGGCCGGTGGCGCGGAGGAGATCATCCGGCATCGCCAACTGGCCTGGGGGGCAAGGGGTGCTGAGTCCTGGTCCGGGAGGCGCTGCGCCGTGCTCAGAGGAAACCAGACTTGTCAGGCGGGCGTCAATGCCGTGTGCACGCCCGGTCGGACGCTCACCGGTGCGCGGTGCGGTCGGGGTACGCGCACGCGGCGGCAACCGGAACGCCGGGGCCCGGATGTCGGGGCCGGTCCGGCCGACCCCGGGAAAGCAGAACGCGGGACCGGGGTCGACCCGGTCCCGCGTGAAGCCGCCAGCGGCTCGCGCAATGCCGTCAGCGGCTGGAGTTGCCGAAGAGCAGGCGGTAGGCGATCAGCAGCACCAGCGCGCCCCCGATGGCGGCGCCCCAGGTCGGCAGGTCGAAGAAGTGCCGGGAGATCGACCGGTGCAGCAGGTGCGCGGAGAGCCAGCCGCCGACGAACGAGCCGGCCACCCCGATCAGCGCGGTGATGATCACCCCGCCCGGGTCGCGGCCGGGCAGCAGCAGCTTGGCGATCGCCCCGGCCAGCAGGCCCAGCACGATCCACCCCAGAACAGTCATGTCCTCCCCCTTCACCGGGATTCACCGACGTCGTCACACCAGAGACGCCACCTGTGGCCTTCCCGGTTGCCGCAAACGTATGCGAACCCGCGGCTGACGACCGGAAACCTCGCACCGGGATTCAGCCACCCCGATGCACCACAGCGGGGATCTGGCCGGGCAGCACCGGTTGGCACCACCGGGTGAACTACGCCCCGTCGTTTCGGCGCGGACCAGCTCCGGACCTCCGTTCCCGCTCAGTACTCCTGGCTCAGGCCCAGACCGGCCGTCACGGGTAGCTGGTCAGGTCGGCCACCGTGGAGCCCCTGCGCACCGCCGCCCCGGTGGAGTTGACGATGTGGGTGATGGTGCCGGTGCCGCCGAGCGAGACGTCCATGCTGTCGTGCAGGCTCACGCCGGGCGTGTTGGGCACCTCGATCGCGCGGTCGGCCACCGTGCTCGGGTTCGCACTGAAGTAGCAGTACACGCCCAACCCCCAGGCCTGGTGGTCGGTCACGCCTGGGGCGACCTGGTAGGAGGCCCAGCCGTTGCTCGATCCGTTCATCCAACTGGCCTGGCTCGGCGGGTCGTAGGGCAGCTCGGACTGGTAGAAGTAGGTGCGGCCGCCGTTGCCGTTCCACCGCACCTGGTACTGCTGGTAGTGCTCGACGGCCAGTCCGTACATGGTGACATTCGCGCCGTTGACCACCAGGCCGGTGGCGGCGGTGTTGCTGGTCCAGCCGACGCCGCTCCCGTGGTCGGCGCGCCACAGCCACAGGTCGTCGCCGATCGTGTTGTTCGCGTTGACCTGCAGCGTCTGGCTCGCCTTGCCGACGGCCGCGCCGCCGACCCGGAAGAAGACGTCGGAGAGCACGGTCGGGTCCGCCGCGTGGCCCGCGCTCGCGCCGGCCGGGCCGATCTGCACCAGCGTGGGCGAGTTGGTGGTGCCCGCGTCCACGATCAGGCCGGCGATCCGCACGCCGTCCACGTCGGCGGTGGAGATCGCGGTGACGCCGTTGTTCGCCACCAAAGTGGCCAGGCCCAGGCCCAGCACCACGGTGTCGGGGCGGGTGATCCGCAGGGTGTCGGAGAGCTGGTAGACGCCCGGGGTGAAGAGCAGGTTCTTGCCGGCGGCCAGCGCCGCGTTGAGGCCGGCGGCGCTGTCGCTCGGGGTGGCGACGTAGAAGCTGCTCAGCGGCAGCGAGCTGCCGGCCGAGGTCCGGCCGGAACTCCAGTCGGTGCCCTGCGAGTTCGTCCGGGAGCTGGGGACGAAGACGCTGTAGCCGCCGGCCGCGTCGACGGTCAGGTAGGGCTTCTCCACGCTGGTCGGGGTCTGGCCGAGCGTGGTGTAGGGCGGGTTGGGGAAGCTCTGGCCGGGCGCGCCGCTGTCGCCGACGAAGACCATGTTCCAGTTGGCGCCGGTCCAGCTGCCGAACTCGTCGTTGCGGGACAGCCACTGCTGCTGGCTGCCGGAGTTGGTCTGGCCGTCCACCTTGGCGTTACCGAGGAAGCCGCCGCTGGACCAGCCGCCGTTGTCGTCGAGCACCAGGTTGCCGCGCAGGTGCACCCGGCGCAGCGGAGCGGCCTGCGAGACCGCCCACTTGGTGGTGCCGGAGGTCGGGGCGACGGAGAGGTTCTCGGCGCCGCGCCAGAAGTTCTCGGTCGCGTTGCCGCCGTTCCACTGCGCGTCGGCGTTGAGGCCGCCGGTGATGGTGGTGTCGTCCGGCGACTGCCCCAGGCCCAGGACCTGGGTGTAGAAGCCGACGTTGACGTTGACGTTGTAGCTGCCGGGCTTGAACAGCACGGCGTAGCGGCTCGCGCCGAACTGGTTGGACTGCTGCTGGCTGTAGACCTGGTCGAGCCGGCTCTGGATCGCCGCGCTCGACTGGGACGGGTCGAAGACCAGCACGTTCGGGCCGAACGGGCTGGCGGCGGGGGCGCTGGGCAGGGTCCATTGCTGGTTGGCGTTGGTGGAGCAGGTCCAGATCTGGCTCTGGGTGCCGGGGGTGGTGGACCAGCCGGTGTCGTCCAGGCACTTGCCGGACTGCGGGTTGAGCAGGGTTCCGTTGGCCTGGGGCTGCCAGACCTGGGCGCCGGTGCCGTTGCAGTCGTACAGGTCGACGGCGGTGCCGTCCGCGGTGCCGCCGCCGTTGACGTCCAGGCACTTGCCCAGCACCCGCAGCGTGCTGTCCGAACCCACCGTCCACTGCTGCGCGTTCGTCCCGTTGCAGGTGTACACCTGGACCGGGTTGAAGTTCGCCGACGACGCCGACCGGTCGTCCAGACACAGACCCCCGTACCCCACCACCTGCCCGGTGGCGCCGGCGGCCGCGACCTCGGTGCTGCCGGCGGGCGCGGCTGCGGCGTTGGCCGCGGGGGCCAGGGCGGCGAGCCCGGCGGCGAGTTGGAGCAGAGCCACGGTGGTGGCGAGGCGCCACGGGCGGCCGCGCTGTGGTTGAGGCATGGGTGGTCCTCCGGGGTCGCGAAGTGGGGAGAACCGATTGAAGTCTTGAAGTCATGGCACCGTCAAGAGTGTGGACCAGATTTGGTCTAAACCAATCAGGACTTCCGCAACAACGTGGAGCGATACGGATCTGATGACTCGCATTCCGCTTGTGAGAATCTGAGAGAACGCTCTCCTGTGATCACTTGTTGAACGCAGAGGTCAGGGGCCCGTGGCCCCCTGCCTGGCGCTCCGGAAGGTCACGCTCCGTCGGCGGAGGCAGTCTCCTGACTACTTGACACCCCGTCACCGGATCGGTTTGACTCCGGGCTGCTCGGCCGCGCCGCCCCCCGCCGATCCGGCCGTCGCCCGCCGCCCCCGGCCATCCCCCACTGGAGTTGCCATGCGCCTTCGGCATGCCTGCGTACCGTCCGCCCTCCTGCTCACCGCCGCCTCCGCCGTGCTGCTGGCCGCCCCACAGGCGCAGGCCGCGGCCAACCCCGGCCCCGGCTTCCCGGCCCAGTACGCCGCGCCCTACGTGGAGACCTGGAACTCCCCCGGCGCCATCGCCGCGGCCCAGGCCGCCACCGGCGACAAGTACTACACGCTCGCCTTCGTCATCGACGGCGGCGGCTGCAACGCGACCTTCAACGGCTCCACCGCGATCGGCGACGCCGGCTGGACCGGCGCGATCAACCAGCTGCGGGCCGCCGGCGGCGACGTGATCGTCTCCTTCGGCGGAGCCGCCGGCACCGAGCTGGCCCAGGCCTGCACCTCGGTCTCCTCGCTGCAGGCCCAGTACCAGCGGGTGATCGACACCCTCAACCTCACCCGGGTCGACCTGGACGTGGAGGGCGCCACCCTGGACGACACGGCCGCCAACGACCGCCGGAACCAGGCACTGGCCAACCTGCAGTCCTACTACGCCGGCAAGGGCCGCACGCTGAGCGTCGACTACACCCTGCCGGTCGACACCACCGGCCTGCTCGGCAACTCGATGAGCCTGCTCAACAACGCGGCCTCGCACGGCACCAATGTCAACCTGGTCAACATCATGACCATGGACTACGGCCCCACCGTCGAGATGGGCCAGGCCGCGATCTCCGCCGCCAACGCCCTGCACGGCCAGCTCGGCCAGATCTGGTCCGGCAAGTCCTCGGCCCAGCTGTGGGCGATGGAGGGCAACACCCCGATGATCGGCGTCAACGACTCCACCAACGAGGTCTTCACCACCGGCGACGCCGCCAACCTGGAGAGCTTCGCCAAGGCCAACGGCATCCAGGAGCTGGCCTACTGGGCACTCGGCCGCGACGTGGCCTGTGCGAGCAACGGCACCCTCTCCGACTCCTGCAGCGGCACCTCGCAGAGCAAGTACCAGTTCGCCGCCACCTTCAACGCCATCACCGGCAGCAGCGGCGGCGGCAGCCGCACCGGGCAGGTGGTGGGGT
>NZ_PYBW01000132.1:45863-66246 GCF_003205575.1 Streptomyces tateyamensis
CCAGCAATGGACCCTGCCCAACTGACGAAGCATCAGGCTCGATGACGGCCCGCGAAGGCCACCGCCGGTGCGGCAGAATGGCCGACCACCCGGATCTGAGACCGCCCGCGACAGCCCTACTCCCCCGCCGCGAAGCCCTCGAGGATCCGCTCGGCTGCCAGAGTGGCCGTCAGGGTGCCGTCCCGGACCTGCTGTTCGAGGCCGGGGGCGATCTGACGCACCGTCGGGTTCTCGCGCAGCCGGGCGAGCAGCTGGTCGTGCACCATGGCCCAGGTCCAGGCGACCTGCTGGTCGCGCCGCTTGGCCTCGAGCGCCCCGGTGGCCTCCAGCACCCGGCGGTGCTGGACCAATCGGTCCCAGACGGTGTCCAGGCCGGTGCCCTCGCGGCCGCTGCAGGTGAGCACCGGCGGCGTCCAGGCGGCGTCCGGCGGCTGCATCAGGCGCAGCGCGCCGGCCAGTTCGCGGGCGGCGGAGCGGGCGTCCAGCTCGTGCGGCCCGTCCGCCTTGTTGACCGCCACCAGGTCGGCCAGCTCCAGCACGCCCTTCTTTATGCCCTGCAGCTGGTCGCCGGTGCGGGCAAGGGTGAGCAGCAGGAAGGAGTCGACCATGTTGGCCACCGTGGTCTCGGACTGGCCGACCCCGACGGTCTCCACCAGCACCACGTCGTAGCCGGCCGCCTCCATGACCACCATGCTCTCCCGGGTCGCCTTGGCCACCCCGCCCAGCGTCCCGGAGGTGGGCGAGGGGCGGACGAAGGCGTTCGGGTCGACGGCGAGCTTCTCCATCCGGGTCTTGTCCCCCAGGATGGAGCCGCCGGTCCGGCTGGAGGTCGGGTCGACGGCGAGCACCGCGACCCGGTGGCCCCGGCCGGTCAGCGTGGTGCCCAGTCCCTCGATGAAGGTGGACTTGCCGACTCCGGGCACGCCGGTGATGCCGATCCGCACCGCCTGCCCGGAGTGCGGCAGCAGCGCGACCAGCAGCCGCTGGGCGAGCTCGCGGTGGTCGGGGCGACGGGACTCGACCAGGGTGACGGCCCGCGCGATGTAGGCGCGCGAGCCGTCGAGGACCCCCTGGACGTACTGGTCCAGATCGATCGTGCGGGCCACCGTTCAGCCGCTCACAGCTCGAAGCCGAGCGAGGCGGCCAGTTTGGCCAGCAGGTCCTGGGCCGCCTCCGGGATCACCGTGCCCGGCGGGAAGACCGCGGCGGCGCCCGCCTCGTAGAGCGCGTCGAAGTCCTGCGGGGGGATCACCCCGCCGACCACGATGGTGATGTCCTCGCGCCCGGCAGCGGCCAGTTCGGCGCGCAGCGCGGGCACCAGGGTGAGGTGGCCGGCGGCCAGCGAGGAGACGCCGACGATGTGCACGTCCGCCTCCACCGCCTGGCGGGCCACCTCGGCCGGGGTCTGGAAGAGCGGGCCGACGTCGACCGTGAAGCCGAGGTCGGCGAAGGCGGTGGCGATCACCTTCTGGCCGCGGTCGTGGCCGTCCTGGCCCATCTTGGCGACCAGGATGCGCGGGCGGCGCCCCTCGGCCTCCTCGAAGGCCTCGACCAGCTCGCGGGTGCGCTGCACGGCGGTGGACGGGCCGGCTTCGTCTCGGTACACGCCGGTAATGGTACGGATCTGGCCGGAGTGCCGCCCGTACACCTTCTCCAGGGCGTCGGAGATCTCGCCGACGGTGGCCTTGGCCCGGGCCGCGTCGACCGCGAGGGCCAGCAGATTGCCCTCCAGGCTGCCGTCGTTGACCGGGCCGCGCTCGGCCGAGGCGGTCAGCGCGTACAGCGCCTGCTGACAGGCGGCCTCGTCGCGCTCGGCCCGCAGCCGGCGCAGCTTCTCGAGCTGGCGGGCCCGCACGGCCGAGTTGTCGACCTTGAGCACCTCGATCTGCTCGTCGCTGGCGACCTGGTACTTGTTGACGCCGATCACCGGCTGACGGCCGGAGTCGATCCGGGCCTGGGTACGGGCCGCCGCCTCCTCCACCCGCAGCTTGGGGATGCCGGCGTCGATCGCCTTGGCCATGCCGCCGGCCGCCTCGACCTCCTGGATGTGCTGCCAGGCGCGCTCGGCGAGATCCTGGGTGAGCTTCTCCACGTACGCGCTGCCGCCCCAGGGGTCGATCACCCGGCAGGTGCCGGACTCCTGCTGGAGCATCAGCTGGGTGTTGCGGGCGATCCGGGCCGAGAAGTCGGTGGGCAGCGCGAGCGCCTCGTCCAGCGCGTTGGTGTGCAGCGACTGGGTGTGGCCCTGGGTCGCGGCCATCGCCTCCACGCAGGTCCGGGTGACGTTGTTGAACACGTCCTGGGCGGTCAGCGACCAGCCGGAGGTCTGCGAATGGGTGCGCAGCGACAGCGACTTGGCGTTCTTCGGGTCGAACTGCTTGACCAGCTTGGCCCACAGCAGCCGGGCCGCGCGCAGCTTGGCGACCTCCATGAAGAAGTTCATGCCGATCGCCCAGAAGAAGGACAGCCGGGGGGCGAAGGTGTCCACGTCCATCCCGGCGCCGATGCCGGCCCGCAGGTACTCCACGCCGTCGGCCAGCGTGTAGGCCAGCTCCAGGTCGGCGGTGGCTCCGGCCTCCTGGATGTGGTAGCCGGAGATGGAGATGGAGTTGTAGCGCGGCATCTTCTGCGAGGTGTAGGCGAAGATGTCGGAGATGATCCGCATCGAGGGCTGCGGCGGGTAGATGTAGGTGTTGCGGACCATGAACTCCTTGAGGATGTCGTTCTGGATGGTCCCGGCCAGCTTCTCGGGCGGCACGCCCTGTTCCTCCGCCGCCACGATGTACAGCGCCAGGACGGGCAGCACGGCGCCGTTCATGGTCATCGAGACGGACATCCTGTCCAGCGGGATGCCGTCGAAGAGCTGGCGCATGTCGTAGATCGAGTCGATCGCCACGCCCGCCATGCCCACGTCGCCGGTCACCCGGGGGTGGTCGCTGTCGTAGCCGCGGTGGGTGGGCAGGTCGAAGGCGACGGACAGGCCCTTCTGACCGGCCGCCAGGTTGCGGCGGTAGAAGGCGTTGGACTCCTCGGCGGTCGAGAAGCCGGCGTACTGGCGCACCGTCCAGGGCTGGTTGACGTACATGGTCGGGTACGGGCCGCGCAGGTAGGGCGCGATGCCCGGGTAGGTGCCCAGGAAGTCCGCCCCGGCCAGGTCGGCGGCCGTGTACAGCGGCTTGACGCCGATGCCCTCGGGGGTGTCCCAGGTCAGGTCCTCGACCGGCTTGCCGGCCGCCTGCCCCCAGGCCGCCCGCCACTGCGCCTCGCCGGCCTGCGGCTGCCCGTCGCCCGCCTCGGCGGCGTCGAGCCCGATCTGCGTGAAGTCGGGGATCATTCCGCCGCTCCGTTTCCGTCGAGGGTCCCATCGAGGATCTGGTCCAGCACCGTGGACAGGGTGGCGACCGCGTCGCCGCCCGCGAAGACGAACTCGTCCACGCCGGCCTGCTGGTAGGCCGCGCCCCGCTCGCCGGGCCGGCCGGCCAGCAGCACCCGCCGGGCGCCGGCGCCCTTCAGCGCGGCGGCCAGCGCCTCGCCGTGCTCCGCGTACAGCTGGTCGCCGGAGCACAGGCAGGCGACCACCGCCCCGCTCGCGGCGAACCGCTCGGCCAGCTCGGCCACCGCCGACTCGCCGGCCGCCTCGGCCTGGACGGTCTCGATGCCGCCGGCCTGGAAGAGGTTGGCGGCGAACGAGGTCCGCCCGGTGTGCACGGCCGCCGGTCCGACGGAGGCCAGGAAGAGCCGGGGCCTGGCGCCGGTGGCGGCGAGCGCGGCGTCGGAGCGGGCGCGCAGCGCCTCGAAGGTCTCGGAGCGGCGCACCCGGGGCAGGCCGCCGCCGAGCGGAGCCGGGGCGGGTTCGCGGACCACCGGCTGCTCGGCCAGCCGCGGGAACTCGCTGACGCCGGTGATCGGCTCGCGGCGGTGGGCCAGCTCGACGGTGCGCGCGGCCCAGGTCGCGGCGATCCGCTCCGGCACCAGGCCGGAGCCCAGGGCGGCGCGCTGGCCGCCGGCCCGCTCGATCTCCTGGAACCAGCTCCAGGCCGCCCGGGCCAGCTCCTCGGTGAGCTGCTCGACGTACCAGGAGCCGCCGGCCGGGTCGATCACCCTGGCCAGGTGCGACTCCTCGAGCAGGATCGACTGGGTGTTGCGGGCGATCCGGCGGGCGAAGGCGTCCGGCAGGCCGAGCGCCGCGTCGAACGGGAGCACGGTGACCGCGTCGGCACCGCCGACCCCGGCGCCGAGCGCGGCGACCGTGGTGCGCAGCATGTTCACCCACGGGTCGCGCTCGGTCATCATGACGGCCGAGGTGACGGCGTGCTGCCGCTGCGCCGCGCCGGCGCCCGTCGCGCCGCTCACCTGCGCGACGCGGGCCCAGAGCCGGCGCGCGGCCCGGAACTTGGCGATGGTCAGGAACTGGTCGGCGGTGGCCGCGTAGCGGAACTCCAGCTGGCCGCAGGCCTCGGCCACCGACAGGCCGGCCTCGGTGAGCAGGCGCAGGTAGGCCACGCCGGTGGCGAGCGAGCAGCCGAGCTCCTGGGCGGCCGAGGCCCCTGCCTCGTGGTACGCCAGCGCGTCCACCGTCAGCGCCCGGATACCGGGGTACTCGCGCACGCAGGTGGCGGCCAGCGCGGCGGCCTCGGCGAACTCCTGATCGGTCCGGGTGTCCCGGCCGGTGCGGGCCAGCAGGCCCAGCGGGTCGGCGCCGAGGTTGCCCTGCGCCGCCGCGGCCGGCACCTCGCGCTCGGCGTACAGCCGCAGCAGCCGCTCGGCGGCGGCGGCGAACTCGGGGCCGGCGTCCAGCACCACGGGCGCCAGGTCGAGGTAGACGCCCTCCAGCGCGGTCGGCAGCCCGTCCACCGGCAGGCCGGCACCGCCCAGCGTCAGCCAGAGCGAGCCGACCCCGTTCTCCAGGTCGGCCAGCGCGTCCTCGTTGGCGCGGCGCGGGTCGGGGTGGGCGTGGCGCTGGCGCACGTCCCAGCCGCCCGGCACCGAGCCCTGGGCCCGGCCGCCGCGGGTGAACGGCGCGAAGCCGGGAAAGCCGGGGTCAGCCGCCGTGTCCTCGGCGGTGTACAGCGGCCGGGCGCGCAGCCCGTCCTCGATCCGGGTGCTGAGCGCGTCCTCGGCCGACGCACCGTCAGCCGGCCCGGCGCCCGACTTGCGCAGCACACCTTCGACGAGCAGCTGCCACTGCTCCCGGGTCGCATCCGGGAACTCGGCGGCCAGTGGGAGCCCTGCGGGCGTAACCGTCATGACGGGAGGTTAACGCCCACTCGCAAGATCGCAGCAGGTCCCACGAGTGTGAGCTTTGCCGCTCGGCACTGGGCAGCGCCCGGAGTGCCGCACGTAGTATGACCGGATCGTGGGTGCAGGACCGACCGCGGACCGTCGCGCGCCCCGGTCGAGCAGAGGGAGGGACCGCGCAGTGCGCGAACGGCCGGCCGACCGGCTCCTGGTGCCGGTGGGGGACGAGGCGCACCGGTGGGCCACCCGGGGGCGGTGCGCGTGCGTGCTGCTGGTGGTGCACAACGTCACCTCGGCCACCCGGCTGCTCGACGTGGTGCCGCTGTTCCGCGACGACCTGCGGGTGCAGCTGCTGGCCACCTGCACGGGATCCTCGCCGTTCCAGTCGGGCGTGGCGGAGCTGCTCGCCGAGGTGGGGGTGCCGGTGCTGCCGTGGAGCCAGGTGCCGTCGGTGCCGGTCGCGCTCGCCGTGTCGGCCAGCCTGGGCGGCGAACTCCACGCGATAGCAGGGAAGTTAGCGGTGCTGTCGCACGGGGTCGGCTACAATAAGACGCTTGCCGCACCGGACACCGGACACCGGACACCGGACACCGGACCTCCGGTCTTCGGCCTGGCGCCCGAGTGGCTGCTGCACGACGGCCGGCCGGTCGCCGAGGCGATGGTGCTCTCCCACCCCGAGCAGCTGGACCGGCTGCGGGCCGCCTGCCCGCCCGCCGCGCCGACCGCCGTGCTGGGCGGCGATCCGTGCTTCGACCGGATCCTCGCCGCCCGCCAGCACCGTGACCGCTACCGGCGCGCCCTCGGCATGCGGCCCGGGCAGCGGCTGGTGCTGCTCAACTCCACCTGGAACCCGAACTCGCTCTTCGGCGACGGCGGGGGCGAGGACCTCCTGCCGGACCTGCTGCCCCGGCTGACCGAGCAGCTCGCCGTCGACGAGTACCGCCTGGCCGCCGTCCTGCACCCCAACATCTGGCACGGCCACGGCAGCGGCCAGGTCCGGCTCTGGCTCGACCGGGCCCGCCGCTCGGGCCTGACCCTGGTCGACCCGCTGCACGACTGGCGCCAGGCACTGATCGCCGCGGACGTGGTGGTAGGCGACTTCGGCTCGGTGACGTACTACGCCGCCGCCCTGGGCACGCCCGTCCTGCTGGGCGCGGCGCCGCTGTCGGCGCTGGGCGCCGACTCGCCGGTGGCCGCCTTCGTGCGCCGGGCGCCGCGGCTTGACCCGCTCGCCCCGCCCGGCCCGCAGCTGGACCGGGTGCTGGCCGGACACCGGCCGCTGCCGGAACCGGCCGAGCTGACCAGTTCGGCGCCCGGCAAGGCCGCCGAACTGCTGCGCGCGCTGTTCTACCGCCTGATCGGCCTGCCCGAACCGGAGCGGGCGGCCCTGCTGGACCCGCTGCGCCTGCCGCCGCTGCGGACCGCCGACGTCACGGCGCCGCTGCGGGTGCTGACCGAGGTGCACGGTGACGAGGTCCGGGTGCGCCGTTTCGCCGACCCGCGCGAGCAGCCCGACGGCCCGGGCGCGGCGCACCTGGCCGTGGCCGAGGACGCCCTCGATCCCGGGGTGCTGTCGCTGGCGGACCTGATCTACCGTCACGGCCCGCCACATGATCCCCGGTTGGGAACGCCCGTGCAGTGGGCCGGCGAGGTGCTGGCCCGGTACCCGGGCTGCACCCTGGCCGCCTACCTGGCCGACACCGGCCGGTGCACGGCCCGCCACCGCGACGGCACCGTGTACCGCTGGTCGGCGGCCGGCCCCTCCGGCACCCCGGGCCCCGCAGGCACCGACCCGGCCGCCCAGGCCAGCGCGCTGCTCGCCCGGCTCGGCACCGGGCAGCCGTTGGGCCCGGACGGGCGACTGACCGTGCGCACCGGCCCCACTGACTCCACCAGCACCACCGGCCCCACCAGCACCACTGACCGCACCGGCACCGCGCGGCTGCGGATCACCCAGGTGTCGCCAGGGCCCGCCCGGTGAGGCTCAGCCGCGCGTGGCCCGCGCCCGCCGGCGCAGCACGTCCAGCGCGCTGAGGTGCACCTCGGCGCCCTCCTGCGCGAGCAGCTCGTCCGCCTCCTCGATCAGGGCCAGCGCCTGGTCGCGGCTCCCGGCGAGCAGCCGGACCTCGGCCAGGTCGCCGAGGGTGCGGGCGGCGTTGTACCGCTCGGTGCCGAGGCCCGCGCGGAAGAACTCCAGCGCGTCCGCCAGCAGCTCGGCGGCCCGGGCGAACTCCCCCAGCCCGCTCAGCGCCCGGCCCCGGTGGCGTTGCAGCAGCGCCCGAGCGCGCGGGACGTCCTTCGCGCCCTCCCCGTTCCCGATGCGCCGCAGCACTTGGTCGGCCTCCTCGAAGCAGGCCAGCGCCGGGGCGAACCGCCAGCGGCGCAGGTGCAGCAGGCCCAGCGACTCGACGGCGGTGGCCTGCCCGAGCAGGTGGCCGACGTCCTGGGCAGCGGCTGCCGCCGCCCGCAACTGCTCCTCGGCCTCCTCGTAGAGCTCAGCCTCCAGCAGCCCGAAGGCCAGCTGGGTGTGCATCCGCCCCACCATCCTGCGGTCCAGGTCCTGCAGCCGGGCGGCCGCCCGCACCCCCGCCCGCAGCGCCGGGAGCAGCTCGCGGACCCGACCCACCTTCAGCTGCCAGGCCCACAGCGCCTCGACCAGCTGGCAGACGGTGTCGTACTCGCCCTGTTCCTCGGCGGCGAACACCGCCTCGACCAGGTTGGGCAGCTCCTCCCCCAGCGCGGCGATCGCCGCCCCCTCGTCGGCGTACCGGCCGGGCCCCAGGCGGGCGAAGAGCGGGCCGACGTGCCAGCGCTTGGGCAGCGCGGCGAAGTCGGCCCGCACCGCGAAGCGCAGGTAGCCCTCGACCATCGCCGCGACCGCCGCCTTGCGTGCGGCCGGGCTGTCGGTGGCGGCCGCCAGCTCCGCGCCGTGGCGGCGCGCGGCCGGCCGGTAGCGGTAGCGACGCGCCGACACCTGCTCCAACAGGCCCAGCTCGGCGAGCTCCGCCAACTGCTCGCCGGCCTGCTCGGCCGTCACCCCGGTGGCCGGGGCGGCGCCGGCGGCATCGACGGCCGGCCACGGGTGCAGCGCCAGGGCGCGGTAGAACGCGGCAAGCGGTGCGTCGAGCGACTGGTAGAGGTCGTCGATCGCGGTGCGCACCGGATCGCCCTCGACCGCCGGGCGGAGCGGCAGCGCGGTGGTGAGGTAGCGCGCACCGGCCCGCACGGCGTACGGCGAGCCGCCGTAGCGGGCCAGCAGCGCGGGCACCCGGGCCCGGCCGGCCGCCAGCGCCTCCTGGCCGGCCAGCTCGCCGAGCAGCCGCTTGGCGTCCTTGTCGGCCAGCGGGCCGACCTCGACGGTGAGCGCGTCCAACCCGGTGAGCGGCCGCCGCGCGGTGACCACGGTGAGCACCCCGGGCGCTGGGCTGATCAGCGCGCGGACCTGGCCCGCGCTGGTGGCGTGGTCGAGGATCACCAGCGCGCGCAGGTCGGCCGTGAGGGTGCGG
Source organism: Streptomyces tateyamensis (assembly GCF_003205575.1). Taxonomy (GTDB): domain Bacteria; phylum Actinomycetota; class Actinomycetes; order Streptomycetales; family Streptomycetaceae; genus Kitasatospora; species Kitasatospora tateyamensis. The sequence goes on from NZ_PYBW01000132.1 coordinate 54,608, forward strand.
AACAGGTCGGTCCGGTCGCCCTCCCCGGCGGGCAGCCGGTCCTCCGGCAGGCCGAGGTGGTTCAGCAGGTACCCGAGCACGGTGGCCGCGTCGGGCGCGGTGCCCAGCCGGCCGCTGCGCAGGTCCACGTAGAGCCGGCCGTCGGGGAAGCGCTCCGGTTCGCGATGGCCGAAGTGGAGGGCGAGCGAGGTGGTCCCGATCAGCTCCGGGCCGGCCAACTGCACCAGGCGCGGCCGCCCGGCCGCCGGGCGGGTGGCCTCCTGCCGCAGCGCGGCCAGCTGCTTCCGGCGGTCGGTGAAGAACCGGGTCGCCGGCGGCAGCAGCACCGGCGGCCGGTGGCCGGGCAGGGGCGGCACCGGTTGCGCGGCCAGCAGCGCCGCCAACTCCTCCGCCCGCTCGGGCTCCTGACCGGCCCGCGCGACGATCGCGGCCGCCAGTGCGGCCCGCTCGGCGGCTCCGCGCGGGGCGGGCGTCTCGTGGCCGAAGACCCGGTGGACGAACCCGCCCATGGACTCGGCGAACCGCTTCCCCATCTCGCTGCCCATGCTCGCGGTCGCTGCGCTCAGCGCCCCGGTGACCAGCGTGACCGAGAACGGATCCACCACACCACACCCCCTGGCCACTCGGACGGCCCAGGCGCCGCCGGTACAACCCGTGTCGCCCCCACCGTATCGGCCCGAACCAGCGGTGGGACGCAACATCCACCAGAAGCGCACCTGCTGACGCGCCGACAGGCGTCCGGGCTGCCACCGCGAGCCCGGACGCCGGCCGGACGCCCGGGGACCGGACCGCGGTCAGCCCTGGCCGACGGTCTCCTGGCGGTTCCTCGGGGCGCGGAAGCGGTGGACCTCCTGCGGCCAGCCGCAGGCCGTGGCGATCCGGCCCGCCCACAGCCGCGCCGCCGCCTCGTCGGCCACCTCCACCACCGCGAGGCCGCCGAGGTGCTCCTTGCTCTCCACGTACGGGCCGTCGGTGAACAGCGGCGTACCGCTCGACGCGTCGACGCTGAACACCGGCGCGGCGTCGTCCAGGCCGCCGGTGAAGATCAGCACGCCCGCCGCCTTCATCTCCGCGACCAGGTCCCGGACGGTGTCGGCCTTCTTCTGCAGCTCCTCGGCCGTGTGGTCGGGCACCCACTCCTCCTGGAAGGCGATCAGGTACTGGGCCATGTCTTCTCCTCGTGCGTCCTCGTGTCGGCAGTCCAGGACGGCCACCGCTCGGATGTACCACGAACAGCCCGCGCCGGATGCGACAGGCTGCCCGAGGCCAATGTCACCCCACCGCGCCGCGGCCCGCCCGCGACACTCCGCGACCGGGCCGCCCCCGCCTTCGTCACCGGGCGGCAGCGGCCGGACAGGCCCTGGTCCTGCGCACGTCAAATGCCGCACGGCTGGCTGGAATTGGCCCACCAGGCCCTATCATTCCCTCACCATTGAGGCGGAGCCGGCGGGGGGCGCAGTGAGACGCAGCTGGAGCGGCGGCGAGGACCCGGAGCACGAGGGCCCGACGCCTGTGACCCCCGGCGGCGTCGAGCCGGTCGAGGCCGACGTGCTGGGCCAGGGCGGGCCCGAGGCCGGGCGCGACGCCTCCTGGCTGCGCCGCCGCCGCGTCCCGCTCGCCTGCACCGCCCTGCTGCTGCTCGCCACCGCGGTGGCCGTGCAGTCCCAGCGCCCGCACCACCGCAGCACGGCTCCCGCCCTGCCCACCCCGCGCTACACCCGGGTCGCACCCGGCTGGTCGACCGACCTGCAGGTGCTCGGCGCACCCGCGCTCGGCAGCGGCGTCCTCTACCTCCCCGGCGCCGACGGCCGGCTGCACGCGCTGGACGCCGCCGACGGCAGGCAGCGCTGGGCCTCGGAGGCGGTGACGACGGAGGAGCACGGTCTGACCACCCCGGTGCTCGGCTACGGGATGCTCTACACCAGCGGCTGGGACCACCAGGTGTCCGCCGTCGACGCGGCCACCGGGCTCACCCGCTGGACCTTGCCCACCGGCGGCGCGGTGCCCAGCGCCCCGACCGTGTTCCGCGAGGCCCTGTTCGCGGCCGACACGGACGGCACGGTCTACGCCATCGACGCGCTGACCGGCGCGCTCTCCTGGTCCCGACCGATCGGCAGCACCGGCTACCCCTCCACAGTGGTCGGCACCACGCTCTACCTGACCAGCGAGTCGGGCAAGGTGTTCGCGCTGGACACCTCCACCGGGCGCCAGACCTGGGTCTACGACAGCGGTACGCCGCTCACCGCGGCGGCGACCGTCGCCGACGACACGGTGTACTTCGCCGGCGGCGGCGACGACCAGGTGCACGCGCTGGACGCCAACACCGGCCGGCCCAAGTGGTCCTTCACCGCCCAGCACCGGATCGGCACCCAGCCCGCGGTCGGCAGCGGCCTGGTCTACGCGGGCAGCGACGACGGCACCCTGTACGCCCTGGACGCGGCCACCGGCGAGCCGCGCTGGCACTACCAGACCGGCGGCCCGATCCCGGCCGCCGCCACCGCCGTGCCGGACGACGACCTGGTCTACGTGGGCAGCGCCGACCACACGCTCTACGCCCTCGACGCCCGCACCGGCGCGCTCAGCTGGTCCCGGGCCACCGGCTCCGACCTGCGCCGGCCGCCGGTGCCGGCGGACGCCGCGCTCTACGCGGTCGGCTCCGACCGCAAGCTCGTCGTGCTCCAGCAGCGCCCCTGACCGCCCGCCCGGCACCCGCTCACCACCCCAGCAGCCCCGGGTCCGAGGCGAGCGAGCGCAGCACTCCCGGGGGGGCGGCCACCCGTGGGGTACCTGGCCGGCAGCCGGTCAGTCAGCGCTGGTTCTTGAACTCCTCGATGGCACTGCGGACCAGTTGGCCCGCCGCATCGCTGCCCGCGTGCCCGGCGTCCTCGACGATGTGCAGCCGCGCGCCGGGCCAGGCCCTGGCCAGCTCCCAGGCGGTCTGCACCGGGCATCCCATGTCGTGCCGCCCGTGCACCAGGACGGCAGGGATGCCGGCCAGCTTGGCAGCACCGTCGATGAGCTGGTTGGGCGTCAACCAGGCCCCGTGGCCGAAGATGTGGGAACAGATCCGGACGAAGGCCAGTTGGGCGTCCTCCTCGCGGGCGCTGTACAGGCCCGGCACGCCGTTGGGCTCGCCGGAGATGACCGCGTCCTCCCAGGCCAGCCAGCCTGCCGCGGCCTTGACCCGGACCGCCCGGTCCGGGTGCTCCATCAGGCGCGCGTAGGCGGCCGGCAGGTCGCCCTCGCGCTGGTCGGCGGGCACCCCGTCGCGGAACCGCTCCCAGGCCTCGGGCTGGAACCGGGCCGCGCCCCGGTAGAGCCACTCGATCTCGGCCGGCCGCGAGGTCATGATCGACTGGAGCACCATCTCGCTGACCCGCTCCGGGTGTTGCTGCGCGTAGGCCAGGGCCAGCGTCGTCCCCCAGGACGCGCCGGCCAGCAACCACCGCTCGACGCCCAGGTGTTCGCGCAGCCGCTCGATGTCGTCGATCAGGTGCTGGGTGGTGTTCAGGGCCATGTCGGCGGAAAGGTCGCCGGCGTGCGGCGTACTGCGCCCGCAGTTGCGCTGGTCGTACCGGATCACCCGGTACGCCTGCGGGTCCCATGCCCGGGTCGGGCGCCGCGGCATCCCCGCCCCGGGCCCGCCGTGCACCACGAGCGCGGGCTTGCCCTCGGGGTTGCCGAGCTCCTCGTAGGAGAGGCGGTTGCCGTCCCCGGTGTCGAGGAAGCCGCTGCGGTACGGACCGGTCTCGGGATAGAAGTCCACCATGGGGCCCGATCCTATGGCTACGGACCGCCGCTCATCGGCAATTTGATTTTCCGTCAGAACAGCACTGCGAGACGGTGCGGCGGTACCGGCCGGCTCACAGGCCGAAGTGCGCCACCGCCCGGTCGGCCACCTCGGCCGGAGCCAGCCGGGTGTTGTCGATCAGCAGATGGGCGCCGGGCAGGTGGGCGAAGTCGTCGACCGAGTTGAGCCGGTGCTGGGCGTCAAGCTCTACCAAGTGCTGGTTGGACCAGGCAAGGTCGCGCTTGGAGGCCTTCTCCGCCAGCCGCGACTCGCCGGCGTTGCGAACCAGCCGGACGCCCTGCTCGGCGGTCAGCTCCAGGTAGAGGACCCGTGCGCCGCGCTCGCGGAACGGCGCCGAGTAGCGCTCGACCAGTGCGGCGTCGGCCGGGTCGTCGAAGTGCCAGACCACGGTGAAGACCAGGCCGGGCAGGTCGCTGGCGGCGGCCTCGGCAAGGATCTGCTCGCGAAAGGCGTGGTTGAGGCGCTGGAACTGCGGTGAGCCGTACGGGAAGAGGCGCAGCAGCGGCTCGATGGTCAGGTGGTTGTGGAACAGCTTGAACCCGGTGCGCTCGGCGATGGCGGCGCCCACGGTCATCTTGCCCACCGCGGCGGGGCCGATGACGAACAGCAGGGTCGGCGGCGGGGGTTCGGACATCGCGCCAGCATAGCCGGGCGCCCGCACGGTGGTTCGCCCACGCCCGGGCTCACCCGCCCGCCTTCAGCCGCTGCAGCGAGCGGGTGAAGGGGGTGGCGAGCTCGCCCAGCGGCTCGAAGTAGTCCCGGTCGCACTCCTCCACCACCCGCACCGCCCGGTTGGCCAACTCGCGCCCGGCCGCGGTGACCCGCAGCGCGCGGGCCCGCCTGTCGGTGGGGTGCGGTTGGCGCTCCACCAGCTCGGCCGCCTCCAGGGCGCGCAGCACCTGGGAGGTCATCATCGGGTCGGTGGCGACGTAGTCGGCCAGCAGCTTCTGGGTCACCGGGCCCTCGACGCCGAGCCAGGTCAGCGCCGCCAGCAGCACGAACTGCACGTGGGTCAGGCCGAGCGGCTTGAGCGCCGCCCGCTGCGCGGCCTGCCAGCGGTTGGTGACCTGCCAGAGCAGCAGCCCGGGACTCTCCTCCGCGTCCTCGAAGGAGGTGTCCAACCCGCGTCCGGTCACGCCGCGGCGGTCTGCTGGTCGGCCTGCTGCCCGGCGGCCGGCTCAGCCCGCTCGGCGACGGCCCGCAACGCCTCCAGGTCCTGCTGCAGGGTGGCGGCGATGCCCTTGCCGAGGATCCGGCGCCAGAGCGGGGCGAGGGGCCCGGCCAGGCTCACGGCCACCTCCACCTCGGTGCGGCCGGCCGGGTCGACCCGGACCAGGTGCCGGAAGGTCAGCCGGGCGCCGAGCAGCAGCGAGACGTCGGTGAACTCGGCCTCGTCGAGCACCTCGATCACGAACCTGGTCCTCGGCCCGCCCTTCGGCTTGAGCACGCCGGTCGAGCCCTGCGCGAACGGCCCGTCCAGGCGCACCCACTCGGTGTCGGCGTTCCACTCGGGCCAGGTGGCCATGTCGGCCCAGCGGGCGAAGAACGCGGCGGGGGCGGCGGTGGAGGAGATCTGGGCGGTGGCGATCGTCTTCGTCATGCATTTAGTATGCGCGCTTAGTACATTGCGCGTCAACCCCTTCCGCCCTCGCCGCGCGCCGGACTGTGGCAGGGTGGAAGCCGTGTGCGGCCGCTTCGTCTCCACCACCACCCCGACCGACCTGGTCGACCTGCTCGGCGAGCTCTCCTGGGACCCCGCCGAGACCTTCGCGCCGAGCTGGAACGTGGCGCCCACCGACCCGGTGCCGGCCGTGCTGGAGCGGCTGGACCGGGAGAGCGGCGAACTCGTCCGCCGGCTGCGGGTGCTGCGCTGGGGCCTGGTGCCGTCCTGGTCCAAGGACACGTTCGGCGCGGCCCGGCTGATCAACGCCCGCGCCGAGACGGTCGACCAGAAGCCGGCCTTCCGCAAGGCCTTCGCGGCCCGGCGGTGCGTGATCCCGGCGGACGGCTACTTCGAGTGGCAGCCGGTCCCGGCCGCCGCGGGGCGCAAGGCGTTCAAGCAGCCCTACTACCTGTCCACCGGCACCACGATGCTGATGGCCGGGCTGTACGAGTTCTGGCGCAACCACGCCGTACCCGAGGACGACCCCACCGCCTGGCTGACCACCGCCTGCGTCCTGACCACGGACGCCACCGACCGCGCCGGCCGGGTGCACGACCGGATGCCGCTCACCATCGCCCCCGCCGACCTGGACGCCTGGCTGGCACCCGGCACCTCCGCCGCCGCCGAGCTGCGCCACCTGCTGCACCCGCCCACCGAGGACCGCCTGACGGTCCGTGCCGTCCCCACCACCGTCAACAGCGTCCGCGCCCCCAACGGCCCCGACCTGCTGGCCCCCGCCCCGGACCCGCTGGGCCTGGCGGACTGACGCAGCGCCGGCTCGCGCGGCACCCTGCGCGCCCCGTTCCCGTTCACGCCCCGCGCCAGGGCATCGGCCGACACCCGGTCGGCCCTCCTCGGCCGGGTGGGCCGGACCCGGTGCTCGAAAAGGGCCTGTTCACCCCGGGCTCGCCGAGAACCGCCGGGAACCGCCCGGCTTGATCGAGTGATTCGAACAGGGGCAGGATCCTGGCCCATGGACGAGATCTGGGAAACCGTCAACTCCCTTAAGAAAACGGTCGATTCACACTTCCAGCGTAGTGACGAGATGCGCTGGACGGTTCAGGCCCTCAAGCTCCAGGAGGAGGCCGGCGAGGTGGCCGAAGCGGTCATCGGGGCGCTCGGCGCCAATCCGCGCAAGGGCCACTCGCACACCTGGGACGACGTCCGCAAGGAGGCCTGCGACGTCGCGCTGACCGCGCTGGTGCTGCTCGCCCGGCTGGGCGGCGACCCCCGCTGGTTCTTCGAGGAGCATGTGCGCGCCGTCGCCGCCCGCGCCGCGCAGAAGGGGCCGGCGGCTTGAGCGCCACCACCGGCACCGGCCGGTCGGAGACCGACACCGCGGGCGCGGGCGACGAGAAGGCGGGCGGCGACGAGGAGCTGACCTGGAAGGCCGACGCCCGCCAGGCCGCGGCCACCGCCGCGATCAGCGTCGGCTCGATGGCCCGCCGGCTGCCCCAGCTGGTCGTCCGCGCCTTCCGCCTCGGCTGGCAGATCGACCCGCGCTCGGTCACCGTGCTGCTGGTCTGCCAAGCCGCCTCCGCACTGCTCGGCGCCGCCGGGCTGTACGCCTCGACCGGCACCATCGGCTCGCTCTTCGGCCCGGGGCGGATGGACCAGCGGCTGGCCGCCGCACTGCCCTCGATCCTGGTGATCGCCAGCTCGCTCGGCCTGCGCCGCCTGCTCGGGATCACCATCCAGGCGATCACCGTACGGCTGTCACCGCGGATCGCCCGGGCGGCCGAAGCCACCGTGCTGCGGGCCACCATCGCCACCGAGCTCGCGGCCTACGACACCGCCGGCTACTCGGACGAGCTGGAGGCCGCCGACCGGGGCGCGGAGAGCTGCTCCGCGATCCTGGGCCAGGCGCAGAACCTGCTCTCCTCGCTCGGCTCGCTGGTCGGCGCCGCCGGGGTGCTCACCGTCCTGCACCCGGTCCTGCTGCCGCTGCTGGCGGCCGCCGCCCTCCCGCAGGGGATCGCCTCGGTGCGGGCCGCCCGGGTGGCATACCTGGCCGACCGCGAGGCGCTGGGCGACCGGCGGATCCTGGCCAACCTGCGGTGGTACATCCACCTCAAGCGCCACGCCGACCAGGTCCGCTCGGACACCATGGGCGGCTTCCTGATGGACAAGTACGACACGGCCGGCCGCCGGCTGGACGCCGCCACCCGCAGCTCCTCGGCCCGGGCCGCCCGGGTCTCGGTGCTCGGCGCGCTCGCCTCCGGACTGGGCACCGCGGCGGTCTGGCTGGTGACGCTCTGGCTGGTGGAGAGCGGCCGGATGAGCCTGCCGCGCGGCTCGGCAGCCGTCCTCGCCCTCACCGCGGTCTCCAACGCACTGGCCGGGCTGGTCGGTTACGGCGCCGAGCTGTCCCGCACCGGGATGTACCTGGACGACTGGGCCCAGTTCCTGGACACCGCCGGCGGGCACGCGCTGGCCCGGGGCACCGGCTCGCCCGCCGCGCCCGAGCTGATCACGGTCAGGTCGCTCAGCTACCGCTACCCCAACACCGAGCGCACCGCGCTGGACTCGGTGGACCTGACGCTGCGTCGGGGCGAGATCGTGGCCCTGGTCGGCGAGAACGGCTCCGGCAAGACCACCCTGGCCAAGGTGCTCGCCGGGCTCTACCTTCCCGCCGCGGGCGACGGCGCGGTGGAGTGGGACGGCACCGACACCCGGGAGTTGGACCCCCAGGCGCTCTGGCGCCAGGTCGCCGTGGTGCCGCAGGACTACGCCCGCTGGATGCTCACCGCCCGGGAGAACATCACGCTGGGCCAGCCCACCGGCGAGGGCGACCGGGCGGTCTGGCGCGCCGCCCGGTCCGCCGGGGCCGACGAGGTGATCGACGAGCTGCGCAGCGGGCTGGCCACCCTGCTCGCCGTGGAGTGGATGGGCGGCGAGGAGCTGTCCGGCGGGCAGTGGCAGCGGATGGCGATCGCCCGCAGCTTCCACCGTCCGGCCGGCCTGCTGATCCTGGACGAGCCGACCGCCGCCCTCGATATCTATAGCTCCCGAAGCCTGCAAGGCACACGAGCGATCCGCTCCTCGGATCATGTGCCTCTGCAGTATCTGAGGGGTCATAGGTATGTCGGGTATGTTTATGATCATGATTGGGAAGTACAGGGCAGAGCGAGCCATATCGCCTGCGGACGAGTCCGTTGCGTGGGTCGTGGTGGACAACTCGTTCGCCCTGCACACCGAGGCGTCGTCGTTCCTCGCCGGTCTCCGGGCCGCCGGTCGCTCCTCGAACACCGAGCGGGTGTACGCGGGCCGGGTGGCGCTGTACCTATCCTGGTGCGCCGAGCGCGGGGTGGACTGGTCGAGGGCCGGGCTGCTTGATCTGGGCCGGTTCCTGCGGTGGTTGGTCGCGGAGCCGCTACCGGCCCGGAGCTGGAAGCACGCGACGGAGCCGCGCTACCGGAAGGAGTCGACTGCCAACGCGGTGATCACCGCAGTGTGTGAGTTCCTGCGGTTCGGCTCCCGGCATGGGTGGGTGCCGCTGGAGGTCGCCGCTCTGCTGTCGGAGCCGAAGTACCTTTCGCACCTGCCGACCGGCTACAACGCCGGTGAGGATGGGCAGTTCCGAACGGTCAGGGCCCGGTCGCTGAAGTTCACGACTGCGCAAGAGGGTTACGAGTGGCTCACCGACGACCAAGTCGACCGGCTTGTGGCCGCGACCGGCCGGGCGCGTGATCGGTTCCTGGTCGCGTTGTTGGCGTGCACCGGGGTGCGGATCGGTGAGGCGTTGGGGCTGCGCCGGGAGGACATGCATCTGCTGTCCCACTCTGGCACCCTCGGGTGCCCGGTTGCGGGCCCGCACATCCATGTCCGGCGTCGGCGGCACAACGCCAACGGGGCGCTTGCGAAGTCGAGGGTACCGAGGTGGATCCCGGTCACCGAGGACGTGGTGAGCCTCTACGCCGACTACCAGTTCGAGCGTGTCCAGATCCGGCAGGCGGACGACACCGACATGGTCTTCGTGAACCTCTTCAGGGGACCGCTCGGTCGGCCGATGACGTATGCGTCGGTGAAGGATCTGTTCGATCGTCTCGCCCGGAGCATCGGGTTCCCTGCCCGCCCGCACATGCTGCGGCACTCGGCGGCGACCCGCTGGGTCCGTGCTGGTGTGGACCGCGATGTGATCCAGACCCTGATGGGGCACGCGAGTTCGGCCTCGATGGACCAGTATCTGCATGCCACCGACCAGGACTTGCGCGACGCGGTCGAGCGTGTCGGCGCCGCTCGGGGAGGCTCCTGGTGAAGCTCGCACTGGTACGCCCGGAGACCTCGACGGTTCCCGCCGGCGGTGTCGGCCTGGACACCTGGCAGCGGTGGCTGGAGGACGCCATCGACCGTGATTGGCGGCCCACAGAGTGGGACGCCGAGGCGCTGTTGTTCACGGGCGATCCCGACAACCCGCGCACCCGCGCCTACGTCTGCCGGACGGTGTCCTGCTCCACCGTCGTGCACACGCGCAGCTTCTGCACGAAGTGCATGGAGAAGTTCAAGGCGAGCGGCCTGAGTGCGGAGGTGTTCGCCGCACAGTACGATCGCCGCGCGGTCGTGACGAAGGCAGGGCAGGCTCCGTCACGGTGCCGGGTGGAACGGGGGGATGCGCACTGCGGGTACCCGTCCTCGGCGAAGGGCATCTGCGTCGAGCACTAATCCAGGTGGCACCGGTGGCAGCTGGGCCGTCCGTCCGGAAGCGCGGTCCTCGACGAGTGGGTCACCTCCGTCGCCGAGGTCGTCGTCGCGGACGTCTCGTCCTGCCTGGTGCCGGGATGCTGGTCACCGCAGACCCGGACGGTCCCGCTGTGCGCCTACCACCAGCGCAAGCGCGCCGAGCACACAGCAAAGGGCATGGCCGGAGCGGACATCGCCGCGTGGGCCGGGGACCAGACTCCGTTTCTGCTCCAGCACCAGTTCTCGCTGCGTTCCCTTGCCCCGCTCCTGCGGCTGGAGTTCCTGTACGCCATCCAGCAGCGTGACGTACGCGGCGCCAGCCTTGATCCGCCAGTCATCCGCCGGATGGTGCGCCGCTTCGCCCAGTACGGCAGCCTCCTGGAGATCGACCGGGCGACTGCGCTCGGCATGGTGGACCGGGCCTGCAACAACACCCGTGCCCACGTGAAGGAGTTCTTCCGCCACGTACGGGCCGGGTACGACCAGGCCGGCGGCGCCGACCCGCGCGACTCGGAGGTCTGGGATGCCGTGTCCGCCAAGATCGCCTCCCGCTACAGCCGATCGGGACGCCGCTACAACCAGGGCGTCGTCGACTTCGGCCGGATCGTCCAGCCGTGGCTGCGCGAGGTCGCCCTGGCCTGGGCGAGGACGACCGATCCGGACAGCTACGCGATCAACCGGATGCTGAATGCGTGCGTCCGCGCCTCCCATGCCCTTGCCGCACGGTCCGGTGGAGGCGAGGACCCCGGAACCCTTCGATTCGCCGATCTCGACGCTGTCGTCGAGGCGTTCAAGGACGCCCGCAAGCCGGACGGCGACTTGTACGCGGCCAGCCAGAGACGCGACATGCTGACGAAGTTCTTCCAACTGCTGGATTTCGGCCGCAAGGCCGACCTCCTGAACGCACTGTCGGGAACCTTCGCACGGCACCAGTCGCACCGCATCCCGACCGAGGAGACCAACGAGGACGAGGTCGGCAAGGCGATCCCTGAGCCGGTCATCGCCCAGCTCGACACCCACCTCGACCGGATCGGCAAGGGCTTCCCCTACGGTGACATGGCGTCCGAGGACGTGCACCTGATGTTCCGCACCGCCTACATCATCCTGCGCGACACCGGCCGCCGACCCCTGGAGGTCTGCGCTCAGCGGAACACCTGCCTGGAGGCGGAGGACGGCGAGTACACGCTGATCTGGGACAACCACAAGAAGAAGCGATACCGGCGAAGGCTGCCCATCACCGCCTCCACCGCTGCCGCCATCCAGACCTGGCAGCAACGCCGCAGTCGACTGAAGGCCCCAGCCCACAGCAAGGCCTACCTGTTCCCGCCCATCTCCGACCAGACCGGCGTCCCCCACCTGATCGCGGGCGGCCTCGCCCGCGCGATCCGCGCCTGGGTCGATTCGCTACCGCCGCTGCGCTCGGACACGCCCGGGCCGGACGGCCTGCCGCTGCCGTTCGACCACTGGGCCTTCCCCCCGAGTAGT
>NZ_PYBW01000133.1:0-406 GCF_003205575.1 Streptomyces tateyamensis
CCCGCCCGCCCGAGACCGACCCCGGGCCGCTCGAACTGCTCCCCGCCGAGGACGAACTCGACCGGGCGCTGCGGATGATGGCGATCACCGACGCGCTCGGCTCGCTCACCGCGGCGCACCGCGAGGTCGTGGTGGAGACCTACCTCAAGGGGCGCTCGGTCGCCGAGGCGGCGATCGAGCTGGGTATCCCGGAAGGTACCGTGAAGTCGCGGGTGTACTACGCGCTGCGCTCGCTGCGCCTGGCACTCCAGGAACGTGGGGTGACGTCATGACTGCCGAACGGGGGCCGCAGGACCCGCACCTGGACGTCGGCGCGTACGCCCTCGACCTGCTCGACGCCGCCGACCGGGCCGCCTTCGAGGAGCACCTGGCCGAGTGCCCGCGGTGCCGCGCCGAGCTGACCGAG
>NZ_PYBW01000133.1:652-1018 GCF_003205575.1 Streptomyces tateyamensis
CCGCCGCCGTGAGCCGCAGCGCGGTCGGGCCGGACGGGGCGCACGCCGTGGTGGGCATGACTGCCGAGGCCTGGGGGAGCGCGGTCACCCTGACCCTGGACGGGGTGGGCGGCCCGCGCAGCTGCGACCTGGTCGCGGTGGGCACCGACGGCTCGCGCCAGACGGTGACCAGCTGGACGGTGCCGGCCGGCGGCTACCGCACCCGCACCGCGAGCACGCTGACCACCAGCGGCGGCGCCGGCCTGACGCCGGACCGGATCGCCCACTTCGAGGTGCGCGACCTGGACAGCGGTCAACTCCTGGTCTCGGTACCGGGACTGACGACGGGTTAGCCGCCCTGCGACGGGTTGGCCGACCGGCTCCCGT
>NZ_PYBW01000134.1 GCF_003205575.1 Streptomyces tateyamensis
GGGCCGGCAGCGCCCTTTCCTCGTTCGCGCCAACGCGGGCCGGACGGCTCGCCGCGCCGGTCCGACCTTGCGAACGGGCGGGCGATTCCAGCCCTTCGAGTGAATGCGAGGTCATCCGGCTGACGTCGGTGGCTCCACCGCCGTAGGGTGCGCTGAATCGCGGGCCCGCCGGTGGCGGCTCCGCGGTCGCCGCCGGGTGCGTGGGCCCGGCCGGGGGGAAGCTGCAACTGTCACCGGGACGAGTGGTATCCGGCCGTAGCCGGAACACCGGCCCCCGCGGGTGCGTCCAACCAGTACCGGGTCCGCTCCCGGGGCACCGCAGGGCGGCACCGGGGGAGTCCACCCGTCGCCGGTCCCACGACACCAGGCAGCAGCACACAGCTCCGAGACTCCCGAGGGGGGTGCAGCACCGGATGGCCGCTCTCGACGCCGCGCGCGCACGGGCTCGCGCCGTGCTGCGGATCCGCAGTCTGGCCAGGGCGGCCGCGGTGCTGCCCGCCGCCGTCGCCGTGGTGCTGCTGGCCGGCCGGCTGACCGGCCGGATCGGCGCTCCCGGGTCGCCCGACGCGGCCGGCTGGGACGTGGTCCGGTGGGTCGTCGGTGCACTCGCCCTGCTGGTCGCCGCCGTGGCGGTGGCCGCGGTGGTCCGGCACGCCCGGGCGGTGCCGCCGAGCACTCCGGCGATCCCGGTGCCGGCCGCCCGGGCCCCCGAGCTGCACCGGCTGATCCACGAGCTGGCCGGCCGGCTCGGCGTGCCCGCCCCGGCCGCCATCGCGCTCACCCCGGACTGCGACAGCTGGCTGGAGGAGCCGCCGGCGGCCGTCCCGGTGCTGCGCGGCCTGCTGCGCCCCGCCGCCGAGTCGGTGGCGCCCACCCTGGTGATCGGCTCGCCGTTCCTGTGGTGGATGCGGGCCGACGAGCTGCGCGCGCTGCTCGCCCCGGTGGTGGCCGGCACCGCGGCTGCCGCCGACCCGGAGATCGCCGCCGCCCGCAGGTTCGTGCGCGGGCTGGACGCGGCGCTGGGCCAGGGCCGGCGCGGTCTGCTGGCCCGGCTGCTGGACCGGATCACCCGCACCCTGCTGCGGGCCTGCCGCGAGCACGTGGCGGAGCTCGAGCGGGCCGCCGCGGCGGCCGCCTCCGAGCAGGCCAAGGCGGTCGACTACGGGTTGCGGGTGGCCGCCCAGGCCCAGGTCGGGCTGGCCTACGCGGGCTGGGACCGGCTGCTCACCCGGGTCGCGCTGCCCGCCTGGCAGCTGGGCCGCTGCCCGGCCCAGCTGAACGCCGGCGTGGTGTCCGCGCTCACCGAGCTGTCCCGCCGCGACCGGCTGGCCGAGGGGTACGAGAGCCGGCTCGGCGACCGCCCGGCCTGCGACCTGCTGGAGGAGCCCGGCGCGGCGGACGCCGAGGTCTCGCTGCTGGCCGCCCAGCTGTTCCACGGCCCGGTGCCCGGCGGGCGGGCCGAACTGCACTGGGAGGACTACCCGGAGCAGGTGGTGGACCGCGGCTGGCGGCTGCAGGCGCTGGCCCTGAAGGAGGCGCTGGACCAGGTCGCGCCGCCGCCCGCGCCCGCTCGGCCCGAGCCGGCGCTGGCCCGGCTGCTGGCCCTGCTGGAGGCGGGCCGGGTGGGCGAGCTGGCCCGGGCGCTGGCCGCCGCCGCGCCGCCCGCGGTGCCGGGGGCCGCCGAGCGCGGCAGCCGGGAGCTGCTGGCCGACTGCGTCACCGCGCTGGTCTGCTGCGCCGCGGTGGACACCGCGGGCGGGCGCCCGGGCCTGGACTGGCTGGACGGCCCGGTGCTGCTGCTCGGCGGGGTGCGCCGCGGCGACCTGGCCGAGCCGGTGGCGGACGCGGTGGAGCTCGGCCGCGCCGCCCCGCTGCGCGGCTGGCTGGAGGCGGCCGGGGTGCGGCTGGAGAAGCCGGTCCGGCTCGGGTAGCTCGGGGTCCTGGCGCCCGGGGAGCACCTGACGAGCGCTCAGCGGGCGCCGCGCGCACCAAATCGACGGCCTGGGGGTGACGCACCGTCGGCCGGGTGTGGTCTGCTGGACCACTCGCATATTTTCGGGGCACATGCCGGAGCGCGTACCACGGGAGGGCGGCATGGACAGGGAGTCGTCGGGTCGCAGATGGGAGTCCGGGACGCTCGCGCACGGCGTCTCGGACCCGTTCGGCCAGGGCCCGCTGCCCTGGCTGCGCAGCCCCGACCACTACTTCGAGGGCACCGAGGACCCGATCCCCTGGTACGTCAGCGCGGACGCGCCCGGCCAACTGCCGCTGCCCGCCGCGCCGCCGCCGCTGGTCGGCACCCCGCGCAACTCGGACGACGTGGTGCAGCAGATCAAGGGCTTCGCCGCGGCCGGCGCGGTGCACCCCGGCGGCGCGGTGGACCTGCGGGTCACCGTCAACCCGCCGCGCGACTTCCGGGTCGACGTCTACCGGATCGGCCACTACGCGGGGGCCGGGGCCCGGCACATGACGGCCAGTCCGCTGATCCCCGGCCTGCGCCAGCCCGCCCCCCTGGTGGCCGGACGGACCGTCAGCTGCCACCACTGGTGGCACTCCTGGCGCCTCCAGGTCCCCGCGCACTGGGCCCCCGGCGCGTACGTCGCGGTGCTCACCACCGCCGACCAGCGAAACCGCAGCCACGTCCCGTTCACCGTCCGCGACCCGCGCACCGACGGTCCGGGCCCCGAACTGCTGCTGGTGCTGCCGGACGTCACCTGGCAGGCGTACAACCTGTTCCCGGAGGACGGCCACAGCGGGGCCAGCCTGTACCACTGCTGGGACGAGCACGGCGGGCTGCTCGGCGAGTCGGCGACGGCGGTCACCGTCTCCTTCGACCGCCCGCACGCCGGGGCGGGCCTGCCGCTGCACGTCGGCCACGCCTACGACTTCATCCGCTGGGCCGAGCGGTACGGCTACCCGCTGGCCTACGCCACCGCCACCGACCTGCACGCCGGCCTGGTGGAGCCGTCCCGGCACCGGGCGCTGGTCTTCCCCGGGCACGACGAGTACTGGTCGGAGCCGATGCGCCGCAGCGCCGAGCGGGCCCGGGACGGCGGCACCTCGCTGCTCTTCCTCTCCGCCAACGCCCTCTACTGGCGGGTCGAGCTGGGCCCGAGCGCGGCCGGCGAGCCGAACCGGCTGCTGCACTGCCGCAAGCGGCAGCGGGTGCTCCCCGGGTCCCCGGCGGCCGGCCTGCCCGGCGCCGCCAGCGCGCTGTGGCGCGACGCGGGCGAGCCGGAGCAGCACCTGCTGGGCATCCAGTACGCCGGCCGGGTGGCCCAGCCGGTGCCGTTGGTGGTGGGCAACACCTGGCACTGGCTGTGGGCCGGCACCGGCCTGGCCGACGGCGACCGGGTGCCGGGCCTGGTGGCGGGGGAGGCGGACCGCTACTTCCCCAAGGTGGCGCTCCCCACGAGCACCGAGCGGGTGCTGCTCGCGCACTCCCCCTACCAGGACGACCTGGGCCGCCCCCGGTACCAGGAGACCTCGCTCTACCGGGCCCCCAGCGGCGCCTACGTGTTCGCCGCCGGCACCTTCGCCTGGTCGCCCGCACTCGACCGCCCCGGCCACACCGACGAGCGGATCCAGCGGGCCACCGCCAATCTGCTGGACCGGGTCTGCAAGGACGGCTGAGGCCTCGCGTGAAAGGATCGGGGGCGCCCAGCGACCCCCCCACTTGCGAGGAACGACCTTGAGCGGATTTGTCACCAAGCCCGAACCGGTCCAGGTGCCCGGCCTGGAACACCTGCACACCGGCAAGGTGCGCGACCTCTACCGCGACCAGGCGGGCCGGCTGGTCATGGTGGCCAGCGACCGGACCTCGGCGTTCGACTGGGTGCTGCCCAGCGACATCCCGGACAAGGGGCGGATCCTCACCCAGCTCTCGCTCTGGTGGTTCGAGCGGATCGCCGACCTGGTCCCCAACCACGTGATCTCCACCGAGGTCCCGGCCGGCGCCCCGGCCGACTGGGCGGGCCGGACCATGGTCTGCGAGCCGCTGGAGATGTTCCCGGTGGAGTGCGTGGCCCGTGGCTACCTGACCGGCTCCGGCCTCAAGGAGTACGACGTCTCCCGCACGGTCAACGGCATCGCGCTGCCCGCGGGCCTGGTGGACGGCTCCGAGCTGCCGGCCCCGATCTACACCCCGGCGCTCAAGGCCGAGGTCGGCGAGCACGACGAGAACGTGCCCTACGAGGAGACGGCACGCCGGATCGGCGCCGAGTGGGCGGCCACCCTGCGCCAGATCACGCTGGCGGTCTACGGCCGGGCCCGGGACATCGCCCGGGAGCAGGGCCTGATCCTGGCCGACACCAAGTTCGAGTTCGGCCGCCGCGGTGAGGAGCTGGTGATCGGCGACGAGGTGCTGACCCCGGACTCCTCGCGGTTCTGGCCGGCCGACCGGTGGGAGCCGGGCACGGCGCAGCCCTCCTTCGACAAGCAGTTCATCCGCGACTGGCTGGCCTCGCCCGAGTCCGGCTGGGACCCGGCCGGCGAGCTGCCGCCGCCGGTGCTGCCGCCGGAGATCCTGGAGCGCAGCCGGGCCAAGTACGTGGAGGCCTACGAGCGGCTGACCGGGACCAGCTGGGACTGAGGCAGCTCGGGCGGCCGACCGGGCGCTTGCCCGGTCGGCCGCCGGATCCCGGAGATGGCAGGAAATGCGAAATGGGCCCCCGAAGGAGACCCATTTCACTACTGGAGCGGACGACGAGATTCGAACTCGCGACCCTCACCTTGGCAAGGTGATGCTCTACCAACTGAGCCACGTCCGCACGATCTTCACTTGTTTTGCACAACACCGTAACGGTGATCCTGCGAGCGGACGACGAGATTCGAACTCGCGACCCTCACCTTGGCAAGGTGATGCTCTACCAACTGAGCCACGTCCGCACGGTGTCTGTCGACACCGGTCGCTACTCCCGGTGGCCTGTTCGGCCCCGGTTGTGGCGACGAGAAATACTCTACCCCATCGCCGGGAGTGCTCACGCATCCCTTCCGCCGCCGCTGTCCGGCGACGGCGGAAGGGGCGCCCGACGACGGTCAGTTCGCCTCGGAGAACGCTTCGTAGACGTGCTTGGGGATGCGGCCGCGGGCCGGCAGTTCCATGCCCCGGGACTGGGCCCAGGCGCGCACGGCGGCCGGGTCCGGCGCCAACGCGGTGCGGCGGAAGGACTTTCCGGTGCGGCTCTGGCGGCGGCCGGCGGCGACGAAGGGGGCGAGTGCCTCGCGGAGCTTTTCCGCGTTGTCCAGGGACAGGTCGATCTCGTACGACTTCCCGTCGACGCCGAAGTGGACGGTTTCGGCGGCCGCGCCGCCGTCCAGGTCGTCGGAGAGCGTGACGACTACACGCTGAGCCATGGGTGTCAATCCTCTCGGCAATTCGGCCGACCGGGCGCGGTGTGCCACGGCAGCCATGTGCTCCGGCAGTACCGGAACGCGCGGCAGGAGCAGTGGGGCCCACCGGCGGTCCGCGGCGCACACGGGGTTCCCGGCACCATCGGTGGCCCTATTCTGCACCGGTCCTTCCAAGAAATCGATGGGCACTGCTTTCTTTTCCGGATATTCACCTCGCTTCGCCGTCGCACCGTTACTTCGGCGGTGATTGGCTCGGGTATCCGTGGTCGATCTGTCCGGAGTGCCGGTATTCGCCGGGCTCCGGGCGGCCGCTGACCGACCCTTTAAAGGGGGAGGAATCGGACCTCGGGGAAGGGCGGAACCCAAGGGGCGTAAGGGGCGTTGGTCTACGCGCGTCGCGCAATGGACGTCACATCCCGTGCAGCCGAACGGCCTCCGGGCCCCGGTAGTCTGAAGGTCCCCCGCCTTCACGCACCACACCTTTGGGAGTGCCAGTGGCACGCGTCGTAGTCGACGTCATGCTCAAGCCGGAGATCCTCGACCCCCAGGGACAGGCGGTGCAGCGCGCACTGCCCCGTCTCGGATTCACCGGGATCGCCGACGTCCGCCAGGGCAAGCGTTTCGAGCTGGAACTGGAGGGCCCGGTCGACGACGCCGCGCTCGCCCGCATCCGCGAAGCCGCCGAGACGTTTCTCGCCAACACCGTGATCGAGGACTTCACCGTTCGGGTGGAGGACGGCCAGTGACCACCCGCGTCGGCGTCGTCACTTTCCCCGGTTCGCTGGACGACCGCGACGCCCAGCGCGCGGTGCGTCTGGCCGGGGCCGAGCCGGTGGCGCTCTGGCACCGCGACAAGGACCTGCACCAGGTCGACGCGGTGGTCCTGCCGGGCGGTTTCAGCTACGGCGACTATCTGCGGGCCGGGGCGATCTCCCGCTTCTCGCCGGTGATGGCGACCATCATCGAGCAGGCCAGGCTCGGAATGCCGGTCCTCGGTATCTGCAACGGCTTCCAGGTCCTCACCGAGTCGCACCTGCTGCCCGGCGCGATGCTGCGCAACAACCACCTGCACTTCATCTGCCGGGACCAGAAGTTGCGGGTCGAGAATGCGACCACGGCCTGGACCTCGGATTACCAGGTGGGCCAGGAGATTTCCGTCCCGCTGAAGAACATGGACGGCCGCTACACCGCGGACCCGCGCACCATCGAGGAGCTCGAGGCCGAGGGGCGGGTGGTTTTCCGCTACGTCGACGTCAACCCGAACGGCTCGATCAACGATATTGCCGGGATCACCAACGCGGCCGGCAACGTGGTCGGCCTGATGCCGCACCCCGAGCACGCCGTCGAGCCGCTGGTCGGCACCGGCCGTACCGACGGCCTGCCGTTCTTCACCTCCGTCCTGAAGCAGCTGGTGAGTTCCTGAGATGAGCCTCGACACCGTAAAGAACGCCGAGCAGACTCCCGACGCGGGGCAGCCCTGGGCCGAACTCGGTCTGAAGGCGGACGAGTACGCCCGGATCCGCGAGATCCTCGGCCGCCGCCCCACCGGCGCCGAGCTGGCGATGTACTCGGTGATGTGGTCGGAGCACTGCTCGTACAAGAGCTCCAAGGTGCACCTGAAGCAGTTCGGCGAGAAGGCCCCGCAGTCCGACGCGATGCTGGTCGGCATCGGCGAGAACGCCGGCGTGGTCGACGTGGGCCAGGGCTACGCGGTCACCTTCAAGGTGGAGTCGCACAACCACCCCTCGTACATCGAGCCCTACCAGGGCGCGGCCACCGGCATCGGCGGCATCGTGCGCGACATCCTGGCGATGGGCGCCCGCCCGGTCGCGGTGATGGACCCGCTGCGGTTCGGTGCGGCCGACCACCCGGACACCCGCCGGGTGCTGCCGGGGATCGTGGCCGGCATCGGCGGCTACGGCAACTGCCTGGGCCTGCCCAACATCGGCGGCGAGGTCGTCTTCGACTCCTGCTACCAGGGCAACCCGCTGGTCAACGCGCTCTGCGTGGGCGTGATGAAGCACGAGGACATCCACCTCGCGCAGGCCAGCGGCGCCGGCAACAAGGTCATCCTGTACGGCGCCCGCACCGGCGGCGACGGCATCGGCGGCGTCTCGGTGCTGGCCTCGGAGACCTTCGACGCGACCGGCCCGGCCAAGCGCCCGGCGGTCCAGGTCGGCGACCCGTTCCAGGAGAAGCTGCTGATCGAGTGCACCCTCGAGGTGTTCCGCGAGAAGCTCGTCCTGGGCATCCAGGACCTGGGCGGCGCGGGCCTGTCCTGCGCCACCTCGGAGCTGGCCTCGGCCGGTTCCGGCGGCATGCGGATCGACCTGGACCTGGTGCCGCTGCGCGACGCCACGCTCTCGCCGGAGGAGATCCTCATGAGCGAGTCGCAGGAGCGGATGTGCGCGATCGTCGAGCCCGGCAAGGTCGAGCGCTTCCTGGAGATCTGCGAGAAGTGGGACGTCATCGCCACCGTGATCGGTGAGGTGACCGAGGGCGAGCGGCTGGAGATCTTCTGGCACGGCGAGCAGGTGGTGGACGTGCCGCCGCGCACCGTGGCGCACGACGGCCCGGTGTACCAGCGCCCGTACGCCCGCCCGTCCTGGCAGGACGCGCTGCAGGCCGACGCCCCGACCGCCGAGCGGCTGGCCCGCCCGGGCACCGGCGAGGAGCTGAAGCAGACGCTGCTCAAGGTGGCCGGCTCGCCCAACCAGGCCTCCAAGGCGTGGATCACCGACCAGTACGACCGGTTCGTGATCGGCAACACCGTGCTGGCCACCCCCGAGGACTCCGGCATGGTCCGGATCGACGAGGAGACCAACCTCGGCGTCTCGGTCGCCACCGACGGCAACGGCCGGTACGCCAAGCTGGACCCGTACGCCGGCGCCCAGCTGGCGCTGGCCGAGGCGTACCGCAACGTCGCGGCCAGCGGTGCCAAGCCGCTCGCGGTCTCCGACTGCCTCAACTTCGGCTCCCCCGAGGACCCGGACGTGATGTGGCAGTTCGCCGAGGCCACCCGCGGCCTGGCCGACGCCTGCCTGGTGCTGGGCACCCCGGTGACCGGCGGCAACGTCTCGCTCTACAACCAGACCGGTGAGGTGGCCATCCACCCGACCCCCGTGGTCGCGGTGCTGGGCGTGATCGACGACGTCACCCGGCGCACCCCGATCGGCTTCGCCGACGAGGGCCACCACCTCTACCTGCTCGGTGACACCGCCGACGAGCTGGGCGGCTCCGCCTGGTCGCAGGTGGTGCACGACCACCTCGGCGGCCTGCCGCCCAAGGTGGACCTGGAGCGCGAGCGGCTGCTCGCCGAGATCCTGATCGCCGCCTCGCGCGACGGCATGATCGACGCGGCGCACGACCTCTCGGACGGCGGGCTGGCCCAGGCGCTGGTGGAGAGCTGCCTGCGCGGCGGCCTCGGCGCCCGGGTGATCGTCCCCGCCGAGCTGGACCCGTTCGTCTTCCTCTTCTCGGAGTCGGCCGGCCGCGCGGTGGTGGCGGTGCCGCGCAGCGAGGAGCTGCGGTTCACCGACATGTGCGGCGCCCGCGGGCTGCCGGCCACCCGGATCGGCGTGGTGGACGGGGACGCCCTGGAGGTCCAGGGCCAGTTCACCGTCTCGCTGGCGGAGCTGACCGAGGCGCACACCGGTGTGATCGAGGCCCTGCTCGGCTGAGGGTTCGTCACGGAGCGGCCCGCCCCTGCCGGGGCGGGCCGCTTTCGGCTGTCCGGGCAGCCGGTAGGTTGGCGCCATGGCGAACACGGCGGCCCGCAAGGCGCGCTCCTACGATCCGGCCAAGGTACGGGCGGCGCTGGCCGCCCAGACCGACGCGCTGCGCACGGTGGTGCGCGGGCTCTGCGCGGACCCGGCGGCCGAGGAACTGCTGGCCGGGCCGACCCGGCTGGGGGAGTGGACGGTGCGGGAGCTGGTGGCGCACCTGGCGCTGCAGCTGGCCTGGGCGCCGGCCCACCTGGCGGACCCGGTCGAGGGGCGGGCGGCACTGGACCTGGCCGGCTGGGTGGGCGGGGTCGGCTCGCTGGCCGAGCTGCTGGACGCCGGCACCAGGCAGTACGGCGCGCAGGCCTTCGCCGGGCCGCCGGCCGAGGTGGCCGCCGGCTTCGACGCGGCCGCCGACGCGCTGCTCGCGCTGCTGGCGGGGCCCGAGGTGCGGGACGAGCGGCGCCGGTTCGAGATCCGGTTGGGGTCGATGACGCTGACCGACTTCCTGATCACCCGGCTGGTCGAGGCGGTGGTGCACGCCGACGACCTGGCCGCGGCGCTGGGCCCGGCCGAGTTCCCGCACGACCGGTTCGCCCTGGCCACGGTCTGCCGACTGCTCGCGGACGCGTTCGCCGCCCGGGTGCCCGGCGGTGCGGTGGAGCTGCGGGTGCCGCCGTTCGCGGTGGTGCAGGCGGTGCCCGGGCCCCGGCACACCCGGGGGACCCCGCCGAACGTGGTGGAGGCGGCGCCGCTGGACTGGATCCGGCTGGCCACCGGGCGGGTGGGGTGGGCCGAGCTGGCCGACGGGCCGCGGCTGACGGCCAGCGGGGAGCGCAGCGACCTGAGCGGCTACCTGCCGGTGCTGCGCTGACGCGAAGAGCGCCAATGTGAAGAGCGCTGACGCGAAGGGCACCCGCCGGAGTCCGGTGGGTGCCCTTCGGCAACGGGTGCGCGCGGTGCTACTACTGCTTCAGCTCGGCGTAGGCCTCGGGGCTGCTGTCCCGTAGGAACTGCCAGCAGCGCTCGGCCTCCTCGGCCTCCTTGATCGAGTCGGCGGCCCGGGCCAGCCCGGCCAGGCAGCGCAGGAAGCCGCGGTTGGCGCGGTGGTCCCACGGCACCGGACCGTGGCCCTTCCAGCCGGCCCTGCGCAGCGCGTCCAGGCCGCGGTGGTAGCCGGTGCGCGCGTAGGCGTACGACTCGACGACCCGGCCCTCGGCGAAGGCGTCGTCGGCCAGCATCGCCCAGGCGAGCGAGAACCACGGGTAGTCCGCCGCGAGCTGGGTGGGTGACGCGGACTCCTCGGCGAGCCGGCGGTACGGCTCGGGATCCTCGGACAGCAGCGTCGGGCCCGGGCCCGCGAGCAAGTTCTTGTGGTCAGTCATGCTTCCCAGTCTGCCAGCCGCCCGGGCGGCCCCGGTGCGCCCGGGGTGGAGGTTCGGCGATCACCCCCGCGGGCGACGACGACGGCGGGCCCGGCCGGCGGCTGCCGGCCGGGCCCGTCAGGCCGCGTGGGCTCACTTCAGGCGGTTGCCCGCCGAGCGCAGGGTCTGGGCGGCCTCGAGCACGCGGGCGGCCATGCCGGCCTCGGCCAGCTTGCCCCAGGTGCGCGGGTCGTAGGTGTTCTTCTTGCCGACCTCGCCGTCGACCTTCAGCACGCCGTCGTAGTTGCGGAACATGTGGTCCACGACCGGGCGGGTGAAGGCGTACTGGGTGTCGGTGTCCAGGTTCATCTTGACCACGCCGTTCTCCAGCGCGGTCTCGATCTCCTGCTGGGACGAGCCGGAGCCGCCGTGGAAGACGAAGTCGAACGGGTCCTGCTTGCCGTACTGGGCGCCGATCGCGTCCTGCAGGTCGCGCAGCAGCTCGGGGCGGAGCACCACGTTGCCCGGCTTGTACACGCCGTGCACGTTGCCGAAGGAGGCGGCCAGCAGGTAGCGGCCCCTCTCGCCCAGGCCGAGCGCCTCGGCGGTGCGCACGCCGTCGTTGACCGTGGTGTAGAGGGAGTCGTTGATCTCGTGCGAGACACCGTCCTCCTCGCCGCCGGTCGGGGTGATCTCGACCTCGAGGATGATCTTGGCGGCGTGCGCGATGGCCAGCAGCTCCTGGCCGATGGCCAGGTTGTCGGCCAGGGTCTCGGCCGAGCCGTCCCACATGTGCGACTGGAAGAGCGGGTTCTCGCCACGGGCCACGCGCTCGGCGGAGATCGCCAGCAGCGGGCGGACGTAGCCGTCCAGCTTGTCCTTGGGGCAGTGGTCGGTGTGCAGCGCGACCGTGATGTCGTACTTGGCGGCCACGATGTGGGCGAACTCGGCGAGCGCGACGGCGCCGGTCACCATGTCCTTGTTGTGCTGGCCGCCCAGGAACTCGGCGCCACCGGTCGAGATCTGGATGATGCCGTCGCTCTCCGCCTCGGCGAAGCCGCGCAGGGCCGCGTGCAGGGTCTGCGACGAGGTGACGTTGATGGCCGGGTAGGCGAACTTGCCTGCCTTGGCCCGGTCCAGCATCTCGTTGTAGACATCGGGGGTTGCGATGGGCATGCGAATCCGCTCCTGTCGGTGTGGGGCTGTCGGACGACGCTGTCCGATGCTCGATACGCCTGTTGGTACATGGCGTCGGCGCGGCTGGAGGAACGAGGGTGGTCCTCGACCGCGGGCGGGACACCTGGCTCATCCTCCCAGACTCGTGTCCGGGGACACCACCGCGCCCGCCACTCGGGACGGCCAATCGGACAAAGCAACCGGAATGCCCTGAAGGCCCCGTCTTCAGACTCCTGCCACCCGGGCGCGCTATCCTGCGCCCGTGAACCCCTCCACCACCGACCTCGCGGTCAACCTCCTGGATGCCAAGTCACTGATCAGCTCGGTCGGGACGATCGGCCTGCTGGCGATCATCTTCGCCGAGACCGGTCTGCTGATCGGCTTCTTCCTGCCCGGCGACTCGCTGCTGATCCTCGGGGGTGTGGCGGCTTCCTCGGCGGCGGCCACGGCCTTCGGCCCCGGGGTGCAGATGCCGATCGCGGTGCTGCTGCTCGCCGCCCCGCTCTGCGCCGTCGCCGGTGCCCAGCTGGGGCACCTGCTCGGCGCGAAGGTCGGCACGAGGATGTTCGACAAACCCGACTCGAAGATCTTCAAGCGCGAGTACGTGCAGAAGGCCGAGGACTACTTCGCCAAGTTCGGTCCGGAGAAGGCCGTGGTGATGGCCCGCTTCATCCCGATCGTGCGCACCTTCCTCAACCCGGTGGCCGGGGTGCTGGAGATGCCGGCCCGCAAGTTCTTCGTGTGGAACGTGATCGGCGGTGTGCTCTGGACCGAGGTCATGCTCTGCATCGGGTACTTCTTCGGTGACTCGATGGCGCCGGTGATCGACAAGTACCTGATCCCGGCGATGGCGCTGATCATCCTGCTGTCGATCTCGCCGATCCTGGTCGAGCTGGTCCGCGACCGGAAGAAGCGCAAGGCCGGACTGGTCGCGCCGGCCGCCGCCGAGCCGGGCGAGCCGGGTGAGCCGGTGCAGTCCGGCGGCCGGCACCGCCGCGGCTGAGCCATAGACGACGAACAGCCGGGGCGGGCGCCTTCGCAGGCGCCCGCCCCGGCTGTTTCACGTGAAACATCCGGCCCGGACGGTCAGCCCAGGTCGAGGTCGGCCGCGGTGAAGACGGTGTAGTAGGGCAGCCCGGCCGCCTCGATGGCCGGCGCGGCGCCGCGCTCGACGATCACCGCGACGCCGACCACCTCGGCGCCCGCCTCGCGCAGCGCCTCGACGGCGGTCAGCACCGAGCCGCCGGTGGTGGAGGTGTCCTCGACCGCGAGCACCCGGCGGCCCTTGACGTCCGGGCCCTCGATCCGGCGCTGCAGGCCGTGCGCCTTGCCGGCCTTGCGGACCACGAAGGCGTCCAGCTCGCGGCCGCGCGCGGCGGCGGCGTGCAGCATCGCGGCGGCGACCGGGTCGGCGCCCAGGGTCAGGCCGCCCACCGCGTCGTACTCCAGGTCGGCGGTGGCGTCCAGCAGTACCCGGCCGACCAGCGGAGCGGCCTGCGCGTCCAGCGTGATCCGGCGCAGGTCCACGTAGTAGTCGGCCTCGCGGCCGGAGGAGAGGATGACCTTGCCGTGCACCACGGCCTTGGTCTTGATCTGCGCCAGCAGGGCGTCGCGGTCGTTGCTCGGGTTGCTCATGGGCAGTCAGTCTATGCGGCGCCCGGCCCAGGTCAGCGGCGGCGCAGCACCCGGGCCACGATCACCGCGCCGCCGAGCAGCGCGACCCCGCCGCCGATCACCCAGGGAGCGCTGAGCCGGCGGTGGCCGGTCGCGGCGCCGCCCGGCTGGTCGCCGTACCAGCGGGTGGCCGCCCGGGCCCGGGCGCTGCGGGCCGGCAGCGCGGGGGCGTAGCGGCCGCGCGGCGGGGCGTGGTCCACCTCCTCGGCGGAGCGCCCGACGATGCTGCGCCGGACCGGGCCGCCGAGCAGCTCGTCCGGGAAGGGCGGCAGGTCGGCGTCGAAGCCGTCCTCGGCCGAGCGCCCGAAGCCGTAGGGCACGTCGATCCGACCCCAGCCGGCGGCCGGCTCGGCCCCCTCGGGGAGGTCCGGAGCCGGTCCGGTGTCCTCCTCGCTGCCGGGGAAGGCGATCAGGTCGGAGAGGTCGTCGGCGAACAGGTCGTCCGGCAGCTCCTCGGCCTCCGCGGCCCCGGCCGGCAGGTCGGGGACCACGGTCAGGGTCGGGGTGCCCGACGCGTCCGGGTCGGCCGGCTCGGACCCGGCCGGCTTCTCGGCCATTTCCGCGGCCAGCGCGGCGGCGAAACGATCCAGCAGGCGGCGCCCGGCGGCGGCCAGGACGGCCGCGTCGAACTCGGCCAGCCGCCCGCCCGGCGTCAGGTCGGCGTGCCAGCGCAGCACGGTGGCCTGCTCGCCGTCCGGCTCCAGGCCCAGGCGCACGGTGGCCACCACCTCGCCGTCGCCGCGCGCCTCCTGGCCCTCGACCAGGGCCGTCAGCACACCCGAACCGCCTCTGCGGATCAGCGAGATGACGCCCCGGTAGGTGATGGTGGAGCTGCCGACCCGCAGCTTGAGCCGACCGTGGATCTCGGCCGGGGCCGGTGCGGCGGACTTCCCGGCGGCCCGGGGCGCCTCGGCCTCGGTGCTCAGCCCCGGCACGCAGCGGGCGAGCAGCGCGGGATCTTCCAGGGCCAGCTGGACGAGCTCGACCGGCAGCGGGACGGCAACCTCATGCTCCATACCTGTGAGCCTACCGACCCGCCGCACGGCGTGGAGAGCACGCCACCGGGTTGGTCGGCAGGCTCGCTCCGGTGGCGGCTCGGCGCCGTCAGCGCGGCTCCAGCAGCGTGCTCGGCGGGGGCAGCGGCTGCGGGCGGCCGGTGGCCAGCCGGGTGGCCGCGGCGGACAGCTCCGGGGCGGTGAAGGAGCGCGGCGGCGGGGCGTCGGCGGCGAGCGCGGGCTCGGGCCGCAGGTCCCTGGCGGCCAGCAGCACGGTGGCCGCGTCCCCGCTGCCCGCCGGGTCGCAGGCCGGCCCGCTGCCGGGGACCGGGAAGGGCACGGTGAACAGCCCGGCGGCGCGCAGGCCGGCCTCCACCGTCCACAAGCCCGGACCCGCCGGTGCGGGCACCGCGAGCCGGCCGGCGGTGGCCAGCCGGGCGGCGGCCAGGCCGTAGAACTCGACCGCGTGGTACTCGCTGCGCGAGGCCCGCTCGGGGGCGGGCAGGTCGGCCAGCACCGCGTCGAACCGCTCGGTGGCCGAGTCCTCGCGCAGCCAGGCCAGCGGGTCGGCGGTGACCACCCGCACCCGGGGGTCGGCGAAGGAGTGCTCGCCGAGCGCGGACAGCGCCGGATCGGTGCGGGCCAGCGCGGGCACCGCCGGGTCCAGGGTGACCACCAGCACCTCGGTCACCTTGCGGTGGCGCAGCACCTCGCGAAGCGCCAGGCCGTCCCCGCCGCCGAGCAGCAGCACCCGGCTGTCCCCGACGCCGGCCAGCGCGGGGTGGACCAGCGCCTCGTGGTAGCGGTACTCGTCGCTGCCGCAGGCGGCCAGCCGGCCGGACAGGTAGAGCCGCAGCGGCTGGCCGGCCTGGGCCGGGACCCGCGCCTGGCCGGTCAGCACGATCTCGCCGTACCGGCTCTGCACCGCCTGCCGCGGCGTGGTGCCGTACAGCGCGTGCCGGGCGGCCCGCTCGATCGCGCCGGTGCAGGCGCCGGCCACCGCGAGCACGGCCAGCACGGTGCCGCAGCCGGTCCACAGCAGCAGCCGGGCCCGCGGACTGGGCTCGTCGCGGAACAGCCAGAGCACCACGGCCGCGCCCGCCACCGCGTTGACCGCCCCGGTCAGCAGCGCGCCGTCGGCCTGGCCGAGCGCGGGCAGCAGCAGGAACGGGAAGGCCAGGCCGCCGATCAGCGCGCCCACGTAGTCGGCGGCGAACAGGTCGGCTGCGGCGCGGCCGGCCTCCTCCCGGCGGATCCGCTGGATCAGCGTCATCAGCAGCGGGATCTCGGCGCCGATCAGCACCCCGATCAGGCAGGTCAGCGCGATCAGGGCGACCTGGTAGCGGCCGAGCCAGGCCCAGCAGGCGTAGAGCAGCAGCACCGAGAGCCCGCCGACCACCGCCAGCGCGCACTCGACCAGGGCGAAGGAGACGGCCGCGCGCCGGGTGAAGTGCTTGGCGAGCAGCGAGCCCAGGCCCATGGCGAACACCATCACGGAGAGCACCACGGAGGTCTGGGTGACCGAGTCGCCCAGCAGGTAGCCGCCGAGCGCGACCAGCTCCAGCTCGTAGACCAGGCCGCAGGCGGCGCAGACGAAGGCCGCCAGCAGCACCAGCAGCCGGGCCCGCGCCGGCAGCCGCCGGGGCCGGCCGCCGGGGCGGGCGGCGACCGGCGGGCCGCCGGGCCCCGTCGCCCCCTCGCGCTGCCGACCGCGGGCCCGGCTCCGGGTGCCGAGCCGCGCGCGGCGCACCGGCAGGGCCAGGGCCGGGCGGCGGGTGCGGACGGGGTCGAGGCCGGGCTGGGCGGGTGGGCCGGTCGGCTGGTTGATCACGAAGAAACGCTAGGCGACCGGGCACCGGTACAGCTGCACCCGTTGGAGGGACAGCGGCCGGGTTCGGGTTGACCGGTCGTCATGGTGTTCGGCCCGCTCCCCGCCTCACCGGGCGACCGGTCGGGTCAGCGCGCACCTGGGGGCGGCCCGCGCCGCGCCCGGGCCGCGGACCACCAGCGAGGAGCGGGTGCAGACCAGCCGTCCCTCCTGCGGGTAGGCGTGCCAGGTCCGCCAGAGCACCCGTTCGGCGCTGCCCTGGGCGACCAGCGCGGTGAAGGCGCTCGGATCGCCCGGGAAGACGCCGGCCAGGCCTCTGGGGTGCTCGTCCACCAGGGCCAGGATCTCCTGGGCCCGGGCCGCGAAGACGTGCGGCGGCAGCGACTCGATCCGGGCGGCGAACTCGTACTCCCAGCCGGCCACTTGCTCGGCCACCCGGGCCGGCAGCGGGGTCCGGCGGCCGGGCAGGCAGGCCACCGTCTCCAGGCACTCGCCGGGGCCGGCCGCGATCACCACCTGGTGCGAGGCGCCGAGCAGCCGCAGCTGCAGGGTGCCGGCCGCGGCGGTGCGGCCGGTTCTGCCGCTCGCGATGCTGCCGCTCTCCTGGTGGCCGTCCGGGCCCGCGGGTACCAGGGCGTCGGCGGGACCCGGCAGCGGCAGGTCGCGCACCGCGAGCGCGGGCAGCGGTCCGCCGCCGAGACACCAGGCCAGGTCACCGGCGCGGGTGTCGGTATAGGAGGTCTGCAGTGTGGTGAGCATGCTCGGCTCCGCAATTCAGCTCCGTACGCGCCCCCGTGCAGTGCCCGACTCGGCCCGACGGCCGGCTGGTGGCTTGCTGTGCGGTCCAGGACGCGGCCGACCGTGGAAGGAAGGATTCCGGCTGGAGATTCAGCAGCAGAGAAGCACGAATTCTCCGGGTCCGTCAGGGATTTACCCCTTCTTGTCGGACATTCACCGTTCTGGGCGTAGTGCCGTGTCAGGTGTGATCAAGAGCGCGCAGGAGACTGCTCGTAATACGCCATTTGCGCGTAGTCGCATGACTTGAGTGAAAGGGGCGCAAAGCTTTGAAGTGCGCCCCTGCTCTTGGCAGCAAGCCGGAGTGTGCGCTGTGCGGGCAGCGGGTGGCAGGCACCGGCGGCCCCAGGGGGTGGGCCGCCGGTGGGTCTAGTGGGACTGCGCGGCCAGCGTCCGCGGGCAGGGAGCGGCGCAGCCTGGTCCGGTCACCGGGAGCGCGGGCTCGGCCTGGGCCGGGGCCGGGGAGGCCGCGGCGCCGGTGGCCGCCGCCTCGCGCCGGCGCAGTGTGCCGAGCAGCGCCACCGCCTCCAGCACGCAGACCGCCGCGCCGTACCAGGTCGCCGTGGTGGTCAGCCCGACGTGCGAGACCGCCAGCCCCGCCGCCACCGCCGGCAGGCTCAGCGCCAGGTAGGAGGCGACGTAGACCGCCGTCACCACCTCGGCCCGCCGGTCGGCCGGCGCCAGCGCGGTCAGGGTGCGCAGCGCCCCGCTGAAGGACGGTCCGAAGCCGACCCCGGCCACCGCGCTGCCGAGGAAGAACAGCGCCGCCGACCCGGTCCGCAGCGCCGGCATGGCCAGCGCCACCCCGAGGATCAGCGCCACCGGACCGACCAGCAGCGAGCGCCGCACCGACCAGTCCCGGGCCGCCACCGCGACCACCGCCGAGGTGCCCTGCAGTGCGACGATCACCAGCCCGCCGGCCAGCAGGCTGTGCAGGTGCAGCACCGAGCGGACCAGCGAGCCGCCCAGCGAGAGGTAGAGCCCGGCCAGCGCCCAGCTGGCCACCACCGAGGGCAGCAGCGCGGTGAAAGCGCCGCGCACCGCCGGTGGCACGGCCAGCTCGGGCCGCAGCGTGCGCCGCCAGCCGCCGTCCGGGCGCACCGTCTCGGGCAGCACCGCGAGCAGCGGCAGCGCGGCGTCGAAGGCGGTGACCAGCAGCCAGAAGACCAGCCGGGTCGGCGCCGGGCCGTAGGCCACCAGCAGCCCGGCGCACAGCGCGCCCACCGCCAGCCCGCCGGCCGAGGCCGCGTTGGTCACCAGTGCGCCGAGCCGGCTGCCGGCCGGCTGCAGGTCGATCAGGGCCGCGCTGAGCGCCCCGGTGGCCGCTCCGGTAGCCACGCCCTGCACGATCCGGCCGGCGAACAGCCAGGCCAGGCCCCGGGCTTCGGCGAACAGCAGCATCGAGCCCAGCTCCACCAGCACCGCGGCCAGCAGTACGGGGCGGCGCCCCAGGTGGTCCGAGAGCGAGCCCACGAAGAGCAGGGTGACCAGCAGCGACAGCGCGTTGGCCGCGTACACCGCGGTCAGCGCCAGCGGTGAGAAGTGCCAGGCCTGCTGGTAGGTCACGTAGAGCGGGGAGGGCGCGCCGGAGGCGAACAGCAGCAGCGCCAGTACTGCCGCGACCAGCCAGAAGGCCAGCGCGCGCGGCAGCTGCGAGCCGATCGGCACCATGAGCCACTCCCCCCGAAGCACGGACACCGGCGGCAGTACGTAGTCTGACGACCGGTCAGGGACATCTTGACGGCGGTGCGGCCGCAGTGGAACGGGGAGTCGGGTCCGGGGGACAGCCATCCGTTGTGCCTGCGCCCCACCGGGCGATTGCGAGAGCGGAGTTGACGACCTGTGGGGCCCGTCGGGTGTGATCGGCCGGGCGGGGGAAAGGACGTGGGTATGAGCGAGGACGAGCTGAACGGCCCGCCCGGTACCGGATACGTCAAGTTCCGGATGCCCTGCCCCTGCTGCGACGACGGCACCCGGACCCGGGTGCGGGCCGGCGCCCGTCCGCACACCCACCGCGACGGCAGCGACTGCCTGCTGATGGGTACCGGCTTCGTGCCGCAGACCTGTTCGGCCTGCGAGGGGCAGGGCTACCTGCCGCTCGGCTCGGGGGAGTGGCGCCGGCCGCGGCGGGGCTGAGGATGAGCGGCCCCGGCCGGTACGGCTACCACTTCGCCCAGGGCAGGCTCCAACCGGACAGGCCGTTGTCGGGCGCGACCGGGTCGCCGACCGAGTTCTTCACGATCACCACGTCGCCGATCTTCGAGTCCTGCCAGAACTTGCCGGCCACCGAGTCGGGGTCGCCGGTCTTGGTGTCCGGCAGGCCGATGCAGCCGTGGCTGATGTTCCGGTGCCCCGCGGCGCCGACCGCGTTCTCGTTGCCGTGCACGTAGGAGCCGGTGGTGGCGATCTGCAGTCCGTGCGGCTCGTCGACCACGTACGGCTTGCCCTTGATGTTGGTGGTCGCCGAGTCCATGTGGACCATCGGTTCCCTGCTGAAGACCACCATGGTGCCGTTCCACGAGGGGTTGTCGTCGGCGCCCGCGGTGATGTCGATGGTCTGTGGGGCGAGGCCGTCCTCGACCACGGTCATCCGATGGGTGGCCGCGTCCACCGTGCTGACCTTGGAGCGGGCCACGGTGAAGGTCTCGTCCCGGTCGGTGGCGCCGTAGACGCCGGGCGCCAGCTGCGCGCTGGTGGCCCGCCGGTGCACGGTGACCTTGGTGCCGGGCTTCCAGTACTCCTGCGGGCGCAGGTCCATCCGGGTGCTGCTGAACCAGTGGGCGCGCACCTGGGTGTGGTCCGAGGCCTCCACGGTGACCGCCGCCTCGGCGGCGGCGCGGTCGGTGACCGGCTGGCCGAAGGTGACGCTGATGATCATGCCGACGCCGTACGTCTCGTCGCCCGTCAGGTTGTCGACCACCGTCATCGTCCGGGCCGGGGCGAGGGTGGTGAAGCTGGTGCTGACGGTCGTGGCCAGGCCGGCCTGGTCCACCGCGCCGGCGTCCACCCGGTAGCGGGTCGCGACCGCCAGTGCGGTGGTGGGCGCCCAGCTGCCGTCCGCGCCGACCGTGCCCGGCACCGACTTCCCGTCCGGGCCGGTCACGGTGACCTGGGTCAGCTTTCCGCTGCCGACGGACACCTTGACCGCGCCAGTGATCGCCACGCCCGTCGCCCCGTCGGCGGGCAGCACGGACAGCACGGCCGCCGAGCCCTTCGCCGCGGCCGCCGGAGACTCGGCCGAGACCGGCCCGCCCGAGCCGCTGCCGCCGCCCGAACCGCTGCCGCCGGCGCTGCTCCCGCCGCCCGCGCTGCCGGCCGCGGCGCCCGGGTGCCCGCCACCGCCTCCGCAGGCCGTGGTGAGCAGCAGCGCCCCGCCGATCAGCAGCGCCGTAACCGTGCCGGCTGTCCTCCTGCACCGCATGCCAGTCCCCCCGAGGTCGTCGATCGTCCGTACGACCTACTGACGCTGTGGAACCCGCCCACGCCGCAGCCCGGGCGCGACTGTCACGCAATCGGGACATTCGGCGGCGCGGACTACGGCCGCCTACAGCCGCCGCAGCCGCTCCACCGCCGTGAGCAGCACCTCGTCCTTCTTGCAGAAGGTGAACCGGACCAGGCTGCGCCCGGCCTCGGTGTTGTCGTAGAAGACCTGGTTGGGGATGGCGACCACGCCGCAGCGCTCGGGCAGGGCGCGGCAGAACTCGATGCCGTCCTTCTCGCCGAGCGGGGTGATGTCGGTGGTGATGAAGTAGGTGCCCTCCGGCTCGTGCACCCCGAAGCCGGCGTCGGCCAGGCCGGTGGCCAGCAGGTCGCGCTTGCGGCGCAGGTCGGCACGGAACTGCTCGAAGTAGCTCGCCGGCAGCCGCAGTGCCTCGGCCACCGCGTACTGGAACGGGCCGGCGCTGACGTAGGTGAGGTACTGCTTGGCGGTGCGCACCGCGGCCACCAGCTCGGGGGCGGCGGTCACCCAGCCGACCTTCCAGCCGGTGAAGGAGAAGGTCTTGCCGGCCGAGGAGATGGCGACGGTGCGCTCGCGCATGCCCGGCAGGGCGGCGATCGGATGGTGGCCGCCGGTGAAGACGAGGTGCTCGTAGACCTCGTCGGTGATCACCAGCAGGTCGTGCTCGACGGCGAGTGCGGCGATGGCGGCGAGCTCGTCGGGGTGCAGGACGGTGCCGGTGGGGTTGTGCGGGGTGTTGATCAGTAGCAGCCGGGTGCGCGGGGTGATCAGGGAGCGCAGCTCGTCCAGGTCGGGGCGGAAGGCGGGTTGACGCAGCGTCAGCGGGACCCGGGTGGCGCCGGCCATCGCGATGCAGGCGGCGTAGGAGTCGTAGAACGGCTCGAAGGCGATCACCTCGTCGCCGGGCTCCAGCAGGGCCAGCAGGGCGGCGGCGATGGCCTCGGTGGCGCCGGCGGTGACCAGGACCTCGGTGTCGGGGTGGTAGCTCAGGCCGTAGAAGCGCTGCTGGTGCTCGGCGACGGCGGTGCGCAGCTCGGGGATGCCGGGGCCGGGCGGGTACTGGTTGCCGCGGCCCTCCAGCACCGCCCGGGCGGCCGCCTCGGCGATCTCGCGCGGGCCGTCGGTGTCCGGGAACCCCTGGCCGAGGTTGATCGAGCCGGTGGCGGTGGCCAGCGCGGACATCTCCGCGAAGATCGTCGTGCCCATGCCCGCCAGCCGGCGGTTCAACAGCGGCCTGGCACCCATCAGCGGCTCCTCGCCCTCGGTCGTCGGCGCTCATCCTCGCGTCGCCGCACCGGCTCGGACAAGCCCCGACACACCGGGCCCCGACACGCCGAGGCCCGGCCCGCTGGGAGGGCGGGCCGGGCCGGTCGGCGGGGTGGCGCGGGGATCAGGCCTCGTCGTCGCCCTCGTCGGAGGGCTGCTCGCCCTCCTGGCCCTCGATGTCCTCCTGCAGGCCCAGGCGCTCGACCATCCACTGCTCGAAGCCGACCGCGGCCTGGGTCCAGTTCGCGGTGGTGGTGACGAAGTAGTCCAGGTTGACGCCGGTGCCGACGATCATCTGGCACTCGCCGATCAGCCGGACCACGCCGTCCTCGTGGGTGTGGGTGTAGACCTTGGGCCACAGGGTCTCGCGGTTCCACTCGTCCAGCAGGTCGAGGATCTCGTGCTTGCGCTCCAGCGGGTAGGGCCGGTCGTAGAACGAGCGGACCGCGAACAGCTCCTTCTGCTCACCGCGGAACATGTAGTAGACCCGGAAACCCTCCCAGGGGGCGGTGAGATCGCCCTCGTCGTCCACCACGTGCTTGAGCTGCATCTGGTCCAGCAACTGGGTGACCAGGGCCTGGTCCGGGACCACGATCGGCGGCGGCCCGGCCGGACGGCCGCCGCCGGCCGGGGGCTGGGGCGCGCCGAAGGACGGGATCGACGACGGGTCAATGCTCACGGGGAGGTCCCTTCACAGGTGCAAAAACGAGGGCCGCACGGCCGCCCTTCCATGCCTCCATCCTGCCTCATCGGGGCCGCTCGGCACAGGCTCTGCGGCCACCGGCCGACGGTGGCCGCAGCGCCCGGGGCGGCGCGCGGTCAGGCGGCGCGCACGGTCAGCCGGTCGCCCGCCTCGTCCCGCTCGACCAGCACGGTGTCCCCGTCGTGCACCTGTCCGGACAGGATCGCCCGAGCCAGTTGGTCGCCGATCGCCGACTGGATCAGCCGGCGCAGTGGCCGGGCGCCGTAGGCCGGGTCGTAGCCGGTGAGCGAGAGCCAGTCGCGGGCGGCCGCGGTGACGTCCAGGGTGAGCCGGCGCTCGCGCAGCCGCTCGCCCAGCCTGGCCACCTGCAGGTCGACGATCCGGCTCAGCTCGGCCGTGCCGAGCGGCTCGAAGACCACGATGTCGTCCAGCCGGTTGAGGAACTCCGGCTTGAAGGCGGACCGGACGGAGTCCAGCACCAGCTCCTTCTTGGCCGGGTCCGGCACCGTGGGGTCGACCAGGTACTGCGAGCCCAGGTTGGAGGTGAGCAGCAGGATCGCGTTGCGGAAGTCCACGGTGCGGCCCTGACCGTCGGTGAGCCGGCCGTCGTCCAGCACCTGCAGCAGCACGTCGAAGACCTCGGGGTGGGCCTTCTCCACCTCGTCCAGCAGCACCACGCTGTACGGGCGGCGGCGCACCGCCTCGGTGAGCTGGCCGCCCTCCTCGTAGCCGACGTACCCGGGCGGGGCGCCGACCAGCCGGGCCACCGAGTGCTTCTCGCCGTACTCGCTCATGTCGATGCGGACCATGGCCCGCTCGTCGTCGAAGAGGAAGTCGGCCAGCGCCTTGGCGAGTTCGGTCTTGCCGACGCCGGTGGGGCCGAGGAAGAGGAAGGAGCCGGTGGGGCGGTCCGGGTCGGCGATGCCGGAGCGGGTGCGCCGCACCGCGTCCGAGACGGCCTGCACGGCCTCCTGCTGGCCGATCAGGCGGCGGCCCAACTCCTCCTCCATGCGGAGCAGTTTGCCACTCTCGCCCTCCAGCAGCCGGCCGGCCGGGATGCCGGTCCAGGAGGCGACCACGTCGGCCACGTCGTCCGGGCCGACCTCCTCCTTGACCATCGAGGCACTGCTGTCCTGGTCCTGGGCCCGCTCCTGAGCGTCCGTCAACTCCTGCTCGGCGGACGGGATCTCGGCGTACATCAGCTTGGAGGCCTGCTCGAAGTCGCCGTCCCGCTGGGCCCGCTCCAGGGCGCTCTGCAGGCCGTCGAGGCGCTCCTTGAGCTCGCCGACCCGGTTCAGGCTCTTCTTCTCCTGCTCCCAGCGGGCCGTCAGGCCGCTCAACTGCTCCTGCCGGTCGGCCAGGTCGCGGCGCAGCCGGGCCAGCCGGTCCACCGAGGCCGGGTCCGACTCCTTCTCCAGGGCCAGCTCCTCCATCCGCAACCGGTCGACGGAGCGCTGGAGTTCGTCGATCTCCACCGGGGAGGAGTCGATCTCCATGCGCAGCCGGGAGGCGGCCTCGTCCACCAGGTCGATCGCCTTGTCGGGCAGGAACCGGGAGGTGATGTAGCGGTTGGACAAGGTGGCGGCGGCGACCAGCGCGGCATCCGCGATCTGCACCTTGTGGTGCGCCTCGTAGCGTCCCTTGAGGCCGCGCAGGATGGCGATCGAGTCCTCCACGCTGGGCTCGCCGACCAGCACCTGCTGGAACCGGCGCTCCAGCGCCGGGTCCTTCTCGATCCGCTCGCGGTACTCGTCCAGCGTGGTGGCGCCGACCATCCGCAGCTCGCCGCGGGCCAGCATCGGCTTGAGCATGTTGCCCGCGTCCATCGAGGAGTCGCCGCCGGCGCCGGCGCCGACCATGGTGTGCAGCTCGTCGATGAAGGTGACCACCTGGCCGTTGCTCTGCTTGATGTCGTTCAGCACGGCCTTGAGCCGCTCCTCGAACTCGCCGCGGTACTTGGCCCCGGCCACCATGGCGCCCAGGTCCAGGGCGACCAGCCGCTTGCCGCGCAGCGACTCGGGGACGTCGCCGGCCACGATCCGCTGGGCCAGGCCCTCGACCACGGCGGTCTTGCCGACGCCGGGCTCGCCGATCAGCACCGGGTTGTTCTTGGTGCGCCGGGAGAGCACCTGGACCACCCGGCGGATCTCCTGGTCGCGGCCGATCACCGGGTCGAGCTTGCCGTCCCGGGCGGCCTGGGTCAGGTCGGTGCCGTACTTCTCCAGCGCCTTGTAGGTGCCCTCCGGGTCGGGCGAGGTGACCTTGCCCGAGCCGCGCACCTCGGTGAACCGCTCCAGCAGGGCGCTGGGGGTGGCGCCCTGGCGGGCCAGCAGCTCGGCCACCGCACCGCCCTCGGCGGCCAGGCCGACCAGCAGGTGCTCGGTGGAGACGTAGGCGTCGTCCAGCTTGTCGGCGCGCCGGCCGGCGTCCTCCAGCACCGCCAGGGTGTCGCGGCCCAGCTGCGGGGCGCTCACGGTGGCGCCCTGGGCGGCGGGCAGGGCGCGCAGCTGCTGCCGGGCGGCGCCGATCAGCTGGGAGACGTCCGCGCCGACCGCCTCGAGCAGCGGGCGGGCGATGCCCTCGGGCTGCTCGAGCAGGGCGAGCAGGATGTGCACCGGCCTGACGTCCGGGTTTCCCGCGCTGCCGGCCTGCCGGATCGCCACGGACAGGGCGTCCTGGGTCTTGGTGGTGAACTTGCTCGCGTCCATGGCCACGGTGGTCGTACTCCTCCAGGTGCAGCGGTCGGGTGGGCTGCCTCAGTGGCAGGCAGCTAAGTTGAGTCTAGCTCGCTCAGGTTTTCCTGGTAAAGGAGAGCAGGTCGCGTGCCGGGCCGGCCGGCCGGCGTCCGGCCGGCCAGACCGCGCGCAGCGGCCGGCGCAGGTCCAGCCCGGCCAGCGGAACCTCGACCAGCCGGCGGGTGGCCAGTTCGTCGGCGACGGCCAGCACGCTCAGGCAGACCGGCCCGGCGCCGCCCAGCGCGGCCGCCTTGAGCGCGGTGGTGGAGGCCAGCTCCAGCAGCGGGGTGGACCGGGCGCCGGCCCCGAGCTGCCCGGCCAGCGCCCGGTCCAGCACCTCCCGGGTGCCGGACCCCGGCTCGCGCAGCACCAGCGGCGTGGCGGCCAGCTCCGCCGCGGTCACCGGCGCCCGCCGGTGCGCCCAGCGGTGGCCCGGCTCCACCACCAGCACCAGCCGGTCGGCCGCCACCACGGTGCCGGCCAGCCCGGCCGGGGCGCGCGGACCCTCCACGAAGCCCAGGTCGGCCTCGCCGGCCAGCACCTGCTCGGCCACCGCGGCAGAGTTGGCGGCGCGCAGCGTGACCGCGGTGTCGGGCCGGGCCGCGCGCAGCGCCAGCAGCCAGCCGGGCATCAGGTACTCGGCCACGGTGAGCGAGGCGACCACCCGCAGCCGGGCGTCCCGGTCCTCGCGCAGTGCGGCGATCCCGGCGTCCAGCGCCTGGGCCGCCTCGATCACCTGGCGGGCCCACTCGATCACCAGCAGCCCCTGCGGGGTGGGCCGGGAGCCGCGCGGGGAGCGGACCAGCAGGGCCACTCCGAGCTGGCGCTCCATGCCCTTGATCCGGGCGCTGGCGGCCGGTTGGCTGATCCCCAGCTCGACCGCGGCCTGCCCGACGCTGCCGTGCCGGGCCACTGCCAGCAGCAGCTCCAGCGCACTCAACTCGGGAACCAGCGGTGACAGGGCCATAGGGCCAGGTTATGTCCTCATAGAGCGCGGGCGGCTACCGGCACGCGGGGTCCGGGCCGAGGGTGGAGGCATGGCCACCGTCACGCTGCTGCGCAGCCCCTCCGCCGTCCGCTCGCCGTTCAGCCTGCGCGGTCTGGGGCCCAACTGGTACGCCGCCGTGATGGGCACCGCGATCACCGCCAACGCCGCGCTGGCGCTGCCCTACCGGGTGCCCGGCCAGGTCGGCTTCGCCCGGGCGGTGTGGGCGCTGTCGCTGGCGCTGCTGCTGGCCCTGCTGGCGGGCCGGCTGGTGCACCTGACCCGCCACCGCGACACCGCCCGCGCGCACCTGCTGGACGAGCCCGGCACCGCGGTCTTCTACGGCTGCCCGCCGATGGCGCTGCTGGCGGTCGGCTACGGCACCCTGGCGGTCGGCGCCCCGCTGCTGGGCACCGGCCCCGCCGTCGCGCTGGACCTGGTGCTGTGGACGGCCGGCACGCTCTACGCGGTGCTGGTGGCGGCCGGCATCCCCTACCTGATGGTCACCCGGCACCGGCTGGACGCGCTGCGCGCCAACCCCACCTGGCTGCTGCCGGTGGTGGCCCCGATGGTGTCAGCCGCCCTCGGCCCCGCGCTGCTGCCGCACCTGCCCGCCGGGCTGCGGTCGGCCCTGTTCTACGGCTGCTACGCGCTGTTCGGTGCCAGCCTGCTGGCCACCCTGGTGGTGCTGCCGGTGGTCTTCGCAGGCCTGGTGCACAGCAAGCTGCCGAGCGTGCTGCTGACCCCCTCGCTCTTCCTGGTGCTCGGCCCGCTGGGCCAGTCCACCACCGCGGTCAACCAACTGGCCGACGCCGCGCCCGGCACCGCGCCCGCGCTGGCCCCGGCGGCGCTGGGCCTCGCGGTGCTCTACGGCACCGCAGCGATCGGCTTCGCGGTGCTGTGGCTGCTGGTCGCCGGGGCCGCCAACCTGCGGGCGCTGCACCGGCAGCGGATGCCGTTCGCGCTCACCTGGTGGGCCTTCACCTTCCCGCTGGGCACCTGCGTCACCGGCGCCGCCGGGCTGGCCCGGCACACCGGGTTCGCCGGCTTCGGCTGGCTCGCGGCCGGCCTGTACCTGCTGCTGCTGACCGGCTGGGCGGTGGCCGGCACGCGTACCGTGGCCGCGGTGCGGGACGGGCGGCTGCTGCGCGCGGGCGCCTGAGCCGGGGCCGCACCGGACGCCGCCCGCGCGCCGTGCGCGGACGGCTGCCGCGCGGGCGGCTGCGTGCGTGCGGGCGCCTGAGCCGGGGCCGCGGCCGGCGCCCGCTCACCCGCTCTCGCGCCGGTGCGGGACGGCTGGCAGGATGGCGGCGGACAGTCAAGATATGACGGTGGGTCAGAAAGGTTGGGCGGCGTGTCGCAAGCGCTGGGCGAGCTGCTCGCCCTGGATCCGGCCGCCCGCGAGCTCTACCTCGCCGTGGTGGCCCAGGGCGGCTGGGTGAAGTCGGCCGAGGTGTCCACCGCGGACGCGCCCGCGCTGGCCCGGCTGCTCGCCCTGGGCCTGGTCCGCGGCCTGCCCGGCGGCACCTTCTACTCGGCGGTCAGCCCGCGCGCCTTCCTGGGCCGGGCGGCCGGCGCGCTGCGCAGCCGGGCCACCGAGCTGCTGCGCCAGGCCGACGAGCTGCCCGGGCGGCTGGAGGAGCTGGCCCAGGCCTGGGACGTCGCGCCGCGCCGGATCGACCGCACCGGGACCGTGGAGACGGTGCGCGACCGGGACACCATCCGGCACCGGATCGCCCAGCTGGTGGCCGACACCGAGACCGAGGTCCTCACCGCCCAGCCCGGCGGCGACCGGGCCGCCGACCACCTGGCCTGGGCGATGGCCCAGGACATCCCGTTCCTGCGGGCCGGCGGCGCGATGCGCACGCTCTACCAGCCGGTGGCCCGCACCGACCCGGCCACCAGCGCCTACGCGGCCGCCGTCACCCCGTACGGGGCCCGGATCCGGGTGCTGGACGAGGACTTCCAGCGGATGCTGATCTTCGACCGCTCGGTCGCGGTGATCCCGGCCTCGGCCGACATGGGCAGCGCCGCCTTCGTCTTCGACCACACCGCGGTGGAGCTGCTGGTCGAGCTCTTCGAGCGGGACTGGCAGCGGGCCGAGCGGGTGGCCTGGGGCTCGGCGCACACGGTGCCGGACCCCGGGGCGGTGGCCGACCGGATCGCCCGGCTGCTGGCCTGCGGGCTGAGCCGGCGCGGCATCGCCCACCGGCTGGGCCTGAGCGAGCGCACGGTGGCCGCGCACCTGGCCAGGCTGCGCCAGGAGTACGAGGCGGAGACCTTGTTCCAGCTGGGCTGGCTGATGCGCGGGCGCGGGGACAACCCGCCCGACTGACAAGGTCCCTGACGGTGCGTCTGCACGATCGCGCAGCTGCCGGAAATCGCAGCTGCCGGTGCCTTGTCCTGCCCGGGCACCCTTTGCGAGCCTGGCTGCGGGGATGCGGGGCAACGGGGAGGGGCACGTGATGGCCGGACGCTCGCACGTCATGGTGGAGAGCCAGGCGGTCTGGGGGAAGCCGACGGCGGGGGAGTTCCTGAGGGAGGCGCTCTCGCTGGCCGAGGCGGGCGACCGGGTGATCCTCTACCTGGTGGAGGACGGGGTGTTCGCCGCCTGCTCGGACGCGATACCGGAGCTGGCCCGGTTGGTCGAGCTGGGTTCGGAGGTGTGGGCCGACGACCTCTCGCTGACCCACCGGGCGCTGGTCGCCGCCAGGGTCGTGCCGTACGTCCGGGTGACCGGCGCCGCGGCCCTGGACGGGGCGGTGCGGCGGGCCGACGGCCGGGTGGTGCTGCACTGAGCAGGGCCGTCGGTCGACCTGCCCCGACCGAACGTTCAGTCATAGCCGCAGCTCAGCCGTGTGTGGACGGATCGTTCGCAGCCCCCGCGTGCACGTTCGTGCAGTTGCGGGAACGTGCACACGGGCGGCCCTTGTCCGCTGGTCCGCGCGCTGTGAGGCTGGGTACACGCCAAGCCGCCCGGGAAACCGCAACCCGTTGGTGGTGACTCGTTCTCCTTCGTCGTGCAGGGGCAGAGGTATCTGTGGGACGGACGGGGGAACGCCGGGTGGTCGGCCATATGTGGTGATGGCCCCCACCCCGGTACCAGCGAGGCGTTGCTGCTCCGCCTCGCTGGAAGCACCTCGGATTTGGCGTAGTGAAGTGGATCCGCCCGGGCCCAGGAGACTGTGGGTCCCTGGGCCCGGGCCGGATCCGCCCACGGGGAACGCCTGAGGTGGCCCGCTCGGGGGGCGGGCGGCCGAGGCCCCGCACCGGAGGCCGGCCGGTCCTCACCCGTGGGCCCCAGGCCCTTACCCGGATCCTGCATCCCGAATGAGATGATGCGCCCCGAGGCGGTCGTTCGACCGCTGCCGGTCCAGCGCGCAGGGGGATGGGGTGCCCGAGGCCACCGTGAAGCCACCGGTGCCCGCTACCGCAGCCGCACCCCGTACCGCACCACCCGCGCCCGCCGCCGAGCGGGCCCGCTCCCTCGCCGCGCTGCCGGCCCCCGCCCCCACCCCTGCCGCCCGCCGGTCGGAACCTTCCGACGCCGCGGCGCGGTTGGACCGAGCGGGCGGGCACCACGAACCGGGGGAGAGCGAACGATGAGCGAGAGCAGCAGTACCGGCCAGGAACCACCGCTGCCCGGCGGCGCACCGGGCGGCCCGCTTCCGGTGCCGGGCGAGGCGGCCCGGGAGTTCTACCTCGGGGTGCTGGGCGAGGGCGGCCGGCTGCGGATGGCCGAGGTGACCGCCGGGCAGCACCCGCTGGTCGGCGAACTGCTGGAGCTCGGACTGCTGACCGCCGACCCCGCCGACGGGGTCTTCACCGCGGTCAACCCGCGGGTGGTGGGCGGCCGGCTCAGCGAGGACCTGCGCTCGGCCGGCACCCGGCTGCTGGTCCAGGCCCAGGAGAT
Source organism: Streptomyces tateyamensis (assembly GCF_003205575.1). Lineage (GTDB taxonomy): Bacteria > Actinomycetota > Actinomycetes > Streptomycetales > Streptomycetaceae > Kitasatospora > Kitasatospora tateyamensis. Next base: position 29,969 of record NZ_PYBW01000134.1, read on the forward strand.
GCCCACCCTGCTGGAGGACCTCAGCCGCGCCTACGACCTGACGGCGCGCAAGGTGGACCGCTCCGGCGAGGTGCTGCACCTGCACGAGACGGAGCAGATCAACGCCCGCCTCGACGCGCTGTTCGCCGGGTCCGCCGACGAGATCCTCACCGCCCAGCCGGGCAGCGCGCTGCCCACCCCGGTGCTGGCCCAGTCGGCCCGGCGCACCAAGCCGTTCCTGGCGCGCGGCGGGGCCGGCCGCTGCCTGTTCGAGCCCGCCGCCCGCTCCGACGGGCCGACCACCGCCTACGTGCTGGAGGCCACCGAGCTGGGCGCCCGGTTCCGGGTGCTGGGCGAGTCCTTCAAGCGGATGACCATCTTCGACCGGCACACCGCGGTGATCCCCACCGCGGCCGACTACACCGGCCTGGCGGTGGTGGACGACCCGGCCGTGGTGGCCTTCCTGGTCGGCATGTTCGAGCGCGACTGGCAGCGGGCCGAACCGGTGCCCTGGTCGACCACCGCCCCCGACCCGGCCGCCCTGCCGGTGCCCGCCCAGGTCGGCCGGATGCTCTCGCAGGGGCTCACCCAGCGCACCATCGCCACCCGGCTGGGGCTCAGCGAACGCACCGTGGCCGGCCACATCTCCCGGCTGCGCGAGCAGTACGACGCCCAGACCCTGTTCCAGCTCGGCTGGCTGATGCGCGCGGCTGCGGGGGAGCGTCGGTCGGCATGAGCGGCGTTCAACTGCCGGACGAGCAGGCCCGGGAGCTGTACCTGCGGCTGCTGGAGCGCGGCGGGCTGTGGCCGGTGGCCGAGGTCGGGCCGGCCGAGGCGCCGGTGTTCGAGCGGCTGCGGGCGGCCGGGCTGGCGACGGTGATCGCGCCGGACCTGAGGGAGGTCTGGCTCGCGGTCGACCCGCAGCTGGCCGGTCAGCAGCTCAGTGCCGGGCTGCGAGCCGCCGGGGTGGCGCTGCTGGCCAAGGCGGACGAGGCGGTGCCGGAGTACACCGAGCTGGTCGAGGCTTTCGACCGGCTGCCCGACCGGCTGGCCGGGCGCCGGGTGATCCGGAACGTGGCGGAGCTGGAACCGATCCAGCGCCGGGTGGAGCAGCTCATCCGGACCTGCCGCAGGGAGGTGGTGGCCGCGCAGCCCGGGGGGTCGCGGCCGGCCGAGGTGCTGCCCACCATGTACGCCAACGCCCGGGACCTCGCCGCACGGGGACTGGTCCTGCGCACCCTGTACCAGCCTGCCGTCCGGGCCGACCCCGGCACGGCGGCCTACGCCGCCTACGCGACCGGCCTCGGGATGCGGATCCGCGTGCTGGACGAGGACTTCAAACGCGTCATGATCTTCGACCGCAGGGTGGCGGTGATCCCCGGCCGGGAGGACAACATGAGCGCCACCTTCGTCGAGGAGCCGGCCCTGGTCGACGTCCTGGTGGCGATGTTCGAGCGGGACTGGGAGCGCGCCGAGCGGGTCCGCTGGGAGTCGCCGGTGGAGCCCGGCGACGCCCCGCTGATCGCCCTGCTCGCCCAGGGCCTCACCCAGCGGACCATCGGCAGCCGGCTGGGCCTGAGCGAGCGGACGGTCGCGGCCCGGATCGCCGCCCTGCGGGAGCGGTACGACGCGCAGACGCTCTTCCAGCTGGGGTGGCAGGCCCGGGCCGGCGCCGTACCACCGCAGTGACGGCGGATCAGCCGGTGGCCGCGCCGGTGCTGGGCCAGCTGCCGTAGGGGTCCACGTGGGCGGAGAGCGGGCCGAACTCGCCGGGGGCGGTCCAGAAGCCCTCGCGCAGCGAGAGCGCCATCCCGGCCCAGTCCAGCGCGGTCTCCACGATGTGGCGCAGGCTCTCCTGGGACCAGCTGTCGTCGAAGACCAGCGGCAGCACCGGGGCGACCTGCTCGATGGTGGCGATCAGCGGGTTGTGGGTGATCGCCTCGTCCACCAGCAGCACGATCGGCTTGCGCAGCGCCGAGCCCCAGCCGAGCTCCAGCGAGACGCCGGCCGACAGCGGCGAACCGACGTAGGCGAAGACCAGGTCGGCCGTCTGCATGGCGCGGAAGTCCGACGGGACCCGCGGCTCGGGGGCGCGGCCCTCGACGGTCCAGGCGTCGCTGTGGTGCGCGCTGAAGACGGCGGCACCGCTGCGCAGCAGCGAACTGCGCAGCGCCGTCAGCCGGGTCCGGCTGGCGAGGGTCACCACGCTGTCGGCCGGCCCGGTCAGCCGCATCAGGGGGGCGGCGAGGAAGACACGGGCCCGGCGCCCTTCGGGGGCCTGGACTGCGTGCTGGCGCATGTAGGGCTCAGTCATGGCGAATGGCTCCGGGGAAGTCGACGGTCCTGCGGAGTGTGGTGTCACCGCAGGTGAAGCAGCGGGTGGAGCAGGCCGGGACGACTCCTGAAGCCGCATCGAGCCGTGGGTACTCGGCATCCGCTCGCCTTATTGATCGTCACTGTCCGCGCCACACGGCGTCCACAGGACCGGTGTGTCATCTCCCTGACTGGCACTCGGATGACATCGACGAGCTGGCAGGGGCATGGCCGAAGACGCGCAGGGAAGGCAGGTGTCATATTTCTGCCTGGCAGCACGATGACATGCATATTGCTATGCCCCGGCTTGCCATAGACCCGGGGCCACGGCTTTGATAAACGCTTGTTCGCATCTGTGCGCGCAGAGGTCGGACATCAAAATGTGTGACAGTTATATCAGGTTCATGACAAGGAGGCCCCGCATGCGCCGTGCACCTCGAATCGTGATTCGCGCGCTTGCGGCTACTGCCGTCGCTGCCGCGGCCGTTCTGGCAGTCGGCTCCATATCTGCTGCGACGGCGCCTGCCGGTGCCAGTACTCGGGCCGACATTGGATGGACCCTGCGGCCTGCCTCGCAGGACATCGGCTGGACCGCTGCGGCCCCTGCCGATGCCGTGCTGGTGCAGCCCGACGACATCGGTTGGACCAAGTAGCCGGCGTACGCGCGACGAAGCGGGCGCTACTCCCCCGCAGGGCGTTCGGCCTCGCCGTAGAGCCCGCCGGGGGAGTTCAGCGCCATCCGCCAGCCCAGCTGGAAGAGGGTCTCCGACTCGTACTCCTCGCGGAAGTCCGCGATGTGCCGGGCCAGCGTGCGTTCGCTGATGCCGAGGTTCCGGGCGATCACCCGGTGCCCCACGCCCTGGATCATCATCCGCAGGATGTTGGTCCGCATGCGGGAGATGACCTCGGGCGGCACCTCCGTGGCACCGAGGAACGGGCTCGACCGCTCCCAGAGTCTCTGGTAGTTGTCGAGCAGGTAGCCGACGATGGCCGGATCACTGATGATCGCGGCCTTCTCGTTGTCCCCCTGGATCGGGATCACCGCGTACTGCCGGTCGATGATGAAGAGCCTGGTGAAAGGCTCTGCCAGGGTGCGGACCTCGGCGCCGAACTCCGTCATCCGCTCCACGTACTGCCGGTGCGGCGCCGAGTAGCGGGCGCTGGGGTGGTAGACGATCCGCCGGGTGAGCCCGCGGCGCACCAGGCCCAGGTCGCGCTCCTCCACCTGCTGGACGGTGCCCTCGCGGCCGCGCCCGCCGGGCTGCGCGGTCAGCACCTCCGACTCGGCGTTGTCGAGCAGCGCCTCCAGCCGCCGGTTGATCTCCACCAGCCCGTGGATGTGCTCCACGGCGCCGCCGGGACCGGGCTGCTGCTCCAGCGTCTGGTACGCCTGGCTCAGGTCCTGCATGGCGGTCGGCACCGTCACCGCCTGCGAGAGAAGTGCCAGCGCCTGCTTCTGCCACGCCATACTCAGCCGGGTCGCCAGGCGGTTGGGATCTGTCGCAATAGCGGTCGCGGGATTTCCTTGGCCGATCACCAATAGACCGAGTTGACTGAGTTCGGCTTTGGCGGAGTCCAGCTCGGGATCATCAAGCTGCAAGGTGCCACCTGCGGCGATTACCCGCAGGTACAGGGATTTGGCCTCCGGGGAGACGTACTCCGCGTGCTCCTTCTCGGCATCGCCCTTTGAGCCCGCCGAACTCATCCCCAACCCTCCCTCTCCTGGGAAATCAGACGGCCCGCAAGCCAGCACTCTACGCAAGAACAGGCGCACTTGGCACCCCACCTATTGGCGGGAATGCCAAGCGCGCTCGGGAATCCGTCGACTACCGCCGCGGCCGCCAGACCACCAGCGCGCTCGACTGCGCGGCCGGCTGGTACGGGACCAGGTCCCGCCGGTAGCTCGCGTGCACCGCGGCCTCCCGGGCCTGCAGTGCGGCGCCCGCGCCCTCGACGGCCGCGGCCAGTTCGGCGACCCGGGACTGGAGGGCGGCGACCTGGTTCTCCAGTTCGATGATCCGCTTGATCCCGGCCAGGTTGATGCCCTCGTCCTGGGACAGCCGCTGCACCTCGCGCAACTGCTGGATGTCCCGGGCCGAGTAGCGCCGGCCGCCGCCGCCGGTGCGGTCGGGGCAGACCAGGCCGAGCCGGTCGTACTGGCGCAGCGTCTGCGGGTGCAGGCCGGAGAGCTCGGCGGCCACCGAGATCACGTAGACCGGGGTCTCCTCGGTGAGCACGTAGGCCGCCGCGGCGGCGACGGTGGGGCGCCGGCGCGGGCCGGGGCCACCGGGCAGGCCCTCGCCGAGACCTGCGCCGATACCGGGGTTGTCGGGGCTCATGTCAGATCACGCTCCCTCCGCCGCCTTGAACAGGGCGGCACGCGGGTCCTCGGACGCGGTGGCGTCGCGGTACTGCTCGAGTGCGGTCAGGGCCTCCCCGCTGGTCTCCTGCGGCACCGTCACCTCGACCGTGACCAGCAGGTCGCCGCGGGTGCCGTCCTTGCGGGTGGCGCCCTTGCCACGGGCCCGCAGGGTCAGGCCGTTGGCGCTGCCGGCCGGCAGCCGCAGCCGGACCGAGGGGCCGTTCAGGGTGGGGACGTCGATGGTGCCACCGAGCGCGGCCTCGGGGAAGGAGACCGGCACCGTCACCGTGAGGTTGTCGCCCTTGCGGCCGAAGACGGGGTGGGTGGTGACGTGCACGGTGACGTAGAGGTCGCCGGGCTGGCCGCCCCGCTCGCCCTGGGCACCCTTGCCCTTGAGCCGGATCCGCTGGGCGTCCTGCACCCCGGCCGGGATCCGCACCTGCATGGTGCGGGCCGAGCTGGCCCGCCCGCTGCCGTGGCAGTCGGGGCACGGGTCGTCGACGATCATGCCGCGGCCCTTGCAGTCCCGGCAGGGCTCGGAGAGCGCGAAGGCGCCCTGGCCGCGGCTGACCGTGCCGGCGCCGACGCAGGTCGGGCAGACCCGCGGCGTGGTGCCGGCCTTGGCCCCGGTGCCGGCGCAGGCCCGGCAGGCCGCCTGACTGGTCATCCGCAGCGGGACGGTGGCGCCGTCCACCGCCTCCTCGAAGCTGAGCGTCACCTCGGTCTCGACGTCGGCGCCGCGGCGCGGCTGGGCCTGCCGGCCGCCGCGGTTGAACAGGCCGCCGAACATGTCGCCGATCCCGCCGTTGCCCGCCTGCGAGCCGTTGAACAGGTCGCCGAAGTCGAAGCTGTACCCGTTGCCGCCGGCGCCCTGGCCGCGCATGCCGCCGGCCCCGAACAGGCTGCGCGCCTCGTCGTACTCCTTGCGGCGCTTCTCGTCGGACAGGACGTCGTAGGCCTCGGAGATGTCCTTGAAGCGCTCCTCCGCCTTGGCGTCGCCCTTGTTGGCGTCGGGGTGGAACTCCCGGGCGAGCTTGCGGTAGGTCTTCTTGATCTCGGTGGTGGTGGCGTCCTTGGGCACGCCGAGGACCTTGTAGTAGTCCTTCTCCACGTAGTCCTTCGTGCTCATGACTTCAGCCACCTCCCGTAGTTGGTCGATACGGCGCTGCGGAGCCGCACATCGCCACCGGCGACGTGCGGCCCCGCAGCGCACAGCGTGTCAGTTCTCGGCCGCACCGTCAGCCTCGGGGGCCGCCGGGCCGTCGCCGTCCGGGCCGCCGGTGGACTGGGTGCCCGGCTGCGGCTCGGCCACCGCCACCATCGCCGGGCGGATGATCCGCTCGCCGATCCGGTAGCCGGGCTGCAGCACCTGCACGCAGGTGTCCTCGGTGACCTCCGAGGAGTAGCTGTGCATCAGCGCCTCGTGCAGGTTCGGGTCGAAGGGCTCGCCCTCCTTGCCGAACTGCTGCAGGCCCAGCTTGGCCACCACGGTCTCCAGCGACTCGGCGACCGACTTGAAGCCGCCGGTCACCTCGCCGTGCTCGCGGGCCCGGCCGATGTCGTCCAGCACGGGGATCAGCGACTCCAGGATGTTGGAGACCGCGATCTCACGCACCGTCAGCCGGTCCCGCTCGACCCGCTTGCGGTAGTTCTGGTACTCGGCCTGCAAGCGCTGCAGGTCGGCCGTACGCTCGGCCGCCTCGCGCTTGGCGGCGGCCGCGTCACCGTCCCCCGAGAGGGCCTTGAGGGCTTCCTCGGCGGCCTGGATCACCGCGTCGTCGGCGTCGGAGTCGTCGCCGGGCTCGACGCCCTGCGGCTTCTCCGTCATGCCGCACCGCCCTTGGGCTTCTCGTCGTCGATGATCTCGGCGTCGACCACGTCGTCGTCCTTGGGGGCCTCGCCGGCACCGGCGGCACCCGCCGCACCGGAGGCCTGGGCGTCGGCGTAGAGCGCCTGGCCGAGCTTCTGGGCGGTGGTGGAGACCTTCTCCGAGGCCTCGCGGATGGCCGCGATGTCCTCGCCCTTCAGGGCCTCCTTGAGCTCGCCGATCGCGGCCTCGACCTCGGTCTTGACGTCGGCGGGGAGCTTGTCGGTGTTGTCGGCGATGAACTTCTCGGTGGAGTAGACGAGCTGCTCGGCCTGGTTGCGGGTCTCCACGGCCTCGCGGCGCTTGTGGTCCTCCTCCGCGTACTGCTCGGCCTCGCGGGTCATCCGCTCGATGTCCTCCTTGGGCAGCGAGGAGCCGCCGGTGACGGTCATCCGCTGCTCCTTGCCGGTGCCGAGGTCCTTGGCGCCGACGTGCATGATGCCGTTGGCGTCGATGTCGAAGGTGACCTCGATCTGCGGCAGGCCGCGCGGGGCCGGCGGCAGGCCGGTCAGCTCGAACATGCCGAGCTTCTTGTTGTACGCCGCGATCTCGCGCTCGCCCTGGTAGACCTGGATCTGCACGGAGGGCTGGTTGTCCTCGGCGGTGGTGAAGATCTCCGAACGCTTGGTCGGGATCGTGGTGTTGCGCTCGATCAGCTTGGTCATGATGCCGCCCTTGGTCTCGATGCCCAGGGACAGCGGGGTCACGTCCAGCAGCAGGACGTCCTTGACCTCACCCTTGAGGACACCGGCCTGGAGCGCGGCGCCGATCGCCACGACCTCGTCCGGGTTGACGCCCTTGTTGGCGTCCTTGCCGCCGGTCAGCTCCTTGACCAGCTCCGCGACGGCGGGCATCCGGGTCGAGCCGCCGACCAGGACGACGTGGTCGATCTCGGAGAGCGAGATGCCGGCGTCCTTGATGACGTTGTTGAACGGGAGCTTGCAGCGCTCCAGCAGGTCCGCGGTCAGCTGCTGGAACTGCGAGCGGGTGAGCTTCTCGTCCAGGTGCAGCGGGCCCTCGGCGGAGGCCGTGATGTAGGGCAGGTTGATGCTGGTCTCGGAGGACGAGGAGAGCTCGATCTTGGCCTTCTCGGCCGCCTCGCGCAGGCGCTGCAGCGCCATCTTGTCCTTGGACAGGTCGACGCCGTGGCCGGCCTGGAAGACCTTCACCAGGTGGTCGACGACCCGCTGGTCCCAGTCGTCGCCACCGAGGTGGTTGTCACCGTTGGTGGCCTTGACCTCGACCACGCCGTCGCCGATCTCCAGCAGCGAGACGTCGAAGGTGCCGCCACCGAGGTCGAAGACCAGGATGGTCTGGTCGTCCTTGTCCAGGCCGTAGGCGAGGGCGGCGGCGGTCGGCTCGTTGACGATGCGCAGGACGTTCAGGCCCGCGATCTCGCCGGCCTCCTTGGTGGCCTGGCGCTCGGAGTCCGAGAAGTAGGCCGGGACGGTGATGACGGCGTCGGTGACCGTCTCGCCCAGGTAGGCCTCCGCGTCGCGCTTCAGCTTCTGCAGGATGAAGGCGCTGATCTGCTGCGGGTTGAAGTCCTTGCCGTCCAGGTTGATCTTCCACCCGGTGCCCATGTGGCGCTTGACCGAGCGGATGGTCCGGTCGACGTTGGTGACCGCCTGGCGCTTGGCGACCTCGCCGACCAGCACCTCACCGTTCTTGGCGAAGGCGACGACGGACGGCGTGGTCCGGGCGCCCTCGGCGTTGGTGATGACGGTGGGCTCACCGCCTTCGAGGACAGTGACGACCGAGTTCGTCGTGCCGAGGTCGATACCGACCGCGCGTGCCATCGTAAATACCTCCACGAAGAGTTGAGCTGTACGCACTCAAGCATGCCCCAGGGTTCGGAACGAGTCAACAGCCCTGAGTCGGAGCCACTCAACTTTTCTGCTGGCTCGGGCCGCCAGGCCGGATTTGCCCCCGAACGGGCGACTTGGGAGCCACGTGACTGCCGCCATACCTTGAGCGTCTTCTGGATTGCTGCTATCGGGCGGTAAGGTCCGGCCGGTGGGTGGTTAAGTTACCCACCGGTACCCTTAACTGACCTGCCTCACGCCGCTGGAGTACGGAGACACCCGGATGCAGCTAGCAGCGATCCTCATCTCACTGGGCACCGCCGTGGTCGGCGTGGCGCTGTTCGCTCGGGCCATCGCCTCGATCTACCGCTTCGTCCGGCTCGGCCAGCCGGTGCCGGCCGGAGCCCGGATCAACGACCCGGTGGCCCGCACGCTGACCCTGGCCCGGGAGTTCGTCGGCCACACCCGGATGAACAAGTGGGGCATCGTCGGTGTCGCCCACTGGTTCGTCGCGGTCGGGTTCTACACCCTGATCCTCACCCTGGTGACGGCGTTCGGGCAGCTCTTCGACCCGGAGTTCGTGATCCCGGTGATCGGCGACTGGACCCCGTACCTGGTGTTCGAGGAGCTGATCGGCCTCCTCACCACGCTGGGCATCGCGGTGCTGATCGTGATCCGCCAGCTGAGCCTGCCGAACCGGGCCGGCCGCAAGTCCCGGTTCGCCGGCTCCCGGATGGGCCAGGCCTACTTCGTCGAGTCGGTGATCCTGATCATCGGCCTGGCGATCCTGACCCTGCGCGGCCTGGAGGGCGCGCTGGAGGGTGCGGACCACTACTCGGCCGCCTACCTGGTCTCCTACCCGCTGGTGAAGGCGTTCGCCGGGCTGGGCCTGGGCACCCTGCACAACCTGATCTGGGCGATCGCCACGGTCAAGATCGCCACCTCCTTCATCTGGATGATCACCGTCTCGCTCAACACCGACATGGGTGTGGCCTGGCACCGGTTCCTCGGCTTCCCGAACATCTGGTTCAAGCGCAACGCCGACGGCGAGGTCGCACTCGGCGCGCTGCAGCCGATGAGCTCCGGCGGCCGGCCGATCGACTTCGAGGACCCGGCCGAGGACGCGGTCTTCGGCGTCTCCCAGGTGGAGCAGTTCTCCTGGAAGGGCATCCTCGACTTCTCCACCTGCACCGAGTGCGGCCGCTGCCAGTCGCAGTGCCCCGCCTGGAACACCGGCAAGCCGCTGTCGCCGAAGCTGCTGATCATGAGCCTGCGCGACCACGCCTTCGCCAAGGCGCCGTACCTGCTGGCCGGCGGCGGCAAGGACGCCGAGGGCGAGGAGAAGGCCACCGCCGAGCAGCTGGCCTCGGTGCCGGCCGCCGCGCTGGCCGAGGCCGAGCGCCCGCTGATCGGCACCGCCGAGGAGGGCGGGGTCATCGACCCCGACGTGCTCTGGTCCTGCACCACCTGCGGCGCCTGCGTCGAGCAGTGCCCGGTGGACATCGAGCACGTCGACCACATCGTCGACATGCGCCGCTACCAGGTGATGATCGAGTCCTCGTTCCCCACCGAGGCCGGGACGATGCTCAAGAACCTGGAGAACAAGGGCAACCCGTGGGGCCTGGCCACCAAGGCGCGGCTCGACTGGGTCAAGGAGCTGAAGAAGGAGACCGGCATCGAGGTGCCGGTGATCGGCGAGGACATCGAGCCGGCCGAGGTCGAGTACCTGTACTGGGTCGGCTGCGCCGGCGCGCTGGAGGACCGGGCCAAGAAGACCACCAAGGCCTTCGCCGAACTGCTGCACTCCGCCGGGGTGAAGTTCGCCATCCTCGGCAAGGAGGAGTCCTGCACCGGTGACTCGGCCCGCCGCCTGGGCAACGAGTTCCTGTTCCAGATGCTCGGCGCGCAGAACGTCGAGACGCTGAACGCGGCGCTGGAGGACGCTCCGAAGAAGCGGATCGTGGCCACCTGCCCGCACTGCTTCAACACCATCGCCAACGAGTACCCGCAGCTCGGCGGGCACTTCGAGGTGATCCACCACACCCAGCTGCTGCAGCACCTGATCGACGAGGGCAAGCTGGTCCCGGTCAACCCGGTTGAGGGCCTGATCACCTATCACGACCCGTGCTACCTGGGTCGGCACAACAAGGTCTACAGCCCGCCGCGCGAGATCATGGACAAGGTCCCCGGCCTGCGCCAGCAGGAGATGCACCGTCACAAGGAGCGCGGCTTCTGCTGCGGCGCCGGTGGCGCGCGGATGTGGATGGAGGAGCGGATCGGCAAGCGGATCAACACCGAGCGGGTCGACGAGGCGCTGTCGCTCAACCCCGACATCGTCTCCACCGCCTGCCCGTTCTGCCTGGTGATGCTCTCCGACTCGGTCAACGGCAAGAAGAACGAGGGCGCGGCCAAGGAGCACCTGAAGGTGGTCGACGTCGCGCAGCTGCTGCTCGACTCGGTGAAGGCCGCTCCGGCCGAGCCGGTCGAGGCGGTCGCCGAGCCCGCCTAGCACCGGCCGTCGGCGTCCTGCGGCCCGCCGCGGTGCCGGCCGCCCGGGTCGCCCGGGCGGCCGCGGTGCAGGCCGCCGAAAGCCGGGCCGGACGGCGGTTTAAGGTGGTTGTTCGAGACGAGCGCGAATGTGCTTACGGCTCGACGGCTCACATATGATGCCTGCCCCGGGGTGGTATCCGCCCGGGGCAGGCTGCTTCCGTCTGGCTTCGACAAGCACCACGCACCCAAGCGACCCTGCGGCAACACTCCACAGGCCGGGTCGCTGCCCGATTCAAGGGGAGAAAAGCACAGATGACCCAGGCGATCATGCTGGTCGGCGGTCAGGGCACCCGGCTCCGCCCGCTCACCACGCACACCCCCAAGCCGATGCTCCCGGTCGCCGGTGTGCCGTTCATCGCCCACCAGCTGGCTCGGGCCGCGGCCGCCGGTGTCACCCGCGTGGTGCTGGCCACCTCCTACCTCGCCGAGGTCTTCGAGGAGCACTTCGCCGACGGCACCCCCTACGGGCTGGAGCTGGTCTACCTCACCGAGGTCGAGCCGCTGGGCACCGGCGGGGCGATCCGCAACGCCGCCGAGGGCCTGACCTGCGGCCCGGACGAGCCGGTGCTGATCTTCAACGGTGACATCCTCTCCGGCCTGGACATCGCCGCGCTGCGCGACGGCCACGTGGCCGCCGGCGCCGACGTCACCCTGCACCTGACCCGGGTCGAGGACCCGCGCGCCTTCGGCCTGGTGCCGACCGACGAGAACGGCCGGGTGCTGGAGTTCCTGGAGAAGCCGGAGACCCCCGAGCAGATCGTCACCGACCAGATCAACGCGGGCTGCTACGTCTTCACCCGTTCGGTGATCGACCGGATCCCGGCCGGCCGGGTGGTCTCGGTGGAGCGCGAGACCTTCCCCGAGCTGCTGGCCACCGGCGCCCTGGTGCGCGGCGTGGTGGACACCTCGTACTGGCTGGACCTGGGGACCCCGGCCGCGTTCGTGCGCGGCTCGGCCGACCTGGTGCTCGGCCGGGTGGACTCCCCGGCGGTGCCCGGCCCCACCGGTGAGGCGCTGGTGCTGTCCGGTGCGGCGATCGACCCGGCCGCCGTGCTCAGCTCGGGCACCGTGGTCGCTGACGGCGCCTCGGTGGCCGCCGGCGCGATCGTCGAGGGCAGCGTCGTGCTGCCGGGCGCGGTGGTCGCCGCCGACGCCGTGGTCAAGGACTCGATCGTCGGCGCCTTCGCGGTGATCGGCGAGCGCACCGTGGTGGACGGCGCGGTGATCGGCGACGGTGCCGTGGTGGAGTCGGACAACGAGCTGCCGAACGGCATCCGGATCGCCTGCGGCGTGCGGCTGCCGATGGGTGCCGTGCGCACCACCGCGGGCCCCGGCGGCTGCCCGGCCGGCGAGACCTCGGCGGCCGCGGTGCACGGGTCGGTGCTGCAGAAGTAGCGGTTCCGTTCCCGCCGTTCCGGTGGGAACTATGGGAGCTCCGGCAGGGCTGTGGCGCACACCGCGTCACAGCCCTGCTGCACTTCTGCCACGGCCGGGCCTGGGTTGGGCTTTTTGGGTACCGTCGGAGGGTGGCTGGCAACGGGTATCAGAGCGGGTGGGGCGGGGCTCCGTACGGGGAGGACCAGTACGGCGTCGGCCAGTACGGTCTCAGCCAGTACGGTGACGGTCGCTACGGCGGCGAGCCGTACCGGGGGGACGGGTACCAGGGGGACGGACACCAGGGCGAGTACCAGGGGGACGAGCAGCCCGGGTTCACGCGGGAGTTCCCCCAGGGGTACTTCGACGGGGAGCAGGGCGGCTCAGGCGGGCAGGGCGTTCCGGGCGGGTCTGACGGGTCTCGCGGGTCTGACGGGTCGCGCGGTTCGGGGGAGCGGGAGAGCGTGGCCACCTACCGGGCCGGCGGGCGCACCAAGCCTCGGGCCACCGGGCCGCGGCCGCGCTGGCGCCAGCTGCTGACCGGGCTGTACCGCCGCCCCACCCGCACCTTCGACCTGGTCCGCGACCACCAGCTCTGGCTGCCCGCGGTCAGCGTCTCGCTGCTCTACGGGGTGCTCGCCGTGCTCGGCTTCGGCAGCACCCACGACGAGGTGTTCAAGTCCACCTTCACGGTGGCGCTCTGGTCGCTGGCCGGGTCCGCGGTCGCCTTCACACTGGCCGGCCTGATGCTCGGCACGGTCACCTTCGCGCTGGCCCGCCAGCTCGGCGGCGACGGGCCGTTGGCGTCCACGGTCGGCCTGGCGATCCTGATCGGATGGACCACGGACGTGCCCCGGCTGCTGCTCGCGCTCTTCCTGCCCTCCGGCAACTCGGTGGTGCAGGCGGTGGGTTGGGCCAGCTGGCTGTGCTGCGGCTACCTGCTGAGCGCGATGGTGCGCCGAGTGCACGACCTACCCTGGGGCAAAGCGGTCGGCGCCGCTTCGCTGCAGTTGCTGGCGCTGCTGGTGCTGATCAAGCTGCCGACGCTCGGCTGAGTGCTGCTCGGCCGACCACCTGTTCATACGTACGGAGTTCCTGAATGACCCTCGCCACCACCCGTGTCAGCTTCCCCGGCGGAGCTGTGACCGGGGAGTCCACCGTGCTCGCCGTGCACCCGCTCGGCGACGACCGGTTCGCCGTGGTCACCGCCGCGACGCCGTTCCACCCGCTCGACCACACCTGGCCCGACCAGCCCGCCGACACCGGCACGCTGACCGTGGCCGGGCGCGAGTTCGCGGTGCTGGACTGCCTGACCGGCGCGGTCGGCCCCGAGGGCGGCGAGCTGCTGGTGGGCGGGGACATCCCGGTGCGGCGCGGCGACGAGGCCTGGTCCTGGTTGGTGCTGCACGTGCTGGCCGAGGACCCGGGCGCGGTGGTCGGCGAGCCCGTCGCGCTGGCCGTGGACGCCGAGCGGCGGCTGGCGCTGAGCGCCGCGCACACCGGCTGCCACCTGCTGGCCCTGGCGCTGAACGAGGCGCTGGCCCCGCGCTGGCGCAAGGACCCGGGCCGGGTGGACGCGTTCGGCCACCCGGACTTCGACAGCCTGGCGATGGCCACCTCGGTGATGGACGCCGAGGCCAGCACCGACACCTACCGGCTGGGCAAGTCGCTGCGCAAGAAGGGCTTCACGGTGGACGCCGTGGACGAGCTGCCGGCCCTGGCCGAGGCGCTGCCCGCGATCACCGAGGCGGTCAACCGGCGCCTGGCCGGCTGGGTGGCGGCCGACGCCCCGGTACGGATCGAGGTGCCGGGCCCCGAGCTGACCGCCCGGCGCCGCTGGCACTGCGAGCTCCCGGAGGGCTCGGCCACCATCGCCTGCGGCGGCAGCCACCTGCACCGGCTGGGCCAGCTCAGCGCCCTGGAGGCCGAGCTGACCCTGGCGGAGGACGGCAGCGAGCTGGTCGCCGTCACCCGCCCCAAGCGAGCCTGACGCGTCTTCTGCTCTCCTGCTCTTCCCGGACTCTGGTTCCTGCTGGTCTCAGACCTCGGTGCGGTGGAAGTTCAGGAAGGAGCGGGACGGGGTCGGACCGCGCTGCCCCTGGTAGCGCGAGCCGTACCGCTCCGAGCCGTACGGGTGCTCGGAGGGCGAGGAGAGCCGGAACAGGCAGAGCTGACCGATCTTCATCCCCGGGTAGAGCTTGATCGGCAGGGTGGCCACGTTCGACAGCTCCAGCGTCACGTGCCCGCTGAAGCCCGGGTCGATGAAGCCGGCCGTGGAGTGGGTCAGCAGGCCCAGCCGCCCCAGGCTCGACTTGCCCTCCAGCCGGGAGGCCACGTCGTCCGGCAGCGTGATGACCTCGTAGGTGGAGGCCAGTACGAACTCGCCCGGGTGCAGGATGAAGGGCTCCTCACCCTCCGGCTCCACCAGCCGGGTCAGGTCCGGTTGCTCCTGCGCCGGGTCGATGTGCGGGTACCGGTGGTTCTCGAACACCCGGAAGAAACGGTCCAGCCGCACGTCGATGCTGGAGGGCTGGACCATCGCGGGCTCGAACGGGTCGACCACGACCCGGCCCTTGTCGATCTCGTTGCGGATGTCTTTGTCGGAGAGCAGCACGCCACGAGAGTACGTGGTCGGCGGCCCGCCCCCAATTCCCGACCACCCCGCGGACCCCTCCCACCACCAGGTCGGGGCCCGCGGGGAACGGCCGCCACTACGCCGAACGCGACGCCTGGGCCAGCTGCCCCTCGGACAACGCCCCCAGGTCGGCCGGCACCGAACTGCGCAGCCGCCCGCACTGCGGACACCTGATCAACCGCCCGGGCCCGAGCCGCCCGACCCCGAGGTTCCGCATCGGGAACGTGCTGGTACTGAACACATGCCCCTCGGCACAACGAACCACCGTCCGCCGCTCCATCGATCCCCTTCCCACACCACGCCTGCCCAAGCCGCGGCCACCAGCCGCGCGACGACAGCGTCACAGTAGGGGACCTGCCGGACATCCCCCACGATGGCTCGCCGGTGTCCAACACCACTGCCGGGATGGGGTACAGTGGAGCATGATCGAGCCGCTACTGACGGTTCGTCAGTGCGGGCGTAGTTTAATGGTAGAACATGAGCTTCCCAAGCTTATAGCGCGAGTTCGATTCTCGTCGCCCGCTCCACGCAAAACCCCAGGCCAGCGGCCTGGGGTTTGCTTATTGTCTGGACCAATTCCAGGCTCGCGCACCACTGGTGCACCACTAGGTACCCCGAAAGGGATGACGAAGCGTCAGATATGGACGCCTTCGAACATTCGCTCGATGATCGTCTCGAATTACGAGATGCACTTTCTGTGATCTGGATCACGCCAATTCGGGCTTCAGTGTGATGCCGGTCACTGGCGCCTGGAGTACCGAAAAAGCACATACCCGCAGCTCAGAGGCACATCGGCGCCCGCCTGCGTGCGGCGCGCGGTGAGCGTCAGGGGTCGCCAGGGGGCGGCGACGGGCATTCGCCAGCCCCTGACGTGGCGTCAGATCGAGCGTCGGATGGGGCGCACCACTGCCGCACCACTAGGTACCCCGGCAGGGGGTGTGGGTGGTGTCGGCGGGGTGCGTCCGGTGTCGCTGCGGACACGGGTGTCGAGCTTGGCGGCGAGCTGGCGCTGGCGGCTGGCAGTGGAGTGCTGGTAGAGCATCGCGGCGCGCACCGAGGACTGGCCCATGCGGACCATGAGGTCCTTGAGGCTGGCGCCCTCCTCGGCGAGGAGGGTGTTGCCGGTGTGCCGCAGGTCGTAGAAGGTGAAGTTCTGCGGCAGGTCGATGACCTTGGCGCGGGCCTTGCCGAACTTGCGGCCGAAGGTGGTCCGTCGGAACGGAGCGCCTTTCTCGCCGACGAAGAGCAGGCCGTCGGGTTCCTTCTCCGCGTACCAGGCCATGTGCTGGCGCAGTGCCTGGTCG
This sequence comes from Streptomyces tateyamensis, assembly GCF_003205575.1. Lineage (GTDB taxonomy): Bacteria > Actinomycetota > Actinomycetes > Streptomycetales > Streptomycetaceae > Kitasatospora > Kitasatospora tateyamensis. Next base: position 46,158 of record NZ_PYBW01000134.1, read on the forward strand.
AGGAAGGACGGCAGGTGGATCGTGCGCTTGCCGGCCCTCGACTTGGTCGGGCCGGTGGCGCGTTTGCCCGTGTTCAGCTCGGGCGACGCCTCGGTGATCCGCAGGGTCCGCTTGTCCAGGTCGACGTCCTCGCGGCGGAGTTCGGCGAGTTCCTCGGGGCGCAGGGTGGCGAAGGCTCCGAGGAAGACCATGAACCGCCACCGCGGGCCCATGAGTTCGGCGAGCTCGAAGACCTGCTCGGCGGTGGCGACGGGCCGCTCTTCGGCCTCCTCCTTACCGGCGCCCTTGATGCGGCAGGGGTTGCGGACGATCACGTCGTCCTCGACGGCCGTCTCCAGGACAGCCTTCAGCAGGCGGTACGACTTGGCCACGGTGGTGGCGCCGGTCGCCTGCTTACGCTCGGCGTGCCAGGTGCGGACGCGGGCAGCCGTGATCTCGTTGAGGGTGAGAGCGGCGAAGGTCGGCAGGAGGTGTAGGCGCAGCAGGCGCCGGTACAGCTCGTCGGTGGTCGGCATCAGCCCGCGCTCGTCGGTCCAGCGCAGGGCGTAGGTCTGGAAGTCGACGTTGCCGGCGTCGGGGTCGATCCAGTTGCCCCGGGTGAGGTCGGCCTCGGTGACGGTGAGCCAGACCTCGGCGTCGGTCTTGGTCTCGAAGGTCTCCGGAGCGCGGTGCTCCTTGCCGGCGGCGTCACGGTAGCTGGCGGTCCAACGGCCGGAGCGGTACTGGCGGACGGCGCCGAACCGGCGACGGCTGGGCGCGTTCTTCTTACGCGGCATCAGGCGTTACCCCCTCGGCGGTCGCGACGGGAGGGGACGGCGGGGACGGTGCCGGAGGTGAGGTAGGCGGCGAGGGTGCTCTCGGCGATGCGGACGTGGGTGCCCATCTTGACGAAGGCGATGCGGCGCTCGGCGATCAGCCGGCGGGGGAACCGCTCGCTGGTGCCCAGGCGTTCGGCGACCTGGGCGACGGTGAGGTACTGCTCGGGCATGCACGTCCTTCTGCACGGCGCGGACCGTGGTCGGCGTCGTGGGTGTCGGTGGAGTGGTGGGCGTCCCTGAGACGGGGCTTCAGGGTGGCCCAGGCGGGCACTGGCCTGGGAGGCTGCGGCTCGCTTGCAGATGACCGGGGCCGGGCGGCGCCGCATCTGGCGGGCTCTGCTCGGTGCTCCGCGACGGGCGCTGGGTAGTGCGCTGGGCCCGTCGGATCCTGCTTGCGGGAGCGGGAGTTCACGCTCGCGCGGGTCCGTAGTGATGGGGAATGTCGGGAGGGGAGGCGACCCGGAAAAACGCGGCGGGCAGGGTGCGACGGATCTTCGCTCCGCCAGGGCAGCGAGCCGTGCCGTCAGCTCTGCGGCGCTCCTGCGGTCGCTGTAACGGCGCGGCACTCATCGACGGAGGTGGGCAAGTCGGCTGACCTGGTGGTCAGGTACGCCGGGGTGTGTCTTCCCGTCGGGCCGCCCGCAGAGCCTGGCCCCCAGGGGCCTCAGTCAGTGAGGGCCAGCAAGCCGAGAACCTGGCCGATGGTGACGGGCTCTTCCAGGACGGTCCGCCGTCGGGGCTGGCGTAGCGCAGTCGGCCAGGCTGCCTGGCGCGCCGCCGGGCAGCTGTCGACCGCGGCCCGCCAGGTGATCTCGCCTGTGCTCCAGCCGCGAAGCTGACGGTCGAAGCGCATCCGCCAAGCGGCAGCATCGCTCGCAGCCGTCAGGAGGGTGGAGTCTGCGGTAGAGCCGATGTCCGATTCGATGGCGGGTGCGGTGGCGTAGTGCTCGATGATATGGCTCCTCCGATGTCGTATATAGAGAATTAGGCACCTCGGGTGAGGCTGCAGGTATGCGGGCAGGTGGCCCCGGCTATGCAATGCCACTTAGCTTAAG
>NZ_PYBW01000135.1:0-25237 GCF_003205575.1 Streptomyces tateyamensis
ATTTTCAGTGCACTTCTAGGGGACCGGTTCGACCGGCTGGAGGCGGAGACCGGCCTCGACTACTGGGGTGTCCGTACCGGGTACCAAACTCGGCGGCTACCCGGGCTGGACGCAGGAGCCTGACTGCCTTGACTGCCCGAAGTGCGACAACCCCATGGAACACCTGCTCACCGTCGCCAGCTGGGAGTACGGCGCATGGACCAGCCGGGTCGGGCGGAGACTGTCGAAGTGCGCCAAGCAGAGCTGCGGCGCCCCCGGTGACGCTCGGTGCGCTCGCTGATCGCGAGGTGGCAGGCCAGGCCGCCGGCCGCACCGGGCGCGACCGTTCCCAGCTCGGCGTCGGCGGTGTGGTGGGATGAGGGGCATGACTGAGGACATGGTCTCGGTGCAGGAGCTGGCTGCGCTGGTGGACGGGCTGCGGTGGGACCGGCGCCGCCACCCCTACGACGGGCGGGGCGAGTACCACGCCACCGCCTACCAGGTGCTCGAGGCGGCCACTGCCCTGGTCGACGACGGCCGGGCCGAGGCGATCACGCGTACGCTGCGGACCGCGGTGGACCGGGTCACCCGCGCACTTATGTACCTGGACGACTCCTCCGGCATCGTCGGCGACGTCCTGCAAGAGCTGATCGACCTCTACGCCCGCGCACTGGGCCAAGCCCCGCCCGCCAACCCGAAGACACTGGCGTCCTGGCTGGTCAAGGCGCAGTTCGACGGGCCCGGCTGGCCCCGCATCCACCTGAGCGCCTTCGCCCCCGCCCTGGGTGAACGGGGCATCGCCGAGATCGCCGCCCAGGTCGAGGAGCGGGCCGTAGCTGGCGACCCGGACTCGTTCAGCACCCAGTACTCGGTACGCGACTTCCGGGAGCAGCTCGCCGAGCTCACCGGCGACGTCGACCACTACATCGCCGTCCTCGCCGAGGACTTGAGGAGCCCCGAGCAGTACCGCAAGATCACCCAGACGCTCGCAGCCGCCGACCGGGCGGCCGAGGCCGTCACCTGGGCCCAGCGCGGGCTGACCCACCACCCCACCAACCCCTACAGCGAAAAGCTCCGCGACCTGCTGGTCGACCTCCACCTGGACGCGGGCGCGCCCACCGCCGCCCTCGAGGTGCGCCTCGCCGAGTTCTCCCGCCACCCCGTCGCCGCCACCTTCCGCTCCCTGGCCACCACCTGCCAACGCGTGAGCGACACCGCACCCCTGGCCCCCGCCCTGGACGAACTGCGCGCCCGAGCCGCCGCCGACCCGCGCCGCCTGGGCGAACTGGTCCAGGCCCTCACCACAGCGGGCCTCGGCGAAGAAGCGTGGCCCACCGCCGCCGCCCACCCCCAACAGGTAGGGCCACACCTGCTCCACTCCCTCATCAAGGAACGCGAGCCCGCGCATCCCTCCGACGTCCTGGCCCCCTACCGCTACCTCATCCAGGCCCAGCTCTCCGACACCAGCAAGTACCGCTACGACCGCGCCGTCAAACTGCTACGCCGCCTGCGCGCCGCACACACCGCAGCCGGCGACCCCGACGGCTTCACCCGCTACCTCACCGAACTCCGCACCGAGCACAAGCGCAAGACAGCCTTCCTCGCCAAACTCCACAAGGCCGGCCTGACCCCCTGACACCCCGCCCGGAACAGCTCCCCGGACCGCGCAGGTCGGCCGCCGAAGCGCCACCTGCGCCATCCCACAAGGCGCGTCCGCCTCGCCGTCCCCGGAGCGGACGACGAGGAGGCCGTGCGGCGTCCTGGGGTCAGCGTTCCCAGGCGGTGGTGAGAGCGGCGACCGGGTCGGTTTCGGCCGGGGCGCACGGCCACCAGTCGCCGTTCTCGTTCCGGTACGGGTACCAGCGGCCGTCCGGGCCGAGGCGGAGTTGGAGGCCGGTGTCCCCGAGGGTGAGGCGGTTGCGCCAGGCCCGCAGCGGTGTGGCGCCTGTCTCGGGTGCCATGTCCGCGAGCGCCTCGGCCACCACGGTGCGGGCCGAGGCCATGACGGCCGGGTCGGCGGGGCCGGGCTCCTCGGCGACGGTCATCCCGACCGCGCCGCCGTGGCGCCAGGCTCGGGTGAGCCGGGCGAGCTCCATGGGGCGCAACCCGGTACCGGCCTGCAGTGCGTGGAGCCATCCGGGATCGCGTTGAGAGGCGGTGAGACGTACCGCGTCCTGGCGCTGGGCCAGCGCCAGCCAGGAGCGGTCTCCGGCGAGGAGCGTTCGGGCGCGCGCGGCGGTGTCGGCGGCGAGCCGTTCGAGATCGGCGCGGGTGAGCCCCAAGGCGGCGGGGGGATCGACCGGCAGACGGGTTTCCGCAGGTCTCGCCGCCGACCGGAGCTCGGGCAGGCGCGGCTCCGGCAGGCTGGGCTGCTGCTCGGCCCAGCGCGCGTACGCCGCGGCTGCCGGGACGCCGATCGGGGCCTCCTGAGCGGCCGGCCGCTCGCTCGTCCGGCGCTCGCGCAGCGCGGCGAAGACCTGCTCGCGGTCGCGCCCTCGCAGGGCGAAGAGCACGAAGGGATCGTCGTCGATGCGGGCGGCGATCGCGTAGCACAGTGCGGCGGCGTGCTTGCACGGGTAGCCCCAGTCGGGGCAGGAGCACTCGGGGTCCAGCTCGGCGGGCCCGGGCAGCAACGGCACGCCCGCGGCGCGCGTGTCCTCGACCAGCTCGGCCGGCATCTCACCGTCCAGCAGCGCTGCCACGTGCCCGGCCCGCGCGGCGATCGCGGCGAGCAGGGTTTCCCACTGACCGTCCCTCAGCACGGGAACGTGCACGGAGGAGCGGTACGGCCGCGGCCGGCTGCCCTGCACCGGGGCCTTGATCTGCCCGGGTGCGACCACGACCGCGCCGACCATGCCCTTGCGAGCGTAGGTGCGGCCTCGGGCCAGGCGACCGGAGTCGAGGGTGGAGTCCTCCAGCGCGGTCACCCACGCCTGGCCCCACCAGGTGGCGGCGAACGCGCGGGCGCCACGGGTAGGCGCGCGGCGGGCCGACGTCATGACTGCCTCCTCAGGGACACCAGTTCGGCCAGGTCGTCGTCGCCCAGTTCGGTCAGCGCCACCTCGCCGGAGCCGACCACGGCCTCGGCCAGGGCTCGCTTGCTCTCCAGCAGCCGGGCCACCTTGTCCTCCACGGTGCCCTCGGCGACCAGTTTGTGGACCTGCACCGGCCGGTCCTGTCCGATCCGGTAGGCACGGTCGGTGGCCTGGTCCTCGACCGCCGGGTTCCACCATCGGTCATAGTGCACCACGTGGGTCGCGCGGGTGAGGTTGAGCCCGGTACCGGCCGCCTTGAGCGACAGCAGGAAGACCGGATTGTCTCCCGCCTGGAACGCGGCCACCATCTCCTCGCGCCGGGCCACCGGGGTGCCGCCGTGCAGGTACAGCGGTGCCGTCCCGCGCTGCGTGAGATGACGTTCGATCAGTTTCGCCATCTGCGTGTACTGGGTGAAGACCAGTACCGACTCGCCCTCGGCGAGGATCGTGTCGAGCAGTTCGTCGAGGATGTCCAGCTTGCCGGAGCGTCCGTTGAGTGGTCCGGTCTGGCGCAGGTACTGCGCGGGATGGTTGCAGATCTGCTTGAGCGCGGTGAGCAGCTTGAGCACCAGGCCGCGGCGGGCGATCCCTTCGGTCTCGCGGATGCGTTCCATGGTCTCGCGCACCACGGCCTCGTACAGCGAGGCCTGTTCGGTGCTGAGCTGGACGATCCGCTCGGTCTCGGTCTTCGGCGGCAGCTCGGGGGCGATGCCGGGGTCGGTCTTCTTGCGGCGCAGCAGGAAGGGCCGCACCAGGCGGGAGAGCCGCTCGGTTGCTCCCGGGTCCTCGCCGGACTCCACCGGCCGTGCGTGGCGTTCGCGGAAGCTGGGCAGTGAGCCGAGCAGCCCCGGCGTGGTCCAGTCCAGCAGTGCCCACAGCTCGGAGAGGTTGTTCTCGACCGGGGTGCCGGTGAGCGCGACGCGGGCTCGGGTCGGCAGGGCGCGCAGTTGGCGAGCAGTGGTGCTGTAGGGGTTCTTGACGTGCTGGGCCTCGTCGGCGGCGACCAGCCCCCAGTCGGCCTCGGCCAGGCGCTCCCGGTCCCGGCGCAACACCCCGTACGTGACCAGCACGATCTCGTCGTCGGCCAGGTCCTCCAGGTGCCGTCCGCCGCCGTGGTACCGGCGCACGGGAGTATCGGGTGCGAACTTCTCCGCCTCGCGCTGCCAGTTGCCGAGCAGGGAGGCGGGGCAGACCACCAGGGTCGGTCCGGCCGTCCCGGGGTCGGCCTGACGGTGCAGGTGCAGGGCGAGGAGGGTGATGGTCTTGCCGAGCCCCATGTCGTCGGCGAGGCAACCGCCCAGCCCCAGCTCGCACATCTGCGCAAGCCAGGCCAGGCCCCGGCGCTGATAGTCGCGCAGCGTGGCCTTGAGCCCCGGTGGCTGCTCGACCGTCGTCCTGGCTTCGGGGTCGCGGATTCGGGTCACCAACTCGCCGAGCGCGCCCACCGCCGCGCAGGGAACGGGCTCGCCCTCCAGCTCGGTTTCCCCGGTCAAAGCCGCGGTGAGCGCGTCCATCGGGCTGAGCGGTTCCATCCGCCGGCGCTTCGCACGGGCCACCAGGCGCGGATCGGCGATCACCCACTGGTCGCGCAGCCGGATCAGCGGACGGCGCGCCTCGGCCAGGGCGTCCATCTCGGCCTCGGTCAACTCCTCGCCACCGAGCGAGATCTGCCAGCTGAAGTCGAGCAGCGAGTCCGCGTCGAGCAGGCCGCCGACCGTGCTGCCCGGGGCGGTGTGCTGCCCGATCACCGCCTGCGCGGTGAGTGCCTTGACCAGCTCGCGCGGCCAATGCACGGCGATGCCGACCGCGCCCAGTGTGTCGGTGGCATCTCCCAGCAGCTCAAGCGCCTCGTCGTCGGTCAACCGCAACTGGTCGGGCGCGGCGTCCTGGAGCATCCGGCCCAGCGGTGCCCAGGCACGGGCGCCGCGCCGCAGTGCCAGCAGCATCTCGGTCTCGGCGCGCGGGCCGAGCAGCCGCTGGACCGTCGAAGGATCGGCCCAGGCCTGGCCCGCTTCGACCACCAGGGCGGGGTCCTGGGCGGTGTGGAGCTGGAGCACGGCACGGAACTGCTTTCGGCGGCCCTCGGGTGGGTCGACCCGCAGCGACACCGATACCTCGGCGGCGAGCGAGGCCTCCAGTTCCTCGGCCCAGGAGCGCAGTTGGGGCAGCGGGCGGACTTCCCGCCAGGCATAGGGGAGTTCACCGACTGCGAGCGGCGCGGCCGGCGTGCGGGCCAGTGTGTCGGCCACCGCGTCGCAGAAGGCTCGCAGTAGCGGGGCCGGCTCGGCGATGTGCAGCGGCGCGGGTCCCGGCTGCGGCAGGCAGTGGGCGTGCGGGGGGAAGGCGGCGGCCAACTCGTCCAGGGCCCGTCGGTGCCCGGCATCGTACGGTCCGGCCCGCCAGGTGTCGTACCCCTCGGGGCTGAGGCCCGGATAGAGGCGGCCGTCGCCGAGCAGTGCCAGGGCGAATAGCGCGGTGCCGGCCCACGCGCGGACGGAGGGGTGACGGTGGCCGTGGTCGGCGGTCAGCAGCGCGGGCAGCGCCACGGCGACCTCGACCGCGAAGCCCGGGACGGCGCGGCGGCGTACCGAGCGTCCGTGCGGCAGCACCAGCTCGACCGGGCGTGCGTCGACGCCGACAGCGGGCTGCGCCCCCGCGGCGGCCTGGACGCCGGCGGGCCGCCACAGGAACAACCGTCCATGACGGCCTACTTCCTCGGCCAAGAAAACGGCGGCCCACCCACCGTCGAGCAGCCCGGTGGTCCACGAAACGGCCTCCGGAGCTGCCAGCGGCGGCAAGGCCCGTTGCCTCGGCACCTTGACTGTCACCCGAGCCATACCGGTCACGTCCCTCCTGCTCCGTGGCGTGTCACCGGCGACCCGGCCTTGTCGGCGAGGCACGCAGGCGCTCGGCCGGCATCCTGTCGACGGCGCGCAGCACTTCATCCGTCCGGCGCACACGTCAGCGAGGGCGGGACGCCTGCTGCGGACATGCTCGCCGGCCGCCGGGAACAGCGCGGCGGCGCAGTTCGCCACCCTGGTGCGCCGCCGCACGTGTCGCGCCATGTCTCCGTGTCCCCCCACCCGCTCGGAGAACATCCTGACGGCTGAGCCGACGCCATGACAAACCACTCGGGGATCCTGAACGCCGTCGCCTCCCGCCGCGGAGTGGACGCCACACGGTGCGTGCCCTCCTCTCGTGGATGACGCAGCCGCCTGTCGCCAGAAGGTGGGGCCGGCCGCCGGGTGCTCAGCGGGCCGTCCAGCCCACTCGAACGGGTGAAACCGAGCTGCACTCCTTGCGCGCCGCCATCCGCAGCGAGCACCATATCTCCAGTGGGACTGTGGCTGACCGCAGTGAATCCCACTATGACAGTGCCAGTTGCCCGCGCAGCAGCGGCATGTGCGTATGGGTCGACACACCCCTCGGACACTTCGATACGTATATGAAAATACGCGGGTCGTGACTCCATAGTCACGGTCCGCTTTTTCATGTCCTAGACCAGGTTCAGGCCGAAGCCCTCGTAGATCGGCGCCTTGCGTTCGGTTCCGCCTGGAGGAGCCGATCGGTGAGGTCGCCCAGGCCTGTGATCATGTGGGGCTCGGAAAGTCGCTGGTTCCGGGCCCGGTGGGGGCGGTGCTCGTTGTAGTGCCTCTGGTAGGCGTCCAAGACCAGCCGAGCATAAGCCTCGTTCATGATCAGGACGTGGTCGAGCACCTCGCGCCGGATACTGCCGATCACCCGTTCGCAGTGGGCGATCATCCGGGGAGCCCGTGGCGCACTCTTGATCACGTTCATGTCGTCGGCTTCGAAGACAGCGTCGAACGACGGCCCGTACTTCGCGTCGCGGTCGCGCAGCAGAAAGCGCAGCGAGTCGATGCGCATGCCGAGGTCGGTGGCGACGTTGCGGGCCTGCTGCACGGCCCACTCCCGGGTGGGACGGGCAGTGACGCCGGCGATGTGCAGACGCCGGGTGCCGTGTTCGAGGAACGCCAGCGCGTACAACCGACGTCCCATCACCGTGTCGAGATGGAAGAAGTCGACGGCGACGATGCCCTCGGCCTGGGCCGTGAGGAAGTCGCGCCAGGTCGGGCCGGTGCGCCGTGGGGCCGAGTCGATACCGGCCGCGTGGAGGATCTCCCATACCGTGGATGCGGCGATCGGACGCCCAAGGCGGGCCAGCTCGCCCTGGATCCGCCGGCGTCCCCACCCCGCGTTCTCCCTCGCCAGCCGCCGGACCAGCTTCTTGAGCGCCGTCGTGGTCGGCGGTCGCCCAGTCCGGGTTCGCCTGGCACTGTAGTCCCACTTCGCCGCGATGAACCTGCGGTGCCAGGCCAGCGGCGTGCCAGGCGCTACCGGGAAGACCTCGCGCCACTGGTGACGGGATATCAGCCCCGACAGTGCAGCCAGCCAGAGCCGGTCCGCCGACTCGTAGCGCACCGGGCCGGCGAGCTGGCGGCGCAGCACCGCGTTCTCGTGCCGGAGCACGAGCAGCTCGGCATTGGAATTCCGATGGCACCCCGGTCTGTTGGTCGACGGGGCCAGGATGCAGGTCCCGTTCCTGGCCGACCTGGTGTCCCTGGTGGACCCGACCAGCCCGTGGTCGTTCCTCAACTACCTGCGGAGCCGGCAGCGGCTCTTCCCGTTCTACTTCGCCGAGCGGTTCCACCTGCCGCGCCGCGAATACGAGCACTACTGCAGTTGGGCAGCCGAACGCCTGCCCAACTGCCGCTTCGGTGCCCCGGTCAGCGCCGTGCACTGGGACGCCGCCGAGCAGTTGTTCCGCGTCACCGCCGACGGCCGGGAGTTCGCCGCCCGCAATCTGGTAGTCGGCGTCGGCACCGAGCCGTACCGGCCGCCCGCGTTCGCCACCCTGGCCGGCCACCCCCGGGTCTGGCACTGCGGCCAGTACCTCGACCGTCGCTCAGCCCTGGCCGGGCCCCAGGACATCACGGTGCTGGGCTCCGGCCAGTCCGGCGCCGAGGTCTTCCTCGACCTGCTGCGCACCCGCTCCGGTGACGACACCCGGCTGCGCTGGCTCACCCGCACGCGCGGTCGCCCCGATGGAGTACTCCAAGCTCGGGCTGGAGCACTTCACCCCTGACTGCACCCGTTACTTCCACCAGCTGCCCGCCGCTGTGCGCGACCGCCTGGTCGGTGAGCAGTGGCAGTTGTACAGGGCGGCCAGCGCCGACACCCTCGCCGAGATCCACGACCACCTCTACCAGAGCACCGTCGGTCGGCCGATCGACGCCGAACCGGTCGAGATCGTCCCCGGCGTCGCGGTGGTCGCTGCGACCGCTGAAACTCGCGCAGAGCGTGGCGAAGGTGGCGTTCGTTCCGGATCAAGGTCCGGTCCGGGACTTCGTGGCGGCAGGTCTGCGCCCAGCGCTCCGTGATGGAGTTCATCCTCGGTATGCGGATATCGGTCGGCCTCACGCGATCTCGAACTCGGGTGGCTGGAGGCCTGCGAGGCATTCCGTGTTCGGCGCGCTCGGATCGTCGAAGAACGATCTGGTGATGGACTGCGCACACGGCGAGTCGGCGAACACCACATGGGCCACGTAAGGGACCGTGAGCTCGATGGACCGGCTCAGCGTCCGGGCGGCGTACGGCCCGTTGCTCGGTGCCGTCTGGGCGTCGAACCCGCCGGACAGGACGAGCGAGGGGATGTCGCTGTGCGTCACGTCCCGGACCGAGCGCGGCGCCGCGGGGACGTCCCAGGCGCGGCAGTCCGCATGCAGCCAGGCGAGTGCCGGAGCGTTGGCCACCACCGAGTCGGGGAACGACGGGAAGGCGCGCCGACCCGCCTCGAAGATCTCCTCCTCGCTCTCGTAGGGGGTCCACTCGCTGCAGAAGACGCCGTAGGCGAGGCCGTGGGCGAGCCTGCCGAAGGCCTGCGGGCTGAGCTTGCCGCCCGCCCACTGCTCGGCGATCCGCTGCGGGTTGCCGTGGGCCAGCTCGTCGATGGAGCGGGGCACGCCGGCCGCCAGGTGGGTGGCGGCGAGCAGCCAGTTCACCAGGACGCCGCCGTCCAGCACGACCTTCACCGGATCCGGGTGGCCCGGGACGGTGACGGTGGTGGTGACCGGTCGGGCCTCGAGTTCGCTGACGAGACGCTCGAAGGTGGCTTCGAGGTCCGGGTAGCGGTCGTTGCAGGCGGTCTGCTGGGCGCAGGCGTCGAACAGGCCGTCGAAGCCCTCCCGTGCGGCTTTCCAGGTCACAGCCCCGCCGGCCAGGGAAGGTGGCAGGACGCCGTCGATGCCGACGGACCGGATGCCTTCCGGGTGCAGGCGCATGTAGAGCAGGGCCAGGTCGGTGCCGTAGGAGATGCCGAAGACGTTCCACTGCTCGAGGCACAGCGCTTCGCGCAGGTCAGCGTAGTCGGCGGCGCTCTCGGTGCTGTTGTACGCGCTGAGGTCGGCCCCGTGGCCGGCCAGCTGGTCCCGGCAGGCGCGGGTGGCCTCGACGTGCAGGCGCCCGGTGGACGGTGCCCCGTACACGAGGCCTAGCGAGTCCGCGTTGAACTGGTCGATGTTCAGGCAGGTGAGTGCCGGGTCGGCCGAGTAGGTCCCCCGCTGGGACATGAAGATCACGTCCCGGTCGCGGTTCAGGCTGCCGTTGAGCGCCAGCTGGATCTCGGACACCGCGTCGTCGCCGGGGCCTCCGGCGAACCACACGATCGGGTCGGGTGCCGGGTGGCTGGTGGCGGCCGGCACGATCTCGACGCCGAGGGTGATGGTGCGCCCGTCGTGCCGGGAACGGTTCTCGGGCACGGTGAGGGTTCCGCAGCGGGCTCCCTCGATCGGGGGCCGCCGGGTCCGCCGTCCTCGGGCAGGTGCCCGGCTCGAAGTGGGCACGGCCCGTCGTCCGGGCGACCGTGCCGAGCGGCGCTCGCGCGCCGGGCCCGGCTGCGGACACGGCCTGGGCGGGCAGTGCGGCGAGGCCGACGACGAGGCAGCCGGCGACGGCCCCGGCCAGCGCGGCGCGGAGCCCTCGCGCGGTGCGGCGGCGGTGGAGCGAGGCAATGGACATCTACTCGGTTTCCCTTTCGGGGGCGTTTTCGGGGGCGTTTTCGGGGGCGATGGTGAAGGGCGCGGGCGCGAGATCCGTCACGCAGGTGCGATCGGGCGAGGTCGGACGGTCGAGGAAGGAGGCCAGGACCGTCTGCGCGCAGCACGACTGCGGGACAACCCAGTGGCCGATGCCCGGAATCCGCACGGTGGTCGAGCGGGACAGCGTCCGGGCCGCGTACTGGCCCCAGCTCGCCCCGGTCTTCGAGTCGAAGGTTCCGGAGATGACGAGCGCCGGCACGTCGCTGACGGTGTCCACGCGCTGGACGGACGTGCGGTCAGGGACGTTCCAGACCCGGCACACGTCGTACTCGAAGGGAAGCTGCGGCGCCTGGGCCAGCACCGTGTCCGGAAATCCGGGGAAGTTGCGGCGCCCCACCTCCAGCACCTCGGCCTGCGAATAGCCCGGCACCCACTCGCTGCAGGCCACCGACTCCTTCAGCCCGTAGCCGAACTCGCCGATGACGGGCGCCGCGCCCGCGGCACGGGCCCGCGCGAAGCGCTCCGGCCGCCCGTGAGCGAGTTCGTCGAGCGCCGTGGGGAGGTCGACGAACGGGATGGCCTTGGCGACGACCAGATCCATCAGCGCACCCCCGTCGAGGACGACCTTCACCGGGTTCCCGCCGCCCGGCGGCTGCGCCATCACCGTCAGGGGGTGCGCCTCCAGCCGTCGGACCTGCTCCGTCAGCGTCTGCGGGAGGTCGGGGTATCGGCGCTTGCAGTCGGCCTGCGCCTCGCACGCGGCGAAGACCGCGTCCAGCCCCTCCCGGGCGCTGTCCCAGGTCCACGGCAGGTTGACGACCTTCGGGGGCGCGACCGAGTCGATCGCCACCGAGCGGATCCCCTGTGGGTGCAGGCGCAGGTAGGTGAGGGCGAGGTCGGTGCCGTAGGAGTACCCGTAGACGTTCCACCGGTCGATGTCCAGCGCCCTGCGGAGGTCGGCGAAGTCGGCGGCGTTCTCCGTGGTGTTGTAGGCGCTCAGTTCGACCCCGTCGGCCGTCAGACGGTCCCGGCACTCCTTCGTCGCCCGCACCAGGAGCTCCCCGGTCGAGGGCGCGTCGAAGGGCAGCCCCACGGCCTGCGCGTAGAACCGGTCGATCTCCGGGCACGCGAGGTTCGGCTCCGAATGGAGGTTGCCGCGCTGGGCCATGACGATCAGATCGCGGTCCCGGTTGACGCCGGCTGCGACCAGGAACGGGATGTTCCCGAACGCGTCGCCCCCGGGACCCCCCTCCATGAACACCACCGGATCCTCGGCTGGTGTCGCCGATGCCGCCGGGATGATCGCGACGGCCAGCCGGATGGTCCGACCGCCGTGGTGAGCGCGGTCCTCGGGCACTTCCAGGAAGCCGCAGCGCCCTGGGACCGGCTCGGCCGTCGGCGGGCACAAGCCGGGCACGAACCGCGCCGAAGACCCCGAGAGGGTCGCGCGGACGCCCGGTGACAGCGCACTGCTCGGCGTCGGACCGACCGCCCCGAGAAGCGCCAGAGCGGCTGCGGCGAGCGCCACCGCGGTGAGTGCCCTCCGGCCCCGCGCCCGTCTTCGTCCGGATCTGCCGTTCCCTCGAACGGACGCAAGGCGAGCCGGGCTGACGCCCCGTGCCATCATTCCTGATCCCGTCTCTCTCACACCTCTGGAGGGGACAGCGGCCACGTGGAGCCGTCCTGCCTCGCACGCTTCCTGGGTGACGCACAGCCAGCCTGGGTCCGCGGAGAGACGTCCACCACCCGTGGGCTCCACTCGGAGCAGGCCGGCATCACCCCCGCGGCCCGCACCTGCATCCGCCGCACGGACGGGCGTGGCGAGCGGTCCTGCGTGCGCGGGCGCGGCTGTCGCGGGAGCGGGGCGACAGGTCGGGGCACAGCCCACTGGCGAAGGCCGCAACGCCATACCCACCCGACCACACCGACAGCTGACGAACTTGCGGTTGCCGTGAAGCTGCCACGCCGCGGGGGATGCTGTTCCTGGCTGGGTTCACGGTCTGGTCACCCAGACGGGATGGCCACCGGCTGAAACGGGCCGTGCGCGCGTACGCACCCGCGCTCGACCGGTCGAACAACTCGGCCGCAGACCGGGCCAGGAGCGCGTTGGCCCGCTGTTAGGCCGCGGTGAGGCCCCCCGGCAAGGCTGTGCGTGCTGAGGAGTCGGCTCTCCCCACCTGCCGGGGATCGCGAGTCGAGTCCAGGAAGAGGAAACCCGACATGACAGCACCACCGAACACCCCGATCGGCCCGACGGCGCTCGTCAGCCACCGGTTCGCAGACGTCGACGGCGTGCGCGTCTTCTACCGGGAGGCCGGCCCACGGGACGCGCCCACGCTGCTCCTGCTGCTCCTGCTGCTCCTGCTGCTCCTGCTGCACGGATTCCCCTCGGCCTCCCACCAGTTCCGCAGACTGATCGATGCTCTTGGGGGCTGTGTGATGTTGTGATCAATCTGCGGGTTCCGCCCCCGCTCCGGGGCGGAGCCCGGTAGGACTGTTTGACGTGACGCGCAGGCAACTCACCGACAAGCAGTGGAGTTTGATCGAGCCTTATCTGTGTCAACGGCCTTGAAGTTCTCCCCGTAGGCGGCCACGGAGTCTTCCCCAACGGCGGCCAGTTATCTCCCCGCCGTGGATGGTGCTCGGGTCAGCTGAAGGGCTTCACCCCCTGCCCGGAGGTGGCCTGGGTGAGGCGGAAGCTGTCACCCTGGGTGACGACGATGTGGGCGTGGTGCATGAGTCGGTCGACGGTGGCCGTGGCCAGGGTCTTCGGCATGATCTACCCGAACGACGGCACCGGAAAGCTCGGCAACTCCGTCCCGCTGCTGCCTCCGGGGTCCTGGCCCAGCACCCTGGACAGCACGGCCCCGCTGAAAGCCCTGGACGTCACCACCGGCAAGGTGTTCGGCGGCCCGAACTCCGATGTGGTGATCCGCTGGAGTGACGGCAGCATCACCGCGAGCCGGATCACCCGTGCCGCGGACGGCAGCTACTCGGTCAGCACTCCCGCCACGCTCGAGCCGGCCGGGTTCGCCATGCCGAACGCCGTGGTCGATGTCACCGCGGGCAACTTCAGCCGGGACGGCAAGGACGACATCGTCCTGCACTGGATCAACCAGCACGACGGCACCAGGGCTCCGGGTGCCGGCCAGACGGAGTTCCTGCCTTCCACCGGCGCCGCCCCGGTCATGTTCGGCGCGCCCGGCGTCTTGAAGCACGCCTCGCCCGGCGTCTGGACCAACACCACCGATGTGCTGGCCGCCGACGTCGACAACGACGGCAAGACCGATCTGATCACCCGTCAGTCTCCCGGCGCGACCATCCTGTCCCACGGCAGTGGCAACGGCCAGTTCGGCCCCGGCCAGGAGCTCGGGGGCCCGCCCGTGCTGATCGGGGGCGTGCAGCGCCACGCCTTCGACTGGGCGAGCACTCTGACGGTCGGCAAGTTCGCCGCCGACGGCTCGCTGGGCCTGCTGGCGCGCGACAAGAGCAGCGGCAACGCCGGCATCTTCCCGGTCAGTACCCAACCGCTCGCCGCCCCCACGGGCGTCCCGGGCCTGTCCACCGCCAACTGGCAGAACGCCCTCGACGTGGTGGCCGGCCACTTCTTCGGCGGCCCGCTCTCCGACCTGGTCATCCGCTACGCCGACGGGTCGGTCGTCCTCTACCGGAACACCGGTGGCGCCTTCGGGGACCCCGTCACGGTCCGCGCGACCGGTGGTTGGACCGACGCGAAGACCATCACGGCCGGCGACTTCAACGGGGACGGCAAGGACGACCTGCTGGTCCGCTGGACCGCTGGACCGCTGGACCGCTGGACCGCTGGCAGCGTGTTCCTCTACCCCGGTAACGGCAACCCCAACGACACCACCACCCATGGCTTCGGCGGCTCGATCCCGGTCAGGGCGGCCGGTGACCTGTCGGACGTGATGGACGTGGCCCAGGGCACCGTCTACGGCCCCACCCAGGGCGCGAAGATGTTCTATCACTGGGCCGATGGCAGTCTGCTGGTCGACGGCAACGGCACCGCCAACCTGGGCAACCCCCTCCCGTCCATCGTCAGCGGCCCCGACGCGCGGTTCACCCTGCGCTCCTCGGACGACCGCGGCCGGGTCGCCTCCTTCGAGTACACACTGGACGGCGCATCCCCGGCCGTCAGCCTCGACGCGTTCCACAACACTCTCGACATCCAGCTGCACGGCCTGACAGCGGGACCACACACCCTGTCCGTGGTGGCCGTCGACTCCTCGGGCAACCGCTCGGCGGCGACCTCCTACGGCTTCACCGACTCCTGACAGCAGCCCAGACCCGAGCGGGCGTCGCTGCCCCGGCCAGTGACACCGGGGCAGCGACGCCCGCACGCGCGCAAGGGAGCTCCAAGGTCAGGCATGCCTCGACGGCGACGCCGGGAGACATCGACGTACGGTGCGGTCATCGAGCAGCATGGTGGTGCCGCCGCCCGGGGTCTCCTCGACCTCCAGGGTGCCGCCCATCGCCTCCGCCAGGCCCCGGGAGAGCGCGAGGCCGAGACCGGGGCCGATGGTGTTGTCGTTGTCGCCCAGGCGCTGGAACGGCAGGAGGATGTTCTCGAGTTCGCTCTGGTCCTCGCGCGAGAACTCCACGTCGGGGCTGCGCAGCGAGCCGATCGAGGCCAGCGCCGCGGCCAGCGGGGTGCGCAGGTCGTGGCTGACGGCGGCCAGCAGCGCGGTGCGCATCTTGTCGGCGGCCTTGATCGGCTCGATCTCGGCGGCCACCGTGGCGAGCCGGTCCCGTTCCAGGGTGGATGCCAGGTGGCCGGCGAAGGCGGCGAGCACGCGCTGGTCGGCGGCCGGCAGGCGGCGGCCGGTGAGGACCAGGACCGCTCGCGAGTTGACGGGGACTTCGCTGACGCGGTCACGTCTGCGGTGGGCCTCGTCCAGCATCCGGTAGGTCTTCCCGACGCCGGGAGCCGAACCGAGGTAGACCCTCAGCCGTCCCCGGCCCTTCGGCGAGCCGGGCGTGAGGTCACGGGACATGGGCGCTGCTCTTTCCTGCGAGAGAGGCCGGACATGAAGGAGGGTCAGTCGACGCACGGACGGCCGACCGACCCGGGGGCGGGGAGTCACTCCTCGCGCCCGGGTCGGTGCGGTCATGCGTGCGGTTGGTGCGGCGTCGTCACCGCTGCTCGCTCAGCGCCTTGTTGAGGAGCACGACGTTGACGCCGGCCTGCCCGAGGAACCCGAGCGAGCGGCCCTCGGTGTACTTGTCAACCAGCTGGTCGACGGTGTCGGCGGACAGGTTGCGGGTCTTGGCGACCCGGGCGACCTGCTCCTTGGCGTAGGCCGCCGAGATGTGCGGGTCCAGGCCGGAGCCGGAAGCCGTGATCGCGTCGACCGGCACGGTGGCCGGGTCCACCCCGTCGAAGGCGGCGATCGCAGCCCGGTTGTCGTTCACGGCCTTGAGCAGGTCATCGCTGTTCGGGCCGAGGTTGCCGGCGGCAGAGCCGTGCGGGTCGTACTTCGCGGCCGAGGGGCGCGGCTGGAACCACCTGGGGTCCGGCTGGGCCTGCTCGTTCGGGTCGTCCGGGTTCTTCTTCGGCAGGTTGAAGTTCTGGCCCAGCAGGCTGGAGCCGACCTCCTTGCCGTCCGACGTCACGATCGAGCCGTTGGCCTTGTCGGCGAAGGCGAGCTGGCTCAGGCCGGTGACCAGCAGCGGGTAGGCGATCCCCAGGATCGCCGTCATCACCAGCAGCAGGCGCAGGGCCGTCCAGTGGGTGCGCACGGAGGCGGGCAGGGGCTTGGACATGGGACTCTCTCCTCCTCTCCGGTGCTCAGCGCAGGCCGGGGATGAACTGGACGATCAGGTCGATCGCCTTGATGCCGACGAACGGCACGATCAGACCGCCGACGCCGTAGACCAGGATGTTCCGGGTCAGCAGTGAACTGGCTTCGGCAGGGCGGTACTTGACGCCGCGCAGGGCGAGCGGGATGAGGCCGACGATGACCAGGGCGTTGAAGACGATCGCCGAGGTGATCGCCGAGGTCGGGCTGTGCAGACCCATGATGTTGAGGTGCTTCAGACCCGGGTACACGCCGGCGAACATGGCGGGGATGATCGCGAAGTACTTCGCGACGTCGTTGGCGATGGAGAAGGTGGTCAGCGCGCCGCGGGTGATCAGGAGCTGCTTGCCGATCTCGACGATCTCGATCAGCTTGGTGGGATTGGAGTCCAGGTCGACCATGTTGCCGGCCTCCTTGGCCGCCATGGTGCCCGTGTTCATCGCCACGCCCACGTCGGCCTGGGCCAAGGCGGGGGCGTCGTTGGTGCCGTCGCCGGTCATCGCGACCAGCTTGCCGCCCTCCTGCTCCCTCTTGATCAGGGCCATCTTGTCCTCGGGGGTGGCCTCGGCGAGGAAGTCGTCCACACCGGCCTCGTCCGCGATCGCCTTGGCGGTCAGCGGGTTGTCGCCCGTGATCATGATGGTCTTGATGCCCATCCGGCGCAGCTCGTCGAACCGCTCCCGCATGCCCTCCTTGACCACGTCCTTGAGGTAGATCACCCCCAGCACCTTCGCGGGGGCGGCGGCGACCTTGGTGGCGACGACCAGCGGGGTGCCGCCGGCCGCGGAGATGCCGTCGACCAGCTGCGCCACGTCGGCGCCGACCGAACCGCCGTTCGCGCTCACCCAGTTGGACACCGATCCGGCCGCGCCCTTGCGCACCTGGTGCAGACCGTCGGCCTCCGCCAGGTCCACCCCCGACATCCGGGTCTGCGCGGTGAACGGCACCCAGGTCGCGTGCGCCAGCTCACCCTGCTCCCGGGCGCGCAGGCCGTACTCGGTCTTGGCGAGGACGACGATCGAGCGGCCCTCGGGCGTCTCGTCCGCGAGCGAGGAGAGCTGGGCGGCGTCGGCGAGCTCGTCCCGGGACACGCCCTGTGCGGGCTGGAACTCGGCGGCCTGGCGGTTGCCCAGGGTGATGGTGCCGGTCTTGTCCAGCAGCAGGGTGTTGACGTCGCCCGCCGCCTCGACCGCCCGGCCGGACATGGCGAGCACGTTGCGCTGCACCAGGCGGTCCATGCCGGCGATGCCGATCGCCGAGAGCAGCGCCCCGATCGTGGTCGGAATCAGCGCCACGATCAGCGCGACCAGCACGATCATCGTCTGCGGCGCACCGGCGAAGGTCGCCATCGGCTGCAGGGTGACCACCGCGACCAGGAACACGATCGTGAGGGAGGCCAGCAGGATGTTCAGCGCGATCTCGTTCGGAGTCTTCTGCCGGGCCGCGCCCTCGACCAGGGCGATCATCCGGTCGATGAAGGACTTGCCGGGCTCGGTGGCGATCCGCACCACGATCCGGTCGGAGAGCACCTTGGTGCCACCGGTCACGGCCGAGCGGTCGCCGCCCGACTCGCGGATCACCGGCGCGGACTCACCCGTGATCGCCGACTCGTCGACCGAGGCGACGCCCTCGACCACGTCGCCGTCACCGGGGATGACCTGCCCGGCCTCGACCACCACGTGGTCGCCCAGCCGCAGCGCGGTGCCCGGGACCTCCTCCTCGGCCTGCGAGGCGGGCCAGTTGACGAGGCGTCGGGCCACCGACTCGGTCTTGGCCCTGCGCAGCGTGTCGGCCTGCGCCTTCCCGCGGCCCTCGGCCACGGCCTCGGCCAGGTTGGCGAAGACCGTGGTCAGCCAGAGCCAGGCGGTGATGGCCCAGGCGAAGACCGAGGGATGGGCGATCGCGGAGACGGTGGTGACCACCGAGCCGATCTCGACCACGAACATGACCGGGTTCCTGACCATGATCCGCGGGTCGAGCTTCTTCACCGCGTCCGGCAGCGAGGCCAGGATCAGCTCGGGGTCGAGCCGACCCGCCGAGGCTCTGCGCGGTTTCTGCGCGCCCGCCCCGGGAACGGGGGCGGGAGTGAGAGTGGTGGACATCAGTGCAGACCTTCCGCGATCGGCCCGAGCGCGAGAGCCGGGAAGTAGGTGAGGCCGACGACGATCAGGACGACGCCCGACAGCAGACCGACGAAGAGCGGCTTGTGGGTGGGCAGCGTGCCGGCCGACGCGGGCACCGGCTGCTGCTTGGCCAGCGACCCGGCCAGGGCCAGGACGAAGATCATCGGCAGGAAGCGGCCGAAGGCCATCGCCAGACCCAGCGCCGTGTCGTACCACGGGGTGTTCACGGTGAGGCCCGCGAACGCCGACCCGTTGTTGTTGGCCGCCGAGGTGAACGCGTACAGCACCTCGGAGAAGCCGTGCGGACCGGAGTTGAGCATCCCCGCCCGCTCGCCCGGCAGCGCCGTCGCGATGCCGGTGCCGATCAGCACGATCGCCGGGGTGGTCAGGATGTAGAGCGAGGCGAACTTCATCTCTCGGCCGCCGAGCTTCTTGCCCAGGTACTCCGGGGTGCGCCCGACCATCAGGCCGGCCACGAAGACCGCCACGATCGCCAGGATCAGCATGCCGTACAGGCCCGAGCCGGTGCCGCCGGGCGCGATCTCGCCCAACATCATGTTGAAGATCGTGATGCCGCCGCCGAACGGCGTGAACGAGTCGTGGAAGGAGTTGACCGCACCGGTGGAGGTCAGCGTCGTGGAGGCTGCGAAGAGCGAGCTGGCCGCGATGCCGAAGCGCTGCTCCTTGCCCTCCATCGCCCCGCCCGCCGCCTGGAGCGCGCTACCGGAGTGGTGGGACTCGGCGAGCGTGATCAGGGCTGCCGAAGCCACCCAGAACAGGCCCATCACGGCCACGATCGCGTAGCCCTGCCGGTTGTCGCCGACCATCCTGCCGAAGGTGCGCGGCAGCGAGAAGGAGATCACCAGCAGCAGGAAGATCTCCAGCCAGTTGGTGAACCCGGTCGGGTTCTCGAACGGGTGCGCCGAGTTGGCGTTGAAGAAGCCGCCGCCGTTGGTGCCCAGCTCCTTGATCGCTTCCTGCGAGGCCACCGGACCGCCCGGGATCCCCTCGGTGCCGCCGCCCAGGGCGGCAATGTCGTGGAAGCCGTGGAAGTTCTGCACCACGCCGTTGGCCACCAGGACCAGCGCGAAGACGATCGAGACCGGCAGCAGCAGGCGCAGGCAGATCCGGGTCACATCGACCCAGAAGTTGCCCACCCGGTCGGTCTTCGACCGGGTGAAGCCGCGGATCAGGGTGGCGACCACCGCGATGCCGACGGCCGCGGAGACGAAGTTCTGCACCGCCAGGCCGGCCATCTGGACCAGGTGGCCCATCGCCGACTCACCCGAGTACGACTGCCAGTTGGTGTTGGTCGTGAACGAGACCGCGGTGTTCCAGGCCTGGTGCGGCGACATCTGCGGCACGCCCAGGCTCAGCAGCAGGTGGTTCTGCAGCCGGATGAAGCCGTACAGGAACAGCACCGAGGCGACCGAGAAGGCCAGCACGGAGCGCAGGTAGGCGGTCCACCGCTGGTAGGCGTCGCCGTCGACGCCGACCACCTTGTAGAGGCAGCGCTCGGCTCTCCAGTGCTTGGCCGAAGTCAGCAGGTGGGCGATGTAGTCGCCCAGCGGGCGGTAGCACAGGGCCAGCGCGCCGACCAGCGCGAGGGCCTGCAGCCACCCGGCGAGAGTGGAGCTCATGTCAGAACTTCTCCGGGTAGATCAGCGCGACGACCAGGTAACCGATCAGTGCGACGGCGACGACGAGACCTGCGATGTTCTCGGCGCTCACAGCTTCTCCACCCCCCGCGCGATCAGGGCGAGGACGGCGAACACGGCGACCGTGACACCGACGAAGACGAGGTCCAGCATGGGTTCCACCAACTGGTTCAGGGGCCTGGCTGCGGCTTCCGCAGCACCGGTGGAAGACCGGCGCCAGAAGCAAATCAGCCGGTCACGGCAGGTCAGCCCCTCCTGACACCCTCCATACGGATCGCCCCGATTCGTTGACGCGACCCTGATGTCGCCGTTGCGCATCCGAGATCCCCGGTCGGCGAGCTTGGCCAGGCGTCGCTGCTGACCAGGCAGGGCATCCAGTGCGGATCAGCGGGCGATCGAGACCGCGAAGGGCGCGAATCCGGTGGACCGGATGACGTGCGGGACGAAGAGGATCGCGGCCTCCGTGGCGCGGGCGGTCCGGATCCCGCCGAGGTCGGTGATCCACTCCCGTCGCCAGCCGAGGTCGGTGAGCAGTTCGTGGACGGTCTGCTTGGCCTGCGGGTCGTCGCCGGAGAGGAACGCGGTCGGTGACTGCGTGAGCGTGGCCGGCGCGGTCATCACCGGGAAGAGCATGGTGTTGAGTGTCTTGACGACGCGCGTTTCCGGGAGCGCGTCCTGGAGTTGCTCGGCGAGGCTCGAGCCGGGGTAGACCAGGTCGGCGGGCAGTCCGTCCGGTCCGTCGGTGGTGGCGTTGGAGACGTCGACGAGGATCCTGCCGCGCAGTTCCTCGCGCAGGGCGGCGAGCCGCTCCAGCGAGCCGGTGCCCGGGGTGGCGTTGATGACGATCCGGGCGGTCCGGGCGGCGTCCGCGGCAGCGCCCGGCGCGCGGTCCGCCACGGTGACCTCGTGCCCTGCTCGGGCGAGGGCCGCGGCCAGGTTGCCGCCGACGCGGCCGTTTCCGAGAACTGCGATCGTGGTCATGGCGCTGTGGTCCTTTACGTGGGTGCGGGTTGTGGTGCGCGGTGCGGGTTGTGGTGCGCGGTGCGGGTGGTGGTGCGCGGTGCGGGTGGTGGTGCGCGGTCAGTCAGCGTGAGAGCGTGGCGACGGCCTGCGCGTGGACGCCGCCCGCGGCGGCCAGGAAGCCTTCGCTCTGCGGGGTCCAGGGGCGGCCCTGGGCGTCGGAGATCCGTCCGCCGGCCTCGGTGACGAGCAGTGCGCCGGGGAGTAGGTCCGCTCGGGCGCCGGCGAACTGCCAGAAGGCGTCGATCCGGCCGGCGGCCACGTCCAGCAGGTGCAGGGTCGCGGGCACGGCGGCGCGCACGACGAGCGCGTCGAAGAGCATCGCCGTGATCGAGGAGCCGACGCGCCGCACGACCTTCTCGTCCTCGTCGGGCCGGGCCTGGCTGGTGGCCACGATGCTCAGGCCGAGGTCCGCAGTGGTGGAGACGTGCAGCGGTCGGCCGTCGAGGTGGGCGCCCGCGCCGGTGAGCGCGGTGTAGGTCTCGCCGGTCAACGGCAGGTGGACCGCGGTGAGCACCGGCTGGTTGTCGCGCACCAGGGTGGCGGTCACCGCCCACTCCGGCAGGGCGTGCAGGTGGTTGACGTTGCCTTCGGCCGGATCCACGACCCACCATTCGCCGGCCGGCAGCGCCCCACCGTCCAGCTCGTCCTCCACCCAGCCGGCGTCCGGGCGCAGGCTCGTCAGGCGGGGGCGCAGGATGTCCAGGGCCGCCTCGTCGTTGGCGGCGAGCGCGCGCATCAGCTCTTCGCGGGTCTCGTAGCGGACCACCCCGCCGAAGCGCTCACGCAACGCCGAGCCGGCCGCCCGCACCGCGATCGCGGTCTGGGCGAGCAGCTCGGCGTCGGAGGCGGGGACGTCAGTGACCATAAGGGTTTCGGACATGGTGAACTCCGTTGTGATCAGGGGGAGATGAGGCTGCCAAGGCCGAACTGTGCTTTCTGTTCGGCGCTCTGGTATCGACGGTATCCAGCCCGATGATTAACTTCAAATGCATGTAAAGCACGGCTAGAGTTACTCACATGCAATTGGATTTGAACCTGCTGGCCGCACTCGACGCGCTGCTGGAGGAGGGCAGTGTGGCCGGGGCCGCCGCACGCCTGCACGTCACCGCCCCCGCGATGAGCCGCAGCCTGGGGCGGATCCGACGCACGACGGGGGATCAGATCCTGGTGCGCACCGGCCGCACGATGACCCCGACGCCGTACGCGATCGCCGTCCGGGCACAGGTGCACGAGCTGCTGCACCAGGTCCAGGGGGTGCTGGCGCCGAGCCGTGAACTCGATCTGGCAACGTTGGAGCGCACCTTCACCCTCCGCTGGCACGATTCGCTGGTCGCTCTGTGCGGCCCCGCACTGCTCTCGGCCGTGCGCGAGCAGTCGCCGGGCGTGCGATTGCGCTTCGTCGCGGAATCGAGCATCGCCACCCCCGAGTTGCGGCGCGGCGAGGTGGACCTGGAGGCGAACGCCAACCGCCCGGGCGCACCCGACATCCGGGCCGAGAAGGTGGGTGAGACCCGCCTGGTCGTCGTCGTGCGGCAGGGGCACCCCCTCACCCGTGTCGGAACCGTCACCGCCGCGCAGTACGCCGCCGGTGAGCACATCACCGTCTCGCGTCGTGGCAGCCTCGGCAATGCCCTCGACGACGCCCTCGACCAACTCGGCCTCACCCGCCGCGTGGTGGCGACCGCGCCCACCGAAGCTGCCGCGCTGGAGTTCGCGCGCGGCTCCGATCTCCTGATCTGCGTCCCCGAGGCCACCACGCGCTCCGCGGTCGCCGACCTCGGCCTCGTCGTACTCCCCCTCCCGCTCGAACTGCCGTCGGCGCCGGTGTACCTGTCCTGGCATCAGCGCTACGACACCGACCACGCCCACGCCTGGCTGCGCGCTCTGGCGCGAACCGCGCTGGCCACCGCCGGAGCGTCGGCGTAGTCGGCGCGCCTCACACGTCGACCGAGGCCGCCTGGCAACCGAGGGCACACCAGGGCATCAGCGGCATTCCACTGACCGCGCGACGGCCCGGGTGACCGGAAACCGATCCGCAATGCCGCCGAAACCGCAGGCGACGCCGCTGCTCCGATAGTGGCCGAATGACGACGCCCCCCACTACCGGAGAGGCGGCGGCCGCCACTTCGCGCGCCGCCGAGATCGCCGCGTACGGCGACCAGATCCTCGCCGTCGAACCCACCGGCATCCAGCCCGTCCCGGCCGAGGCCCGGCACGGCAAGCCGCTCGGCCTGCTGTGGACCTGGACCTCACCCAACATGGAGTTCGCCACCGCCTTCGTCGGCGTACTCGCCGTCGGCATCCTCGGCCTCGGGTTCTGGCCCGCCGTGCTGGCGTTGGTCCTGGGCACCGCGCTCGGAGCGCTCGCCCACGGCTTCCTCGGCCTGGTCGGCCCGCGCTTCGGAGTGACCCAGATGGTCGCCGGCCGCTCCGCCTTCGGCTTCTCGGGCAACGCGCTGCCCGCCGTGCTCAACGCGCTCACAGCCGGCATCGGCTGGTTCGCGGTCAACAGCGTCAGCGCCGCGTACGCGCTGAACACCCTGCTGGACTGGCCGCTGCTGCTCTGCCTGTTCGTGGTGGTGATCCTTCAGGTCGCCGTCGCCTATCTCGGCCACAACTTCGTGCACACCGCCGAGAAGTTCACCTTCCCGGTACTGACCCTGGTCTTCGTGGGCGCCGCCGTGGTCATCCTCGGCCGCTCCCACCCGGGCTCCGCGACCGGCGCGCACGCCGCCCCCGGCGCGTTCTGGCTCGCCGCGGGCGCCGCCTTCGGCTACGCCGCCGGTTGGAACCCGTACGCCGCGGACTACACCCGCTACCTCCCCACCGCCACCGTGCGATGGAAGACCGCCTTGTGGCCGGCGCTCGGCGTCTTCGCCTCCTGCGTCTTTCTGGAGATCATCGGCGCGGCCTCCTCGACCGTGCTGATCCCGGACGGCATCGCGTCCAAGCTCTCCCTCACCGGAGCGTTCACCTACTCCCTCCCCGGCTGGCTGGCCGACCTCACCCTGCTCGCCATCGCGCTGGGCGGAATCGCCGCCAACGCGCTGAACATCTACTCGGGGTCGCTCTCCTTCGTCGCGATCGGCCGGGGGCTGCCGGCCCGGCTCAACCGCGCTCTGGTCGCCCTGGTCTTCGGCGTCGTCGGCACCCTGGTCGCCTGGAGCGGGCTGAGCAACTCCGGTACCAAGTACGAGAACTTCCTGCTCGTCATCAGCTACTGGATCGGCCCCTGGCTGGGCGTCACCTTCCTGGACCGCTACCTCAGCCGCGCCCGCTCCGATCCGGACACCGCCGCGCTGCTCCAGGACACCGCGTACCGCAACCTGGCTGCGCCGATCGCGATGGCCGTGGGTACGGCGCTCGGCGTCTGGCTCTTCTCCAACCAGACGGACTACGTCGGACTGGTCGCCAAGCAGTACCCGGGCATCGGCGACCTCGCCTTCGCGGCGGGCTTCACCATCGCCGCGCTGCTCTACCTGGCGCTGAGCCGGGTGCCCGGTCTCGGCCGGACGCCGGCGACCGGCGCGCCCGTTGCCGTCGCCGGCTGAATCGGTGGACAGTGGGCTCATGGCCGAGCTGCCCCTTCCTGCCGAGCTGCTGTCCGTCGCCCTCGCGGAGGCCCGTCTGGGTCTGCGCGAGGGCGGTGTCCCGATCGGCGCCGCGCTCTTCGGCGCGGACGGGGAACTGCTGGGACGCGGCCACAACCGCCGTGTCCAGGACGGCGACCCGTCCACGCACGCGGAGACCGCCGCCTTCCGGGCGGCGGGCCGACTGCGCGGATACGGCCGGACCACGATGGTCACCACGCTGTCGCCCTGCTGGTACTGCTCCGGCCTGGTCCGGCAGTTCGGCATCGGGCAGGTGGTCATCGGGGAGGCGAGGACCTTCCAGGGCGGCCACGACTGGCTCGCCGAACAAGGGGTACGGATCACCGTCCTCGACGACGCCGAATGCATCGCACTGATGCGGGAGTTCATCGCCACCCGGCCCGACCTCTGGTACGAGGACATCGGTGAGTGATCCCGTGCCTGTTCTTTGGAGCACCATGTCCTCTCGCATCCCCGTGATCGACCTCGCCCCCTGGCTCTCCGGTGACCCGGCGGCGCGGGCCGCTACCGCCGCCGCCGTGGACACCGCGCTCAGCCGGGCCGGCTTCCTGCTGATCACCGGACACGGCGTCGGCGTCGAGATCCGCGAGGAGGTGCGGCAGGCCGCCTGCGCGTTCTTCGCACTGCCGGCGGAGGTCAAGCAGCGCTACGCGGTGAGCGTCGGCGGCCGCGGCTGGCTGGCCAAGGGCGCCGAGGCCAACGGCTACTCCGAGGGCACCGCGACCCCGCCGGATCTCAAGGAGTCCTGGACGGTCGGCGCGGACCAGCCGATCGGCGACGCCGAAATCGACGACTTCTGGTTCCAGCCGAACCGCTGGCCGCAGGTCGAAGTACCGCAGCTGCAGCCGGTCGTGGAGGACTACCTGGCTCGGATGCGCTCCGTCGCGGACGAGGTGCTCCGGCTGCTCGCCACCGCGCTGGGCCAGGACGCGGA
>NZ_PYBW01000135.1:25350-25775 GCF_003205575.1 Streptomyces tateyamensis
CGGCCAGTTCCGGATCGGCCCGCACACGGACTTCGGCACCGTCACCCTACTGGACCGCCAGCAGGGCAAGGGCGGGCTGCAGGTCTGGATCGCCCCCGAGGACGGCGGCGAGGGCTGGGAGGACGCCCCGTACGACCCGGCGGCACTCACCGTCAACATCGGAGACCTGATGGCCCGTTGGACCGGCGGCCGCTGGCGCTCCGGCCGCCACCGGGTCCTCCCGCCCTCCCCCGACGCCCCGGACGAGGACCTGCTGTCCCTGGTCTACTTCTACGAGTGCGACCCCCACACCACGGTCGCCCCGATCGCCGGCCCGGTGGCGCATGAGCCGGTGGACTCCTCCGTATATCTGAGGGACAAGCTGGATGCCATCAACGTGAGTTGACTGACAGTCAGGTGGTCGGCACGTGCCGGCGGGGACTTTT
>NZ_PYBW01000135.1:25866-41614 GCF_003205575.1 Streptomyces tateyamensis
CCGCCGTTGGAGTCCCAGATCTGGACGGGAGTGCCGTTGGCGGTCTGACCGCCGGGGATCTCCAGGGCCCGGCCGCTGGCGACGTTGGTCAGGGTGTAGGAACCGTCGCCGTTCTGGCTGGCCCGCCAGTGCTGGTTGGCGCCGCCGCTGGAGTCCCACACCTGGGTCCTGGTCCCGTTGCCCGTCTGGTTGGCCGGCTGGTCGAGTGCCCGGCCGCTGGCGAGGTTGGTCAGCGTGTAGGAACCGTCGCTGTTCTGACTGGCCCGCCACTGCTGGTTGGAGGCGCCGCTCGCGTCCCACACCTGGAGCGGGGTGCCGTTGCCGTTCTGTCCCGCGGGCTCGTCGAGCACGCGCCCGGCGGCCGCGTCGGAGAGCGTGTAGGCGGTGCCGGAGGTGATGCCGCCCCCCGGCGTGCCACCGCCGCTCGAGGAGCCCACCGTGATGTTGGAGCTGCCGCTGCTCTGGTAGCCCTCGGTGGCCAGGATCTCGTAGTTCATGCTGCCGAGGTTCATTCCGGCCCGGGCCCACGCGTCGAAGTGGTTCGCGACGGTGATGGTGCCGCCGGTCCGCCTGGCCTGACGGACGCTCCAGTACTGGTTGAACGTCTTGGTGCCCTCGATCGAGGGGGCGTTGACACGCGTCGTCTCGTAGATGTCGTAGGTGCCGCCGTCACTGGTCACCGTGCCCTTGTACGCGCCGGTGGGCTTGTAGGACCCGTAGTTGTCGACGATGTAGTACTCGACGAGCGGGTTGGTGCTCCAACCGTAGAGCGACAGGTAGGCGTTGCCGTTGGTGCTCCAACTGCCGGAGTACGTCACCGGGTTGCGCGACCCGGTGCTCCAGCCCTTGCCGGCCACGAAGTTGCCGGCGTTGTTCCAGGAGGTGCCGTAGTTGCCGCCGCCGTTCAGGGACATCGAGGCCGAACCGGTGCCCTCGGTCCAGAACGAGTAGAAGTATCCGCCGTCGCTGCCGGTCTGGCTCGTACTGATGGTCGCGGCGTCGGCGGTGCCGGGCAGGATCAGGACGGCCGCGAGGGCCGGCGCGAGGAAGCGGGCCTTGCTGACCAGCCGCCGGAAGCGGCCGGCCGTGCGGCTCTTGGGGTGGGGAAGGTTCACGAGCGTGATCCGTCCTGTCGATGAGTGGGGGAAGGGGTGGGTGAAGGCCCTGCGCCACGGATGACCGCGAAGAATGGGTGGGCCGGACGGTGTCGCGCAGCGGCTGGGGGAACCGTCCGGCCATCAACATCGCTTCATCCGAAGCAAGTTCGCGAATGCGCCCCGGATCCAAGGCCATTCGGACTTGTCGACGGCGTCAGTGTTGGCCCGCCCTCGACGGGTTGTCAACACTTTCGGCGGCGAGAGCGAAAGTATCGCCATTCCTTTAGTCGCTTCCCGCCGGGAAATGCGCTGGCCAGGCGGGTGGCGGCCGTTGTGCGCCAAGTGGATTCGGCCAATACCTGGGGAATCCCCGCGATCGCCGGCGAGCGGAAGTAACTTTCAGCAGCAAGGATTTCGAAAGTTTCGATCGGCGTGTTCGGTGACTCCGGCGAAACCGCGCCCGCAGCAGGGCGAGCCGGCTTTCGACCCGCCCCGGTCAGTGCGACCGCGGCGCGCGGCGGGCGTCCTCGAGTTCGGCCAGTCCCTCCAGTGCTTCCTTGACCATGTCCGGCATGCGGTGCGCGCGGCCCAGCGCGACGGCGCGCTCGAAGCAGGACCTCGCCTGGGCCCACTCGCCGAAGTGCAGGTGGGCGTAGCCGGTCTGCACCAGGCAGTCGGCGCTGCCGGTGAAGTCCCCCAGGTGCTGGCGGATCCCGAGGGACTCCTCGAGCGCGGCCAGCGCGTCCTCGCGCCGGCCCAGCCCGCGCAGCGCGGCGCCGAGGCTGGCGAGGGCGCCGGCCACGGTGCGGGGGTTGTCGCCGTGCCGGCGCCAGAGGGCGAGCGAGCGGCGGAAGTGCTGTTCGGCGGCGGCGAAGTCGCCGGTCAGCCGCAGTGCCCTGGCCAGGGCGTCCTGGTACGGGGCCTCGCTCGCCTCGTCGCCGGTCAGCCGGTGCAGCCGCAGCGCCTCCCGCGCGTGGTCCAGGGCCCGGCACGGGTCCACCTGGGCGAGCGAGAGGTTGCCCGTGACGGCCGCCTGGCTGCGGACGTCGCCCAGGCGCTGGAACAGGGTCAGCGAGGCCTGCAGCGCCTCGACGGCCTGCTCGGTGCGGTCGGCCATGCCGTGGGTGGTGCCGATCCGGCGGAGCATCCAGGCCTGGCCGACCAGGTCGCCGTGCTGCTCGGCGCTGCGCAGCGCCAGGGCCAGGCAGTCGTCCAGCTCGCGGGTCCACCAGTAGCTGCGCGAGTAGCCCTGGAGCCAGCTGGCGAGCCGCCAGCTGAGGTCCGGGCGGGCGCTGTCCGCGGCCTGGCGGATCGCCTCATTGATGTTGGGCAGCTCCTGCACGCACCAGCGCAGCGCGTGCTCCGGGTCGCGGAACGTCGGAAGGGCGGCCGCAGGCGCCGTGTCCAGGCGCGGCGGCTCCTGGATGCCCAGGGTCATGGTGGCAGCCGCCGCTTCCAGGGCGGCCGCGTACCAGATCACCAGCCGCAGTCGGGCGGCCGCGCACTGCTCGGCCGGTTCCTCCTCGGCGGCGCACTGGGCCGCGTACTCGCCGAGCAGGTCGTGGAAGCGGTAGCGCAACGGCTCCGGGGTCTGCAGCAGGTGACCGTCCGCCAGCTGCTCGAGCAGGTCGCCGGTCTGCGGGGCCGGCCGGTCCAGCAGGGCGGCGGCGGCCTCGGTACCGAGCAGCTGGCCGGGCCACAGCCCGAGCAGCCGGAAGGCCCGGGCCGCCTCCCGCTCGACCTGGCGAGTGCTGTCCCGGATGGCGTGGTAGCTGGTGGCGAAAGTGGCGTGGACCGCCAGCCGCCCGACCGACAGGCCGTGCAGCCGCCCCTGCCCGTCGTCCAGCCGCTCCGCCAGGGTGGTCAGCGACCAGGCCGGACGGGCTGCGAGCCGGGCGCCGGCGATCCGCAGCGCGAGCGGCAGGCCCGCGCAGGCGGCGAGCAGGCGCAGCGCACCGTCCGGGTCCAGCTGCACCCGGTCCGGTCCGCAGACCGCGGCCAGGAAGGCCCGCTGGTCCTCCACGTCGAGCGGCTCCAGCGGCAGTTGCGCGGCCCCCGGCAGGTCGGTGAGGACGTTGCGGCTGGTGACGATCACCGCGCAGCGGCCGTTGCCCGGCAGCAGCGGCAGGACCTGGTCGGCGTCCCGGGCGTTGTCGAGCACCAGCAGGACCCGGCGCTCGGCGAGGACGGAGCGCAGCAGCGCGGCGCAGTCGTCGCCGTGCTCGGGGACCGGCCGGGCCGGGCCGCACGGCTGCAGCGCCGTCAGCATCGCGCCCAACAGCTCCTCCGCCTTGCGGGCGCCGCCGACGCCGAAGCCGCGCAGGTCCAGGTAGAGCTGGCCGTCGGGGTACTGAGCGCGCAGCTGCTGCGCCGCGTGCACGGCCAGCGCCGTCTTGCCGACGCCCCCCATGCCCGAGACCACCACGACGCGCGGGGCGCCGCTGCCCGGGCTCGGCCGCAGCGCCGCGGCCAGCTGCCGCAGCTCCTCCTGACGGCCGGTGAAATCGGCGACATCAGCGGGAAGCTGGGCCGGCGCACCGCTCCGTGCGGGGTCGGGACGGTCCGCCGATTCGGACCGGTCCGGGTCGGGACCGCCCGCCTGCCGGGACCGGTCCGGGTCGGCACGCAGCACCTGCTGGTGGATCGCCCGGACCTCGGCGCCGGGCTCGATGCCGAGCTCGTCGACCAGCGCACGGCGCAGTCGCTGGTAGACCGCCAGGGCCTCGGCCCGCTGGCCGGACCGCTCGAGCGCCAGCATCAGCTGACCGTGGAACGCCTCGCGCAACGGGTGCTCGACCACCAGCACCGACAGCTCCGGCACCAGTCCGGCCGCGTGCCCGAGCCGGATCTCCGCCTGGACCCGCCACTCCAGCGCCTGCAGCCTGGCTTCCTGCACGTGCTGACGCAGGGTCTGCGCCTGCGGCAGCTCCGGCAGTTCGGCCAGCGGCAGGCCGCGCCACAGGCCCGGCGCGGCACCGGTCTCGTGCCGGACCGCCGACCAGTCCGCGCGCAGCAGCGCCTCCCGGGCCCGGGCCGCGGCCTGCTCGAAGAGCCGGACGTCCAGCTCGTCCCCCGTGGTGTCCAGCAGGTATCCGAGCGACGTGGAGCGCAGCCGCGCACCGGCCTCGTCGGCGAGCACCGTGCGCAACCGGGCCACCGTGTTGTGCAGCGAGGCCGTTCGCCGAGGCCGGCGGCCGCTCCCCCCAGAGCGCGGCCTTCAGCCGGTCCGCCGGCACCGGCCGGCCCGCCTCCAGCAGCAGCACGGCCAGCAGCGTGCGCATGTTGTGGCCGTTGACAGCCTGCTCCTCGCGGTCCACCCAGACAGCGAGCGAGCCGAGCACGCCGAAACGCATGTTGATCCCCCCGGGTCCGACCCACCACCCTCCCGGTCCCGTGGTGCGGTCACGATCAGCCTAGCGTTGCCACCAGCGGCTCCGTGGTGGCCTGCAGTTGGCCCGGTGTCAGCCGTCCGGACGGCCTGTGACCGGAGCCGGCCTGCCAGAGTTCCGCCATGACCTACGACGCCCTGCTCTGCGACCTCGACGGTGTGCTGCGCCACTGGCCCACCCCCGGCCACGCCGACCTGGACCAGCGCCACGGCCTGCCGCCCGGCACGCTGGCCGCCACCGCCTTCGCCCCCGAGCGGTTGCTCCCCGCGATCACCGGCCGGGTGACCGACGAGCAGTGGCGGGCGGGGGTGGCCGAGGCGCTGGCCGAGCGCCACGGACCGCCGGCCCGCCAGGCGGTCGCCGACTGGTCGGCCGTCGAGCCGCGGGTCGACACCGAGTTGGTCGCACTGCTGGAGCAGGTCCGCGGGCGGCTGCGCCTGGTGCTGGTCACCAACGCCACCACCCGGCTGGAGGCCGACCTGGCCCGCCAGGGCCTGGACCGGCTGCCGCACGCGGTGCTGAACACCGCCCGGGTCGGCGCCGCGAAACCCGACCCCCGGGTCTACCGGCTCGCGGCCGAACTGGCCGGCGCGGACCTGCACCGCTGCCTGTTCGTCGACGACACCGCCGCCAACGTCGAGGCGGCCCGCACCCTCGGCATGCCGGCCCACCACTACCGGGGCATCGCCGCACTGCGCACCCTGCTCGGCGCCTCCTAGGAGCTGTCTGGCCGGCCCCTGTCGGATCAGCGCCCGGCTCGGGGAGGGCCGGAACCGGCGCGGATGGTGAGACAGGCCCTCCTCACGCCCCCGTGCCCTGGGGCGGGTTCCGCTCGTTGGGGAGGGGGTGATGATGCCCATGCCTGTGACTGGGCCCGCCACTCGGCAGGTTCTGATCGCAGAAACGATTCTGCTGGACGGCGCCACGCCGATCTACGAGGCCCTCACCGCCGCCTGGCGGGCCCAGGGGCGCTGCCTGCCCGGGCGGCCCGACGCGCTCTGGGAGCTGTTACCCGCCGACCCCGGCCCCCCGCCTCCAGCGCGCTGACCCCGCCCGGGAACCGCAGCGGCCCCGGCTGCGTTCTGGACGATCGGAGGGCACCGACAGGGGTGGAGGATGAGGTCATGAGCGTGGCCCTGACCAAGGGTGACACCGTCTCGCTGACCCGGCTGGCCCCGGGCCTGCGCGCGCTGCGCGTCGGCCTGGGCTGGACGGCGGACGCGGAGTACGACCTGGACGCGAGCGCCCTGCTCTGCGACCGGTCCGGCCGGATCCTCTCCGACCGGTACGTCGTCTTCTTCAACAACCGCACCAGCCCGGACGGCGCGGTCCGCCATCTCGGCAGGATCGCGGAGGGTGGCGAGGGCGGCGCGGCGGGCCCAGGCCAGGACCGCGAGCGGATCGAGGTCGAGCTGGACCGGCTGCCGCCCGAGGTCGAGCGGATCGTCCTGGCGGTCGCGATCTACCAACCGGAGCGGCACGGCCAGCGGTTCGACCGGGTGCGCGAGGCGTTCGTCCAGGTCACCGACCCGGTCGGGGGCGCCGAGCTGGCCCGCTTCGAGCTCACCGACGGCGCCGACGGCGCGACAGCGGTGGTCTTCGGCCTGCTCCACCGCGCCGGCCCGGACTGGAAGTTCCGCGCCGTCGGCCGGGGCTACGCCACCGGGCTGGCGGGGATCGCCCAGGAGCACGGCCTGGGGCTGGCCGGCGCGCCGGCCCCCACCACCGCCGCACCCACCCCGGCCGCGCCCGCCGCACCACGCACCACCACTGCGACACCTACTACCGCCGCACCGACCACCGCCGCGCCCGCCCAGGCCGGCCCGCCCACGGGGAGCCCCACCATGACCTGCTTCTTCGACCCCAACCACGGCCCGGGTTCGGCGGTGGTCCTCTGGTCGCCGCAGTGGGGCGTCCCGCGGCAGATCCAGTCCTGCCCGGCCTGCGCCCAGCGGGTGCAGACCACCCCGCCGCCGTTCTACACCCCGCAGCAGCAGGGCTACGCCCAGCCGCAGGGGTACCCGCAGCCCCAGGGCTACCCGCAGGGCTACCCCCAGGCGCAGGGCTACCCGCAGCAGGGCCACCAGGGCTACGGGACCGGCGCGCTGATCGGCGCCGGCGCGGCCGGCCTGATCGGCGGCGCACTGCTCGCCGAGGCCTTCGACGACGACGAGCCGCGCGTGGTGGTGAACGAGTACAACGAATACAACGAGTACAACAACGACGACGACGGCGACTTCTTCTAGATCACCCGTAGTTCTGGAGCACCCGTAGCGCGCCCAGAACGCGGACAGCGCCCGAGCGCCCGGCAGGGGCCGGTCCACCAGGACCGGCCCCTGCCGGTGCCAGGACTTTCACGACTTCCCCGACTCACCGACCGGCCCGGGTGTCGGAGAGCCCCCGGGACGAGATATCTTGATATCAAGACGTTGTAGCCGAAGCGGAGCACCGATGACTGACTCGACCATCATCTACACGCACACCGACGAGGCCCCGGCCCTGGCGACCTATTCCTTCCTGCCGGTGGTCCAGGCGTACGCCTCGACGGCGGGCGTGGCAGTGGAGACCCGCGACATCTCCCTGGCCGGGCGCATCATCGCGCACTTCCCGGAGCGGCTGGAGGAGGGTCAGCGGATCTCCGACGCGCTGGCCGAACTGGGCGAGCTGGCCAAGACCCCGGCCGCCAACATCATCAAGCTGCCGAACATCTCGGCCTCGGTACCGCAGCTCAAGGCGGCCGTCGCCGAGCTGCAGGCCCAGGGCTACGCGCTGCCGGACTACCCGGACGACCCGAAGACCGACGAGGAGCGCGACATCCGCGCCCGCTACGACAAGGTCAAGGGCAGCGCGGTCAACCCGGTGCTGCGCGAGGGCAACTCGGACCGCCGCGCCCCGCTGTCGGTGAAGAACTACGCCAAGGCCCACCCGCACCGGATGGGTGCCTGGAGCGCCGACTCCAAGACCAACGTCGCCACCATGGGCGTCAACGACTTCCGCCACACCGAGAAGTCGGCCGTGATCACCGCCGACGGCGCGCTGAAGATCGAGCTGGTCGCCGCCGACGGCAGCACCACCGTGCTGCGCGAGTCGGTCCCGGTGCTGGCCGACGAGGTGGTCGACGCCTCGGTGATGCGCGTCGCCCCGCTGCGCGAGTTCCTGGCCGCCCAGGTGGCCCGGGCCAAGGCCGAGGGCGTGCTCTTCTCGGTCCACCTCAAGGCCACCATGATGAAGGTCTCCGACCCGATCGTCTTCGGCCACGTGGTCCGCGCCTTCTTCCCGAAGACCTTCGCGCAGTTCGGCCCGGCGCTGGAGGCGGCCGGCCTGAACCCGAACAACGGCCTGGGCGGCATCCTGGCCGGCCTGGACGCGCTGCCGCAGGGCGCCGAGATCAAGGCCTCCTTCGAGGCCGAGCTGGCCGAGGGCCCGGCGCTGGCCATGGTCGACTCCGACAAGGGCATCACCAACCTGCACGTGCCGTCCGACGTCATCGTCGACGCCTCGATGCCGGCCATGATCCGCACCTCCGGCCACATGTGGGGCCCGGACGGCGAGGAGGCCGACACCCTGGCCGTGCTGCCGGACAGCAGCTACGCGAGCGTCTACCAGGTCGTCATCGACGACTGCCGCGCGCACGGCGCCTTCGACCCGGCCACCATGGGCTCGGTGCCCAACGTCGGCCTGATGGCCCAGGCCGCCGAGGAGTACGGCAGCCACGACAAGACCTTCGAGATCCCCGCCGACGGCACCGTGCGCCTGGTCGACGCCTCCGGCGCCGTGGTGCTGGAGCAGCCGGTCTCGGCCGGCGACATCTTCCGCGCCTGCCAGACCAAGGACGTGCCGATCCGCGACTGGGTCAAGCTGGCCGTCTCCCGGGCCCGCGCCACCGGCTCCCCGGCCGTCTTCTGGCTGGACGAGACCCGGGCGCACGACGCCAACCTGATCGCCAAGGTCAAGCAGTACCTGCCGGAGCACGACACCGAGGGCCTGCAGATCGAGATCATGGCGCCGGCCGAGGCCACCGCCTTCTCGCTGGAGCGGATCCGCCGCGGCGAGGACACCATCTCGGTCACCGGCAACGTGCTGCGCGACTACCTGACCGACCTGTTCCCGATCCTGGAGCTGGGCACCAGCGCCAAGATGCTCTCGGTGGTCCCGCTGATCAACGGCGGCGGCCTGTTCGAGACCGGCGCCGGCGGCTCCGCCCCCAAGCACGTGCAGCAGCTGGTCAAGGAGAACTACCTGCGCTGGGACAGCCTGGGCGAGTTCTTCGCGCTGGCCGCCAGCTTCGAGCACCTGGCCGCCTCCACCGGCAACGCCCGCGCCCAGGTGCTGGCCGACACCCTGGACCGGGCCACCGGCACCTTCCTGGAGAACGACAAGTCCCCGGCCCGCCGGGTCGGCCAGATCGACAACCGCGGCAGCCACTTCTACCTGGCGCTGTACTGGGCCCAGGAGCTGGCCAAGCAGACCGAGGACGCGCAGCTGGCCGCGGCCTTCGCCCCGCTCGCCAAGACCCTGACCGAGCAGGAGGAGGCGATCGTCGCCGAGCTGATCGCGGTCCAGGGCGCGCCGGTCGAGCTGGGCGGCTACTACCAGCCGGACCCGGCCAAGGCCGCCGCCGTCATGCGTCCGTCCGCCACCTTCAACGAGGCGATCGCGACCCTCGGCTGACCAGATCGCGGGCCAGCTCGCGGCTGACCAGCGGCAGCGGCCGCTCCAGGACCACGGTCCGGGGGCGGCCCGCTGCCGTTCCGGCCACCGGGCGGCGGCGCGCGACGGCGGCCGGCACGGGCACCGCGACCAGCAGCGCCACGGTCAGCAGCAGGTAGGAGTTGGCGCCCAGGAAGCCGCCGAGGCCGCTCGGCGGGCCCTTCCAGAGCCAGACCAGGCCGCTGGTCAGCACCACGTAGACGGCCGCCGAGCCGCCCAGCAGCAGTCGCCGGCGCGCCGGCTGAGTGGCCTTCAGCCCGCCGTCGGCCAGCGCCAGCAGCGCGGGCAGCGCCCAGACCAGGTGGTGCACCCAGGTGATCGGGCTGACCAGGCAGGAGGCCAGGCCGGTGAGCGCGAAGCCGGTCCACTGGTCGCCGCACCGGTCGGCCCGCCGGGCCCGGTGGGCCCAGACCGTCAGCACCAGCAGCACCGCCGCCGCCCAGACCGCCTTGGACGGCGAGTTGGGCGCCAACCGGGCCAGCATGCCCTGCAGCGACTGGTTGGAGATGTAGCCGAGGTTGCCGACCCGGCTGGTGTCCCACAGCGCCTGGTGCCAGAAGAAGTGCGAGGCGCCCGGGGCCACCGCCTGCCCGAGCAGGGTGGCCCCGAGCGCGCTGCCGACGGCCACCAGCGCGGCCCGGTAGCGCCGGGTGATCACCAGGTAGCCGATGAAGACCGCCGGGGTGAGCTTGACCGCCGCGGCCAGGCCGATCCCGACCCCGGCGAACCGGCCGCCGCGGCTCAGCCGGCGGCAGTCGGCGAAGACCATGGCCATCAGCAGCAGGTTGATCTGGCCGAAGCTGAAGGTGTCCCGCACCGGGTTGAGCACCGCGAAGGCGACGGCGGCCAGCCCGAAGGCGAAGCCGCGGTTCCAGCCCTGCCGGCGGGCGATCGGGTCGACCAGCCAGTACAGCAGGGCGCCGGTGGCCAGCACGTTGAGCGTGGTGGCGATGGCGATCGCGGTGTGCCAGCCGACCAGCGCCATCGGCAGCATGCACAGCGCCGCGAACGGCGGGTAGGTGAACCCGTAACCGGTGCCCGGGCGCTGGTAGTCGTAGATGTTGCCGCCGTGGGTCCAGTGCTGCACCGTGCCGTAGTAGACACCCACGTCGAACCAGCCGCGGTGGCCCGGGATGACCGCGAGGAAGACCCCCGCGAGCACTGCCAGCACTGCCAGTGACGCTATCTGACGCAGGGTCAAAACTGCTCCGTCCGAAGCCCGGTGATCAGCCAAAGGCAGCACACTACGGCCACCGCCAGGGCGCCGCCCGCCACCGCCAGAACCAACTGCTCGCGGCTGGGCATGAATCCGTCCGGCACCACGACGAGCGCCAGCAGGCCGCTGATCGCCGGCGCCCAGCGGCGCACCCGCCCCTCCGGTGCGGCGGCGGCGATCAGCACCACGCCCCAGAGCGCGTACCAGGGGCGGATGGCCGGCCCGAGCGCCACCACCACCGCCAGCCCCAGCCCCAACGCGTAGACCACGCCCAGGCCTTGCCGACGCACCCGGGCGGCCAGCGCGGTGACGGCGGCGGCCGCGGCGGCCAGGCCCACCCAGCGCCAGACCGCGGTCGCCAGGTCGGCCAGGCCCGGCAGCAGCGCGCCGCAGGCCCGGCCGAGCGCGCTGGTCAGCGACCAGCTGCCGGCCGAGACCGGTACGGCCAGCGCGTGCACCCAGCCGTAGCCGGTGCCGGTGACCAGGGTGACCACCACGGTGGTCGCGCCGCAGACCGCGCCGGTGCACAGCAGCGCCCGCGGCAGCCGCCCGCGGCCGGCCAGTCGGTGCTGCCAGAGCAGCGCTATCGCCAACAGGCCCATCGCAGCCGGGAGTTTGACCAGCGCCGCCAGGGTGACCAGCACCGCGCCGAGCATCGGGTAGCCGCGCCGGGTGACCACCAGGCCCGCCACCAGCAGCCCCAGCAGCACCGCGTCGTTGTGCGCCCCGGCGACCAGGTGGAAGAGCAGCAGCGGGTTGAGCGCGCCGAGCCAGAGCGCGGCGGCCGGGTCCACCCCGCAGGCCCGCGCCAGCCGGGGCAGCAGCGCGGCCAGCAGGCCGATGCCCAGCAGGGCCACCACCCGCAGCCCGACCACCCCGGCGCCCAGCCCGCCGCCGGTGATCCGCTCGATGGCGCGGGCCAGCAGCAGGAAGACCGGCCCGTACGGCGCCGGGGTCTGCTGCCAGACGCCGGGCACCTGGGCGGCCAGCGGTCCGCCGAGCGCGGCCGGGCCGTGCGCGTAGACGTCCACCCCGGCGCGCACCAGCGCGCCCTGGGCGAGGTAGCTGTACACGTCACGGCTGAACAGCGGCGGGCCCAGCACCAGCGGCGCGGCCCACCAGGCCAGCGTGCGGCGCAGCCAGCTCGAGGTGGGCCGGTCGGCCGCCTCGGAGCCGCGCAGCGTCAGGCCGAGCAGCAGCCAGGCGGCTATCAGCAGCACCATGCCGAAGTAGGCGAGGAAGAGGCCGAGATCGGCCAACAGCCTGGGGGCGCCAACCGGTCCGGCCCCGGAGGCCAGGCCGCCGACCGCCAGCACCACGGAGCCGGCCAGCCCGAGCAGGCGGCAGCGGCGTGGATCGGCGGTCACGCCCCAGTACGGCATGCGGGGAACGCTGGCGCGGCGTCATGTCGGCAGCACGTCCTGGGGTTGGCCGCCGCGTGACGAGCAGGCGTCGGGTTCTGGCGTGGTCCAGGCATTCGCCGGGTGCACATCTGGACTCCGTCGGCTGGCAACTTCCACGCCAGGCTGGGCGGCGAGAAATCCGGATGCCAGGCCGTTCGCCTCCCACTCGACCGTTCGACGGAGAGTTCGCCATGACCGTTGCCCCCGTGCGCCCCGCCGACTTCGAGCTCGGCGCACCCTCCCGCTACGTGTTGCGCTTCGCCACCGACGCCACCCAGGTGCGCGCCGCCCAGGCGCTGCGCCACCAGGTCTTCGCCGAGGAGATGGGCGCCGTGCTGCACAGCCCGGTGCCCGGCCTCGACGTGGACTCCTTCGACGAGTTCTGCGACCACCTGCTGGTGGTCGACCAGGAGACCGAGCAGGTGGTCGGCACCTACCGGCTGCTGCGCCCCTCGCAGGCCAAGCGGGCCGGCCGCCTCTACTCGGACGGCGAGTTCGACCTGGCCAACCTGGCCGGGCTGCGCTCCGACGTGGTGGAGGTCGGCCGCTCCTGCATCAGCGCCGAGCACCGCGGCAACGGCGCGGTGATCAACCTGATGTGGGGCGGCATCGCCCGCTACATGGTCGAGTCCGGCCACAGCTGGCTGACCGGCTGCTGCTCGGTGCCGCTGGCCGACGGCGGGGCCACTGCCGCCGGGGTCTGGGACGCGGTGTCGGCCAAGCACCTGGCGCCCGCCGAGTACCGGGTCGCGCCGCACCGGCGGTGGGACCCGGCCGGGGTCGAGCGGACCGGGCGGGTCCCGGTGCCGGCCCTGCTGCGCGGCTACCTGCGGCTGGGCGCCTGGATCGGCGGGATGCCCGCGCACGACCCCGACTTCGGGGTGGCCGACCTGCTGGTGCTGCTCTCGCTGCACCGCACCGACCCGCGCTACCTGCGGCACTTCCTGGGCTCGGCGTGACCACCGCCGCCGAGGCCGGCCCCTGGCTGCCCACCGCGCCCTGCACCCCGCAGGGCTGCGTGGCCGCAGCCGCCCACCGGGTCGGGCCGGCCCGCCAACTGCTGCGCGCCGTCTCGGCGCTGACGGTGCTCCTCACCGGCGTCGCGCTCGCCCCGGTGGTCCGCCGGCTGCCCGCCGGGCCGCGGGAGCGGGCGATCCGGCTGTACGGGCGGGCCCTGCTGGCCGGCTTCGGGGTGCGGGTGCGGGTGCACCGGATGGCACCGGTGGACCGCGCGCCGGCCGCCGGCGGGGCCGGGACCCTGCTGGTCTCCAACCACGTCTCCTGGCTGGACATCCTGCTGGTCATCGCGGTCCGGCCCGGCCGGATGCTGGCCAAGAGCGAGGTCGGCGGCTGGCCGCTGCTCGGGCCGCTCGTCGCCCGGGCCGGCACGGTCTTCCTGGACCGCGAGCGGCTGCGGGCGCTGCCCGGCGCAGTGGCCGAGGTGCGCACGGCGCTGACGCGTGGGGAACGGGTGGTGGCCTTCCCGGAGGGCAGCACCTGGTGCGGCCGGGCCGGCGGCCGGTTCCGCCCGGCGTTCTTCCAGGCCGCGGTGGACAGCGGTGCGCAGGTCCAGCCGATGGCGGTGCGCTACCGGCTGGCCGACGGGACGCCCACCACCGCACCGGCCTTCGTCGGCGACGACGGCCTGGTCGGCTCGCTGCGCCGGGTGCTGGCGGCACGCGGGTTGGTGGCGGAGGCGGTCTTCGCGCCGCCGCTGACCGCGGGCCCGCACGCCGGCCGGCGGGAGCTGGCCCGGGCCGCCCAGGCGGCGGTGCAGTTGGCGGCCGCGCTGCCGCCGGTGGCCGGACCCCAGGGCCGGGCAGCAGCGCCCGACCCGTCCCACCCGGGATTCTGCGCGGTGCCGGCGGTGGCGCGGCCGCGCGGCGGGCGAGCCCGAGCCGGCGGCCCGCCCCTCCCCCGCCCGGCTGCCGCGGACGGTGCCGCGCGCCTCCTGGCCGCCACCGAGCGCCGGCCGGTCTCCTGACGCAGTGTTGACGCTTTGCTTGCGCCCCCGACCCTTGGGCCCGTCTCACCTGGCGGACGCTTGGGCCGGACCGGATTTTCTTCCGGTCCGGCGGCCCGGCGGGCACGTTTCGCTGCCCCGGCGGCGCTCGGCGCGGACATATTCCGGACCGGACCGCCGCCCGCCGGAACGGGCCCGTGTCGAGGGCTGGAACGGATTTCGCCCGCCCGCGCGGCGCCCGTAGCGTGACGGTCCTGACCAGCGAGAGGGACCGACCGTGACCACTGCCCCGACTGCCCCGACCTCCGGCGCCGGCGAGCTGACCGGCGGACTCGACGGCGTCCGGCTGGCCGCGATCGCCCGCACCCACGGCACCCCGTCCTGGGTCTACGACGCCGAGCGGATCCGCACCCAGATCGCCAAGCTGCGGCAGTTCGACACCATCCGGTTCGCCCAGAAGGCCTGCTCCAACACCCACGTGCTGCGTCTGATGCGCGAGCAGGGCGTACAGGTGGACGCGGTCTCGCTCGGCGAGCTGGAGCGCGCGCTGCTGGCCGGCTACCAGGTCGGCGGGGCCGCCGAGCCGGTGGTACTCACCTGCGACCTGCTGGACCGGCCCACCCTGGCCCGGGTGGT
This sequence comes from Streptomyces tateyamensis, assembly GCF_003205575.1. Lineage (GTDB taxonomy): Bacteria > Actinomycetota > Actinomycetes > Streptomycetales > Streptomycetaceae > Kitasatospora > Kitasatospora tateyamensis. Next base: position 40,281 of record NZ_PYBW01000135.1, read on the forward strand.
CGAGCTGGGCGTGCCGGTCAACGCCGGCTCGCCGCAGATGCTGGAGCAGCTGGGCCAGGCGAGCCCCGGGCACCCGGTCTGGCTGCGGATCAACCCCGGCTTCGGCCACGGCCACAGCCGCAAGACCAACACCGGCGGCGAGCAGAGCAAGCACGGCATCTGGCACGAGCACCTGCAGCAGAGCCTGGACCTGATCGACCGTCACCGGCTGGACCTGGTCGGCCTGCACATGCACATCGGCTCCGGGGTGGACTACGGCCACCTGGAGGCGGTCTGCGAGACCATGGTCAAGCAGGTCCGGCTCGCCGGGCGCGACGTCCGGGCGATCTCGGCGGGCGGCGGCCTCTCGGTGCCGTACGCGCCGGGCCAGCCCGAGGTGGACACCGACCGCTACTTCCGGCTCTGGGACTCGGCGCGCCAGGAGCTGGTGCGCGAGCTGGGCCACCCGGTCCGGCTGGAGATCGAGCCTGGCCGCTTCCTGGTGGCCGGGGCGGGCGTGCTGGTCAGCGAGGTGCGGGCGCAGAAGCCGGTGGGCAGCAACCACTTCGTGCTGGTCGACGCCGGCTTCAACGACCTGATGCGCCCGGCGATGTACGGGGCCAGCCACCGGGTCTCGGTGCTGACCCCCGAGGGTGCCGCGCGCGGCGGCACCGAGCGGGACGCCGTCCTGGCCGGGCCGCTGTGCGAGTCGGGCGATGTCTTCACCCAGCTGGCCGGCGGCGAGGTCGAGCCGGTCCCGCTGCCGCGGGCCGAGATCGGCGACCTGGTGGTCTTCCACGACACCGGCGCCTACGGGGCGAGCATGTCCTCCACCTACAACTCCCGCCCGCTGATCCCCGAGGTGCTGGTCGACGGCGAGAGCACCCGGCTGATCCGCCGCCGCCAGACCGTCCAGGACCTGCTCGCCCTGGAGACGGGCCTCTAGGAAGGTCTAGGCCACCCCGAACGGGCGGAACTGCACGCTGATCCGCGGGCCCACCGGACGGGTGGTCTTGGGCACCGCGTGCTCGAAGGTGCGCTGGCAGGACCCGCCCATCACCAGCAGGTCGCCGTGCCCCAGCGGATAGCCGACCGCCGCCCCGCCGCCGCCGGCCGGGCGCAGCAGCAGCTGGCGCGGCTCGCCGACCGAGACGATGGCCACCATGGTGTCCGCCACCGCGCCGCGCCCGATCCGGTCGCCGTGCCAGGCCACGCTGTCCCGCCCGTCCCGGTAGTAGCACAGGCCGGCCGAGACGAAGGGCTCGCCCAACTCGCCCCGGTAGTGCGCGCTGAGCACCTCCCGGGCCTCGCTCAGCAGCGGGTGCGGCAGCGGCTGCCCGGCCCCGTAGGAGGCG
>NZ_PYBW01000135.1:41708-42178 GCF_003205575.1 Streptomyces tateyamensis
CCCGCCAGGGCACGGCACCCGCCAGCTGTTCGAACAGCTCGTCGGCGCCGGTCAGCCAGCCCGGCAGATGGTCCACCCAGGCGCCCCGCCCCAGCTCGACCCGGCGCAGCCCGCCGAGCGGCCCGAGCCCGGGCTCGGCGCCGGCCTCGAAGAGTGACCCCTGCAGGTGGCGGTGGCTGCTCATGGCCCCCACCCTAACTCCAGATTCGAACATCAGCTCGATTTGAGACGAAACTGGATCGCATTCATCAGATAAACCTCTGATCTCGAATTGATAGAGTGCTGCGCCTGAGTCAGGGGAGGAACCTGGCCGACCTGCCGGGGGACACCTGATGACCATTGACCCAGAGCGCTCCACGACGACCGACCATCCGTCGGCCGCGGTCGGAGCGGGCCAGTCCGGCACTGCGGCCCCGGACCCCGCCGCGCCCGCCGCCGGCGGCCGCGCGGCCGCCCGGCGGGCCGCCAAG
>NZ_PYBW01000136.1 GCF_003205575.1 Streptomyces tateyamensis
ACATTCACGGAGAGTTTGATCCTGGCTCAGGACGAACGCTGGCGGCGTGCTTAACACATGCAAGTCGAACGGTGAAGCCCTTCGGGGTGGATCAGTGGCGAACGGGTGAGTAACACGTGGGCAATCTGCCCTGCACTCTGGGACAAGCCCTGGAAACGGGGTCTAATACCGGATATTACCTGGGACCGCATGGTTCTGGGTGGAAAGCTCCGGCGGTGCAGGATGAGCCCGCGGCCTATCAGCTTGTTGGTGGGGTAATGGCCTACCAAGGCGACGACGGGTAGCCGGCCTGAGAGGGCGACCGGCCACACTGGGACTGAGACACGGCCCAGACTCCTACGGGAGGCAGCAGTGGGGAATATTGCACAATGGGCGAAAGCCTGATGCAGCGACGCCGCGTGAGGGATGACGGCCTTCGGGTTGTAAACCTCTTTCAGCAGGGAAGAAGCGCAAGTGACGGTACCTGCAGAAGAAGCACCGGCTAACTACGTGCCAGCAGCCGCGGTAATACGTAGGGTGCGAGCGTTGTCCGGAATTATTGGGCGTAAAGAGCTCGTAGGCGGCCTGTCGCGTCGGATGTGAAAGCCCGGGGCTTAACCCCGGGTCTGCATTCGATACGGGCAGGCTGGAGTGTGGTAGGGGAGATCGGAATTCCTGGTGTAGCGGTGAAATGCGCAGATATCAGGAGGAACACCGGTGGCGAAGGCGGATCTCTGGGCCATTACTGACGCTGAGGAGCGAAAGCGTGGGGAGCGAACAGGATTAGATACCCTGGTAGTCCACGCCGTAAACGTTGGGAACTAGGTGTTGGCGACATTCCACGTCGTCGGTGCCGCAGCTAACGCATTAAGTTCCCCGCCTGGGGAGTACGGCCGCAAGGCTAAAACTCAAAGGAATTGACGGGGGCCCGCACAAGCAGCGGAGCATGTGGCTTAATTCGACGCAACGCGAAGAACCTTACCAAGGCTTGACATATGCCGGAAACGGCCAGAGATGGTCGCCCCCTTGTGGTCGGTATACAGGTGGTGCATGGTTGTCGTCAGCTCGTGTCGTGAGATGTTGGGTTAAGTCCCGCAACGAGCGCAACCCTTGTTCTGTGTTGCCAGCATGCCTTTCGGGGTGATGGGGACTCACAGGAGACTGCCGGGGTCAACTCGGAGGAAGGTGGGGACGACGTCAAATCATCATGCCCCTTATGTCTTGGGCTGCACACGTGCTACAATGGTCGGTACAAAGGGCTGCGATGCCGTGAGGCGGAGCGAATCCCAAAAAGCCGGCCTCAGTTCGGATTGGGGTCTGCAACTCGACCCCATGAAGTTGGAGTTGCTAGTAATCGCAGATCAGCATGCTGCGGTGAATACGTTCCCGGGCCTTGTACACACCGCCCGTCACGTCACGAAAGTCGGTAACACCCGAAGCCGGTGGCCTAACCCTTGGGAGGGAGCCGTCGAAGGTGGGACCAGCGATTGGGACGAAGTCGTAACAAGGTAGCCGTACCGGAAGGTGCGGCTGGATCACCTCCTTTCTAAGGAGCACATGGCCGGTTGCGAGCGAATGTCTCGCACGGTTGCTCATGGGTGGAACGTTGACTATTCGGCACACTTGGTTGGTTGTCTCCTAGTACTGCTTCGGCGTGGAACGGTTCGGCTGGTCTGGTGTGTCGGGCACGTTGTTGGGTCCTGAGGGAACGGCTGTATGGCCGATGACCTCAGTGCCGGTCCCAGGCTGGGCGTCCCTTTGGGGGTGTCGGGTGTGGGTGTCTGGTCGTTGTTTGAGAACTGCACAGTGGACGCGAGCATCTGTGGCCAAGTTTTTAAGGGCGCACGGTGGATGCCTTGGCACTAGGAACCGATGAAGGACGTGGGAGGCCGCGATAGGCCCCGGGGAGCTGTCAACCGAGCTTTGATCCGGGGGTGTCCGAATGGGGAAACCCGGCAGTCGTCATGGGCTGTCACCCATACCTGAACACATAGGGTATGTGGAGGGAACGCGGGGAAGTGAAACATCTCAGTACCCGCAGGAAGAGAAAACAACCGTGATTCCGGGAGTAGTGGCGAGCGAAACCGGATGAGGCTAAACCTTGAGTGTGTGAGACCCGGCAGGGGTTGCGCTTGGGGGGTTGTGGGAATGAGCTTGATCGGTCTGCCGGCCGGTCGGCGAGTCAGAAACCGTATGGGTAGTCGAAGGACATGCGAAAGGTCCGGCGTAGAGGGTAAGACCCCCGTAGACGAAATCTGTACGGCTTGCTTGCTCATCTCCCAAGTAGCACGGGGCCCGAGAAATCCCGTGTGAATCTGGCGGGACCACCCGCTAAGCCTAAATATTCCCTAGTGACCGATAGCGGATAGTACCGTGAGGGAATGGTGAAAAGTACCGCGGGAGCGGAGTGAAATAGTACCTGAAACCGTGTGCCTACAAGCCGTGGGAGCCTTCGGGTGACTGCGTGCCTTTTGAAGAATGAGCCTGCGAGTTTGCGGTGTGTAGCGAGGTTAACCCGTGTGGGGTAGCCGTAGCGAAAGCGAGTCCGAATAGGGCGTCTGAGTTGCATGCCCAAGACCCGAAGCGGAGTGATCTAGCCATGGGCAGGTTGAAGCGCGGGTAAGACCGTGTGGAGGACCGAACCCACCAGGGTTGAAAACCTGGGGGATGACCTGTGGTTAGGGGTGAAAGGCCAATCAAACTCCGTGATAGCTGGTTCTCCCCGAAATGCATTTAGGTGCAGCGTCGCGTGTTTCTTGCCGGAGGTAGAGCACTGGATAGGCGATGGGCCTTACCGGGTTACTGACCTTAGCCAAACTCCGAATGCCGGTAAGTGAGAGCGCGGCAGTGAGACTGTGGGGGATAAGCTCCATGGTCGAGAGGGAAACAGCCCAGAACACCGACTAAGGTCCCTAAGCGTGTGCTAAGTGGGAAAGGATGTGGAGTCGCAGAGACAACCAGGAGGTTGGCTTAGAAGCAGCCACCCTTGAAAGAGTGCGTAATAGCTCACTGGTCAAGTGATTCCGCGCCGACAATGTAGCGGGGCTCAAGCACACCACCGAAGTCGTGTCATTCACAGAATACGTCCAACGACGCTGTGGATGGGTAGGGGAGCGTCGTGTTCCGGGTGAAGCGGCCGAGGAATCGAGTCGTGGACGGGACACGAGTGAGAATGCAGGCATGAGTAGCGATACAAGAGTGGGAAACTCTTGCGCCGATTGACCAAGGGTTCCTGGGTCAAGCTGATCTGCCCAGGGTAAGTCGGGACCTAAGGCGAGGCCGACAGGCGTAGTCGATGGACAACGGGTTGATATTCCCGTACCCGCTTTGAAGCGCCAACGCTGAACCTCTGAATGCTAAGGCCGTGAAGCCGCCCTGAGACCTTCGGGTTGAGGGGAGTGGTGGAGCCGCCGGTCCAACAGGGTATTAGGTGAGCGATGGGGTGACGCAGGAAGGTAGTCCAGCCCGGGCGGTGGTTGTCCCGGGGTAAGGGTGTAGGCCGAGTGGTAGGCAAATCCGCCACTCATTGAGGCTGAGACCTGATGCCGAGCCGATTGTGGTGAAGTGGATGATCCTATGCTGTCGAGAAAAGCCTCTAGCGAGTTTCATGGCGGCCCGTACCCCAAACCGACTCAGGTGGTCAGGTAGAGAATACCGAGGCGTTCGGGTGAACTATGGTTAAGGAACTCGGCAAAATGCCCCCGTAACTTCGGGAGAAGGGGGGCCGGAACTGGTGATGAGTCTTGCACTCGGAGCTGGGGCCGGCCGCAGAGACCAGCGAGAAGCGACTGTTTACTAAAAACACAGGTCCGTGCGAAGCCGTAAGGCGATGTATACGGACTGACGCCTGCCCGGTGCTGGAACGTTAAGGGGACCGGTTAGCTCTGATTCGTCGGGGCGAAGCTGAGAACTTAAGCGCCAGTAAACGGCGGTGGTAACTATAACCATCCTAAGGTAGCGAAATTCCTTGTCGGGTAAGTTCCGACCTGCACGAATGGCGTAACGACTTCTCGACTGTCTCAACCATAGGCCCGGTGAAATTGCATTACGAGTAAAGATGCTCGTTTCGCGCAGCAGGACGGAAAGACCCCGGGACCTTTACTATAGCTTGATATTGGTGTTCGGTTCGGCTTGTGTAGGATAGGTGGGAGACTTTGAAGCAGCGACGCCAGTCGTTGTGGAGTCGTCGTTGAAATACCACTCTGGTCGTGCTGGATGTCTAACCTGGGTCCGTGATCCGGATCAGGGACAGTGTCTGGTGGGTAGTTTAACTGGGGCGGTTGCCTCCTAAAGGGTAACGGAGGCGCCCAAAGGTTCCCTCAGCCTGGTTGGCAATCAGGTGTTGAGTGTAAGTGCACAAGGGAGCTTGACTGTGAGACCGACGGGTCGAGCAGGTGCGAAAGCAGGGACTAGTGATCCGGCGGTGGCTTGTGGAAGCGCCGTCGCTCAACGGATAAAAGGTACCCCGGGGATAACAGGCTGATCTTCCCCAAGAGTCCATATCGACGGGATGGTTTGGCACCTCGATGTCGGCTCGTCGCATCCTGGGGCTGGAGTAGGTCCCAAGGGTTGGGCTGTTCGCCCATTAAAGCGGTACGCGAGCTGGGTTTAGAACGTCGTGAGACAGTTCGGTCCCTATCCGCTGTGCGCGTAGGAGTGTTGAGAAGGGCTGTCCCTAGTACGAGAGGACCGGGACGGACGAACCTCTGGTGTGCCAGTTGTCCTGCCAAGGGCATGGCTGGTTGGCTACGTTCGGGAGGGATAACCGCTGAAAGCATCTAAGCGGGAAGCCTGCTTCGAGATGAGCACTCCCACCTCCTTGAGAGGGTAAGGCTCCCAGTAGACGACTGGGTTGATAGGCCGGATGTGGAAGCCCAGTAATGGGTGGAGCTGACCGGTACTAATAGGCCGAGGGCTTGTCCTCAGTTGCTCGCGTCCACTGTGTTGTTCTGAAACAACGACCCCCATCCCGGGATATGTC
>NZ_PYBW01000137.1 GCF_003205575.1 Streptomyces tateyamensis
TCAAACCCGCAGCGGTTCATAGGAGAGCGTGGCGTGGTGGCGCAGGGTGCGCTGGGTGAGTCCGGCGGCGTTGGCGATCTCGCGGCGCAGGTGGGTGGTGAAGCGGGCCCACAGGGCGGGGGCGTGGGCGTTCCACAGCACCGCGCCGGTGTAGTCGTACCGCTGCGGGTTCAGCGGGGTGCCGAGGAGTGGGTCGCCGTCGGCGTGCCGGGTGCCGCAGGTGCAGGGGGTGGTGCCGGGTTGGTTGTGGACGGGGCCGAAGCCGGGGGCGGTGAGGGTGGCGAAGACGCGGGGGTGAGTCGCGACGCTGGTGGGGATGGTCTTGCCGCCGCGTAGTCCGGCGGCGATGAGCTGGTAGGTGTCGTAGCGGTAGAGGGTGGAGCAGGCGGGGCAGCGGGTGGTGCGGCGGTTGCCGCAGCGCAGCAGGAGTTCGCCGGCGGGCAGGTGGCGGGTGTCGAGGTGGTCGAGGATCTGGCCGGTGGCGGTGTCCAGGCGGGTGCGGTGTCCGGTCATGCGGATCGGGCGGGTGCAGCCGCCCAGTGAGCCGATCTGGCGGGCCAGGGGTGCGAGGTATCCGGCGGCGGCGAGCTTTGCCAGCCTGGCGGTCAGTCGCGCCCGGCGTTCCAGCGCCGAGTTCCTGTTCGCGGACGTGTCGGGGCTGGTGGTGAGCGCCGGTGCGGCGAACGCCGCGCTGGCGGGAGTGGAGGTGGTTGCGGGGGTGGGGAGTTGGAGCTGCGCGGGCATGGGGACAGACCTCCGGCAGGAGTCGGGAGAAGAGGAGAGGCGATTGAGGGGTGACCCGGGTGGTCGGCGCACGTGGGCACGGTGCGCGTGGCGGCGGGCGCGGATGGTGGGCCGGGGACGTCTGGCCTGGTCAGCGGTGGTGTTCACCAGCGGTGCGTGAAGGTAGCATCGCTTCAAGCGCGCATTCAAGTACATCCCTCCTCATCTGTTTCGGTGGGCGGTGGGGACGCGAGTACTGTGGCCCCGGTCTTCCGTTTTGGACGGGCCGGATTTCGGTGGTAGAGACGCAGAGAAAGCGGGGTGACCTGCGGTGACGGTGGGGCGGCGGGGACGTAGACCTGCAGGTGGCACGGTGTTGCTGACGTTCGAGGTCATCGCCGAGGCCCTGCGGGAGCGGATCCGCTCCGGGGAGCTGAAGCCGGGGGACGCGCTGCCGACGCAGGCCGTGTTGATGGCGGAGTACGGGGCCTCCAGCCTGTCCGTGCAGAAGGCCATGGCCCTGCTGAAGCAGGACGGTTACGCGATCTCCCGCCCCGGCAAGGGAGCCTTCGTCGCACACCCCGACTCCGACGCCGAGGGTGACTCAGGTGACGGGGAGGCGGGGAACACGCCCGTCGGAGGGACGGCGGCGCGCGTCAAGGCGCTGGAGCTGGCACTGGCCGAGACGCTTGATCAGCTCACCGCTCTGCGTGCCCGCGTCGAGGCCCTCGAAGCGGGGGGCACCGAGCGAGGTTGCTGACCCGTCGCCCGCTGGACCGCCAGGGGCTGGAGCTGTGCATCCAGATTTTCTCTACGAGTTTCAAGGCGGTGCCCCGCCGTCTGAGCTGGCCGAACGCCGCCGACCGACCCGTTATCGGGCGTTCAGCCGTTGCCCGCATTGAGTGCCGGTGGAGCCAGCAAGCCGAATCCGGAACACTGCCCGGCCGGGTGCCCGCAGGGAGCAAGTTGTGGGGTAAGCGCTGCTTACCCCAGCACCGCCCAGGGTCTGTCCGGTGCCGGTGCAGGCGGTGCACGTGAGCGGGGTTCCGTGGCTGGTCAGGGTCATGCCGCGTCCCTGGCAGGGGCGGCAGAACAGGGCGCGGTCGAGAACGCCGGAGGAGTCGGCGGACTTGGTGGCGTACTTGGCCACGTCGGCGCCGATCTCGCGCACGTCGAGCTGTTCGCCCCAGGCGAGTTCGCGTTCCCCGACCGCGTCCGAGCCGATTCTCTGATCGAGACGCGGGCGGCGGCTCGGATGGCGTCTGCGAGCAGGGTCACGGTGGCAGACGGGGGCGGTGGCTGGGTGCTTCCGTCCGGGCCGTCGAGGCGGATCACGGCGTGGAAGTGGACCAAGCGGCGCTTCTGGTACTCGGCGACCTTGGCGAAGGACACGCGTAGCACCGCGCGGGCCGCCTTCTGGGTCAGGCCCAGCCGGGCGGCGATCTCGCGGCGCAGGTAGATCGTGAAGCGCGCCCACAGGGCTCCGGCGTGGGCGTTGAACAGCACCGCGCCCGGGTAGTCGTAGGTCTTCGGGTCCAGCGGTGTGCCGAGCAGCGCGTCCGCGGGTTCGTGGCGCTTGCCGCAGCGGCCGGGCCACAGGACACCGCCCGCGTCGGTGGGGCGGTTGTGGACGGGGCCGCAGGACGGCGCGGTGAGTGTGGTGAACACGCGGGGTGGGGGCGGACGGTGTCCGGCTCGCTCTTGCCGCCGACCAGGCCTTCCCGAATCAGTTGGAAGGTGTCAGCGGCGTAGACGCCGGAGCAGGCCGGGCGGCGCGAGGCGCGGCGGTTTCCGCAGGCCGTCAGCAGACTGCCCGTGGGCTCGTCGGCGGTGGTGTATGAGCGCAGTATCTCGCCGGTTGCGGTGTCGATGGTGGTGGTCTGGCCGAGCAGGCGTACGGGTTCGGTGCAGCCGCCGAGGCGGTTGATCTGCTGGTGTGCGCGGTCGAAGTCGGGCAGGTTGACCAGGTGGATCAGGTCCCGCACGGCGGGGCTTGCCACGTGGCGCAGGTCCAGGGTGACCATGTCGGGGCGTGTCCCTTCTGTCGGGTGGGGTGGCCCCGAGCAGCAACCAGCCAGTCAGGAAGGCGTGTTGGTGCTGCTCGGGGCATGGGAAGCCGAGCCCGGTCGGGTGGGGTCGGTCAGGTGGGGAAGGGGCCGGCGGGGCTCAGGCGGAGAGTTGAGCGTGTGCGGTGGTGGCCAGCGGCAGCGTGACGCGCAGGCGCCCCTTCAGCTGACCGGGCGTGATGTGCTGGCCCTGTTCGGCGTGGTGCGTCTCTGCGATCAGCAGGGCCTCGGGGACGGCCGGGAGCGTGGCGGAGGCGGTCGGTTTGGCCAGCACGGGAGCGGGCACGGACTCAGCGGCAAGGAGCACAGCCGGGGCAGGCGCCGGCCCGGAGGGCCGTGCAAGACGGGTTCCGGTGCGGGGTCGGGCGATGTGGGTCCGGCAGGTGTTGCACGGCCGGAACCGGGGACGGGGCCTCGGCCGGGTTCTGCGTGCTCAGGGCGTGAGAGTGGCGTAGGAACTGCGGGCTGACCTGGCCCCAGCCGAGAAGCAGCAGCGGGGCGACCGTATCGACAGCAGCGCGGCCGTAGTGTCCGACCGTCAGGGATTCGGCGACGTTCAGGGCCAGGGTCAGCAGGCCGCACCGGTGCATCAGACGGGTTGCGGCCGTCAGCTCCTCCTGCGGGATGCAGCGCAGGGACAGCGAGCGCAGACCGACGAGGAGCACCAGGGACCTGGACGGGCGAGCGCCGGGGCGGGCGTGGTGGTGGAGGTTCGCGGGATCACGCCCCGTGCGCACTTCGCGCGCCTGGTGGACGGGTTGGCGGCGCTGTGGTGTTCGGCGAGTCGGCTGCCGTTGGGGGAACTGCAGGCGGACTGGCTGGCGCACTACCTCACAGGGGAGGACGCGGTGCAGCGGGCGGAGCGGTGGCTGCACCGCGAGGGCGGGTTCGCGGTGATGGTGGCCGTGTGGGAGGAGGCGGTGATGATAAGCCTCCGGGCGGCGGAGCCGAGCGGTTCCTGTGGGTAGAAACCACGTAGTCCTGACCGCCGAACCCTTGCGGCGCCGCCGGGTCAGGCGCCCGCGCGCAGGTCCTGCCAGGCGCCCGCGCGCAGGGCCTTCAACCGGGCCACGTCGGCAGCGTGGCCGAAGCCCGGGGCGGCCGAGCGGTCGGGGGTCTCCAGGATCAGCGGGACGCCGACGGTTGCCGGGTGCCGGAACAGCTCGGCGAAGGGTGCGGCGCCCACGTGGCCGTCGCCGATGTTGGCGTGGCGGTCCTTGCGGGCGCCGGCCACGTCCTTGGAGTCGTTGGCGTGGATCAGGCGCAGCCGGCCCGGGCCCACGGTGTCGGTCAGGAGTGACAGCGTGTCGGCCATACCGCCGGGTGCGGCCAGGTCGTGGCCGGCCGCGAAGACGTGGCAGGTGTCCAGGCAGATGCCGAGCTTGGGGTGGTGGTCCAGGGCGTCGAAGTACTCGGCGAGGTCCTCGACCCGGGAGCAGAGCGAGGCGCCCTGGCCGGCGGTGGGCTCCAGCAGCAGGTACGGGGAGGAGTCGTCGAGTTCCCGCAGCAGCGGCAGCAGGTCGGCGCGGACCTGGGCCATCGCCTCGGCGCGGCGCTCGGGGGTGATCGAGGAGCCGGTGTGCACGACCACGCCCCGTGCGCCGATGGCCGCGCCGCGCACCAGCGAGTGGCGCAGCGAGAGGACCGAGGCCGACCGGGTCGCGGCCGAGGGCGAGCCGGGGTTGATCAGGTACGGCGCGTGCACGTAGGCGGGGATCCCGCGCTCGGTGCACTGCGCGCGGAACGCCTCGTCCTGTGCGGGGTTGCCGGCCGGGGTCGCCCAGCCGCGCGGGTTGGCGACGAAGACCTGGACCGCCTCGCCGCCGATCTCGTCGTTGTAGGCCAGGCCGGTGCCGACCAGCCCGCGCCCGGCGACAGGGACGTGCGCGCCGATGGGATTGCGATGGTTCACCCCGGAAGGGTGCCACAGCCGCCGGCCACGACAGCGGCGGCCGCCCCCACCGCAGTGGGGACGGCCGCCGTGGTGGGGCAGGTACTAGGCCACGGTGTAGGTGTACGGGAGGGCGGCCAGCACCGACCCGGTGACCTGCATCGCGTTGTTGGCCAGCTGCGTGCCGCCCGGCGTCGTGACCAGGTAGAGCACGCCGTGCACCACGCTGCCCTTGGCGCCCTGCGGCGTCAGGGTCACCGTCAGCTCGCCGCAGTCACCCGGCTTGACGGTCACCGGCGAGGTGGCCGGAGCCGCCGCGTCGTAGGCGAGCGCGTACGGGTCACCGGTGCTGGAGGTCAGCGCCGGGTCGAAGGCCAGGGTGTGCGCGGAGGCCGTCAGCGTGCTGCTGCCGGCGGGGGCGCCCTGCGGGCCGAACGGGCCGATCTGCTGGACGTAGGTGCTCCAGAAGCCCGGCTCCAGCGGCTGCGCGGTGGTGGCGCCCGCCTTGACCGAGGAGATGGTCGAGCCGTTCTGCGCCTTCGTCAGGTCACCGAACAGGTCGGGCGAGCCGGTCGGGCCGGAGAGCTCGAACTGCGCCTTGGTGGTGGAGGCCGCGACCCCGGTCAGCTGGTCGGTGCCCGGCGGGACCAGGAAGCCCGGCACCAGCGAGCTGGTGGTCAGCGGCAGCGCCACGGTGGCCGAGGTGCCCAGCGGCACCAGCGGCAGGTTGACCCGCTTGGTCAGCCGCCCGTCGGCCTGGACCTGCTGGACGCCGGCGGTGTTGTTGGTGTAGGTCACCGTCACGTTGACCGGCTTGCCCGCGGCCAGCTTGGTCGCCGCCGAGTTCGGCAGGCCGGGCGCGTCGGCCCGGTCCTGGTCGAGGCCGATCCGGCCGGTGAAGTCCTGGGCCAGCTCGGCCCCGGAGACCGGGTTGTACACGTTGAGCACGAACCGCCAGCGGCCGGCGGCCGGGTTGACGGCGGTCGCCGAGACCCCGGCGGTGGTGCCGGTGACGGCGCCGGTGGCGTCCAGCACCGCGTTGGACTCGGCGTCGGCCACGGTGCCGTTGGGGCTGACCAGCACGCCCTGCAGGACCAGGTTCGGGTCCTTGGCCACGGTCAGGCCGACCCGCAGGTCGTGGTGCCCGGCCGGGACGTCGAAGGCCCAGGTGAAGCTCTGGGCGGGCGAGAAGCTGCGGGCGTTGCCACCGGTGATGCTGCCGGTGAAGCTGCCGTCGTTGCCCGCCAGCGGGACCAGGCTGCGCAGCACCACCGGGACGCTGGTGGTGTGGCCGTCGGAGCCGGCGATCACCACGGACTCGGCGGCGTCGCCGCCGGCCGCGGGGGTGGTCAGCTGGACCTTGAGGGTCTTGGACTGACCCGGTGCCAGGTCGGCCACCTGCGGGCTGACCGCACCGGCCGGCACCGCGCGCTGGGTCGAGGTGTCCAGCTGCACCGGGCCGGTGAAGCCCTTGGCGCCGGCGGGGGTGTAGAGCACGGCGGTCCAGTCACCCGCGGCGGGGTGCGGGACGTCGACGATGCCCCAGTTCGGCGAGACCGCGCCGCCCTGCGGACGGGTGTTGGTCTCGAACCGGCCCGACGGGTCGAGCAGGGTGAGCCGGACCACGGGGGTGACGGTCGCGTTGCCCGCCTGCTGAGCCTTGCCCTGCCAGGCGATGGTGGCCGCCAGGCGGTCGGCGCCGGTCGGCACGTTGAACTTCACCAGGTGCGCGACCCAGGGCGCGCCGTTGGTGGCGTAGGAGAACGGCTGGTCCTTGGTGGAGTCCAGCTGCACGGTCTGCTGCGCGTCGCCCAGCGGTGCCAGCACCCGGGTCGAGGCGGAGACCGTCCGGGCCTCGGCGCTGGTGTTGACCACGGTGACGTCGGCGGTGCGGGTCGAGCCCGGCTGGCCGGTCAGGTCGATCTGACCGGTCGTCACCTGCACCGTCGAGCTGTCGGCGGACGGGCTCTGGTAGCCGCGCGCGGCCTCGACGGCGGCGCGCACGTCCAGCAGGCCCGCACCCTGCTCCTGGGCCGGCAGTCCGAGGTCGTCGGCGGTGCCGGTGAGGAACTTCTTGACCAGTTCGGGGGTGGGCGACTGGCCGTGGTGCGCGTCGCGGAAGGCCTGGATCACCACGGCGGCCGCACCCGCGGTCAGCGGGGCCGACTGGCTGGTGCCGCCGAACGGCTGGACGCCGGTGCCCTGGCCGTTGTAGTTGGTGCACTCGGTGTAGATCGAGGTGTCGGGCGAGCAGAGCGCCCAGTCCGACTCGCCCGGGGCGACCAGGTCGACGGTGCGCCCGGCCTGGGTGATGCCGCCCGAGGAGAGCGCCGAGATCCGGCTGTTGTCCCAGCTGCCGTTGGAGAACTTGAAGGCCGCGTACCCGGTCTGGGCGTACGACTGGTTGTCCGTCGAGGCCCCGGTGGAGATCACCTTGGGGTCGGTGGACGGGGTGCCGACGGTGCCGTTGATCCCGGCGTCACCGGAGGAGACGGTGACCGTGACACCGGCGGCGACCGCCATGTCGTTGAAGAGCGAGATGGTGTCGTGCGCACCGGAGTCCGGGGTCACGTTGGAGCCGAAGGACTCGTTCAGCACGTCCACGTGCGCGACCGTGACCGCGTAGTCGATGGACTGCAGGATGGCCGAGTTCGGGAACAGGTCGCCGCCGGCCTTGAGGGCCACCAGCGAGGCGCCCGGCGAGATGCCCTTGATCCGGATGGTGCAGCCGGGGGGCAGCGGGTGGGACGGGTTGACGAACTGCGACAGGTCGTAGCTCTCCCGGCCCTGGGCGACCATCGCGGAGGCGTCGCCGAAGGCCTCGGCCGCGCCGGAGGGGGCGAAGAACCCCTGGCCGGAGAAGTCCTGGTAGTCGACGACGGCGTGCGAGCCGTCGGGCCGGATGAAGTCCGGGTTGTTCGGGTCCAGGCCGTCGGCGATGTAGGCGACCTTGACGCCGGTGCCGTCCGCGATCTCGTGCGCGCCGGGGGCGCCGGGACGGCTCTCGGTGTGCGTGGTGTACAGCGCCTCGGGCTCCAGCAGCGGCTTGCCGGGGTCGCTCGGGCAGACCGCGCCCGGGTCCTGGGCGTCGCCCTGCTTGGCCGCCGGGGTGGTGGCGGCCTTGGCCGGCGCGCTGCCGGTGGCGGCGTCGGCCGCGGTGGGCTTGGCGGCCGGCGGGGCGACCTTGACCGTCTCGTCCGCGATCACCGCCGCGACCGCCGGGTCGGCGGTGAGCTGGGCCCGCAGCGCGGGGCTCACGGTGGCCGAGAAGGCGTTGCCGACCACGAAGCTCTTGATGCCGGTGCCGCCGTTCGCCCTGACCTTGGCGAGCAGCGGGGCCTGGGCCTGACCGGTGGCCTTGCGGCGGGCGTCCAGGTGGCCGGAGTCGGCCGGCGTGCTGGAGAGCTGGTCCTTGAGGATCACGATCACCGGGGCCGGTGCGCCGCTCTCCGACGCCGCCTGGGCGTTCGGAGCGGGGGCGGTCGGAGCGCCGCTGGCACTGGTCCCGAAGGAGAGCACCAGGGACGCGGCGGTGAGCGTGACGGCTGCGAGCTGAGTCTTGCGCCAGCCGATCATGAACATCCCTTCGTCTGATAAGACGTCAGGGGGCGCGCCCAGAGCGCGCGTACCGGGGTCGGACGCACGCGTGCCCTCTGGAACGCCCGTCCCGACAAGCTCACGCATTCCATCGCGTCACCGTCCTGACCACAAGGGGTCAATAGCCAGAATGAATGACAGTCAGACGGGTCCGACTGTCCGATAGCCGGACAATTGCAGATCATGGCAGGTGTTCGAAGGCCACCACGCCGGGCCCGGCCCAGGAAGATCGGAACTTAACCGTTCGGCGCACGGGAATTACGGAGGACATGACCCTCGATCACCTCAGCACCGTCCCCGACGCGTTGCGCCGCTCGGCCGCCCGCACCCCCGGGCGGACGGCCCTGCGCTTCGCCGACCGCAGCTGGAGCTACCGGGCGCTCGACCAGGCCGTCACCCGGCTGGCCGGCCATCTGCTGGCCCGCGGCCTGCGACCGGGCCGCAGGGTCGCGGCACTGGGCCGCAACTCCGACGCCTACCTGCTGCTCTTCCTGGCCTGCGGCCGGGCCGGCCTGGTGCACGTGCCGGTCAACTACAACGCCACCGGTGCCGAACTGCGGTACTTCACCGAGCAGTCCGGCAGCGCGCTGCTGGTGCACGACACCGAGTACGCCGAGCGGGCCGCCGCGCTGGCCCCGCTGCCCGCGGTGGACTTCGCCGAGCTGCTGGAGGTGGCGGGCCACGGGCCGGTCCCCGAAATCGCGGTGACGGTCCGGGACACCGACCTGCTGCAGCTGCTCTACACCTCCGGCACCACCGCCGCTCCCAAGGGCGCGATGATGACGCACCGGGCGCTGCTGCACGAGTACCTGTCGGCGATCGTCGCCCTCGACCTGACCGAGCGGGACCGGCCGCTGCACGCGCTGCCGCTCTACCACTCCGGACAACTGCACGTCTTCCTGCTGCCCTACCTGCTGCTGGGGGCGGAGAACCTGCTGGTGCAGGCGCCGGAGCCGGGTGAGCTGCTGGACCGGCTGGCGGGCAAGCGGATCACCAGCTTCTTCGCGCCGCCGACCGTGTGGACGGCGATCGAGGCGCACCCGCGGTTCCGCGGCGCTGACCTGAGCGCGCTGGCCAAGGCGTACTACGGGGCCTCGATCATGCCCGGGCCGGTGCTGGAGCGGCTGCGTGCGGCGCTGCCCGCGACGGGGTTCTACAACGCCTTCGGGCAGTCCGAGATCGGGCCGCTGACCACGGTGCTGCGCCCCGAGGAGCACCGGGAGCGGCCCACCTCGGCCGGGCGGACCGTGCTCTTCGTCGAGGCCAAGGTGGTGGACCAGGCGGGGGCGGAGGTGGCACCCGGCGAGGTGGGGGAGATCCTCTACCGCTCGCCGCAGCTGTGCACCGGGTACTGGGACAAGCCGCAGGAGAGCGCGGAGGCCTTCGACGGGGAGTGGTTCCACTCCGGGGACCTGGTGCGGCGCGACGCCGAGGGCTACGTGTACGTGGTGGACCGGCTCAAGGACGTGATCAACACGGGCGGGGTGCTGGTCGCCTCCCGCGAGGTGGAGGACGCGCTGTACGGGCACCCGGCGGTGGTCGAGGCGGCGGTGATCGGCCTGCCCGACCCGCACTGGATCGAGGCGGTCACCGCGGTGGTGGTGACCCGCGAGGAGGTCAGCGCGGCCGAGCTGATCGCCTGGGCGCGCGAGCGGCTGCCCGCGTACAAGACGCCCAAGGCGGTGCACTTCGCTGCCGAGCTGCCGAAGAACGCCTCCGGCAAGCTGCTCAAGCGCGACCTGCGCGAGCGGCTGACCGGCTCGGGGGACGCCTGGTGACATTCCGTCTGGCGGTGCTCGGCCGTGGTTCAGCCGGTGGCGCCGAGCGGTAGCTCCAGCTCGAACCAGACCAGCTTGCCGCGCGGCGTGGCCCGGCTGCCCCAGCGGTGCGCGAGCTCGTTGACCAGGTGCATGCCGCGACCGCCCTCGTCGTCCTCCAGGGCGCGGCGCAGCCGCGGCGCGTGACCGTCCACGTCGGAGACCTCGACGGTCAGCGCCTGGTTGCGGAAGAGCCGCAGCTGGGTGGGGGCGCCGGCGTGCACCAGGGCGTTGGTCACCAGTTCGCTGGTGAGCAGCTCGGCCTGGTCCGCCAGCGCGGCCAGCCCCCACTCGTGCAGGGTCTCGCGGACGAACCGGCGGGCGTGGCCGACCAGCGCCCGGTCGCCGGTCAGCCCCAGGGTGGCGATCCGGTCCGGGCCGATCCGCCCGGCCCGCGCCATGATCACCGCGATGTCGTCCTCCCGGGTGCTGGTGACCAGGGTGGACAGCACCGCGTCGCAGGACTCCTCCAGCCCGCCGTGCTGCTCGGCCACGGTGGTCCGCAGCAGCTCCAGCCCCTCGTCCAGGTCCCGGTCGCGCCGCTCCACCAGACCGTCGGTGCACAGCACCACCAGGCCCTCGGGCGGCAGCTGGAAGTCCACGCTCTCGAACGGCACCCCGCCGACCCCGAGCGGCGCGCCCGACGGCAGTTCGAGCAGGGTCAGCGTGCCGTCCGGCGCGCTGACCAGCGGTGGCACGTGCCCGGCGCAGGCCGCGGTGCAGACCAGGTCCACCGGGTCCAGCACCACCACCACGCAGGTCGCGTACAGGCCCTCGGCGGCGCCTTCGCCGGCCGTGGCCGCGGCCTCGTCCAGCCGTCGCAGCACCCGGGCCGGGTCCATGTCCAGGGTGATCAGGGTCCGTGCCACGGTGCGCAGTTGGCCCATCATGGCGGCCGCCCGCAGGCCGTGTCCGGTGACGTCGCCGACCACCAGCGCGACCCGCCCGCAGGGCAGCGGCACCACGTCGAACCAGTCGCCGCCGACCTCGGTCAGCGAGCTGGCCGGCAGGTACCGGTAGGCGATCTCCAGCCCCGGCGGGTCGTGCACCTGCTGCGGCAGCAGGCTGCGCTGCAGGGTCAGCGCGGTGTCCCGCTCGCGCCGGTAGAGCCGGGCGTTGTCCATGCAGACCGCCGCCCGCGCCGCCAGCTCCTCGGCGAGCGCGACGTCGGCCGCGGTGAACGGCTCCGGGTTGTTGCGCAGCCGCATGAACTCGGCGCCGCCCAGCACCCGGCCGCGGGCCACCAGCGGGACCATCAGGTAGGAGTGGATGCCGGACTCCAGCGCGGGCTGGATCCGGTCCGGCGAGGCCACGATGGTGGCCAGACTCGCCTCGTCCACCTCGGCCACCAGGATCGACCGGCCGCTGCGCAGACTCTGCGCGTACAGTGCGGCGGACTGCGAGACCCCGCCCACCGGGTCGGCGGCGCCGGTGAGCTGGCCGCCGGGGCTGCCCACCCCGTGGGTGCCGATCTCGCCGACCGCCACCGCCCGCAGGGTGGCCGGTCCGAAGGCCGGCACCACCGGCGTTCCCTCGCCGGTCAGGACCGGCTCCAGCAGGTCCACGGTGACGAAGTCGGCGAACCGCGGGATCACCACGTCGACCAGCTCCTCGGCGGTGCGCGGCAGGTCGAGCGTGGTGCCGATCCGGCCGCCGGCCTCGTTGAGCAGCGCCAGGCGTCCGGTGGCCGCGTGCGCCTCGTCCAGCGCCTTGCGCCGGTCCTCGGCGGCCACCCGCTCCAGGGTGTAGAGCCGGGCGTTGTCGATCGCCACCGCGGCCCGCGAGGCCAGCTCGTCGCCGAGCGTGATGTCCGCCTCGGCGAAGGACTCCCGCTCGCCGCGCCGGGAGTAGACCACCATGCCGAGCACCGTGCCGCGGGCCACCAGCGGGGTGATCCGCACCGAGCGGGACCGCCGGCCCAGGTACCGGCGCAGCGAGACCTGGTCCAGGCCGGTGGTCAGCGCCGGCAGCTCCCAGGACGGCACCACCACGGTGCGGGCGGTGGTCATCGCCCGGGCGTAGGGGGAGTCGGCCTGCACCTCGTAGACCGCGTCCACCGGCAGCACCTGCCGCGGGTAGGACGGGTCGGAGGCGGCCAGCGCGAGCCGGCGCACCCGGGTCACGCCGTCGTCCGGGGCCCCGGTGACCAGCCGGTCCAGCGCGAAGACCCCGCTCAGGTCGGCCACCCGGGGCACCATCGCGTCGGCCAGCTCCCGGGCGGTGGTGTGCAGGTCCAGCGTGGTGCCGATCGAGGCGGTGGCGTCCACCAGCAGGGTGAGCCGCTCCTGGGCCCGGGCGGCGGCCGACTCGGCGCGGAAGCGGTCGGTGACGTCCACGATGGTCGAGGAGACCCCGTGCACCTGGCCCGGCGGGTCCTCCAGCCGGAAGTAGGAGGCGGACCAGGCGTGGTCCCGGCCCGGGTCGCCCGGGGTGCGGCCGTGCGAGCGGGCGTCCAGCACCGGCTCGCCGGTGGTCAGCACGTACCGCATCACCGCCTCGATCTCGGTGCCGTTGATCCCGGGCAGGATCTCGGTGATCCGCCGGCCCAGGTGCTCGGCCACCGTGACGCCGTTGACCTGGGCCAGCGCCTCGTTGAGGCGGACGAAGCGCAACTGGTCGTCGTAGACCGCCATGCCGACCGGGGACTGGTTGAAGAAGCCGTCCAGCACCGCGAGGTCGGCCTGGATCCGGCGCAGCACCGTGACGTCGGAGGCGACCGCGAGCACCAGCGGCACGCCGCCCGGGCCGCTCAGCGGGTGGGTGCGGAACTCCAGGTTGACGAAGTGGCCCGCCCGGTGGAGCACCGGGAAGACCCCGGACCAGTGTCGGCCGGCCAGGATCTCCTGGAAGAGCTCCAGCACCTCCGGGCGCTGCTCGTCGGTGGCCAGGATCTGGGCGGCGGGGGCGCCGACCGCCTCCTCGGCGGTGTAGCCGAGCAGCGCCTCGGCGTCCGGGCTCCAGTGCAGGATCCGGCCGTCGCCCTGGATCAGCGCGGTGGCGATCGGGATCACCAGGGGGCTGTCGACGCGGCCGGGCTCGCCGTCCGTCGCGGGGCGACGGCCGGGGTCACCGCTGCCCGGCTCCCGCTCGACTTCGTCCATGCGGCCACCCGTTCCGAGTGCGTGTCCTGCCGTGCCATTTTCCCACCGGGGTGGCGCGCGCGACCTGGTGGGGAGAGCGGGCGCAGGGGTCGGGCGGTCGCGCTGCGTGAGGGGGCCGCCGGGGCCGGGGCCGCACCGCGGCGGGGACGGGTGCGCGGGGGTCACCCGGTTGGCGGATACCGCCGCGCTGCTCGGGCCGCGGAGCGGTTCGGCCACCGCCTGGCGTGGGGGCGGGCCTACGGGTTCTGCCGTGCGGCGCTCGGGGCCGGCGTGCCGACGGGCAGGGGGAGCAGGTGGCGGCCGGTCAGGTGGCCGACCCAGTGGCGGTGGCACTCGGGGCAGGCCGGGGCGCCGGCCGTCGAGTAGGGGGAGGCGGCGGGGACGCCCGCGCGGGAGAAGACCTCCCAGTCGGCGCCCTCCTCGTCGCGGTAGTGCTGTACGTCGTAGTCCGCGGTCCACCGGTGCCAGCAGTGCCCGCAAGTGAACTCGACGTTTTCCACGGCCAGTTCGGTGATCATGGCGACACTCCCTGGGTCGGGGCGGCCACCGGTCGGGCAATCGGCGCACATCACCCCGTACCGGTCATGAAACTCCGATCAGTGGCCGCTGGCAAGGGCCGCAACGCTGACAGCCAGTCACCGGCTGAACTAGCATGAACGACATCTATCGCTGGGTCCGCGCGTGCTGGATCGGCACGTGGGCGGACCAGGAGGTGTGGGATGACGGGAGCTGACGCCGCCGGGCCGACCGGCGTCGAGGCGAGTGCGACGAAAACGCTGGCGGAGAAGATCGACGGCCTGTTCCAGGTGGTCCGCCGGCCCAACCGGGAGCAGTACAGCCACGAGGAGGTCGCCAAGGCGTGTCGGGAGGCCACCGGTGAGACCTTCTCGGCCACCTACCTGTGGCAGTTGCGCACCGGCCGGCGCGACAACCCGACCAAGCGGCACCTGGAGGCGCTGGCCCAGTTCTTCCAGGTGCCGGTGGCCTACTTCTTCGACGACGACCAGGGCGCGGCGATCGCGCAGGAGCTGGAGTTGCTCGGCGCGCTGCGCGACGCGGGGGTGCGCAGCGTGGCGCTGCGCGCGGTCAACCTGTCGCCGGAGGGGGTGGGCACGATCAGCGACCTGATCGACGTGATCGCACGGCGCGAAGGCGGCGCGAAGTAGCAGTGGGTGGCGCGTCGCGGGGGCGGCGCCACCTGGACCGGCAGGGGCCCGCGAGCGGGTGGCAGAGGGGGAGGCGCGGCGGTGCGGACCGGCCCGGCAGGGCGCTCGGAGCGGCAGCAGCTGTGGGAGCGCTGCCGAACGGTCGCCGACTCCCTCCAACTGCCGGTGCCGTTCGACGCGGCCCGTTTCATCGCGGCGCTGGCCGAGCGGCGCGGCAGGCCGATCGACCTGGTCCCGGTCACCGGCCGGCCGCAGCTGCCCTGCGGTCTGCTGGTGACCACGGACACCGCCGACTGCATCCTGTACGCCGCGGACACGACCGAACTGCACCAGCAGCACATCCTGTTGCACGAGGCCGCCCACCTGATCTGCGGGCACCCCGAGAGCGCGCCCGCCGCCGCGAGCGCGGCCCGCACCCTGCTGCCCAACCTCTCGGGGGCGCTGGTCGCCCGGGTGCTGGGCCGCACGGTGTACAGGGAACCGCAGGAGCGGGAGGCCGAGTTGCTCGCCTCGATGATCCTGCACCGGGCCCAGCAGAGCGTCGGCCCGGCCGCCCCGCAGGGCAACTGGGTGGACGCCGTGTTCGGGCGGGCCGAGGACAGCGGGACCGGGCCGCACGGTGGTTGAGCTCGGCGGCGCGGCCCTGGCCGCCTACCTGTCCGGCGCCCTCCTGCTGTTCTTCTCCGGCCGGCAGCTCGCCGCGGTGCGAATGCGCCCGCAGGACGCGGTGCACCGGTACGTGGCCGCCTTCGGGATCTGCATGGGCGTGGCGCTGGTCGCGCTGGCCCCGGCCTCGCTGACCGAGCTGTCCGCGCTCAGCGGTGGCGAGCAGCCGGTGCTGCTGGCCGACGACACGCTGCGCACCGGGGCGGAGAGCCTGCTGGTCCTGATCGCGCTGGCGCTCGAGGCGCGCAACCTGGGGGCGCCGGCCGACGGGCGGCGGCTGCGCGGGCGGCTGCGGGTCCATCAACTGGCGGCGCTGGCCGTGCCGGTGACCATGGCGGCGCTCTTCGGGGCGGCGCACATCGCGGCCCGCGGCGGCGAGTTGGAGGTGCGCGGCAGCGGGCGCTGGCTGCTGGCCGGGTACGACACGCTGTTCGCCGGGTACGCGGTGGCCTGCCTGTGGGTGCTCGGCGCGGTGCTCACCCGGCAGACCGGGCGGGCGGCTCCCGGCCTGCTGCGCACCGGCCTGCGGCTGATGCGGGCGGCCGCGGTACTCGGCGTGGGGTGGAGCCTGTGGACGGTGGACGACATCGCGGCCGTCCTGGCCCACGGTCGGCAGAGCGGCGGCGAGGACACTCCGTCGCTCGTGCTCGGCGCGCTCTGCGCGGCCCTGACCGTCGGCGGCGCCAGCGCCACGGTCTGGGGCGGCGCACGGTGGAGCCGGCGGCTCGGGACACCGCTGCGCCAGCACCGGGCCCGGCGGCAGCACCGGGCGCTGGAGCCGCTCTGGTCCGCACTGCTGGCGGCCGCGCTGGAGACCCGGCGGGCCGGACGCCGCCCGGCCGGTGAGCCGGCTGCGGGCCGGGCGCCCCAACCGGTGCCCGTGACCGGCACGGTGGCGGCCGAGGCGGCCTGGCTGCTCCGGGTGGCCGGCGCCTTCGCGCACGCCCCGGCGGTGGCGGAGGTCCGCGGTCGGACCCGCGCCGCCTGCGACTAGCGCCTGTCCGGCGGCTGCCTATTCGGGCAGGTCCGGGGGCTCCGGCAGCTGCGGCGGCTGCGCGAGGTGGCGGAACTCGGGCTCGTGCGGGTCCGGCAGGTGGCGTAGCTCGGGCAGGTGGGGGATGTCCGGGAGGTGGGACAGTTCGGGCAGGTGCGGGGGCCCCGGCAGGCGGGGCGGG
>NZ_PYBW01000138.1 GCF_003205575.1 Streptomyces tateyamensis
ATCCGCCGCTGTAGTACAAGGAGCCCCACCGAGAAGAAATTCGGTGGGGCTCCTTGGTATCTCTCAAGCCGCGATAAGCCACCCAAGTGACGGATTAGAGCCTACCAATCAGCCCAGATTCAAGTCATCAATGGAGACTTCATTCAGCGAGTGTCCGTCCTGCAACTCCCAGGGGCGGCAGCCGAGGATCGGGCGAGGTGTTCCAGGCCCCCACGAATCCCAAGACTGGAACGACTCAATCGCGCCCAAGGCCGGACCGTAGGGGCCAATCACCACCCCTGAGCTAATCGACTGGGAGAGGAGCCGAAGGAGCTCCTTGATCTCGCCCAGAGAAGGTTCCGGCTCCCTGCTCCAACAACCGAGCCATGAGACCGCAGGAGCCGAGTCGGCCGCGCGGACGCAGACCCACAGTCGCTTAGCGGACTCCTCGTCTCCGCTCAACACAAACGCCGTGAAGTGCACCGGAGCGTCCAGTCGTACCGCGACGATGTTCATTGCCCTCCTATCATGACCTCGATAAGCGTATTCGGATCCATTTGGCCAGAAAGAACTCGATTAGCGATTTCAGCCGTACGGTTATTTCCATCGACGATATGCAGCCTCGAACCCGGGAGCTTGATATCGTCACCCGGCGCATAATCCCTAAATCCCGTGATGGGCTCCTGCCCGCTGGGACCTCCGAACCGGATCAGATCATCATTCGAAAGTGCCGACACTCCTCCATGTCTAGCATCTGCACTGCCAAACATCTGTTCGTGAGTCGTCGGGTTTCCAGCAACTCGGTCCAGCATCTCCCCAGCCCTCGCATAGAACCTGGTCGGCTGCGCGTGGATAGGCAGGTCTGCTAGGGCTGAATTTGTCGCACAGGAATTGTGTACCAGAACTGGCGTGGTGCCCGCGAGTACATAGTACGTGTGGAGCTCTGCGACGGTGAGGTTGTACGCGATCTGGGCATCGGTCTCGTAGTTGCGTACGGCTTGAACGGTGACGGTGATGTTGTCCGTCGTGAGGACGTGGTCACCGGGCTTCAGGTCGCGGGCATCGGTCCAGCGGTTGGTGGTGATGTCCCAGTAGGGGTGGTGCTGGGTGGACTTGAGGGTGCTAGCAGAGGAGTCGCCGCGAGGGTTCGCCTGGTTGGTCAGGGTGAGCTCGGTGAACTGGGTGTCGTCGTGGCCGACGATGGTTGCGGTGACTGGTTCGGTCTTGGTCTCGCCGCTCTGCGGGTCGGTGGCGGTGACCTGGTCGCCGACGGTCAGGGTGTCGATGGCCTTGCTGGTGCCGTCGGCCAGCAGGACGGGGGTTCCGGCGGGGAAGCTGTTTCGTACGGGGCAACTTCCCCCTCTGCCACCGCCGGTGTCGTGGGGCCGGCCTGCGGAGTTGCCCCCCTTGGGACGCCCAGCGCGCGCGAGACCGGTGGCGAGGCCGTCGTCCAGCACCGCTCCCGCATCGACGACCGCGGCGACGACGCCTGCGGTGAAGATTGCGGCGTCGGCGATGTCCTGTCCGCGCTGGTAGCCCTCGGAGTCCGTGTGAACGCCGAGAATGCTTGCGGCCGGGTGGTCGATGGCGTGGGGAACCGGGATGTAGGGGACGAGCGGGACACCGAAGAAGGTTGGCGGCGGCGCAGTGATCGTCTGCCAGACCTTGTCGAGCATTCCGGCGAGGATCGCCTTGCGGGAGGGGCGGTGGAAGCCGATTGGTGGTGCCCAGTGGTCGATTCGCTCGTCGGATCCGGGAGCCAGCTGCTGCAGCATTCCTGTCGGGTCGCTCAGGTCGACCGGGTCGTTGCTGCTGTAGGCGTAGCCGTTCCACTGCTGGGGATCAGCTTGGTCGATGATTGGGTCGGGGTTGAGGAAGCGACCGGTGGCGGGCTGGTACTCGCGTGCTCCGAGGTTGGTCAACCCGGTGGCCGGGTCCAACAGGCCGCCGACGAACCCCTTGTCGCCGGACCAGGTCCCCGGAGCAGACTGGGTGCCTCGGGGATTTCCGAAGGGGTCGGTGGCGCGGCGGGTGATGGTCTGTGAGGTGTCGGTGGTGATCTGGACGCTGTTGGTGCCGTGGGGGTCGGCGGCCTGGTAGACGAGGGTGCCGCCGCCGGTGGCGGAGGTGACTCGGGTGATGGTGATGCCGCCGGGCGAGCCGTAGTAGCGGACGTCGGTCATCGAGCCGCTGGCGGTGTCGAGGGTGAGCTCGTCAGGGCCGATGTTGAGGGTGGTCTTGCCGGGGTCGCGGCGGATGAGCTGGTTGCCGTCGGCGTCGTAGAGGTAGGTGGCACCGCTGGTCTGGCCGGTGGTGGCGAAGGAGGAGAGCTTGTCCTCGCCATCCCAAGTCAGATTGGTGGTGCCGCCGGTGGCGGTGACGGCGGTGGTGTTGCCGAGCTGGTCGTACTGGTAGCTCGCAGTGGTGGTGCCGGCGGCTGTTGCGGTGCTGCTGGTCAGGAGTGCATGTGGGCCGCCGGTGCCGCCACCGGTGTTCGGGGCGGTGGTCGGTGTGTTGACCGTTCCGGGGGTGGCGAAGGTCTGGGTGGTGGTGGTGTCGTTGGCGGTGTTTCCGCTGGTGTCGTGTTGGACGAGGCGAGTGCGGTTTCCGGTGGCGTCGTAGCTGTAGCTCTGCCAGTACGGGGTGGGGCCGCCGACGCTCAGTGCGCCGGTGGTGCTGGGTCCGCTGGCGTTGGTGCACGCGCCGACACCGGGCACGGAGGCGGAGGTGCCGGTGCTCTGCTGCGCGCCGGAGCTGTCGTACCAGGCACCGGTGGGGTTGGTGGTGACGGAACCGGTGTCGGTCCAGGCCTGGGTGAGTCGGCCGAGGTAGTCGTAGGCGAAGCACTGCCGGTCGGTGGCAGTGGCGTTCTGGTTGTCGCTGATGGAGGTGATCGCGCCTGACGGTGTGTAGGTGTAGCCGATCTGGTCGGCGGAGACGGGTGAGGTCTGCCGGTCGATCCAGGAGGTGATCAGGTGCCCGGTGGCGGGGTCGTACTGCTGGGTGGAGACGACCTGGGTGCCGATCGGGCCGATGGTGGTGCGGGTGGGTCGGCCCCAGGCGTCGTAGACGATGTTGTTGACGAGGGTGTCGTTGCCGCCGGAGGCGACCAGGGCGCCGGTGTCGCTGTAGACGTAGCCGACGATCTCGGAGGGAAGGCCTCCCATCGCGGGCAGTGTCATCGTCTTCACGGTCCCGAGGATGGGGTTGTAGACGTAGGACGTCTTGTAGGTGCCGGCGAGGGCGCCTTCAGTGGAGGGGATGGTGACGCTGGTGCCCTTCGGGCGGTAGGCGGTGTCGTAGCCGGTGACGGCTTCGGTGTAGGCCTGCCCGTTAGCGCCGCCGACGTAGCGGGTGGACGAGGTCGGCTTGCCCTTGGCCAGCGTGTCGTAGACCCAGCCGGCGAGTTGGTTGGCCGGGGCGACGCTGCCGCTGTACAGGCCGGTCTTGCGGCCGACCAGGTCGTAGCTGTAGGCGAGGGTGTTGCCCTTGGCGTCGGTCGTGTGGTCGATGCGGGAGTTGGCGGCGTAGAAGGTCTGCCTGGTGCCCGTGTCGGGGTCGGTGGCCGAGACCTGGCGACCCCTGAGGTCGTAGGTGTAGGACCAAGTGTTGCCGGCCGCGTCGGTGCGAGAGGCGGGCTGGCCCGCCGGGGTGTAGGCGTAGGTTGTGACGTCTGCGTCACCGGCGTGGCCGGTGGGAGCTGCGGTGTGGTACTGCCACAGGGCGGTGGTGCGGCCTCGCGCGTCGGTGACGGTGCTGGTGGCGGTTGTGCCCTGAGGCGGGGTCACATCCGTGCGGTCGGCGCCAGGGTACGCAGTCGTGGTGGACCACTGCGGCTGGGCGTAGGACATGAACGCACGGTTGGTGGCTCGGCCCAGTCCGTCGTAGGTGGTCCAGGTCTCAGCGGGGATCTGCGAGTCCTGTGCCGAGAAGATGGTGCTGTTGGGGCTGGAGTTGGGGTCGTAGTAGGGCGAGGTGGTCTTGATCGCCCAGCCGTGCGAATCGTAGGCGGTGTCCGAGATCAGCCGTCCCGCACCACCGGTGGCCAGGGTGGCTTGGGACTGTCGGATGCGTCCGAGGCCGTCGTAGATCTCCGTCTTCCAGGAGAAGTTGGTGCTCCCCGAGACCTCGCGCAGGGTGCGGGTGGTGACGGCGGAGGGCGAGGCGGTGCCGTTGACGGAGTAGGTGTAGGCGATGCTCGCCGGCAGGGTGGTTGACCGCTGCGGCTCCCAGAGTGCGGTCAGGCGTCCGAGGCCGTCGTACTGCTCGGTCGTCACCCGGCCGTTCGGGTCACTGGACGTCAACGGCAGGGCACGGCCGGGGTCCTGGGTGGACGTGGTGGTCCAGCCGAGCGGCGCGGTGACCGAGACGCTGGTGGGCAGGCTGCCACTGGCCGGCGTGTAGGCCGTAGTGGTGGTCTCCACCGCGGTGTTGGCACCGCTCAGCTGGGAGCCGGCCGTACTGTAGGTGGAGCCGTCCGTCGTCGAGATGGCCAGCGGGCGCCCGTAGGAGTCGTAGGTGGTGGTGCCGGTGCTGATGTAGACCGGGTTGCTACTGCTGTCGTAGTGATCGAGCTCCTGGGTGCCCGTGGGGTCTCCGACCGCTCCGGCCTGCCCGATGGCCTGGCCGTCGAAGAACGTGCGGGTGTCCGAGATGGTGTTCGTCGCGGTAGCGGTGGTTCCGCACGGGCCCGCCACGGCCTTCTTCTCACTGAC
The DNA here is from genome assembly GCF_003205575.1 of Streptomyces tateyamensis. Taxonomy (GTDB): domain Bacteria; phylum Actinomycetota; class Actinomycetes; order Streptomycetales; family Streptomycetaceae; genus Kitasatospora; species Kitasatospora tateyamensis. Next base: position 4,695 of record NZ_PYBW01000138.1, read on the forward strand.
GAGGCCGGTCAGCATCGGGTTGCTGCTGTTCGCGTAGGTGCTGGTGGTGCAGATCTCCGGGGCCGATGCAGTGCCGTCGCCCCGGTCGTCATCGGTCAGCTCGCGATTGCCGTGGGCCGGGTCGGTGGTAGTGACGGCGGTGGTGGTGCGCCAGGTCGTCCCGTCGGCCAGCAGTTCCTTGGTGGTCTCTGTGGCCTGGGATCCCGGGTAGCGGGCGACCAGGGCCGGCATTCCACCTGACTGGGTCTGGGTGGCGGTGGCCTGCTGTCCGGTCGCGGCGGTGCCGGTCATCGCGATGACCTGGCCACCGGCCTGGCTGTAGGTCTGGGTGGCAAGAACCTTCCCGGAGAGCCAGTCGCTGTCGGTCACCGTGCCGCCGAGCGGACTGGTGACAGCTATGCTCCGCTGGCTACCGTCGAGCTTGTAGTCGCCGTCCATTCCGCGCAGGTAGGTGACGGTCTTCTGGGTCTTGGGGGCCTCGCCCGCATTTCCGCTACCGGTGGTGATGGTGACGGACTGGTACCCGCGGAAGCCGTCCCATGTCCGCGTGGCGGGGTCGGTGAACTGCGCGTCGTTGCGGTGCCAGGCCGCGTCACCGTTGTAGGTGTAGTTGGTGGAGACCACCGGCGCGCCAGTGGTGCCGTCCTGCTGGGTTACCGCTGTGACCAGGTACTTGTTGAACCAGTCGTTGACCGGGGTGGTCGAGCTCGATCCGGGCAGGTACCAGTGCACCGGCTGACACGGCAGCCGGTTGTCGTCCTCCTTGCTGCTTCGGGAGCAGTTGGGCTGGGAGTAGATGACGTTGATCTGTCCACCGGTCTCGGTGGTGATCTGCTGGATGCGCGGCTGGTTGAACACCGGCTCGGCCGGGAACAGGCCGTCCACCCGGTTGGCCTTCTCCACCGGGGTGAAGGTCACGGCCGGCAGACTCACCGCCGTGCCGCCGGTGGAGCCGGTGCGGGTGATGGAGTCCAGCCACAGCGTCTTCGGGGTGCCGTCACCAGGGTCGCGGAACGACTGACCCAGCGCCCACGAGTCGACCGGCGTATAGGTGCCGTTGACGAGCACGGAGGTCGAGATGCTGGTCAGGCGCTTGGTGGTGAAGAAGGACGGGCTGTAGTTGGTGCAGCTGCCGGTGCCGTCACATGCCTGGTCCAGTGGCACGTCCGGCCAGTAGGCCTGGTTGGCTGCGGTGCGCTGCGACGGGTCGCAGGTGATCGAGCCGGAGGGCACGCATCGCTCACTGGTGGTGAAGGTGACCAGGTCCGCGGCCTTGATGGTGCCCTTGGCCGCGACCTGCTCAGGCAGCCGCTGACCGTAGCCGATGGTCTGCAGGTTGCCGCCACGCGTGTACGTGGTCAGGGTGCCGTTGCCGTTGTTCTGGCCACCACCCCGCGTGTACTTGTTTGTCTCGCCAGCATAGGTGTACGTGATCAGATTCTGGTGGGTGTCGACGACGTAGTCGAGGTTCCAGCGCCATCCCATGACGCAGTTGGAGGACTGTCCGGAGCCGGAGTTGTAGCAGGGGTCGCCATTGTTGGGCGAGTAGACCGGCTCGGCCCACGCCGAGTTGGTGGCGGGATCGGTACCGTCGCCGCCAGGCAAGTGGTTCTGCCCGAAGTAGTACTGGGTACCGTCGTTGGTGGTCAGGCGCCAGTACTCGCCGGTGGGAAGACCGTTCGGGGCACCGGTCAGCTGCTCGATCTTGGAGCCGTCATCACTCTGCGGGTGCCAGATGCCGGTGCTGTCGTCGCGCACCAGGGCGCCGGAGTGGCCGGCCAGGCTGATGGTGGCGTTCTGACCGCCCCAGCACAGGTCTCCGCTGCTGGCGATCCCGTCCTTCGAGCAGGACTTGTAGGTCCGCTCGATGAAGCCCGCCTGGTAGTCCCAGCCCGCACCGATCCACGAGGATTGCGCGTTCTGCGCGGACGTCTTCCCGTCCACTGCGGAGGAGTCGTAGGACAAGGACACCGACGGTGCCAGCTTGCCCAGCGACAGCGGCGTCTGAATGGGGTAGGAGTAGGTGAAGTTGCCAACGTTCGCCCCGGCGCTCCACGCCATCGAGGGGTTGAGCGAGGTGGCGGTGTAGTTGCCGTTTGGCCCGGACGGGGACGAGGTGGCAGCCAGAACCATCGGCGCGCCAACGGTAGATGCCTGGACCAGGCCGGCCTGCAGCACGTGCGAGCCCGGGCCGGTCACGCTGGCCGGCTTGGTCGTGCTGCCTTCGGCGGGGAGTTTGACGTCCGCAGTCAAGGTGCCGGATGCCGCGTCCAGGATCGCGGCGACCGGGGTTTCGATGCGGCACTCGGCCGCGTCCGGGGTGGTTAGCGCACAGGCCGGAAGCGAAACCAAGCGCGCACGGTCACCCCAGCCCTGGCCGCTCAGCGCCTTGACGTCAAGACTTACCGTCACGTCGTCAGACGGATTGCCGATCAGGCTGACCAGCGGCGTGAGGACACCGGCGGCCCTGCCTTTGGCGGTGTCGGAGACGTCGACCTTGACGCTGCGTGTCGCGCTCGCCGTCCCCGCCTTGGCAGCCACGGCGACGGGCAAGTCGCCGGCCTTTACAGGCTGGTCACCGGCCGAGGCCGGTGCGGCGCCGCCGGAGGCCGCCCGTGCGGCGCGCGCATCCGGAGAGTCGGACCCGACCGTCACCGTTGCGGAGCCACCGCGGGCCGGGGCCGTCGGCGCGGGCGTCCAAACTGCCGGGACAGGGAACTGGGGTGGCTTCGCCCCAGCGGGCTTGAGATTGGTGCCCTTGACCGCTTTGCTCTGCGAGCCGAGTGGTGTGTGGGGCGGTGTCCAGGTCTTGCCGCCGAGCTTCGGCTCCAAAGCCGTAGCAGACGGGGCGCTCAGCAAGGCCAGCACGACCGCGAGCGCGGCCGTCAGACTCCCTTGCCGATGCCTGCTCGATATCCGCGCATGCCGAAGCCGCACAGCCACTCCCCACCCTTTGCAACAGTTGATCCGATGCCACCAGCACACAGCGGTGCCGTGATCACCGACCGACGCTATGTGAAGACGCCTTCACGCCGCTAGGCCCAGCAACCGCCCAGCCGTTGAACTTTGCGAACTCTTGACCCTATTGCCGGAACCAATCGGGACATGTGGCCACAAGCCTCCAAAGCAACTTGACCCCCGGCTATCGACGAAGCAAGGTGCCAAGTCGAACAGCCAGCCGAATGGGCTGGCACTGGGGAGGGGAACGGCCTCATCATGCCTTGGCCCACGACTGATTCACTTTCACACCCACCAGCTACACGGAGGCATCATCTCCTGCAGCTGGCCTCACTTGGCGCGAACGGCGCCCTCGCACTCGGTCTCCTTGTCGCACCAGCTGCGAATGCGGTCACCGGGCCGCAGCCGCCCACGACGACCCCTACCGCAAGCGCCCCGGCCGGCCCGGCTCCAGCACTGTCACCCACTGGTCAGGCCATCGCGAACGCGCGAGTGCAGGCGAAGTCAACCGGCAAGTCCGTGCCTGTCGACGCGCTGACCACAGCGACCTCCTCGACCGTGGTGAACCCCAACGGGACGCTCACAACTGACGACTCTGCCGCTCCCGTCCGCGTCAAGCAGGGCTCCGGATGGGCCGCGATCGACGCGACACTCCACACCAACCCCGACGGCACGCTGAGTCCGGCCGTCACCCCGAACTCGCTGAGATTGTCTGGAGGCGGCACCGGCCCGCTGGCGTCGGTAACCACCGCTGACGGGAAACAGCTCTCGGTCACTGCGCCTTTCAGTCTCCCGGCCCCGAGGCTCTCCGGCGCCACCGCCACCTATGCCGGCGTCCTGACCTCCGACGTCGACCTCCAGGTCACCGCATTGCCTGACGGCGGCTGGCGGGACGTCATCGTCGTCAAGACAGCCACCGCCGCCGCCAACCCGGCCCTGAAGACCCTGCACTTCCCGATCAGCACCACCGGGCTGACGGCCTCGACCGATACAGCCGGCAATGTCGCGTTCAAGGACTCCGCAGGCGCGGTGCGCCTGCACGCGCCCACGCCGATGCAGTGGGACTCCACGCTCCCCGCGCCCGCTGCGTCGGGAGCGCGTTCGCTGGCGACCCGGTCCCTTTTCGCAGCACCCAGCATCGACAGCGGCACGTCGATGACGTCGACCAACTCCTCCACGGCGGACTCCCCCGGTGACAGCGCCAAGATCGCACCCATCGCCGTCAGCACTACGGCCAGCGGCATGGACCTGACGCCGGACCAGAACGTGCTCGGAAAGGGCACCGGCCCCTGGTACCTCGACCCCAGCGTCAGCATCAGCAGGGACAGCGCCACCCAGCACTGGGTCCAGGTCCAGGAGAACCACCCCGACACCAAGAACTACGATGTCAACTCACCGGTCGGAACCGGCTACTGCGCCTACTCCGACTGCACCGGGTACGGCCGCTACCGCGCCTACTTCGACATCGGCATCAACTCTGACATCTACAACCAGCCCGGCGGCGCACCCAGCCCGCCGACCGTCTACGACTCCAAGCTGATCGCCAACGTCTCCGACGCCTCCAGCCCGAGCACCAACACCCCGTTCGGCCTGTACTGGACCGGCGCAATCAACACCAACACCACCTGGAACGCACAGCCCTGCGGCACCAACGGAACCATGGCCGGCTGCCAGAAGATCGGCAACTCCGCCAGCCTCACTGGCACCGGGCCGATCAGCTTCGACGTCACCTCGCAGATCCAGCAGGCCGCTTCACAGCACTGGGGCGACTGGACGGTCGGCATCGCCCCCGATGACGAAAACAACGCCCTCTACCGCCACCACCTCAGCATCAGCCCCGGCAGCGCACCCCACATCACCACCAACTACGACATCCAGCCCAGTGCCTGGGGCCCCACCACCTCCCCCAAGCCTGGCTTCGCCTCCACCGGCAAGTACTTCGACTGCAACAGCGGCGGCACCAACCCCTGGGACAACGTCGGCTGGATCGGCGCCAACCAGACCGTCAAACTCGCGGTCAACACCTGGTCCCCCGCCTACCTCAGCCTGCACACCTCCTTCAACGTCTTCTGGAACTCCACTGCCGGCAACGGCAGCTACAACCAGGACAGCGGCTGGGGCGGCTCGGTGAACACCGACACCAACGCCCAGAACACGACCCTGGCCCTCAGCCAGCTCCAGGACGGCCAGGTCTACGGCTGGCACGCCGGTGCCTACGACGGCGATGCCAACAACCCCGGGCTGGGATCCCCATGGACCCAGCTCTGCTATTTCGGCATCGACCGCACCCCGCCTACCGTGTCGATCAGCTCACCTGAATTTCCGCCCTCCGGCACCCCCAATCCCACGCCACAGAAGTTCGCCGGACAGCAGGCCCGATTCACCCTCCACGGCACCGACCCCGTCCCCACCGGCGCCGCGGCGTCCGGCGTGGCCTGTTACCGGGTGAGCACCAACCCCAGCCCAGTCACGGGCTGGCACTGCACCGACGGCGCCACCAACGGCGTCTACCTCAACAACACCGCGACCAACAGCGCCGACTTCAACACCACTCCGGGCAACTGGGGCACCAACATCCTCTACGCCCAGGCCCAGGACAACGCCGGCAACTACAGCCAGCCCGCCGCATACGCCTTCTACGCCCCTTGGAACCCGGCCTCCAAGCCCGTCCTCGGCGACGTCACCGGTGACGGCAAGCCTGACATCGTCGTACCCGACAATGCCGGGAACCTGAAGATCGTCAGCACCACCATCGACCCGACCAACTCGGTCAGCGCCAACGCCTCCCTCGCTCCAGGCAGTCAGGGGTGGGCAGGCGCCCAGATCTCGCACCGCGGCTCCCTGCTCCCCGCCAAGAGCGTCGACGATCTGATCGCCCACGTGCCCAGCGACCCCACCAACCTGTACGAGCTGGTCAACAACGGCAGTGGCGCCTACACCGTCAAGACACCGATCAGCGCTCCACCCACCGACAGCTGCACGGACGGTACCGGCAATCCGCTACCTACTGACTGTCCGGCAGAACTCACTGACTGGTCACAGACAAGCCAGATCGTGGCAATCGGACGTCCCGAAGGCGACTATTACACCCCCGCCAACGGCAGCACACCCTCCTCGGTCAGCCGCACGTCCCTGATCGCCGTCATCAACAAGCACCTCTGGCTCTTCCACGGCGCGCCAGAGAGCAACAAGATCCCGGGCTTCTACTTCGACGGCACCGCCGTTGAGCTCTCCAGCGCGGACTGGACCAACTACGACCTGATCAACCCCGGCCCCGCCAACGGCATCACACCAGGCACCACCGCCAAGCAACCCACCCTCTGGGCGCGCAACCGAACCGACGGCACCATTCACGCCTACCGCATCACCGGCGGCAACACCCCCAATTACAGCGACTTCGCAAACCCGGCCACCAACGGCATCACCCTGCCCGGCATCACCCTGCCCGTCAGCACCTATCCCACCGTCGGCGCCTCTGCAGACCTCGCCGGCGGCCCCACCACCGCGAACGCCCCTGCCGACCTGTGGACCGTCAACACCTCCAACCAGCTCACCATCTGGACCGGAACCAGCGCCGACGGCACCGACAGCACTCCCGTCACGGGCTTTGTCACCACCGGCTCTCCCAACACCGTCACTCTGCCCACCCCCAAGGGGCTCTGGCAGCTCAACGACAAGGCGAACAGCACCACCGCAGCCGACAGCCTCGGCCAGGACCTCGCCCAGTCGGGAACCGCCCTCGGCACCCACCCCGGCACCGCGTCCAACGTCACCTTCAGCCCGGACAACCCCAGCGGAGCCACGCTCCCCATCGACCCCAACACGAAGGCACCAATCACCCCGCCCAACGTCGCCGTCTTCAACGGCAGCACCAGCAAGATCGAAACCACCGGGCCAATCGTCGACCCCACCAAGTCCTTCACCGTCAGCGCCTGGGCCAAGCCCAGCGCCTACAACGGCGTCGTCCTCGGCCAAGACGCCGGCAACACCCAGTCCTTCATGCTCTGGCCCGACAGCAACGGAAACGTCTGGCACTTCGCCATGGCCACCGCCGATCCGACCAACGGCTGGCCCTACGACGTAACTTCGGATGTCAACACCAACGCCAACGTCCAACTGAACACCTGGACACAACTGAGCGCCAGCTACAACGCCACCACCGGTCAGATGAGCCTCTACGTCAACGGCAACCTCGCCGGCATCGGCCAGCACAAGCCGTTCTCCTCAACCGCAGGGTCCTTCACCATCGGACGCTGGCAGAACAACGGCAACAAGAACGCCAGCCCATTCAGCGGCAGCATCAGCGACGTCTCCGTCTACAACGCCCCGAGCACACCAGGCAACCTGACGGCCAGCATGGCTGGCGGCACCGTCCTGCACCCCGGCGACAGCGCCTACTCCTCCCGCACCATGCTCACCATGCAGGCTGACGGAAACCTCGTCCTCTACACCCTCGGCGGACTGCCCCTCTGGTCCACCAACACCAACGGCCACCCCGGCGCCTACGCCACCATGCAGGCCGACGGCAACCTCGTCGTCTATCAGCCCGACCCGAAGTTCACCACACCTGGCGCAGCAGCAAACTCCCTCTGGTCCTCCGGCACACCGAACAACCCCGGCGCTACCGCCAAGGTCCAAGGCGATTGCAACTTCGTCATATACGACACCAACAACAAGCCCCTCTGGGCCTCCAACACCTACCACCCATGAACCATGCGAGAGGTACAGTGATCGTCTCCTGACAACCACACACTGACGGGCTGGCCGCGATCACCGATCGCGGCCAGCCCGTTATGTATCATGAACCGCTGCGGGTTTGA
>NZ_PYBW01000139.1 GCF_003205575.1 Streptomyces tateyamensis
AAGGTCACGTACCGCCCTCTCAGTCTCCCGTCCGGCATCGGACCCATGGAGTCGGACGAGTGCCAGGTCGACCCAGCAGTGCTCGAAGTCTTCACCAACGCTCTCCTGACCCGGCACCGAGAGACGCAGCATGCCATCGAGCGAGCCCTGACCGAAGGATTCGTCATCACGATGCTGGCCCTCGCCGAGCGGGCGGGCGTCGAGGTGCATTGGGAGCCACCACCCGGTGCTGCTCCGGCCGCCGAGCTTCGAGACGTGCAGATCCCGGTGAACGCATGTGCAGCCAACCGCGAGGACCGACAGGTCTGGAGTGAGGAACTTCGCGGGAAGACACAGGAGCTGGGCCGATTTATGGCGCGCTGACGAGGCCCCGTCCCGGTCCGGCCAGCGGCCAGGAGAAGCGATGTCTAAACGTGGGGCCGAGCTTCGTGCAATGGCAAGCTCAGGAAGACCGGTGGAATGCTGGCCTCGCCCCGGCCGCTGGAGCGCCGAGCAGGTATCCCGAGGGTTCTGACGCAGCCTTACGGTTTCGTCTTGCAGACAGGCCTACGTGTTGGCCGCGTTCTGCCGCCACCACGAGATGTCCCTCTCAAGCTCTTCCAGGGCCTCGTGGCGCTGGCTGATGTGCTCGAAGAACTCGGTCGGCAACCGAACGGCATGGTCGAGGACGTAGTGTGCGAGTCCTTCCGGCCAGAGGTAGAAACCATCAGTGAAGTCGCGGTAGCCGTTGACCCGTGAGCAGATTCTGCATCTGGACGAGCCCATCCAGCCTCCGGCGAACTGCCCGCGGTTCAGATACTCCGCAACCCACTGTCGCTCAGACTCGTCCCACGCATCGTCGACGAGATCAGCGGGGTTCGGCAGGGTCTGGTCCTCGGGCGTCACCCAGAAGCCAAGCAACCTGACCGAATTGTGCGAGTCTTCCCCAGGTTCAGACATGTCGCGACGATGTCATGCCGGCTGCCGACTCGTCATCCCGGTTTGCGGCGCCGGGGTTGTCGGCGAGCAAGGCGCGCAGGGGTCTGGTGTCGGGCGTGTCGGCGATGGCGGCGTCGAGGGCGTCATCCATGCCCCGTTCCCACGCGTCGGGCAGGGCGAGTCCGGGCTGCCCCGACCACGCGATGTCGGCAGTGGCGTGGCCGGACGCGATGAGGCGGAGGTGGACCATGCCCGCGAGCCCGTCGAAGACCCTGGGACGGATGAAGTTGCGGGCCGACGGCCCGGTCAGCCGTGCTGCCTGAGGCGACTTGGGCAGGCGGTCGGCTATCGCCGTCCACAGCAGGCCACGGTCGAACGCGTCCATCACCTCCTCCAGGTCGGGCAACTCAGGATCCGCCGCTGCCTCGGCCGTGGCATCCCGGCGCGCGGGCGCTGCCCGCTCTGCGTCCCGCGCCGAGGACCACAGAGCCCTGGCCACGGCGAGACGCAGCGGCTGTGACCAGCCTTCGGCGTCGACAACGGCACGGGCCATGACGAGGTCGTCCCAGCTCATGTGCCGCATCAGCGCTGCCTCCTGGGGCAGCGTGCGCGCCTCCAGCGCGGCGAACACGTGGTCCGGGTCGCGCAGCAGGGTGAGCGCGGCCGGCTCATTGGTCGACCCGTTGGTCCTGTCACCGGGGGGCAGCGCTTCGATCAGGGCGATCCGTTCGGCGGTCGACGGGTGGGAGTCGTACGGGCGCGGGCGCGGCGGGCGCTTCCCGGCGGAGAAGCCGGCAAGCTGTTCCGCTGTCCGGGCGGCGAGCAGCCGTCGGAAGCCGCCGTGTACCTCGCCCACCGGGGGCAGCGCGTCCAGCGGCCCGCCCATCGCGGCGTACGTCTTCAGGTAGTGGGCGTGTGCGGCGTCGAGGATCGGGAGGGTACGCAGCGCGGAGGCCGTCGCGTCGCGGCCGGCGTGCTGGGCGGCCACCTGGTCGGCAGCGAGCTCCTGGTCGCGGGCCACTGACTGCGAGGCCCGCAGGTACATCCGGGCATAACCCGCATACAGGCGGCCGATCGAGAAATGCATCCAGGTGCCGCCCCGCCGGAACACCTCCACCGTGTGCAGCACCGCCTGTCGGCCGCGCATCGTGATGCCGCCGAGCCGGGTGTCGCGATTGCCGTAATGCCCGAACTCATGGGTGAGGACGGCGCGCAGCTGCGTGATGGTCAGCCCGGCGAGCAGCGGCAGGCCCAGTAGCATGCGGCGTCGCCCGGGCAACAGTCCCAGCAGGCGGCTCTGTTCGGCGACCCCGGCGTTGACGTCGCCGACCAGGTAGACCTCATCCGGCGGTCGCTCGCCCGTCACCAGGGCAGCAGCTCGTATCTCTTCCCACAGCTCGGGCTGGTCCTGCGCCGTGACCGCCACCGCGTGCGGCACCGGGCCAAGACGCCCGGCCCGCAGCGAAGCGAACACACCCCGCACGATCGCTGCCGCCAGGAACACGGTGACGGTCAGGACAGCGCCTTCGAACCAGGCCGCCCGCTCGCTGAGCAGGTGCGTCACCAGCAGCCAGTCGAGCACCGCCATGGCCACTAGCAGGACCGCACCCATCAGGTAGAAGCCGGCCAGCAGCACCAGCGCACGGACAGCGCGCAGTCGGAACGTCATCGGAAAATCCCCCAGAGGGCTCGGTCGACTCGCACCGGCCGACAACGCTCGCGGAGCCTACCCCCCAGCTCTCGGCACACCTCCACCGCCCCATGGACCACGGCCAACGTCACGGAACACGCTGACCTGGCCGAATGCAGCCCCGGTCATGTGTGCGTCCCTCCCGCTCCACCGATCGGTCCCCGCCGGACCGAGCCACTCGAACCGGCGGTCGCCGAGTCCTTCAGGACGGGAGCGCAGTTAGGAAACCTTGGAGAGTTCTCGCCACACTCGATCCCCGGCTCATCCCCAGTCTCGGGCAGTACGTTTTAGCAGGTCAGCGGCCTTCTTGGGGCGTACTGGGGGTGCGTGACCAGTCGGGCAGGACAGAGACTCCCCCACCTCTCCCCCATCCCACCGCGCAACCATCTGCCCGCCCCAACCTGCGAAATGCGCTCGCCCAGGTCAGAGAGCCGCTGTCAGGATGCCCCGGTGAGTACCACGCCGCTCCTGACCTCCGACAGCTACGAAAGGCTCGTCGCCGGCCTGCACGGACGAACCATCGTCGCGGTCGACTACTTCGTGCTGATGGTCGGGGACGAAGGCACCGATCCCGATGAGTGGGACTACGGCGCGTGGCACGAGCCGACGATGGGCGTCGAGCTGACCATGGACGACGGCGGCACATACTCGGCGGTGTGGGGCAGCACGTTCGACTACTACGGCGTTGAGCTCTACTCGGCGCCTATGCGCGACTTCCTCTCCCGCATCGGCGAGCCGGGCGGGTCGGCCCGCGTCGCGGTCGCGGAGCACCCCCTCTGGGCCGGGGTTCTCTCCGGCCCGATCGAGTCGTGCCGTATCCAGTGGTACGGCGAGGAGCACGGCGCCCCGACTCCAATGCCGAAAGCCATCCACGTGCGGACCGCCACCGCTCAGGTGTGGATCGCCGCCGGCCGCTCGGCCACTCACGAGCCTGACGGACCGGGGCCGTTCTACCTGTGCACCGACGATGTGCTCGTCATCTTCGACGCGGACGTCGCCGCGCGCGCGGGACTCGGAGTCTGATCAACGGCTTCGAAACGGGCTCACGGGCCGACGGTCACACTGTTTCCTGATCCCAGAAGTACGAAGCCAGCGCATCACTCATCCAGCGTCTCGAAGGGCTCGTCGTGCCACCGCCAGCCGGCGGTGCCGTCATCGTGGACGTGCAGCATGAACTCGGCGACCGGACTCTCGTCGGGGAACGTCATGGTGAGCGCACTGCGGATCCGGAAGTAGCACACGTCGGCCTCCTCCCAGTTCTCTTCGTCGACAGCCCGCTCCTGCTCTGCGAAGAGCGGACGGAACTCCTCAAAACCAGGAAGCGCCTCGACAACGGCGTGCATCCAGGGCCAATCGGCGCTGGTGACCGCCAGCCGAGCCACCTCCTGGTCGCCGCTGTGGACGTGCCAGACACTTCCGGTGGCCAGGTTGGGGTTACTCACGCCGCCATGATGGCGACCGCAGCTGACAGGCGGGCCGTCAGATCACGCCCCCTTCCGACAGGCGAATCGGCCTCGCGATCCTCCAGTTCGAGCGCGGCGAGCACCGAACCTCCGTATGCCTCCCCGAGTTCAGGTCAGCTACGAGCGCTGGCCCGGGGGCTGAGTAGTCGCGCATATCGGCGACGAGGGTCGACATCTCCGGTCCAAGAACAGCCGCATCCCAGGACTCCAGACCGCGGCCGAGAATTTTTCGGAGAGTTTCGCGCTGGCTTCACCCCCAGCACACCCCCACCTCTGGCTAGCAAGTTTCCGCAGGTCGGCGAGCTTTTAGGGGTGCGTTGGGGGTGCGCTCACCGGCGGTCAGGACGGGCATTCCCCCACTTCTCCCCCAGCTCACCCCCGCGCCATACCCAGCTCTCCTCCGTCGCACCTCCAGGGCCCTGGCGAAACCGGTGCCACGGCGAATTCGAGCCGTCGGCAACCGAGAGGACGACCCGTCATGCGTGAGAACACCACCGCCCGGATGGAGCCGCTGCAGGCCGTGGAGGAGGAGCTGCGCCGCCTCGTCGAGCGGTCGCACCCGTTGACCCTGGTGGTCGGAGACCTGGACCCGGCGCTTCCGCAGCACCCGCTCGACATGGCCTCGCTGCGGGCGCTGCTGCTGCACCCGTCGGTCGGCTACCAGGTGCGCGGGGCGATCTGGGTGCGCCTGCTGCGGCGGACTGCCATGCCCGGGTGGCGCGGGGAGGACTGGCCGACCGCGATGTGCGCGATGGCGCTCCCGGGGCTGTGGCGAATCGCCGGCCGACTGCGCCGGGAGGCGCCGGAGCTGCCGCAGGCCGAGGTCCAGCAGGTGGTGCTGGCCGGGTTCTGGAACGCGGCGGTCGAGATGCGCGAGCGTCTGGACAGCGTGGATGCGTGCCGTATCCCGGCGAGTCTGTGCTGGTCGGCGGACCGCGCTGTCCGCGCCTACAGGTCGAGCGAACAGCAGTACGCCGCGGCGCGAGCGAATTTCAGCGAGCAGACCGAGCAGCGTGACGAGGTTCCGACCGGCAGCCCCGACGAGGTGTTGGAGCGGGCGGTCGAGCGGGGTGTGCTGGCCCGTGAGCAGGCGGAGCTGATCGCGCTCAGCCGGATGGAGGGGTTGACGGTCCGGGAGCTGGCGGAGCGGGCCGGGATCACGGCGGAGGCGATGGGGATGCGGCGGCACCGCGCCGAGCAGCGCCTGGTCAAGGCGGTGCGGGCCGGGCTCCTGGACGGCTGACCGCCGGTACGACTATTTCTGACGACTCGTTAGAAATCCCGTCGATCCCGGTTTGTTGAGGTTGTAAGGGCGCCCCGGCCAGTACCGGGCGCCGCCTCGGGATCCGCCGCAGACGCTGACACCGCTGCCCCATCCGCCGCCTCGCCCCATGAGGGAGGTGACGGCCCACGGACTTCGAGGCCGCCCGGCTCCGGCGGCGCCCTTACATCCACCGCTCTCGCTTCATGCCCGTGTCAGGAGTCCCATGCCCTGCCGTGCCTTCACCCCGCCCTCGCGCCGCCCGCCCCGCTTCCCCGCCGCTCTGCTGACTGCCTTGGCGCTGACGGCGCTCGTGGTCGTCGGTGCCGTGCAACCCGCCACCGCGCAGCCCGCTTATCTCGCGGCTCCGCCGACGATCGACCAAGTCCTCGCGAACATCACCGCGTGGATCACCGGGATCGTCGCGGCAATCGCCACCACGTTCCTCACCGTCGGGGGCCTGCGTTACCTGCTGGCCGGTGGAGACCCGGGTGAGGTGATGAAGGCCAAGGGCGCGCTCAAGGGCGCCGGGATCGGATACATGATCGCGATCATGGCCCCGGTCATCCTGGACGTCCTCAAGGGCCTGGTCGGCGCCAAGTGACACCCCCTCAGCAGCAGGCACGGCAGTGGGCGGTGATGCTCAGTGTCACAGTTGCGATGCTGGCCATCGTCCTGGCCTACTCGCCGCTCGCACATGCCGAGCCCGGCGGGCCGCAACCCGCGCCCGGCGCGAGCCCTGCCCCGCCCATGCCTTCACCACCTTGGGCAGATCCGGCACCGCCACCCAGCGCCCAGGATCCGGCTCCGGGCCTGCTGCCTTCCCCGTCATTGGGCGAGAAGCCCCGGCCAACCCCGACGCCGGCGCCTTCACAGGGTCCTGCCCCCTCGCCTCCGCCGGAGACTGGTTCCGGTGACGGGGCCGGGTCCGGGGACTCGGCCTCGTTCTGGGACATTCCCGGGCAGATCCGCGAGGCGATCACCGGCTGGCTCGGTGATCTCATCAGGCCGCTCGTCGAGCCGCTGATCAACTCGTTGGTCCGAGTCCTGCTCACCACCCCCGACCCGATCCTGTTCTCCCGGGTACGCGAGCTGTGGGAGGCGATGCGCCTGATCGCGCTGGCCGGCTACGGGCTCTTCGTCCTCGCCGCCGGTGTGACTGCGATGACGCACGGCAGCGTTCAGCAACGTTGGAGCGCGGCCGACCTGCTGCCCCGGCTGGTGCTGGGCATCGCCGCCTCCAACCTGTCGCTGACCTTCTGCTCCATGTCGCTGGAGCTGGCCAACGCGATCAGCGCGGCGATCTTCGGCAACGGCGTCAGCGCCGACGACGTGGCCGGAACCCTGATCGGCCTGTTCCTGGCCCAGCTGACGGGTACTGCCGCTCCGTACATGCTCGTGCTCCAGCTGGTTGCCCTCACCTTGGGCGCCACCTTGCTGGTGACCGTTCTGGTTCGCACCGCGGCGATCATCATCCTCACCATCGCCTCCCCGCTGATGCTCGCCTGTCACGGCCACCCGGCCAGTGACGGGATCGCCCGGCTGTGGTGGCGCGCCTACCTCGGTTGCCTGGGTACCGAGATCGCGCAGGCCATCGCCTTCCTGGTCTGCGTCAAGGTTCTCCTCGACCCGAACAACTACGGCCTGGTCCCTATCCCGTCCGCTACCTCGCTGATCAACCTGATGCTGATCTGCTGCACCCTCTACCTGCTGATCAAGATCCCGTCCTGGATCCGACGCATCGTCACCACCCCCGCACGCACCATCACCGGCAACACTGGGCCGAGGATGCCGGGCCTGCGGATCCTGCGGAAAGTCGCCATCGGCGCCCTCCTCGGCATGCCGCTGGGCCCGTACGCCTTCGGCGCCCAACTCGCTGGTCGGCTCCGCACCGCCCGGACAGCAGGCCGACCAGCGACCGCAGGCACGAACATGACCGGGGTCCCGCAGTACTGGTGGGGTCGACCGCGCCGCAACGGCCCCGGCAGGGGTGGTCCGGGCGCGGCCCCGCCACCGTCCGGCGGCCCGACGGGCGGTGGCGGGCCCAGTGGCGGCCCGGGCGGGCCGTCGGCGGGTGGCAGCGGTGCGCCGCCACCGGCCGCCGGTGGTCCGGGAAGCGGCCCGGGTGGCCCCGCAGCGCCGTCCTACCAGTGGGGACGTCCACGTCGTCGTACCGCCGGCAACCGATTCGGTGCTGCACCTGCGCCTGTCAACCGGCTCAGCGGCGGTCGCAGGCCCGGCGGTTCGACCGATCAGGGCTTGCCTCCGGAGCCGAGCGGCCGGCCGCCCAAGCCCGCCGGGCCGGGTGGTCGCCCGACCCTGCCCCAACTGGGCACGGCCAGTGGCGCTCGCCGAACCCCACCACCACCCGCTGTACGGCCGACCGCCGCCTCGAACCTGCGCCCGGCCCGCGCCAACCTGCCGCCCCCGATCCCCCGCCCCGCACCACTGCGACCGCCGCTGGACACCGACCCACCTGCCGCCCGCCGAAATAGGAGGACGAAGTGAGCAACCGCTCCACCGACGACGTGCCGTGGGCGTCCATGGTCAAAATCCCGGCCGACGTCGACCGGGAGGACACCGTCCTCGGACCCCTGAGCGCGCGTCAGACTGTCCAGCTCGCTGCCGTTCTGCTGGTCCTGTGGCTCGGCTACCGCGCCACCCGGCAGATCGTCCCGCCCCTGTTCTTCGCAGCTCTCGCCCTGCCGATCGCCACCACCGCCACGCTCGCGGTCCTCACCCGCCGCGACGGGCTGTCGACGGACCGATGGCTGCTCGCCGCCTGGCGCCACCAGCACTCACCCAAGCATCTGGTCCCAGCCGGCGGACTCGCCGACGTGCTGCCCTGGCAGGCCGAGATCCTCGACGACCAACCGGTGCGCGAGCCCAGCGGAACGCTGGCCCTGCCGATCTCGGACATCGACGAGCACGGTGTCCTGGACCTCGGCCCAGCCGGGTTCGCAGCCATCGGCGAGGCCGGCACCGTCAACCTCGCCCTGCGCACCGGCGCCGAGCAACAGGCCCTCCTGGCAGCGTTCGGCCGCTGGCTCAACGCCCTCGCCGGCCCTGCACAGATCCTGCTGCGCACCCGACGTCTGGAGATCGGCTCCCGCGTGGCCGCCCTGGAGCAGGTCGCTCCCTCGATGCCCCACCCGCTACTCGAAGCGGCCTGCCTCGCACACGCCGACTTCCTCGGCGAGCTCGCTGAGCGCCACGAACTGCTCCAGCGCCAAGTGCTGATCGTCCACCGCGAGCCCGGCAGCGACTCAGGTTCCTGGACGCGAGCGCTACGGCACCGCGACGAGACCATCGGACTGCTGGCCGCTGCCGAAGTCCCCGTCCTCCCGCTGGACGGCACGGCTGCCTTCGCCGCGCTCAGTGCGGCCTGCGAGCCCGACGCACCGTCCCACCCGCGCCCTGCCCTACCGCGCGTTCCTGTCACCGCCGAGACAACTGTCGGGGAGCCCTGGTGAACATCCCGTTCCTGACTAGCCGTCAACAGTTGGTCGATGCTGAGGAAGGTCTCGGTCTTGGGCCCGACTCGGTCCAGATCGAGCCCCGGGTCCTGTCCGTCGGCGACCTTCTCGCCAGCACCCTGATCATCACCGGCTACCCCGCCGAGGTGGGACCGGGCTGGCTGGACCCGCTGCTCACCTACCCCGGCCGCCTCGACGTCTCCCTCCACGTCGACCCCGTCCCCGCGCCGGTCGCCTCCGAGCGGCTGCGCAAGCAGCGCGCCCGGCTGGAGGCCAGCCGCCGTGCCGGTCACCATGACGGCCGTCTGGAGGACCCGGAGACCGAGGCCGCAGCCGAGGACGCCGCCGAGCTCGCCTGGCGGGTGGCCCGCGGTGAGGGCAAGCTCTTCCGCGTCGGCCTCTACCTGACCCTCTACGCCGCCGACCGCCAGAGTCTTGCCGACGAGGCGTCAGCCGTTCGCGCGCTCGCCGAGTCGATGCTGCTGCGCTGCCAACCCGCCACCTGGCGTGCGCTGCAGGGCTGGACGACCTGCCTTCCCCTCGGCATCGACCAGCTCGACCGCAGCCGCACGCTGGACACCGCCGCGCTCGCCAGCTGCTTCCCTTTCTCCTCCCCTCAACTGCCCGCCGCTGACCCGGACGACGAGCACGGCGTGGGCGACGTCCTCTACGGACTGGACACCGCCACCTCCGGCCTGGTGCTGTGGGACCGCTTCGCCCAGGACAACCACAACTCCGTGACGCTGGCCCGCTCCGGCTCCGGCAAGTCCTACCTCGCCAAGCTCGAAGCCCTGCGCCTGCTCTACCAAGGCGTCCAGGTCTTCGTGATCGACCCTGAGGACGAGTACACCCGCCTCGCCGAGGCCGTCGGCGGCACCGTGATCCGCCTCGGCGCACCCGGGGTGCGCGTCAACCCGCTCGACCTCGCCGCCGACGGCTCCGTGGACCAGCTGACGCGGCGCGCGCTCTTCCTCCACTCCTTCCTCGCCGTCCTCCTCGGCCGCACGCCCAACCCCGCCGAGAAGGCACTGCTCGACGCGGCGATCCTCACCGCCTACCGCCAGGCCGGCATCACCCTCGATCCGCGCACCCACGCCCGCCCGGCCCCGCTGCTCGCCGACCTGGCCGGAGCACTCAAGGCCGGAAAGGACCCGGTGGGCCGACAGCTCGCGGACCAGCTGTCGCCGTACACCACCGGCACCCACCGCGGACTCTTCGACGGCCCCACCACCCAGCACGTAGGCGGGCACCTCACCGTCTACTCGCTGCGCGAGGTGCCCGAGGAGCTGAAGACCGCCGCCACCATGCTCACCCTCGACCGGATCTGGCAGACCGTCACCAACCTGCACGACCGCCGCCCCCGGCTCGTCGTGATCGACGAAGCCTGGCTGCTGATGCGCGACGAGCATGGCGCCCGCTTCGTCCACCGGATGGCCAAGTCCTCGCGCAAGTACTGGGCCGGCCTGTCCGTCATCACCCAGGACACCGCCGACCTGCTCGCCACCGACCTCGGCAAGGCAGTCGTCGCCAACGCCGCCACCCAGATCCTGCTCCGCCAGGCGCCCCAGGCCGTCGACGCCGTTGCCGATGCCTTCCGCCTCTCCGCAGGGGAAGCCGCCTACCTCCTCTGCGCCGGAAAGGGCGAAGCCTTGCTCTGCGGTGGACCAAGCCGGCGGGCAGCGTTCCGATCCGTTGCCTCCGATATCGAGCACCGGCTGATCACCACCAACCCCGCAGAACTCGGCGAATCCCCTGAGCATTTCGAATCGAATGAAGCGCCCAGCGACCCAGACCAAGCGCTCCTCGGCAACACGGGAGGGACGAGGTGACCGCCCTGGCACCGAACGGACCGCTGGTTCGGCTCCTGACGGATCCGAACGACTGGTGGCACAACGCCCTCGCCACCGTGACGTCCATCGGCAACGCCGACTGGCCGATCCTGCTCCCCTCCGCGGCAGCAGCAGCGGCCAGCTGCCTGGCCGCCCGGCGCGCGCTGCACCGTCGGCGCCAGCAGCAGCTCACAGCCGACGGACTCGCGATTGCGATCCTCTCCCCTCCCAGAGTTGACCCCGCCGCGGCAGCAGCGCTGTGGAGCCACCTCGTCGGACTGCTCCGGCCCTGGTACCGACGCCTGCTCTCCGGACAACCACACCTGGCCTTCGAGTACCACTTCACCCCGGCCGGACTCACCGTCAGACTCTGGGTGCCCGCCACCGTGCCGCAAGTCCTCGTGCGCAGGGCAGTCGAAGCTGCTTGGCCCGGAGCCCACACCCAGCCCGACCGCACGCCGCTGCACCTGCCAGCGGACAGTGTCTTCACCACCGGCGGCACCCTGCGTCTGGCCCGCCCCGAGGTCCTGCCGCTTCGCACGGAGCACTCCAGCGACCCGCTCCGTGCCCTGCTCGGTGCCGGACTCGCTCTCCAAGCCGACGAGAGCCTCACCGTCAGCGTCCTCGCACGGCCGGCCACCGGACGACGCGTCCGCCGCGCCAAGCACCAGCTGCAGCGGCTCCGCAGCGGCACCGGCAATCCCACCAGAGTCGGTCGCCTCTTCGACCTGCTCACCCATCAGCCGTCCCGCACCACTCCGACAGCCCGCGATCCGGAGCAGAACACCGAACTGCGCGCAGCCCTCGGCAAAGCAGCCGGCCCCCAGTGGGAGACCGTGATCCGCTACGCCGTCTCCGTTCCGCAGGCCGACGATGCCTCCGGCCCGGAACACGGCGCCGCCCGCGACGCCGTCGAGGCTGCCCGAGCGCGGGCCCGAGGCCGCGCGCACGCGGTGGCCTCCAGTTTCGCCGTGTACTCAGGACGCAACTTCTACACCCGGCGTCGCCTGCGCCAACCCGCCGATCAACTGGCGGCGCACCACTTCCCTCTGCGAGGCGACCTGCTCAGTGTTCCCGAACTCGCCGGCATCGCCCACCTCCCCCTCGACTCGGCAGCCCCCGGCGTCCAGCGGGCAGGCGCTCACTCGGTACCGCCCACAGCGGCCGTCCCGCTGCCGGGAGCTTCCGTCAAACCGCTGGGGGTCGCCGACGTCGGCGTTGCCCGGCCGGTCGGTCTGGCGGTCGCGGACGGGCGGCACCACCTCCACATCATCGGTGCGACCGGCTCCGGCAAGTCCACCCTGATGGCCAACATGGTCCTCGCCGACGCCGATGCCGGTCGTGGCGCGCTCGTGATCGACCCCAAGGGCGACCTGGTCAACGATCTCCTCGCCCGGCTCCCGGAGTCCGCCCTCGGCCAGACCGTCCTCATCGACCCCGACGACCACGCGCTCCCGCCAAGACTGAACGTGCTGGAAGGGCCGGACCCCGACGTCATCGTCGACAACCTGGTTGGGATCTTCCGGCGGATCTTCGCCGCGTTCTGGGGCCCGCGCACCGACGATGTCATGCGCGCCGCCTGCCTGACCCTCATGACCTCCCGCAGCGTCGGCAGCCACGTGACGCTCGCCGACGTCCCCCGCCTGCTCACCGAGCCGTCCTACCGACTCCGCGCGACCCGAGGCGTCAACGACCGCGTGCTGCGCGGCTTCTGGGCCTGGTACGAGCAACTCTCCGAGCCCTCCCGGGCCGCGGCCACCGGTCCACTGATGAACAAGCTCCGGGCTTTCCTGTTGCGGCCGTTCGTCCAGCAGACCATTGCAGCCGGCGCTTCAACCTTCGACCTCGGCGCGCTTCTGGACGGCGGGATCGCGCTCGTCCGCCTGCCCAAGGGTGTCCTGGGTGAGGAGACCGCCCGACTGCTGGGCTCGTTCATCGTGGCCAAGACCTGGCAGGCCGCCGCCAACCGGGCAGGCAGCGGCGAGCACCATCGCCGCGACTGCGCGATGTTCATCGACGAGTGCCAGAACTTCCTCAACTTGCCGTACCCGCTGGAGGACATGCTCGCCGAAGCCCGCGGCTACCGACTCTCACTCATCCTCGCCCACCAGCACCTCGCCCAACTCCCCCACGACCTACGCGAAGGCATCTCCGCCAACGCCCGTTCGAAGATCGTCTTCAACGCCTCCCCCGAAGACGCCCGCGAGTTGGAGCGCCACATGAGCCCCACGCTCACCGCGCACGACCTCTCCCACCTCGGCGCCTACCAGGGCGCCGCCCGCCTGGTCACCGCCAGCGCCAACGCACCCGCCTTCACCCTGCGCACCACACCGCTACCGCCGCCGATCCCCGGTCGCGCCACGGCGATCCGCCAGTCCTCCCGCACCACGTACGGCCCGCAATCCCCGACCGTGAAGTGAGGTCCCCTGTGTCCGCCACTCCCCCTCCGCGCCGACGTACCGCCGCTCCTGCCGGGCGCAGCTGGCCCGCTCTCTCCGTGCTCGCCCGACGGATGACGGACCGTGACCTGTGGCTGCTCGACATGCTGCTCGAGCACACTGTGCTCACCTCGACCCACCTGACCGAGCTGCTTGCCGTCTCCCGACGATCCGTCAACCGCCGCCTGGCGACGCTGATCGAACTCGGCGTGCTCCAGTCCTTCCGCCCGCACCACCGTCCCGGCTCCGCACCCGAGCACTTCGTCCTCGCGCCCACCGGGGCGGCCCTGCTGGCTGCCCGCTACGCCACCACCCCCGGCGCGCTCGGTTGGCACCGCGACCAGGCCACCCGCGCCATGTTCTCCCCGTTCCTCACCCACGACCTCGGGGCCCGCTCCTTCTTCACCCAGCTCACCCGTCGCGGCCCCGCCGACGAGCGACTGGCGATCTGGTGGTCGGAGAAGCGCTGCGCGCAGCTGTGGGGCGACCTCGCCTCCCCCGACGGCTACGGCCAGTACGGCCGGACCGCGTTCCTCCTGGAGTACGACACCGGAACCGAGTCGCTGCCCCGGCTGGCCGCCAAACTCGACACCTACGCAGAGCTGGCTGCCGCGACGCACACTCGCCCGCTCGTCCTCTTCACCCTCCACAGCACGGCCCGCGAAGCGAACCTCCACGACCGCCTCCGCGGCCACCCGGCGCTCGACCACCTCGCCAGCGCCTCCACCAGCCGCGACCAGTACCACCCCGCTGATCGGGCGTGGCTGCCACTCGGAGAGTTCGCCCAGCGCACCCGGCTCGCCGAGCTTCCCGTCGCCTGGCCCGTTGGCCGGCGCCCCGGTATCGCCTCGACCGACGACACGACCGGCACCCGAAGCGCCATCCTGGCGCCGGCACCCGCCCCTCCTGCGCCTGACTCACCGGCTCCGAGCTGACCGAGAGGACATCAGGTGGGGTCCACACCCGCTCGGATCGCGACCGGGGTCGGAACAGGTTGTCTTGCCTTCCTCGCTCTCGTCATGGCCGCTGCCACCGCGGTGGTCTCCACCCTGACCGGTGGCGGGCTCTTCGACCTTCACCTCTTCGACAGCGCCCCCAGCGCGACCGCCCTGGCCCAGATCCCCCTAGCCATGCTGACGCGCTACCAACAGGCGGCTCCCAGCTGCCCCGGGCTACCGTGGACGGTCCTCGCCGCGATCGGCAAGATCGAGACCGACCACGGCCGCGCACCAAACCAGGTGTCCAGTGCCGGCGCCGTCGGCCCCATGCAGTTCCTCCCCGACACCTTTAACCAGTACGCCCAGCCCGTCCCACCCGGCGGCGCCAACCCGCCCACCCCCTGGGACCCCACCGACGCCATCCACGCCGCCGCGCGGCTGCTCTGCGCGAACGGAGCACGCGACGCCCGCGACCTGCACGCCGCGATCTACTCCTACAACCATGCCGACTGGTACGTCGAGCAAGTCCTCGCCCAAGCCCGCGAATACGCCCACAGTACCGAGCAGCAGGCGCTCCCCCTCCCACCCAACCGGACCGCCGCAACTGCCATCGCCTTCGCCCATTCCAAGATCGGTACCCCCTACGAATGGGGCGGCATCGGCGAACCCGGCCATGGCTACGACTGCTCCGGCCTCACCCAAGCCGCCTACGCCTCCGCCGGCATCGCCCTCCCCCGCGTCGCGCAGGACCAACACGACGCCACCCACCAACTCCCGGACACCGCACCACTCCTGCCCAGCGACCTGGTCTTCTACGGCGCCTCCCCCGCCGCAATCACCCACGTCGGCCTCTACATCGGAGGCGGTCAGATGATCGACGCAGCCCACACCGGCACCACGGTGCGCACCGAGCCATTCCGCCACCCCGGCGACCACTACCTCGGCGCCACCCGGCCTGCCTCCTGACAGCCCAAACTCGCCGGCTCAGCATCCCGCCGAGGTGTTCAAGCCCGCCACTACGGCCGCTCGAACAGCTCTGGTGACCACCCCCGACGCGACAGGTGCGCACCCCCGTGTACCCCAGTGCGCACCCGCCCCTTCCTCCACGTCCCGCAGGAGCAACCACACGTGACCAGCGCGCCCTCAACGCCCGCACCGCACCCAACAGAATTGCGCCGCACCAGCCGGGTGATCACCCTGGGCACCTGGACCCTGATCGGCGCGGTGTGCACCTTCTCCGCCATGACCGGCGCCCAGTTCATCGGTGCGCACTCACCCTGGCGATGGTCCGGCTGGGTGCTGGCAGCGGGCGTCGACACCGCCTTCGTCATGGCGCTCCAGGCCGACGCCACCCTCGCCCGCTTCGGCTGCTCTGGCGGGCTGTGGCCCACCACGTTCCGCTGGACCACTGGAGCGTGCTCGGTGTTCGTCAATATCGGGGACGCCGCCCTCCAGCGCGACCTAG
Source organism: Streptomyces tateyamensis (assembly GCF_003205575.1). Taxonomy (GTDB): domain Bacteria; phylum Actinomycetota; class Actinomycetes; order Streptomycetales; family Streptomycetaceae; genus Kitasatospora; species Kitasatospora tateyamensis. The sequence goes on from NZ_PYBW01000139.1 coordinate 15,479, forward strand.
TCGGCATCGCCGTCCACCTCATCGCCCCCGCGCTGCTCCTCGTCCTCGGCGAGGCCGGGCCGGCCTGGCGCCGCCAACTCGTCACCCTCGAACGGACGACCTCAACGGCGAAGGCATCCGACCCGCGCACCCCATGCACACCTGCTGCGCACCAGGCACCCGGCCTGATCGATCTGGCGGGCCAGACCCACTCCCAAACCGCGGCTCGCGGGACGGAGGTGACCGCTCCAGTCGGTCAGGTCAGCGCTGCTGACTTCGCATCATCACCAGCCGCGGTTATCCAGGGTGCGCAGCCAGCAAACACGCTGCGCACCCTCGACCCCTTCGCGGTGCCCGCCCGGGCGATCTCTTGCTCCGACGGGGTCCAGGGTTCCAGTGCTACCGCATCTGCCAGGCAGCCCGGTGACGAGGCAGCAGGAGACGGGGACATCATCTCCACTGAACCGCCTGCGGACGCCGACGAGGCCCGAACTCGGATCGTCGACGGCCTTCGCTCTGGCCTCAGCCAGCGGGAGACCGCCCGCCGAGCGCACCGCAGTCCCACCTACGTCCGTAAGGTCTGGACGACTGTAGAGGAGGCCTCACGAACGCCCCACGCACCGACGAATCCATAAGAACCTACGCCAGTCGCAGTCGACAGGTCACGAGCCGGCACACCAGATTCCAGCGTGACAAGCTGACTACTTGAGGATGCTGTCAGTGCTGGACTGGGGAGCCTGGAGGATCTGTCGGACGCGGCCAGCCATGCCACGAACCGGAAGGTAGATTCGATTTCCTCCCGATTTGGCCATGGCCACGAGCCCCTCCGCAGCAAGCTTCTGCAGTGCATCCGGTACGAGCTCCCGATGCTTGACATCCAACCCACGGAAGAGTGCGGACTCCTTCCGCCCCGTTCCTCTCTGAGCATATATCTTCTTCAATATCGTAAGAAGAACTTTATTCATAGGCGTCGTCTTTAGGGCGAGGATGCCCTTAGCCGTCGACAGCTGGGCGTCGAACTGAGCAACCTCGCAATTTACGAAATTATGAGGCGGGATGGCCGACCACCCGGCAACCCCCGACATTTGCCCAATCAAGCAGTTCTGAAAGTGCGGCAGTGCATATCCGTCATTATCAGTGAGGTCCACTTCCTGGATAACACAGTCATGGAAGCTCAGCCAGTCATATCCCTCAGCCTCGGCGGTAAGAGAAAAAGCTCGAAGCTCAATACCGTGGAGAGAAATAGATGTGGGCGACTTGTCACTAGGCCACAGCTGCCCGGCAACGCGAATGATGTCTGCAATGACGGCATCCGAGACCCCTCGGCGCTGGAGCCCATTCGCGGACGAATATGCCAGCCCGGCGCTCGCGGTGCCCTCCTGCTCCAGCCTCACGGCGGCCACGTCGACGCCGACGTCGTCCAGACATGCAACGCTTCCGGTCATCTCGAGTAGCGGGTTCTCGCTATTTGGGTCGAGGAGACAGGTGACAAGGTCGCCCGCGCGGGCGGCGTCGGCGAGGGAGAGGTCGACGAAATGCCGAGAACCATCGACACTATCCATGGCCCCGAGGCCAGGGAGTCGTTGCAGGAGCTGATAGGAGCCTTCGTCGGGGGTGTAGCCACACACGGACTGAAATACAGAGGTAAGCTCGTCCTTTGAGATAGGTCCAAGCCCGTCTGAGGAGTGGCGCGCATGCGTGGCGAGCCGCTCCAGAACCTTGCGGACGGTAAAACCGTCCACACCCATCTCCATGTCGGCCTCACGCGCAGAAATGCGGTCCAGCATCATGTTCCAGCCGTCGCCTGCCGAGCGTCCGAATGTTCCCTCGATGGAGTCTTGCAAGACACTTGACGAGCCCAGATAGCTTAGAAGGAGGGGGCGCGAAGGCAGCCATTCTGGGAGAGCATCGTGCCAGCCATAGGCATCGAGGATCTCCTTAGCCTGTGCCTCGGTGGGCTCTCCAGCCATCAGCAAGAGAGAATCATCCCTAGGCCCCAAGGCGGTACGCATCTCGCGCTCACTGTCGAAGAAATGCGCCCGCCCAGCAAGAACAACGGAAGTCGACGCGCGTGATTCCCGACAGAAGCGGCGCACCAACTCCACGGATCGGCGACGAATATCGCGCATTGTCTGCGTCTTGCCCATCCAGCCGGGCGTTGCAATCTCGTCAAAGCCATCGAGTATTAGCGCCACATCCCCCGAACGCCATGCCCGGACTAGCTGCGATGGCGTGGGGAATCCAATAGAGCGGGCATGGCGCTCGAGCGCCTCGATAGGGTAGACCTGCCCCTGATGATCGCGCAGATTAAGAAGGATGGGAAAAGAGCTAAAAGCATTCTTTCGGTGGGCATCAGCAAGGCGCCGATACAGCTCGCGCAGGAACATGCTCTTGCCGGCACCGTAATCGCCATACAATAGCACGGATTTACCGGATGTCACGGCACTGGCCACCCGCGCAACCGAAATCGGCTTGCCCGTACTACTCTCCACCGGGTCTACGGCGACATACGGCTTCAGGTCGCCATGGTCACCGCTGGGCTCTCGTGCCGATCCAAAGGGGTAAAAGTCACGCAATTCTAGATACCTGAGGGAGTCGACTAGCTGCCCTCGCAGCTGTGCGAAACTGCACGCAAACAGCGGCGACCCTAGTGACTTGATGACCGTGCGCTGATCGGCAGTGGGCTCGTCGCGCGTAACGAAGAATCCCTTGACGGACTTGAACGGGTACTGCCGAGCCTTGGCAACACAAGCCTCGTAAAGCTTCCTGCCGTCCTTTTCTGCTTTGTCCTTTCGCCGGGAAACCGTGCACTCGACGATTGTTACCGAGTCGGGCCCCACAAAGACGCCATCGCGTTCAGCTGTGCCGATGTAAGTGGAGCCTTGGAACTCATTCTCCGGAGCGAAGAGCGCACGCGATATCCGCAAGACCTCCGCCTCGAACTCTGACTCTTCCTGCTGCTTCTCGTTTGCTGGCATGAGCAGGCCCCCTTGGCATGGTGTCCTGCGTCACATCATAGGCCGAGTTGCCCAGGGAGGAGACCGCGAGGATGCGTCTGCAGTCCCATTTTCAGGACACCTCAACCTCGCAGACCGATCTGACGCTCACCCAGCCTCGGCGTTTCACGAGGT
>NZ_PYBW01000014.1:0-3789 GCF_003205575.1 Streptomyces tateyamensis
AGGTCACCGCACAGCCCGACGGCGGCGGGCGGGACGTCATCACCGACAAACCCCCACCCGCACCACCAAATCCGGCACTGAAGACGGTGCACTCCCCCACTGCGGCAAACGGCCGGCCCGTGGCCTCGGCCGCGGCCGGAAACATTCCCTACAAGGACCCCGCCGGCAAGGTGCGCCTGCCCGCCCCCCCCCCGATGCAGTGGGACCCCCCCATCCCCCCCCCCGCCGCACCCAGCAGCGGCACGGTCACCCAAGCCCGCTCACTGTTCGCCGCACCCGCCGCCCCGGCCACAACGTCGACCAACACCTCTACCCCCGACGCCCCCGGCGACAGCGCCCACGTCGCCCCCATCACCGTCAACGCGACCGCCACCGGTATCGATCTGACCCCTGATCAGAACGTGCTCGGCAAGGGCTCCGCCCCCTGGTTCATCGACCCGAGCATCAGCGCCGACAGCGGCACCCAGCACTGGGTCCAGGTCCAGGAGAACCACCCCGACACCAAGAACTACGACCTCCAGTCCCCCGTCGGAACCGGCTACTGCGGCTATACCGCCCCCGAGGACTGCACCGGATTCGGCCGCTACCGCGCCTACTTCACCATCGGCATCAGCCCGAGCATCTACACCCAGCCCGGCGGCGCACCCAGCCCGCCCACCGTCTACGACTCGAAGCTCCTCGCCAACGTCAGCGATGCCTCCAGCCCGTCCACCAACACCCCGTTCGGCCTGTACTGGACCGGCCCGATCGACGGCAACACCACCTGGAGCAACCAGCCCTGCGCCACCAACGCCACCATGGGCGGCTGCGCCAAGGTCGACACCTCGTCCTGGCTGACCGGCACCGGCCCGATCAGCTTCAATGTCACCTCCCAGATGCAGCAGGCCGCTTCACAGCACTGGGGCAACTGGACCGTGGGCATCGCCCCCGACGACGAGAGCAACAAGCTCTTCCGCCACCACCTCAGCATCAGCCCCGGCAGCGCCCCCCACATCCAGACCAACTACGACATCCAGCCCAGCGCCTGGGGCCCCTCCATCACCCCCCAACCCGGCTTCGCCTCCACTAACACGCACTTCCCGTGTAACAGCGGCGGCACCAACCCCTGGGACAACGTCGGCTGGATCGGCGCCAACCAGAACATCAAACTCTCCGTCAACTCCTGGTCCCCCGCCTGGATGAACCTGTACTCCGCTTTCCACGTCTTCTGGAACTCCAGCGCCAGCAGCGGCAGCTGGGGCCTCAACAGCGGCTGGGGTGGCTCCGTCAATACCGGCGACGGTGCCAATAGCGTGACCATCGGCCTGTCCAACCTGCAGGACGGCCAGGTCTACGGCTGGAACGCCGGCGCCTACGACTACGCTTCCCCCGACAGCGGCCTGAGCTCCCCCTGGACCGGCCTGTGCTACTTCGGCATCGACCGCACCCCACCCACTGTCTCCATCGGCTCCACCGACTTCCCGCCCTCAGGCACCCCCAACCCGCACCCCACCAAATTCGCCGGCCAGGCCGGAACCTTCGCCCTGCACGGCACCGACCCCGCCCCGGCCAGCGGCGCCGCCTCCGGAGTGGCCTGCTTCCGGATCAGCACCGACCCCAGCCCAGTAACTGGCTGGAAGTGCACTGACCCCGGCATCATCCCGGCCACTACCTCCTCGTTCCAGTTCACCCCGGGCAACTGGGGCACCAACATCGTCTACGCCCAGGCCCAGGACAACGCTGGCAACTACAGCCAGCCCACCGCCTACGCCTTCTACGCCCCCTGGAGCCCCTCCTCCAAGGCGGTATTCGGCGACGTCACCGGCGACGGAAAACCCGACATCGTCCTGCCAGACAATTCGGGCAACCTCAAGCTGATCAGCAGCGGCGCCGACCCGACCAACGCGGTCTCCGCCCGCGCCGGTCTGTCGCCCAACGGCACAAGCTGGAACGGCGTGCAGTTCACCCACCGCGGCTCGCTCTCGCAGAACATCAGTGTGGACGACCTGATCGCCCACACATCCAGCGGTGTCGACCTCTACCAGGTCCTCAACACCGGCAACGGCACCTACAACCTGCCGACCACGGTCGGCGCCATGCCCAGCAACTGCCTAGACACCAGCGGTAAGAACATGACCTGCCCGGCCGGGATCGGCGGGGACTGGTCGAAGGTGACCGCGATCGCCGCGATCGGGAAGCCCGAAGGCGAGAACAACACACCGACCTCGGTCTCGCGCACCTCGCTCATCGCCGTGGTCAACAGCAAGCTCTGGCTCTTCCACGGAGCAGCGGAGAGCAACAACCTGGGTGACTACTTCGACGGCACCGCGCGCCTGCTCTCCGGCTCCGACTGGACCAACTACGACCTGATCAACCCGGGCCCGGCCAACGGTGGCAACCAGCCCACCCTGTGGGCGCGCAACCGGGCCGACGGCACCATCCACGCCTACCGGATCACCGGCGGCACGACACCGAACTACACGGACTTCGCCGATCCGGTCGCGAACGGCATCGTGCTGACAGGCGTCAACCTGCCGACCGGCAGCTATCCGACGGTCGGCTCCTCCGGCGACCTTAACGGCGATGGTCTGGCCGACCTGTGGGCCACCACGCCCTCCGGCCAGCTGAAGCTGTGGAGCGGCGCCGGCACCGCCACCACCGGCGCGGTCATCGGCTTCATCTCCACCCCGGCTCCGAATCTGGTGAGCATGCCCGGCGTGCTGGGCCACTGGAAGCTCGACGACGACGCCAACAGCAGCAAGGCTGCCGACCTGGTCAACCAGGACCCGACCGACCCCAGCACCAATCTCGGCAGCCACCCCGGCACCGTCACCAACACGACCTTCGCCTCCGACAACCCCAGCGGTACCACCAACGGCACGACCAACGTCGCCGTCTTTAACGGCACCAGCAGCGAGATCGACACCGCTGGCACCACAGTCGACACCACCAAGTCGTTCACCATCGACGCTTGGATCAAGCCCACGAGCAACGGCGGAGTAGCTGTCAGCCAGGACGGCACGACTACCGCCGGCTTCATGCTCTGGCCGGACCGTGGTACCTGGCGGTTCGCCATGGCCAACGCCGACGCCACCGGATGGAACTACGACTGGACCGGCGCCGCCAACGCCAACGCCACGGTGCAGCCCAACATCTGGGCCCACCTGACCGCCCGTTACAACTCCAACTCCGGTCAGATGTCCCTCTACGTCAACGGTGCCCTGGCCAACAGCGGCTACCACAAGCCGACTTCCGCGATCAGCGGTAAGCTCACCATCGGCCGCTGGTGGAACAACAAGGCAGCTGCCAGCTACTTCAACGGCAGCATCAGCGACGTCACTGTGTACGACTCGACAGCACAGCCGGGCACTGCGACCGGCGCCATCAGCATCGGCGCCCCCACGCCCAAGTGCCTCGACCTCAACCAGGGCATCACCACCAACGGCAACTCCGTCCAGGTCTACGACTGCAACGGCAGCGCCGCGCAGAAGTGGACCTTCAACCCCGACGGGACCCTGACCGCCAACGGCGGCTGCCTCGACGCCAGCCGGAACGGCACCGCAAACGGCACTCTCACCGAGATCTGGACCTGCACCGGCAGCGCCAATCAGCAGTGGCTGCCGCAAGCCGACGGCAGCATCCTCAACCCTGTCTCGAACAGGTGCCTGGACGACCCGTCCTGGAACACCACCAACGGCACTCGCCCCCAGCTCTACGACTGCAACGCCACACCCGCCCAGAACTGGGCCTTCTCAGCCACCGCAAACTGATCAACCAACACTGACCACACCAACCTCCGGGGGCTTGCCG
>NZ_PYBW01000014.1:3856-5465 GCF_003205575.1 Streptomyces tateyamensis
CGGCAAGCCCCCGGAGGTTGCGGTATCCAACCCGCGACCTACGCATTACGAGTGCGCAAGCCCGTGCAGTCCCGGCGCACCTTGTTTCCGGGGCCAATGGTCAACGGAGCCGCACCTCCCACGCATCGCTACCGCTCCGGCCCCACCCTCTGCCGGATCACCAACCGCCCGGACCTACCAGCCATGTTCTGTGGCTCCCGCCAAGCGATCGAGCCTGCGGAAAAGTCGGCTCTCGAGCGTTAGAGGCCTGCTCGGCGCTGGTTCCTGCTCAGCCGTTGTAAGCAGCTTAGAGCACCTGACTGTTCGAGCCGATGGCCTACTCCTCGCGGTGCGGCGCCTTGGAAGCGAGGCCAGGTATCGATGCGGGAGGCACTCCTGTCAGCCGAGTGGGCTGGCTGGGGGACTTGTCCGTGGGATCGGCGTGGGGTGCTGCAAGGTGACACAGTCCATGAGGCCGCTGAGGGTGGTGAGGAGGGTGCACCGCTGCGTAGCGTTCCTTGGTCCGGGTGCGACCACGCGCCGCGGGCGGCGGAGGCAGTCGCGCATCCCGTCGGGAGGGTCGAACGGCTGCGTCACGGCGCGCGCCGCGCCCAGCTCGGCGGCCGGACCTGCCGCGAACGCGGACCGGATGCAGCCGTGGTGCGAGCCGACGGTCTTCTCCACAGCCTCGGCGACGTTCCGCCACAGGTGCCACCCGTCAGCGACCTGGATCGCCGGCGGGGCGCCGGTCCTGGCGCCTTCGACGTAGGCCGGCAGATGACCTCCACCTCCGGATGCCCGGCCAACCACGCGGCCAGCGGTTCGGCCTCCCTCCCCCGCAGCACGTCGACCGGCCGACGGGCCTCCAGGTCCACCAGAACGGTGGCGTACGTGCCGCCTTTGCGAAGCGCGAAGTCGTCGACGCCCAGCACCCGAACCGGGGTCCGGGGAGGCTCAGGCACAGCGCGAAGCAGCCGCAGCAGGTGTCTTTCGCGGCACGCATGCCCAGCATCGCGGCCAAGCGGGCGCCGGGCCGACCAGCGAGCGTGCACGCGATGGACAGCAGGACCGATCGCAGCAGCGGGGTCTTGCGTGTGTGCGGCTTGGTGAGTTCCTCGACCTGCTCGGCGAACGTCTCTGCTGCGGAGGAGCCGTTCAGGCAGCGGAAGCGGCGCACGAGCAGCTCGACGACCACGGCCCTGCCACCGATCGCCGCATCCGCCAGCCGCCGGACGTACCGCCCATGCACCCGCCCTGACGGCCTGGAGCAGTGCGGTTCATATTGCCCTGGCCGCCCGCGCGTGGGCGTGCAGGACGATCTGAGCCGTCGACTGCTGGACGAACTCGATTACAACATCGGTCAAATGAGAAAGAACTGCCTCAAAGTGCCGCGAACTACACGCCTGACATTGCGTCAGACCCGTCCGGCCCCACGGGCCCGATCACAGGATCTTCGCCAGAGCCGAATTGACTGACCGTCCACACGGTGGCGGGACGGAGCGAATCCGGGGGCGGCGATGGATCATCAGCAGCTCGGGCAGGTCGCCGGCGACCTGGGCCCGGGAGTCGGGACGTGCTGGACAAGGCTCTCCCCTCCAGCATCGGTTCGCCGTGCGTGCGGGGCTGCCAC
>NZ_PYBW01000014.1:5512-76443 GCF_003205575.1 Streptomyces tateyamensis
GTGGCAGCCCCGCACGCACGCTTGGTCAGCCAGCGTGGACCCGTGTCCAGCAAGCTCGCAGAACGGGCTCAAGGCGGTGCCTGCCCGCGCCGTCCACATCGAAGACCTGGAGGGCACGTAGGATGCGGAGGGCATCGGCCGCGTCCAACTGACCGTCGTCCGTGTCGGCCTCGATCGCCTCCCGGAGGTCGTCGCCGACCATGCCCTCGTCCGTCATGAACACCAGCACTGCCCGATAGGCGGACCACTGCGGTGTCTGCGGGACCAGACCGGTCTGCCCGAGGAATTCGCGCGCACCCTCGGCGTCCTGGAGACCGGCCACGGCCTGCTGCAGCGCCCTGTCTCCGTTCCGCCCCTCGGCCAGGGCGGCCGAGAGCCGGTCGACCAGCAGAGGCCAGCCGCCGGTGGACTCGCGGAGCCGTTCCAACTGCACCTCGGAGGTGAACGCCTCCTTGTCCTGGGCCCAGGCGCGCAGACCGTCCGGCGTGAAGCGGCGCAGGGGAAGCGCTTCGATCTCGACGCCCTCCTCCTCGGCGCCGAGGGCGAGCGACCACAGGGGCAGCTGCTCGGGGCCCGCGATGACGACCGCCGAGCGAGTGATCCCGGAGGCGATCGGGATGCGCCGGACCGCGCCCTCCATCGTGCCCCGGCAGGCTTCCTCGCCGGGCGACTTCACCGTGAGGTCCGATACGACGACCCGCCGCTGGCCGGGCTTGCCCCCGATGAGCTCGCGGTCGAACTCGGAGCGCTTCGAGATCTGCGGCATCTCCCAGCCGGTGGTCTCGGCCACCTCCCGCAGGGCGGCGCTGACCCGGTCGATCCCCGTGGCAACCGTGCCGATGATCAACCGGGCCTGGTTGCCGTGGCCCGGCAGTACATCCGCGATCTGGTCAGCGGTGAGAGGGGAGTGCGAGTGTACGTGGCGTGAACGGTACCGGGCCTCGAACTTGCTGAAGTGCTCCGCCACCTTGCGGTTCGAGGCCTCCTCCAGCTCCGCTTCCACCCTCTCCAGGTTGCCGATCATGCTGAGAGCGTTGGCGCTGCGCAGGTGCCAGCCGCGGTGGTCGGGATCGGGCGCGAGCACGCCCAGGCCCTCCATCTCGGAGAGGTAGGCGCGGAACTGGTCCGTGTCCAGACTCTCGAAGCCCTCCGGCCACCAGTAGGTGCACTCCTCCCGCAGCTGCACATGGCTCAGCCGGGCGTCCAGGCCGTTGTAGTGTGCGTGGTGGGCGACCACGTTCGCGATGACGTTGTACCGGGAGTCGAGCCGCAGCGTGTCATGGAAGGCCTCCGTGATGCTCGCCCTGAGAGCCTTGTCCGACTGGACCGTCTCCACATCGGCACGCGTGATGGTGTACGGCGGACCGGACTCCGAACCGCTCCGCTTGGAGTGCATGGTCTGAACCAGCCGTTGCCCGAACATCTGGAGCAGGAACGGCTGGTACGAGCAGTGGCCGAGGATTCGGTGCACCAGCGCGGGCTCCTCGAACTCGTAGCCGAGCACGGCCAGTGGCCCGATGAGCAGGCTTACCGCGTCCTGAGGGCGGAGGGGCCCGATGACTGTGGGGCGCTGGGCGAGGTGGCTGAACGGGCTGTTCACCGCGATCTTTGCGTAGCGCTGCACCGAGTGCAGGCCCGCGAACACGACCTTGACCCGGTCCTCCGTCTCGGCGCCCAGATCGCGCAGCCGGCGGGTCTCGGTGAATTGAGGGGAGTCGGACTCGAAGAAGCCGTCCGCCTCATCGAGCATGATCAGCAACCCGCGCTTGGAGTCCTCGCGCAGCCATGCCTTGATCCCGTCCAACACCTGCTGGTAGGTAAGCACGGAGTCGGCCTTCACCCTCCGCTGCAGCGTAAGCGCGTCACGTTCCAGCAGGCGCCTGCCGATCCGGTTCCAGACGGTGGAGGACGGCGCGTTGGTGCCGGTGAACGTAGAGTCCAGCGACAGCAGCAGGCTGATACGCGAGTCCGGGATCTGCGCTTCGAACCTCCGTCCGGCCGCCTTCAGCAAGGCCGACTTGCCGAGCCCGCGGCCACCGAACACCACCTGGTCCCCGGTCGCGCTCTGCACGGAGTCGAGCTCCTTACGGCGGCCGAAGAACATCTCCTCGGACACGGGGGCCCGCTTGCCCATCACGTAGGGGTTGACCGCGGAGAAGGGCAACAGGACGCGCATCGCGGAGTCCAGACGCTGATTGCCGCACGCGGCCAAATGGGCGAGCGCAGCGTCGTCCAGGACGACGATGGCGCGCCTGTCACCGGCGCTCAACGCGGCGAGGGCCTGGCGGTCTCGCACCGACATCGTGCCGAAGTACGCGACGAGCAGGCTATCGTCGTTCGGGTCCTGCTGAATCCAGGACATCAGGGTCTCTGCCGAGGGCCGGTCCCACACCAGCATCACCCGGAGCGCGCCCCGCAGTCCCGATCCGAACGCGGGGACCAGGGCCGAGCCGGTGTACTCGACGGCGGGCACGTCAAGGAAGCGGTAGCTGCCCGAACGCGGCTTGTCGACCCGCTGCGGGCCCTTCTTGCTGCTATAACCGATCAGGCGCAGAGCGGGCATCAGCAACTCGCTCTCGCGGACCCCCTGAGTACGGAAGCTTCCCTTCCGGGCAGCCAGCTCGGCCCATCCGGTCAGACCGTGCGCGGTCTGCTCCGCGATCTCGGACGACAAGGCGGAGTAGTCGAGTGCGGCCAGGTCCTGGAAGCGCTCGCGCCGCCGCACGGCGTCGATGAGCTGGTTGGAGATCCCCATTCCGGGCAGCGCGTCCGGGACCTGCGGGAAGAAGGCGGCCAGGCTCCGGTCTGTCGCGTGGGCGTCCGGAATTCTCTCGCCGTTCGCCAGGTGCGAGATGAGTTCATCCGCAGTGAGCAGATCACCCGCGCCGACGAGCTGCTCCACGCGCTTCCGGTCCTCGACATCGAGCCCGTCGATCTCGCCGAGCCGAGTCCGCAGAGCGGCAGCGTGGACGGCATGCGCCCGATTGAGTTCCTCGGAGAGGGCATCCAGTCGACGGCGCACGTCGGCGAGGTCGCCGTCGGGAGCGGGTACCGCGTCCTGGATCCGGCGCTCGAAGGCGCGCTCCTTCTCCTCGGTGAGGGCACCGTCGACGCGGGCACGCCGCAAGGTCTCCTCAAGCCGCTGGCGGGTGTCGCGCAGCTCGTTCGCAACTCGCTTGCCGGAGTCAAGGACGAGCGATTGCAGTCTCTCCGCGGTCTCCGGAGGGGCCGTGCGATCCCCGAGTCCTGGCAGCTGCCGGTTGGCCCAGAGATCGAGGAGCGTCTGCGCCGTGGCGAAGTGCTCGTTCGACACCTGAACATGCACGGCCTCCTCCCAGGAGCGGCCACCCGCGCGCAGCAACTCGGCGGCGGGTACCTGCGGTGACCGGACCTCCCCCGTGGTGGCGTCGACGACGGCCCCAGGAACCTTCAGGAGTTCCCCGTGCAGGGCGAGCTCGGTGGTCAGTTCGATGTCGTCGAGCCGAGCCTCGCCGGAGAGCAGGGCGAATGTCCGGGCCAGCGAGGTCGCCGTGGCCCGCATGGCGGCGGCGGTGAGTACATCAGCCGTGACCGCCTGTTCGCGCACCTCGCGAACGACGTCCTCGCTCAGGCGGAGGACCACGGCGCGCATCTCCCGCACCTGGTCGGCGCTCCAGTCCGTTTCGCGCGCGCCCAGCTCCTGGGCCTGCCGGATCCACCTGTCGACCAGCGCGAGCCGGTCCGCCGTGTGGCGCAGCAGGTCCTGGCGGGCCGGACCCTCAAGGCGGCTGCGGGCTCCCGGCGTCATCAACTGCCGGTCGATCTTGTCGAGTTTGGACTGGATGGTCGCCGAATCGCGGAGCTCGCGCACCTCGCGGGAGAGCGCTTCGAGGCCACTCCTGTCGTCCTCCACCGCGTGCCGCAACAACGAGCCGATGAGCCCCTTCTCGGGGTCCCACCACTGGCGGACGATCCTGTGGGCCCGGGGGAAGCGGATGCTGGGTACCTGGTCGAGCCCCTGCTTGCAGTCCTCCCGTGCATCCTCCAGCGCCCGTTCGAGCTCGGCCGTGTCACGGGCAAGGGCAAGTGGCGGGGAGTGCACGAGAAGGGACTTGAGCGCGCGCTGGGCCACCTCGTCCGAGACCTGGGCCAGGCTGAGGGGCAGCCCGGCTGCGCCGCGGCTGAGCGAGGCGCCGACCTCGGTGTCGCCCGTTACCAGGACCGTACGCAGCAGCGCAGCGGTCGCCAGAGCGGCGTCGGACCGACTGGCCGCCAGCTCCTCGAAGTCCGGGCGCGCGAGCAGCGTTCGAATGCGGCTGACGCTCTCGCTGCTCGCCGAGCGCACCGCATCGGCACAGGCGGCGAGCTGCAAGGCCGTGATGCGATGCGGCGGTTCGCCGAGACTGGCCGCGAGCGAGGCGGCCAGGCCGTAACGCTCGGCGGCGATGAGCTTGGCCAGAGAGGTGTCGGACTCGGTGAGCTCGTTCGCGGCTCGCTGCCCGGTGGGCTTAGCGGTGGGTGCGGTGCGAGAAGAGACGCCGACAGCGGAGACGGGCTCCGGCGCCCGCCCTACGAGGGCGGGCCGCTCCGACGCCCGCCCCGCAGCGGGCTCTCCCGCCATCACCGGGACGATCGGGGCGGTCACGGCCGCGGTGTGATCCACCATCCGGGGCTCGGGGATCGCGGTACGGACAGGACTCGCCGCCGCCTCGTCCGGTGCGCTGGCCCGGTGCCCGCTGCCTTCGCGGCCACCGGCGGCCCGCTTCGCAGTACCGCCGGCGGGGTGGTGAGACCGGGCAGGATCGTTGTCCTCGGGCTCCGCCGCGTGAGCTGCGGGGGCAGGTCCGGACAGCACGGATCCCACCTGCTCCGTGACGGTCTCGGCGCCCTCCTCGCCGACGGGGCGCAGCAGAAGCTCCGCATAGCGCCCAGCCGGATACGCCAACCACCGGCTCCGCACCGCCGCGGGGAGCAGAGCGAGGATGTCAGCGGGGCCGTGCCCGTCCAGGTGCAGTTCCACCATGGTCAGCAGCGCATCGAAGGCCTCGGCGTCCTCCTGGTCCACGGCATCCCACTCAGGGGCATCGGCAATGGACCGTGCTCGCTCCCGGGCGGTTGCAAGATCCTGGACGAGTAGCGGGTTGTCCTGGCGGCACGCCAACCGTGCCACTTGGGTGAGCCGTTCCCGCAGGGGGGCGAGAGACAGCCGGCCCAACGCCGTCTCGGTCTCCTGCCTGAGGTGGACAAGGTCGGCCGTGACCGGGACCACCCCGTGCGCCCGGAGTCCGTCCGTCGCGGCATCGAAGGCCTCAGCCACGCTGAACAGCATCGCCAGATCTGCGTCGGCCGGTCGGGCCTGGGCGGCGATGGCCTCGGCGGTGCGGCGGGCCGGCTCAGCCGCGGACTCCAGCGTCTCCGCGACCCGCCGCAATGCGGCCTTCAGCTGGTCGGCGTCGGGTGACACCTCGGATGTGGAGACCGATCCACCGTCATCGGCGCGCCCGGACTCGTCCTCCTCGAGCAAGGTGTCGGCCTCGTTCGCCATCTCTTCGCCCTCTTCCTCTTCGTCGTCCTGATCCGGAGCCAGTTCCACCACCCGTTGCGCGGCCTCCAGCACCTCCTGGATCGGGATCCCCGTGTCCGTCATCCAGGGCTGCAGCAGGGCCCACTCCCACAGCTGGGCGTGGTCGACACTCACCCCGAGCTGTGACCAGGCGGTCAGCCGCAGGAGGGCAGGGCTCCATCGATGCGTGAGTGGACCCGACGACTCGTCCAACACCCCCCGCCCGTACTCGAATCCGGCCAAGGCCAAGTCGTAGAACACGGGCTGGGTCAGCTGATGGGCTGCTTGGTGGGCCCGTGCCGACTCGGGATCCCGCTGAATGCGCGTCAGTACATCTTTGCAGAGCGCCCGGTTGACCCGGGTTCCGTCGATGGGAATGCGGAGCGTATTCAGCAGATAGCGTCGCCGTTGCACAGGTGTGGAGTTGAGCGAGTGCTCCACGTCCGCCTCAGTGAGCCTCAGCACCGCGGCGGCCAGCGGAGTGGGATCCGCCGCAAGGGTGCCGGTGAGGGCAGCGGATAGCGCTTCAAGGGCTGAGAGGCGCTCAGGCGGCACGTTCTTCTGCCGCCTGGATTCCGGGTCGACAGGGTAGGGCGTACCGCTCTCCTCGCCGGGGAGAGAGCGGGGGCGAGGGGACGGACTCATTCAGCCTCCAGGGGAAGACCACTCGATGACACGAAGAGGGAGCGGTCAGGACAGGACGATTAGTGGCCGCGCTTGTGTGGGCGCACGTAGGTGTATCCGGGCGGCAACTCGGCGGGACCGCTCAGCCGGAACCTGCGATGGTCAGCGCGGTAGAGCGCGCGTTGCTCATCGGTCGCCTCGTGCCCGAGATGGCCGATGCGGCGAAGGAAACCTGCCACTCCGTGCTCAAGCACCTTCGGGCCGAACGGAGCCGGCTCGCGAGGGCTGGTGCTACCGCCGGGACGCCTCACGTCGACGCGATGCGGCCGGTAGCAGACAAGGTCCACGAGCGGCTCGCCGGATTGGGGCGGATGATGCGTGGCACCGTCCGTGCCCCGGCTACCCCGCCCGAGCGTCAGGCGCTCATCGGCGAGCAGCCCGGCGAGGGCGGCCTCGATGCGAGCGGCCTCGATGCGGGCGCCACCCATGACAGCGTCCACGGCATCCGGCACGTCAGTCCGAGCGAGAACTGCCTGGCCGAACCGGTCGAGCAGGCCGAGACGGCGAACCGCAACCAGTAGCAGTTGACGGGGAGACAGCCCCTCGACGCATTCAGCCGCCGTACGCGCCGCGGCCGAGCCGTCCCGGGTGAGCACCTGGGGATCGTAGCGATGGGAGATCAGGTCTCCGTCAATGGTCACCGGGTGCTGCAACAGAGCCGTGCGCGCATGGATCACGCTGCTGCCGCGCTGCCAGGTGAACGACAGCCAGATACCGGGGAAGAAGTCCAACGGCCACGGGATGCCGTCGAGTTGAGAGCCATGCTCGCCCACTATGAGACGCGCGTCGTGACAGGATTCTTCCGGCGGCAGTGGCTGTCCGGCGTGGTGGAGCACGACCCGCACCCGGCCCAGCGCCGCGCCTCCGGACGCGAGCTGGCGGGCGACATGCTCGGGCAGCGGCAGAAATTCTCCCAGCACATGGCTGAGGCGCAGCGGCTGGGCCCACTCGGTCTGGCTGTCGTCCGCAGAGAGCAGAACGGCGAAGCCGAGCTCGCTGTCGTGGGGCCACCGCGGTGCGGGCTCCGGCTCCTTGGCGGCCGCGTCCGCCTCCACGGCCTGGGGAGCGTCTGGCGGAGTGGGGTCGCCCGGGCACTCGTTCGGCAGCTGCGTGTTCCCTTCGGCCGCTGGTTCGGGGGCCACCGCAGAGCTGTCCGTGCTGCCGACCTCAGGAGCGGTGATGTCCGCGGACCGGGGTTGGCACTGCGGCTCCGGCTGTGACTCTGGCCCGGTCTGCGCCTGCACCGGGACCCGCGACCGGGGGACCTGGGGGGATGGTTGCCGAGGGAAGCTCTCCCCCCAGCCCAGGCCCGCCGGTTCGTCCACGGCGGCGTTCGCGAGCGCCCTGCCCACGCGTCCCCCCACCGCGGCGAGCTCGGCGCGCCAGACACCACCTCCCTGCCAGCGGTCGTCCAGGCTCAACCGCACTCCTGAGGGGAGCAGGCCGGTCATCTCGTCGTGCTCCCGACGCGCGTAGTCGGACAGCACGGAGTTAGCGTGGCAGACGGCAAGCGGATAGTCGGTGCCCCACAACCTCTCCCGCCACTCCGGTTGCGCCCGCAGCACGACACCTAGCGCGGTGTACGCCGGCCGGGGCATAGCGCTGCCGACACGGCGCCGCTCGCGCGGAATCCCATGCCTCGCCGTAGACTCGGCGAGCCGGACAAGATCGTCACGGCCCAACGACCCCGAGTCCGCGAGCCTCCGCGCCATCGAGGCCCGGGTGAAGGCGTACTCCCCCCACGTCCGTGCCTCGTCCAGGGCGGCCAGCGCCTGCCGCACCGTGCTCATCAGCCCTCTGACCGCCGCCAGCAACTCCCCGTCACCGCTGCCCGGTTCGAGGAGAAGGGGCAGCGCCACCGGTGCCAGGGCACTGGTGAGCTGCGCTCGGCCGCGCGCGACGAGGTAATGCGCGTAGTAGTCGGCATCACTGAGGTCGGCGTCAGCGCGGGCGTATCTGGAGTCGACCACCAGGTGTCCGAACGCGTCGGTGCGGTCCTGACGGCGCAGGCGCTGAAGCCGCTCCGCCTTCGGCGCCAGTCCCTGTCCGAAGGCCGTGCTGTCGAAGACCAGCCGTTCGCGCAGAGCGGGCGCCTCGTCCGGTGCGAGGAGCCCGGGCCCCCGTGCGCCCGAGGGCGCCCCGGAGAGCCAGTAGGGCGTCTCTCCGTACAAGCCGATTCCGGTGTGTGCCCCTTCCTTGTAGACGACCTCAGCGGGCAGCAGGTCCCCACCCGTACGGATATTGATCATCGCGCCGACCGGCAGGGCCTCGACCTCGTCGCCGAGCGCGACCGAAGGAAAGTCCCCTATGTCCAGTGGGCCTCCGACATACCCGCCGGCCTCGATGTCGTACCCGAAGTACACGGCGTTGAATGCCACGGACGTGTGCACGGGCGCGGCTCGGTGCGCGACGACGGCACCCAGGTAGGCCAACAGCCGCCCGCGCGCCACCGAGTCGCAGGCGTCCAGGCCGGCGAGCATGTCCGGCGTGACCAGCGGGTCGTCGTCGTACGGTCGCCACACGCGGCCAGGGGCGATGGGTGATGCGGTCATCACACGTCTCCTCCGACGTGGGCGGGAGCGAATCGGGCACTGGCCGGCGCCGCGACGCGCCACAGGACGCCCGAGGATGTCAGCCGCCCGGCCTGCGCCAGCCGGGCGATGCTCTCTTCCACCGCACGCAGGGGAAGGTCGGCCTGCGCTCCGAAGTATCGGCTTCCGACGAGCCCTTGGGGCAGTCGGATCCGGCGGCCCAGCTTGGGCGAGTACGAGCTCTCCTCGCCGCGCAGGGCACGCCAGATGCCACGCGGGTGGACACCGCGCGGAACCGCCCAGACCAGCCGGTAGACCTGGTCGTCCAGCCGCCTCCGGCGCGATTCCGGCTGAGCGGCGCTGTCGATCGGGCGTGGCTTGGGCGTCAGCAGAGCCTCGGCAGCTGCCGGCATGGCCTCGCCGACCGGCCAGTCCGGCTTACCCCAGCACGCCCCGCACCGGTTCGCCGCCGTCGTGCAGCAGGACTCGGGGAGCTCGGTGACCCCGAAGTAGTCGGCGAACTTCTGGTGTGCGCAGGTCGCGGAATCCTGGAAGAAGTCACGCAGCCGAGCGATCTCCACCGCCGCCCGCCGCGCCTTTCCGGAGAGAGCCGTCTGAAACTGCGCCGGGAGCTCGGTGCTGAGGACATCGATCCCGCTGACCCAGTGACGGCTGGGCGCGGCCGAAACGTCCAGCAGTCCGCGGTCATGGAGGTCGCTGAGCAACTGCCAGGTTCCCGCAGGGCCTTCGGCCAGCTCACGGTATCCGACCACCCGTGCGGCGAGCCACTTGTCCAGCGCCGCGACGTCGAGCCGGGACCGGACCAGGCCATGCCGGCCTCGGCCGCGATCCGGGAGGCCCGCCACCGCAGCCACCACGTCGAGGATGAGCGGCTCTTCCTCGTCCCCAGGAGCCAGCTCGCCGCGGCGGACCTTGCACAGTGGCGGGAAGTCGCCCTGGTCAGTGACCGCGCCCAGGCGTGACAGCTGGCTGAACGCGCGCATCAGGCCCGCCACGTAGGCATCGGCCACCCGGGCCGAGCGTCCCTCCTGCTCGGTGATCCGGCCCGACCGGATATCCTCACCGATCAGCCGGTCAGCGATGTCCCGGGCGTCCAGCACTGCGTCGCAGGCCAGGACCGCTCGCCCCATCCGGGTGAGAACACCGGGGTGCAGATCCTGCCCGGTCATGAAGGCGACTGTGCGCAGCCCCTTGGTGGTCAGCAAGGCCAGTGCGGTGTTGGCCTCCGCCTCGGGGTCCGCAGACGAGCCGCTCCCCGCCACGTCGCGGCCCGCACGCCCCAACTGCTGGTAGAGCGAGGCCAGGTCGGTCGGGGCTGACACGCAGAACACCGTCCGGATGTCGTCGCGGTCGATCCCCAGTCCGAAGGCGGAGGTCGCGACGACGACGAGGGGCGAGAACCCTTCCTCACCACGGCGCGGGGCCTCGCGGAATTCCGTCATGACGGCCGACTTCTCGGCCTGCGTCAGACGACCATGGAAGCGACGTATCCGGAGCGTGGAATCGCCGAGGTACTCGCGCAGGTACGCGTGGAGGGCCACCACCTCCTTGACCGTCAGGCAGTAGAACACCGCATGTCCCGTCAGTGCCTCCAGCACGTGCCGGGCGAGGCCGGCGACCACGGCGGGGCTCGACTGGTTGAGGGAACGTCGGAAGACCGCCAGCTCCGGACGGATGGGGTTCTCCCGAACAGTCACCAGACCGCCGGCGGCCACCGGCCCCGCCGCCTCCCGACGGGCGGACTCGCTGCCCACGGGCGGGGGGTTCTCGCCTGCCTCGAAGACCCCTGTTCTCAAGCCGGAGTGCACGGCGTGGTTGGCGGTGGCGGTCAGCGCCGTGACCGGCAGCCCGCACGTGTGCCGAAGCTGACTCAGGAACTGCTCGACCCGCTGCATGCTCGGCCGGAAGTCGTCCCACTGGACCATGGTGTGCGCCTCGTCCAACACGATCCGGCTGACGGTTCCGGCCACGACCGCGGACCGGACCAACTCCCGGAACCTACGCTGACACAGCCGCTCCGGGCTCACGTACACGATCTTGATTCCGTGGTTCGCGCGACCGAGCAGCTGCTCCGCCACCTCCGTCTTGCCGGCCCGGCTACTGGATTCCCGCAGGGGCGCGATCAGCGCTCGGACGGCGCCGCCGATCGAGCGGTTGAGCTCGAGCGCCTGATCCTGCATCAGGGCCACCAGCGGGCTGACCACGAGGGTGACACCCGGGAGGACCAGCGCGGGAAGCTGAAAGGTGAAGCTCTTGCCGAACCCCGTCGGAAGCAGACCCAACACGTTGCGCCCCTGGACGACCGCCTCGATGACGGCGCGTTGCGCGGCCTTGAGCCGGAACTGGCCCGGATCATCCATCAGCCGGAGCAGTCCCGCGACCTCCGAGGCCCGGTGGAGCACTTCCTCTTCCAGCCGGTTGTCAGCCGCTAGTTTCGCCACGTCCTCCGGTGAGAGCTCGAGCTGCCTGATCCGCAGGGTCTGTGGCAGCAGGGTGTGCCGCAGCAGCGCTGCGGGCTCCGAGAGTTCGGCCGCGCGCTGCGGGGAGAGGACGCCGTGGCGCGCGAAGAAGTCCCAGATGCGGGCCCATCCCTCGGCCATGTTGACGACGTTGCCGGCTCCCGGCTCCCCGGTACGGGGGTCGGTGCGCAGCAGCCCCTGATCGAGGCTGCCCAGGAAGGCGCGGCGATAGGCGCGACGCAGGGCCGTGTGCCCCGCCAGCTTGCGATCGCTGATCACGATCACCCCGCGATGGCGCTCCGAGCGGATCAGGCGCCCCACCGCCTGGCGCAGCTGGAGGGCCGCAAGCGGGATGTAGTAGTGCTCCGTCGCGTGCGCGTCTGGGTCTTCGAGCCCCGCCGCCTCGGCCCTCGCGCACACGGCGGCGCGGCGGGCCTCCACCAGCGGTGCCGCGAAGGGTGCGAAGGGCAGCTTGTTGATCCACACCAGGCGCAACTGCTGCTCGTCCGAGACATCCACCCCCTGCCACAGGCCCTTGGTACCGACCAGGATTCCGCCCCCGTGCCCGGGATCGGTGAACTGCTCGAAGGCCCGGGCGTTTCCCAGCGCGAGTGCGCTGACCACGGGCGTGGGGGCGCTGCGCCGGCGAAGCTCCTCAGTCAGGAACTCCGAGATGCCGCCCGCCGTGGAACGCGCGGTGGTGAGCACCAGGGCGCCTCCGATGGTGCCCGCGGCCCCCGCCCGCGGTCGCGCCACTTCCGCTGCGTAACTAGCGAGTTGATGGGCGGTGGTCCGCATGGCACCTTCCTGCTGCTCTGCCCAGGAGGGGAAGTCGGAGAAGCAGACCAGTTCCGCCTGTCGGCGCAGATCGAACGGGGTGTCCACGCACATCGTCGGGATCCCGGACAGCCCCAGCCGCCCCATGATGAAGTCCCAGCTCCCCGCCACCCGCAGGGTTGCCGATACGTAATACGTGCGCGGAAACGAGCCAAGGAACCGCTGCCACTGCGCGTCACCGGGCAGTTCGACCGGACTGGACGAGACGCGGAACCGGTAGTGGCGCAGCCCGGCCAGCGGAATGGTGAGTTCCTCGGCGTACACGATCCGGTTGGGCAGCGGAGGAGGGAGCAGGCTGCCCTGTACCACGTCGAGATCTCCGTCGCTGCCGGTCCCCGGATCCTCGTCCGCCGGGTCGCCGAGATCCGACTCGGCTCCCGCGTCGCGGTTCGCTCCCGTCGTCGGACCGCTGCTCCCCGCGCGGCTCTCGGCGGGCGCCGCGCCGAGGATCTCCTGGAAGTCCGCCAGCAGCATGTCGGCCGTCTCGCGCAGCTCGGTCACCCGGGTCTGCAGCGTGTTGAGAAGTTCGAGGGAGAAGACGTCGAGCGCGCCCGCATGAGTCTGCGCGAAGTCGGCCAGTGCCCGCTCCAGTCGCACGCACACCGAGGACAGCCGGCGCACCAGCAGCCGCAGGGTCCGTACCTGGGGAAGCCCCGTGCCGCTGCCGTACGGGCTGGCGAGCGTCACGGCACGGGAACCGACAACTGACGAATCCTGCCCACCCAGTGCGTCGAACGCCCTGGCGGCGGCCTGCGGGAGGACCTCGTGGTCGAGCAGGGTCTCCAACTCCGCGACCGCGACCGCCACCCGGTCCCGAGCTGGCCCCGACGCAGCGGCCTTCAGCCAGGCGTGGCACGACGCAGCGAGGTCCTCCACCGCTCCGTAGTCCAGGCACACCGTCAGGGCGGATGTCGCGGCGTCCTCCAGCAGATGCGCCTCATCGACGATCAGCATCGTCTCGCCGGGAAGGGCGCGGAGGTCATCCAGATGCGCCAGCAGCACCGCGTGGTTGGCCAGCACCAGCCGATGGGACGCGATCGCCTCGCGGACGCTGTCGGTGTGGACAGCCAGCGGCGTGCTCGCCGTCGGCGAGTAGTCCCCGTCGGCCTGGGAGAGCGACTTCAGCCACAGGGACAGCGGTGGTCCGCAGTATCCGTCGAGGAACACGGGTACGTCGACAGGGTCCACCGACCGGGCGGTCCACACGTCGGGGGCGGCGGTAGCCGCGATCAGGCGTAGCAGGAGGAAGGCCGCCAGCTCGCGGAACCTCGGGTGCTCGACGAAGCGTGAGCGCATCCCCCGGTCGCTCCGCGAGCCGAGGGCGGTCGAGTCGGACAACGCCGCGGCGAGAGCGCGCAGGGAGAGGCGGTTGGTCCGGCCCTTGATCAGGTCCGCAGCGCCCAGGAGGCCGGGCATGGCGTGGCTCAGCGTCTCCACATCCCGGGCGAGCTGACTCTGGAGCTGCTTGGTGAAGGTGGCGATGACCACGCTTCGATCGGGTCCGCCGCCGAGCCAGTCCATGGCGGCTGCCAGTGCGGCGAAGCTCTTACCCGTGCCCGTCGGCGCTTCCACCAGAGCGCCGACCCCGGCGTCCGCCCAGGCGTGCAGGCTCGCGGTCATCTGCTGCTGGGCCAGGCGCGGGCGGGCCCCGGCGCCATGCACTACCCTGGCCAGCTCACCCGGGTCGACCCGGCCATCCGGGCGCAGCCGCTCGGGCACGGTGAGCGGGGCGTGGCCGAGCGCGCCAGCGGGGGCCCCGCCGCGGCGTGGCGCATGGTGCCGCAGCCCATCGATGAGGACGGCGGAGATCTTCTGCAGGTCCCAGGCGCCCTAGGCGTCGGTCGCTCCGTCCATCTCCGCCACGTCCGCGGGGCCGCCCGCGAGCTGGCGCAGTACATTCCATGCGGGAGAGTCGAGGCAAACGGCGGAGACGAGGGCACGGAGCTCCCCGGGCCAGCCTGCGAATTCGTCGGCGGCCTGTGCCATGACGCGGACCAGGAGCTCGGCGTCGTCGGCCGCATCGTGCCACCGTAGCCCGGACCGATCCGCGCCGCAGCTGTCCGCCAGCATCGCGAGCCGGTGGCTGCGTGCCAGCGGCCACACGCAGTGCGCCAGGTAGAGCGAGTCCACGCGCTCGCCGGGCAGCACGGGCAGGTTCTCCCGCCCGCATGCCTCATCGAGCAGCGGAAAGTCCGCGGCGATCCCGTTGTGCGCGAGCAGGACATCCGTGCCGGTGCAGAACGCGTGGACGCGCTCCAGGGCGGTGCGGGGATCCGTCGCCTCGACCTGCTGTCGTTCTCGGAGCGCGCGGTCGTGGATGACCCAGTCTTCACCAGGCAGCGAGAGGAAGACCTCGATCCGCGGCTGGCCCGCCACCCAGGCCGCATCTGTTCCCGTCCGAACGGCACCGATCTGGAAGATCCGGCGCTCCACATACGGGGCCGCGGCCGTCGTGTGTACGACAGTCTCGACGTCGATGGCTACGGCACGCGCGCCGCGCCGAGGTTCGAGGCCGTCCTGAGGTTCCGGGCCCGTCCGCCCCTCGCCGCCGACGACGAACAGCAGCCCGTCACGTTCGTGCAACAGCCGAGCGGACAGGGCCTGCTCCAGAAGCATCGTCAAGCGTTGGGCGGGCACTCGCTTGAAGCGGTCACGGGCTGCCTCAAGGAGCTCCGCTACGGTGATTCCCTCAGGGTACGCGGCAACGAGTCGAACGAGAGGCGCCGCGGCAGTCGACACCGCGCTGCCCTCCGATGTACCCATCGCGGTTCTTCTCAGTGTGCCGTCACTTCCGATCCAGACCAGGTGCTCGTATCGGCTCAGTCATGCCGAACTGATCCATTGTGCAACCACAGCCACCTTCCGTGGTGGCGTTCTTACAATCCGAGACCCCCAGCAGCGTGTCAGGTCTCCGGGGCGCGGTACCTGACGAACAAGCAGACAACCTGGCCTCCCCGCAGCACACCAACTCCGCCCGCCTGTTGTGAGCTTGAGCCGGGAGGCCGCCGACTGAACGTGTACGACATCCCGAAATCTGGCCCGCGCAGTTCGGGCCGCACGCCGTTCCCTGCAGGCCGAGGTACACCTGTCTCGACACCAGGACGGTGGCGGGGTCTGGCGGCATCGGTGAACGTCCGGTCGACGTGCAGATCCACTCCAACTACGAGAACATCTCCATCAGGCCTGACCGTTCCGCGACCAGCCGCACCTCGTAACCCGCCTGGCGAAGTCTATTTCCGCAACGAGACGGCCTGACGCATGCTCAACCGCCCCGAACGACCAGCCATGTTCTTTGGCTCCTGCCGGGGGCGCTCGAACGATGGCTGTTCAGCCGCGTCACCGCAAGAGCAGTGACGCGGCTGTCCCGCTTCGTCGACCGGTGGGATCTCGCACGCGGTAGGGCCGAGTGCTTAGAAGGCACCAGGCCTACGGCTGGTCGCCCCGCATGCCCGACATGGCCAGGCTCGTCGGTCACCAGCCCACGTCACGACGGGACCCGTCGGAGATGCTGACTACCCGGAAACGCATCCTCAAGCTCACGCGTAAGCACACCAGGAGCACCCGGTACGGACCCCCCAAGCCAGGCAGAGGCGACCTCCGCCGACCGGCCTGCTCCGTGCACGCAGCCGAACGAGCAGCCTCAGGCCGACGGCACCGAGCCGTCTGGAACCGCTGCGCCGTTCTCGCCCGCGTGGTCCCAACTGGCCGACAATGGATCAAGTGGCTTCCATGCCGGTCGACTTGCCCTTCTGGGAGCAGGTCCACGCGTTCTGGCGCCGGCGGCGCAGCGGGGTCTCGGCGGCGAGCTACACGACCGGCTACGTTACCGGGTCCACGAGGCGGCAGGCCGAGAGGCGGCAGGCCGGGACCGGGAGCCGACCGCGGGCTTCATCGACGCGCAGTGGGTGAAGGGGCAGCCTCGGTGCGGCCGCGTCCCGGGGCTGCGATGGCGGCAAGAAGATGAGCGACCGCAAGCGCCACATCGTGGTGGACGCCCTCGGGCTACTGCTGACCTGCGCCAGAACGCTGGCGTTGAGCCTTTCCTCCAGACCAGCACCATCGTCCCCGGCACCGCACCCGCGACCGGCACAGGCTGCTTGTCGGACTGAGCGGCTGACGTCTGACCACGTTCGTGCGGCTCGCCAAGCCTGCAGAACTTCCGCCGCTGCCGGGAAGCGCGTTCCCGCTCCGCCAGCAACCCCATCACCGTCGGCATCCACTCGCAAGGAACGACACAACGTGTCATCCCTGCCGCCGGAACGCCAATCTCGTGCCTGAACAGCGGAAATGCAGCGATCGAACGCAACAGGTCGAAAGGGCTTCGCAGGCCTTCTGCCAACTGCTGTCGAGGTGAGGCCTCCCTCACTGTCGGTGACCCACGGTAGGGTTGATCACATCGTCAACGCGGCCCGACGGGCTTCCGCTCGGCACCGACTTAGCCGGTATCGAGTCTCGAAGGACATGCCCCCACCCGCACGAGTCTCTTCGTGCTGCCTGGGGGCATGTCTTGCTGTTCCGCGGTTCCGCATCCTCCGTCTCTGCCGAGAGGGCCGCAGGCACTCTTGTGCCCCGCCTGAGCGAGAACTTCGTGCGCAAGCATGGCCACCGGCCGAGCCCCTCCGAAGCGCGGTCATGGGAGCGAAGTATCCCGGTCCTCACGGACGCGCTGCTCGACGCTGGCCTGGGCGAGGTCGAGGTCCTGTTGGAGTATCAGCTTCCGTTGACCAGCCGCCGAGCCGACATCGTGCTGGCGGGCGTCCATCCGCGGACCCAGGAGCCGTCCTACGTCGTCGTCGAGCTGAAACAGTGGAGTGACGCCTCCCCCGACGATGATGCGCCGGCGCTCTGCTGGGTCGACTCCTACCCCACGCCGAGGCTCAATCCGATCGAGCAGGTCCGCGGGTACTGCGACTACCTGGCCGACTTCAACGGAGCGCTCGCCGAGCACCCGCATCGGGTCGCAGGCGTGGCGTACCTTCGCAACGCGACCGAGTTCGGCATCCGGGGACTGCAGGATGTGGGGCAGGACCTCCGCGGACGGATGTTCAGCGGCGAACGCAGGGCCGATCTGCTGAAGCACCTGACGACGTTGCTCGCCCCCGCCGCGGGTGCTCAAGCTGCCGACGAGCTCCTCCTCGGAAAGCAGCGGCCATCGAAGCAGCTGATGGCAGTGGCCGCTCAGGAGGTCCGGGCACGCGAGCAGTTCGTGCTGTTGGAGGAACAGCGGCTCGCTTACGAGATGGTGCTGCGTGCGGTAGAACGCTCCCATCGGGCAGACCGCAAGGAAGTGGTGGTGGTCCTCGGCGGTCCGGGGACGGGCAAGAGCGTCATCGCCCTGTCGTTGCTCGGCGAGCTGTATCGGCAGGGACGCAGCGCACTGCACGCCACCGGCTCACGCTCATTCACCTTGACCATGCGTAAAGTAGTTGGAGCTCGCAAACCTGCCGTACAGAAACTGTTCAAGTACTTCAACGACTTCATAACCGCGGAGAAGAACGCCCTCGACGTGCTGATCTGCGACGAGGCTCACCGCCTCCGATCGACCTCCAGCACCCGCTGGACGCCGGCCGGTCACCGGACCAACCGGTCCCAGGTGGATGAGCTGATCGACGCAGCCCGGGTGCCGGTGTTCCTGTTGGACGAGAATCAGGTAGTACGGCCTGGGGAACTGGGCACTGAGGCGCAGATCGTCGAAGCTGCCAAGGCCAAGGGGCTGGACGTGCACGTGGTGCAGCTGAGCGACCAGTTCCGCTGTGGTGGAAGCGACGCCTACGTGAACTGGGTAAACCGTCTGCTGGACCTGACCGATGGCGGTCCCTCTGTCTGGGAGCCGGACGGCCTGATGGATCTGCTGGTCGCCGATTCGCCCTCGGCTCTGGAGGAGTTCCTACGGGCGCGTCTGGCCGAGAAGTACCAAGCGCGGATCACCGCGGGGTACTGCTGGCGGTGGAGCCCCGAGCCGAAGGACGGTGAGCCGCTTCCCCAGGATGTGGTCATCGACACGTGGGCCCGTCCGTGGAACCTGCGCGGTGACCGCTCGATCTCCGGTGCCCCACCAGCCGCGCTCTGGGCAACCGACCCGGCGGGCTTCGGCCAGGTCGGCTGCGTCTACACCGCCCAGGGCTTCGAGTACGACTGGAGCGGGGTGATCATCGGCCCGGACATGGTGTGGCGTGGCGACCGCTGGGTGGTGAACCGGCACCTCTCCAAAGACAACGTGTTCACCAAGGCGACCACGGACGCCGAGGTCGACCGGCTGATCAGGCATACCTACAAGGTGCTGCTGACCCGAGGTGTCAGAGGCACGGTGGTGTACTCGGCTGATGCCGAGACCCGTGCCAAGCTACGTGAGCTGGTGTCGACCCCGTTCGAGCAAGCCATCGCAAAACGAGCCGCCGGACTTCAGGTCAACGTATGACTGCACCGCAGGCCCGGTCGCGTGCGCAGCCAGTCCGTCGTCTCCGACAGATCTGCTCCTGGCCCCGTTCCGCAGCACATCGCGCCGCGCCTGTGCCAGGACTTCAGAGGTGATCTCCACTCACACGAGTAGGAGTGGAGATCACCTCTCGCCGCGCCGCCGCCCTTGCTGCCCTAAAGCTGGGAGCCCGCCGCCCAGCAGGTGTTCCTGCCCTCCTGGCCGAGCCCGATGACCTGTCGCACCACAATGCCCGCAACGACCGCGGTAGAGGGTAGAGGGCAACGGCAGCATCGAGCGCGCGCCGCCGCCCCGGAGCCCCGCGCGCAGCGTCCCTGGCTCCTCGTCCTTGGCGTCGCGCTCAGGAGAACATCTCGCCGAGCAGCTCGGGATCGACGGCGATGGGGGCGGGACGGTAGGCGGGTGGCTGCGTGCCCATCAGCTCGCGTACCAGGAAGTCCCAGCAGCGTGTGCGGACGTAAGCCAGGAAGTCGAGGAACGTGTGCTCGGCCCCCGGTACCAGCAGTAGCTCGAAGTCCTTGCCGGCGGCGATGAGCCGGTCGGCCAGCCGTAGCGTGTGGTCAGGGTGGACCTGGTCGTCCATCTCGCCGTGGATGAGCAGCAGTTTGCCCACCAACCGGTCCGCGAGGTCCACGTTGGAGGCACGGGCCCAGGCCTCGGCATTGTCCGCGCCGTCGTAGGCCTCCACGAAGCCGGCGTTGAAGTAGCGGGCGTCGTGCGAGCCGGAGAGGGCGACCGCGGCCTTGTACACCTCGGGGAAGTCCAGCATCGCCCGCGCCGCGGCGAAGCCGCCTCCGGAGTGGCCCAGTACGCCGACCCGGTCCAGGTCCATCCACGGCCGGGATCCGGCCAGCTGCCGCAGCGCCGCGACATGGTCGGCCAGGCAGCCCGCGTCGGCCAAGTGGCCGTAGGAGGCGTCGTGGAAGGACTTGCTCCGCCCTGGGGTGCCCCGCCCGTCCAACGCCACCACGACGAAGCCCAGCGCCGCGATGGGTTCCGCGTCGAGGCCCATCCCGCCGGGGTCGAAGCACGGGCTGACCCGGTTGACCTGCGGGCCGGGGTAGAGGTTGTCCACCACCGGGTAGCGCTTGGCCGGGTCGAATTCCCGTGGCCGGTACAGCACTCCGTAGAGGTCCGTCACCCCGTCGGCCGCCTTGACGCGGAACCGTTCAGGCGGCGTCCAGCCGGTGGCGGCAAGCCTGCTGATGTCGGCGCGCTCCATCTCGACCAGCACCCGCCCGGCCCAGTCACGGACGCGGGACACCGGCGGGGTGTCGACGGAGGACGCCGAGTCGATGAAGTACTCCTGGCCCGGCGACACGGTGACGACGTGGTCCAGAGCGTCGTCGGTGACCTTGGCGAAGCCGGAGCCGTCCAGAGCGACCCGGCACACCGTGCGCCGGTACGGATCCTCGGCAACCAGCCCGGAGGCGGTGAAGTACACCACCCGCTCCGCCTCGTCCACGCGCAGGATCTGCCGTACCGCCCACTGCCCGGAGGTGACCTGCCCGAGCAGGGCGCCGGTGTGCAGGTCGTACCGGTACAGATGGCCCCAGCCGTCGCGCTGCGAGTACCACAGCACCTCGTCGGCCAGCATCCGCACGATCGGCGGCTCGTACATCCACTGGTTGGGCTCCACCCGGGTGGAGCCGGTCTCGCTGAGGACGGTGCTGACCTCGCCGGTGGCCGGGTCCAGCCGGTGGAGCGTGAGCGTGCGCAGGTCGCGGGGCCGGTCGAGGTAGTACACCGCCGAGCCGTCCGGAGCCCACCACGCCCACTTGCCGGCGATCGGCGAGAACTGCGGCATGAGCAGCGGCTCGGCCTGCGCACGCACCACCGTGCCCTCGGCGATGTCCAGCACGACCATTTCGGCCCGCGGCATGCTCTCGTCGCCGGCGTAGGCGTACCGCTGGGTGTGCAGCAGGGGCGCGCCGCCATCGGCGGGCCTGGACTCCACGAGGTGGGTCCGCCGGACCGTTCGCTCATCGGTCCGATGCGCCAGCACCTTGGCCGAGTCGGGCGAGAAGGCCACCACGGGCGGCAGGTGAGGCAGGCCGAACTTGCGCAGCAGGGTGGCGTTGCCGGTGCTGGCCGGGCCCGTGCCGTACGCGTAGTCGGGCTCGCCGTCGGTGGTCAGCGCCCACTCGCGTCCGTCGGACAGCGAGCGCGCCCACAGGTCGTGCCCCCGCTGGGACACCGCGACCTTCTGGTCGGGTGAGAGCACATCCAGCGGGCCGGCCGGCGGCGGCGTGAACTCGGCCCGCTCGCAGGTGTAGTCATTCAGGCGGCAGCGCCAGTACTCGCCGAACGCGTCGAACTCCACTGTGTTCCCGGTCAGTTCGAGAACCGTGAAGGGCAGGGCCACGGGGTCGACCGGCTGGCCACAGGCGGCGCTCAGCGCGGCGGCGACCCGGGTGTGGTCAAAGGCCGGCCCGCAGGTGCCCACCACCGGGTCGACCAGCACGAACCGCTTGCCGGCTCCGGTGCGCACCGCGTACCAGAAGCGGGGGCCTCCGTCGATCCACTGCGGCCTGACCTTGTCCCCGATCACGAGTTCGCCAGGTCGGGCGGCACGGCGCAGGAGCTGCTCCGCGACCTGGTAGTCCTGAGTGGTGCTCATTCTTCCTGTCTTCTTTCGGGATCGGTTCCGGGCATCGTGATGCCACGGTGGTGCCATCACGGCAGGGCGATGCGAAGTGGGCACGGCCGGTGCCACGTCGGGGTCAGCGCCGGTGGACGACGGTCGCCAGGGGGACGCCAGCCTCGAACCTGCCGTCGGCGGGGTACAACTTCGTGGTGCCACTGCCGAGTTCGCCGACACGGATCGCGGAGTGGGGAAACCCCGCCCCACAGGCGCCGGGCAGGTGTGAACGCACGGCCGCGCCCTCGCCGGCAAGACTCCGTGCCGCCCCCGCGAGACCGATCACGGCGAACGGGACGACGCCGAGTCGGCCAGCGGGCGAGCCAACGAAGCGGCTGGAAGCGGCCGGATCGCTGACCTTCAACACCACTGTGGGGTAGGTGATGTTCATGCGGCCCAGCATTCCCGCAGCTCGCGGCACGAACAACGGCGGTTTTTGCAACGTCCGTTAACACCGGGGTTCACGATGCCGGCAGGAGAACGGACGGTGGCCGTCAGGCCCGACCCAGTTGGCGGCAGCCAGCGGCCGGCATCACAGCAGTTCCGCGCAGCCAGTCTCCGGGAGACAGGCCGCGGCACGGTCTTCGCAGGGCAGGTTGACCTCTTCGCTCACCTGGCGGTGCCTCAGCTATTCTCCGTCGTCATGAGTGGGATGAGCAGGGCGCGGCTCGTGAAGCTGGCCGCGGAGGCCACGGTCGACTGCTACAGCGAGGACGAGGAGCTCTCCGGCTGGTACGCCGTGATCGAGGAGCACGTGGCCGTCCCTTTCAAGACCGTGGTACTCGGAGTCGAGGTCACTGTGGAGAAGGTTGACCTTCGGGGCATTCAGATCGTGGCGGTCTGTTCTCGCGGACCGCACCGCCAGGCCATCGATATCATCGACCTTCCGCTTCCCTCGCCCGCGCCCGAAGGTGCGGAGTGGATCGAGGCGTTCTGCCACTGGGCGCTCTGACGGGACGAGTCCGATCCTCGACAGTCCCATGAGAGCCGTGGAGGAGCGGAGGAGCGGGGGCGCCAGATCACCCGATGGGCGGTACCGCGCTGTCGGTCGGCTGTCAGTGGGGACAGTGACCTGTCGGTGGGATGTGAGTGGCCCCCGGGACCATAGGAACCGGGCGCGGCTGACCGTGAAGGTGTGGCCCGCCTGACTCCAGACCGTTCCGAGCTTCCGGGAGACCGCCATGCCCTCCGTAGCCTCCATACCCTCCGTACCCCGGGTCCTGCAGTGGGACGTCCACCGGTTGCCAAACGCCGTGGGAAAGCGCGTTCTGGTCACCGGCGGCAACGCGGGGATCGGGTATTTCGTCGCCGAGCAGCTGGCCGGCGCCGGGGCCACGGTCGTCCTCGGGAGCCGCGACACGGGGAAGGCCGAGGAGGCGATCGCCTCCATTGCCTCGCGCGTCCCCGACGCCAGGGTGAAGCACGTGCCTCTCGACCTGGCCGATCTCGCTTCGCTCAAGGCGTCCGTGGACGCGCTCGGGCTTGACCGCCTCGATGCGGTCGTCCTCAACGCCGGGGTGGCGCTCGACCATCCGCCCCGCCGCGAAACCAAGGACGGCCACGAGCTGATGTTCGGAACCAACCATCTGGGGCACTTCGCGCTCACCCACCACCTGGCCCCGCTGCTCACGACGACCCCGGGGAGCCGGGTCGTCACCACCGGCAGCTTCGCCGCCAAGTCGGTACGCCTGGACCTCGACGATCTCCAGAACACGCACGACTACCAGCCCAAGCGCACCTATTCGCGCTCCAAGCTGGCCCAGATGCTCTTCGCTCTCGAGCTCGACCGCCGCCTGCGGGCCGCCGGCAGCACGACGGAGAGCGTGCTCGTTCATCCCGGTGGCGCGCTCGACTCCCTGACTCCTTCGCGCCCGCCGTTCCATGTCCGGACCACCGGCGAGCGGCTGAGCCGCCTCCCGCTCGGCCTTGTCGTCCAGGGCAAGGACGCTGCCGCATGGCCTGCCGTCCGGGCCGTCCTCGACCCGAGCGTGCGCGGCGGCCAGATGGTGAGTCCCCGTGCGTTCGGGCTGCGCGGTGCGCCCAGGACCGAACCTCTCTGGAAGCACCTTGCCGACAGCACGACCGCGGCACGTCTGTGGGCGGCGAGCTGCGACCTGACCGGCTGCGAACCGACGTTCACCGCACCGTGAGGGTCCGGCAGGGCCGAAGGACCAGCGGTTGGGCGCGACGAAGCGGAAGCCTCGACCGGGTGAGGTCCCCGGGCCGCAGAGAACAGTGGCGGTCAGGCTCGCTCGGGGGCTGCTGACACCCAGGGCGGGGCGGTTCGCAGCTCAGCGCGGGAGCACGAGCCCGCTCATTACATCGGCGGGGAGAGACGGGTTGGCGCCGGCTGCCGTTGCGACCTGCCAGTCCTCGTCGGCCAGCAGCTCGATCAGCACGTCGGCCGGGAGCTCTGGTCGGGCGGCGGCGATGGGGCGGGCCCGGGGGTCGGTCAGACAGGCCAGGAGTGCTGGGAGGGAGGCATTCGGGTGTCGGGCGATCTCGCGCAGGGCCTTCCGGGAGGCAGGCTGTCGGGTCAGGCGCTCCAGGACGGTCGCGGTCGCGTCGGGGTTGGTGGCGGCCTTTGCCGCCACGCGGGGACCGTGACGGTCGATCATGGCGAGCAGTTGTGCCTCGCTGAGGCCGGGGTGCGGGGCGATCGCCTTGAGGACCTTCGCGTCCTCGTCGCGGGCGAGCGCGTCGCGGATCTCGTCCGGCAGATCGCGGCGCTGGGCCACCACCATGCGCAGGGTCGGGTCCGCCGCTGCGGCGAGGTCGGCGACCTCTGCGGGCGTGGCCGTGGCGACGCGTGGCAGCAACTCGGATCCCAGCTTTGCCAAGTGGGCGATCCGTGCCAGGACCTCGAGCGGCAGGGACGGGTGGAGTGCCAGGGACCGCCGGACGTCGTGGCCCGCGTCCTCGGCAAGCCTGCGGATCAGGGCCTCGTCGATCGACGGGTTCTTGGCCAGCGGCGCGCGCACCATCGGTATGGGGTCCGTGGCCAGCCGCGCGTAGATCTGCGGGGGCAAACCCTCGCGTGCGGCGACGAGTTCGCGCAGCAGCGCCGACCAGTGGTCGACCGACCGGGCCACTGCCCACGCCGGGGTGGCAGGGTTGTGCAGGGCCTGCCACTGGGCGTCGCGCACGGCGGACTGGTGGGATCCGTCGCAGGCATCCCCTGGCAGTAGCTCACAGTCGCCGCGGGGGCAGTCCGGAGCGTGAACGAAGGGGACCTCCTCGCGGTCGCAGACGCGGCAGTGGCTCGCCGGCGGCAGCCCCTCCCCGGTGA
Organism: Streptomyces tateyamensis; assembly: GCF_003205575.1. Lineage (GTDB taxonomy): Bacteria > Actinomycetota > Actinomycetes > Streptomycetales > Streptomycetaceae > Kitasatospora > Kitasatospora tateyamensis. The sequence continues at coordinate 29,953 of NZ_PYBW01000014.1, forward strand.
GCAGCGCCGCCAGCAGTTCCGGCGGTGTCGCCCCGTTGCCCGCGACCCCGCGACGGACCTCGGCGTGCGGATGCCGCGCCAGTTCGGCGGCCAGGTGTCCCGGGCCCCACGCGGCGAGCGCGGCGACCACCCCGATCTCGGGGTCGTCCGCGAGGCTGCGGGCCACGTCGGCCGGCAGCCCAGGACACCTGGCCAGCTTCTCCCGGTGCTCCACGCACGGGTGGGCGGCGAAGTACCGGGCCCAGTGCGGCAGGCCGGCCCCCTCGTCCAGCAGGGCGAGGGCGGCAAGGGGCTGCACGGCGGGGTCCACGTCCGCCGCCTTAAGCCGGCCCTCGTACGCGAGGCGGACGGCCGCCCACTCGGATCGCGCGGCCAGTGCACGGACCTGGGCACTGCTCAGCTCCGGCCGGCGCGCCAGCTCAGCGGCCAGCTCGTCGTCAGCCGCACCGATCAGCCGGTCGACCAGGTGGGTCGGGAGGGCAGGGTTCACGGCGAGGCCGAGCAGCGCATGGTTCACAGCGCGTCATCCTGCTTCACTGGCACCTCGGGGTCCTTGGCTCGGGCACTTCACAGCACGGGGCCGGCCCGCCGCACGCGGCGGGCACGGCGGGCACGGCATCGTCACTCCCAAGGCCAGCAACTCCCCTCCCCCGCCTCGAGCAGCGTGACCAGTCGGAAGGCCGCGTCGGAGAGGCCGACGAAGGTGGGCCGGTGCGGGCCGGCCTGGGTGTGGCCGGTGGCGTAGCCGCACAGGTTCCAGGTGTAGACCGGGACCTGCTCGGGGACGGGCGCGAACGGGTCCGCCGTCCGGTACCGCTGGGGCTGCTCGTCGGTGATGACCACCACCCGGTCGTGCTCGCGGTAGTGGCGGGCGACAGCGGCGCCCGTCTCGGTGCCGCCGAGGTCGTGGAAGCGCTCGACCGTACGCAGCACGCTGTCGCCCGGCTCGAGCGGCACGACGCGGCTGCCGGTGCCGAACTCGACCAGGTCGGCCTGTTCGGCCCGCAGGGCCAAGGCGGTGCCGAACACCGCGGCGGCGTCGGCGCGGGTGAGTTCGGTCCCCCGCTCGGGCTCCCCGAACATCGATCCCGAGCGGTCCACCAGGACGAGGGTGCGGCCGGCCAGCGCGGGCACGTTGGCGAGCGAGTGGCCAAGGGCGGTCTCCAGCGCCTGCTCCCAGCGCGGCCCGGGTGCGGCGCGGTGGGCGGCCAGGAAGCGGAACGGGAACTGGCGCGAGCGGGCGACCTCGGCCGGATCGGCGATGCGCCGGGCCACCTCGGCGGCGGCCTGGTCGCCGATCCCGGCGCGGTCGAAGTTGCGCAGGTTGCGGACCAGCGCCATCGGACCCATGGACGGGATCACCGCCTCCCACACGGCGGCGTCCAGCGGCCCCTGCAGCCAGCCCGCCAACGCCTCCCAGGTCATCCCGGCCGCGGCCAGCCGGTCGGCGCCGCCGGGGCTGGTGACCATCGGATACCGCTGCTCGGTGGGGGTGTTCAGCAGGGCGTGGTGTGCCTCCAGCAGGAGTTCCCCGGGCGGCGGGACGGCGCGGTCCGGGTGGTGCCTGCGGTCGAGCGCGTACCGGAACAGCGCACCCTGCCAGGGGCGGTCCGCGGCAGGCGTCGGGTGGGTCAGCTCGAGGACGTCGCCGAAGCGGAACGCGCGCGAGGGGGTGTCGTACTTGAGCAGCGCCCGGCCGGTGTAGAGCCGGCGGACGGCGTCGGCCACGCCGCGCCGGAGCGGTTGCGGCAGCCGGCGGCCGTACCTGGCCGTCCAGTACGCCAGCAACTCACCAGGCTCGTCCGGGCGTTGGAGCACGGCGTCGACCGCCTGACGGGAGAAGCCCGGGGCCCGGGCTTCGGCTCGGGCACGGACGAACTCGGCAGCCCCGACCACGGCTGCGCTACGGATCCTGGCTTCGGCACGCAGCCAGCGGAGCAGGCCGAGGGTCCACTGCGGGTCCTCGACGGCGAACCGGCGGACCAACTGCGCGAACCGCTCGTCCCGGTCGGCTGCGCTCTCGTAGAAGGTGCGCCGGCCGGCCATGTGGGCGACCGCGAGCAGCAGCAGCTCGGACTTCGGATTGCGCAGGTAGCCGCTGCCGCCCTGGTGGTTGAGGGTCGCTTCGGCGGCGATCGCCGACGGCCGGAACGCCTGCCGCGACACCGGTATCCACTGCCCGTGGACGGAGAGCGGGGAGGTTGCCCCGCCTGCGGTGAGTCCCGGAGTCTCGGCCCGGATCTCTGCCCTGGCTTCGGACTTGGTCCGCTGGCGGTTGAACCGGGTCATGCAGAAGTCCCCCTGGTGGGTGGCGGATCGGAGCGGGCGCGCGGCACGGTTGCGCGGCGGAAGGAGGTGAAAGGGCACGGTGCGCCGGCGGGCCGGACGAGGCCGCCTCCCGGGATCAAGGAAGGGCGCCGGTGTGTGTTTTCAGGAAGTAACCGGGGCCCGGCGCATCGGGAGGCGCCTGACGGCACGCTACCCAACACCCGCAGACGACGTCACCCGAATTAATTCCGCATCAGCCACCGGCCGGCCGCTCGGGCTGCCGACGCCTACCGCCGGCGCAGCACCCGGTCCAGGAACGCGCGCCACCGGGACGGCGGTGCCGGGGCGACCACCGCGACCGGGGCGGCGGGCTGCGGCACGGATGCCTCGGCCGGCCGCGGCCGCACCGCGCCCGGATCCGCTTCGTGCTCGTCGCGCTGGCCGGCGACCCAGGTGGGGGCAGGTTCCGCGGCGTCGGACCCGCCGACCGGGCTCGCGGTGAACTCGACCGGGAGCGCTAGGAGATGACGTGACATCAGGGCGGATCGCCACGAGAGTTCCTCCTCCCCGACGGCCAGCCGCAGGTCGGGCAGGCGGGACATCAGCGTGTCGATGCCGGTATCCGCGATGGCGCGGGCCAGATCCTGGCCGGGGCACTCGTGGGGGCCGCCTCCGAAAGCCAGGTGGGACCGGTTGCCGTGGACTGGGACGTCGGGGTCGGGGCGCACCGCGGGGTCCACGTTCCCGGCGGCCAGGCCGAGGATCAGCATGTCGCCCTTGGCGATCCGCTGGCCGCCCAACTCGGTCGGGCCGGTGGCGAATCGACCCGGGACGGTGGTGAACGGCGGCTCGTCCCAGAGGACTTGCTCCAGCGCGTCGGGCAGCGTCATCTGCCCGCCGGCCAGGCTGGCGCGGAATCGCCGGTCGGTGAGGGTCAGTCGCAGGGTGTTGGCGATCAGGTTGGCCGTGGTCTCGAAGGCCGCGATCAGGATCAGCCGCAGGTGCTGCACGAGTTCGTCGTCGTCGAGCCCGGCGGGGTGCGCCATCAGCCAGGAGGCGAAGTCCGAGCCGGGGTCGCGCCGCTTGCGTTCCAGCAGCTGCGCGAGCGTGTGGACGACGTACTGGTTGCTGGCCACGGCCGTCTCGGTGCCGCGGATCATGTCGCGCGCCGCCGCCACGATCTGCGGCCCGAACTCGTCCGGCATCCCGAACAGCTGGGTCAGGACCAGCATCGGCAGCGGCTCGGCGAACTGGTGCACCAGCTCGGCCGTGCCGCCGGGCCCGAAGGAGTCGACCAGTTGGTTCGCGAACCGGGTGATGTGCCGCCGCACGCCCCGGCGGTCGAACCGGTCCAGGCTGTCGGTGACGGCGCCGCGCAACCGCTTGTGCTCGGCGCCCTCGGCGAACACGCAGATGGGCTGCCAGTCCACGATCGGCGTGAGCGGGTGCTCGGGGCCGATCAGACCGTCCTGGAGGGCGTGCCAGCGCCGCGGGTCGCGGGAGAAGCGGGACGGCGTGCGCACCACGTCCAGGTTCTCGCGGTGTCCGAGCACCAGCCAGGCCGGCACGCCCTCGGCGATCAGGACCGGTGCCACCGCGCCGTGTTCGGTGCGCAGCTTCTCGTACAGGCCCATCGGGTCGGTCTCCGCCTCGGGGCCGAACAGCCCGCGCAGGGCGTCGAGGTCGAGTCCGGCGACCGGGCAGCGGCCGGTCGGCGCGTCCGGGCCGGGCTGCGGGGTGGACCGGTCGGCGGGGTGGAGGGTCACGAAGGCTCCAGTGCGGTGGCGGTGGCTGCGGTGGTGGTGAGCGAGCGGAGGTAGTGCATGAGGGCGATCAGCACATCGCGGCTGGACTCGCGGCTGCGGGCGTCGCAGCTGACGATCGGGACGGCCGCGGGCAGGTCGAGCGAAGCGCGCAGGGCGTCGAGGTCGTAGTGCGGGGACTCGGGGAAGGCGTTGACGGCGACCACGAAGGGCACCGCGCGCTCCTCCAGCCGGCCCAGCACGTCGAAGCTGACCTCGATCCGCCGGGTGTCGATCAGCACCACCGCACCGAGCGCACCCTCGAACAGCCCGTTCCACAGGAACCAGAAGCGCTCCTGGCCGGGCGTGCCGAAGAGGTAGAGCACCAGCTGCTCGTTGATGCTGATCCGGCCGAAGTCCATGGCAACGGTCGTGGCGGTCTTGGTGCGGACCCCGCCGGGGTCGTCGACGCCGACCCCGGCCTGGGTCATCGTCTCCTCGGTGGTCAGCGGGCGGATCTCGCTGACCGCGCCGACGAAAGTGGTCTTGCCGACCCCGAAACCGCCCACGACCACGGCCTTCACCGCGGCGGTGGCCGTGTGGGGCAGCAGGTGCTCGCGGCGGGGACCGGTGGGGGCCCGGTCGTCGCCGGCTGCGACGGCCCCGGCTTCATAGGCGCTGTAGTCCATGGATCACTGCCTCGATCAGTTCACGGTCGGGAAGGACGGCGACGGGGACCGGTCCGCGGACCTGCACGCTGCCGTCGGTGAGCAGGTCCGTGAGCAGCAGCGTGACGACCCTCACGGGCAGCCGCAGGTAGGCCGAGATCTCCGCCACCGAGAGCGGGGTCTCGCACAGCCGCAGGATCGCGGCCTGCTCGGGCGGGGTCATCGGGTCCGGTCCGACGCGGGCGACGACGAGCGAGACCAGGTCGATCGAGGTGCGGTCGTGCGAGGCGGCCCGGCTTCCGGTGATCACGTAGAGCCGTTCCGGGGTCTGTTCGCCCCACCGGTCGGGGCCGGCCGGTGTGCCGTGGTGCTGGTCGGTCATCCAGCCGGCCCGTCGACGCGCACCGGCGTGGTGAGGTGTTCGCCGATCCGGGCGACCAGATCGCGCATCCGCTGGCCCATCAGGCCGGCGTCGACCCCGTCCTCCGCGAGCACGGCCAGGTAGGCCCGGGCCCCGGCGGCCATCAGGTAGAAGAATCCGCCGGCCATCTCGATCACCACCATCCGCATCCGGCCGTCGCCCTGCGGCAGTTCGTCCGCCACCGCGCGGGCCAGGCTCTGCAGGCCGGCGCAGGCGGCGGCCAACCGGTCGGCGGTGTCGGTGTCGGTGCCGTACTGGGCCATCCGCAGCCCGTCGGCGGAGAGCACGATCACGTGCCGGGTCTGCGGGACGCTCTCGGCGAGGTCGCGGAGCAACCAGTCCATGTTCGTTCGCTGAGAGATCATCAGTCGGCACCTCGCTCGTGTTCGCTGCTGTGGCCCTCGCCGGCGAAGCCGTGCGCGGGCGGCTGCCGCCCGTCCTGGGCCGCGTCCGCCGCACCGTGGGCCGGTGGGTCGTTGACGCCGCTCTGGAACGCGGCCAACCACAGTCCCGGCTGGATGCTCTGCTCCGCCGCGGTCGTCTGCTCGGGGCCGACCGCGGCCTGCGGCGTGCGACGCCGGCGCTGCGGCAGGTCAGCGGCCGGGTCGGCGGACCCCGAACCGCCCGGATCTGTCCGGACCTGCGACACCTGCCCCACCCGGGGCGGTACGGCTGCGGCGTGCCGACCGCGCTCCGAGGACGGGAACGAGGGCGACGGGAAGGAGCGGATCGCGCTGCGCCGGGCCCTACCGTTCTCGCCCGCGCGCCGCGGACCCGAGGCCGCGCCGATCCCGTGCGCCACCCCGGTGCCGGGCACGCTGGTCAGCTTCTCCTGCGGGACGATCAGCACCGCTCGTACCCCGCCGTAGGCCGACGGGCGCAGCGAGACCTGGAACCCGTTGGCCTGGGCCAGCCGGCCCACCACGGCCAGGCCCAGGCGCGGTGTCTCGCCCAGGTCGTTCAGGTCGATCCCGGACTGCGCCTCGCGCAACATCCGCTCGGCCCGGGCCCGACCCTCCTCGCTGAGGCTCAGGCCGCCGTCCTCGATCTCCACCGCGATGCCGCTCTGCACCTCCGCCGCAGTCAGGTGCACCCGGGTGTGCGGCGGCGAGTAGCGGGTGGCGTTGTCGAGCAGCTCCGCGAGCGCGTGGATCAGCGGCTCGACGGTCGGTCCCAGCACGGCGACCTCGGACACCGGGTGCAGGTCCACCCTCTGGTAGTCCAGGATCCGCGACATCGCGCCGCGCAGCACGCTGTACAGCGGCACCGACCGGCCCCACTGCCGGCCCGGGCGGGCGCCGCCCAGCACCGCGATGGAGTCGGCGAGGCGGCCGACCAGCGCGTTGCCGTGGTCCAGGCGCAGCAGGTCGTCGAAGACGCCGGGGTCCTCGCCGTGCCGGTCCTCCATCTCCCGCAGGTCCTGCGCCTGCCGGTGGACGATGGCCTGTACCCGACGGGCGATGTTGACGAAGGCCCGCTGCGCCGACTCGCGCAGCGCCTCCTCGGCGTCCACCGCCTCCAACACCGTGCGCAGGGTGGCCTGTGCGGCGGCAGCAAACTCGGGCGTGACGCCGCTCACGGCGATGGCACTGTCCTGCAGGATGTCCTCCACGGACTCGCCGCGCTGCACCCTGGCCACGGCCTGGGGAAGCAACTTCACGGAGAGGTGGTGGAGTTGCTGCTCCTGCGCGGAGATCCGGCCGGCCAGCAGCCGCTCAGCGGCCTGTCCGCGCCTGCCCAGTTCGGCAAGGTGCCGGCCGCGCCGGGCGACCTCGACGCAGAGCAGCGCGGCCATGGCCGCGGCCACACCCCCGCACTCCGCGACCAGCCACCTGCCACCGCCCGGTACCGCGGTCGCGGCGCCGGCCCAGGCGAGGGCGGCCACCACGGCGGGCAGTATCCAGAGCGTCCGGGAGACGCCGGCCGGGACGGATCCGTCGCCGGGCGATGAGTCAGCACGAACCATGGGGGTCCTTGGGATCAGGGCGGGCGTAACGGCGTGTCAGCTTCCCCCGTTGACACCGGTACGCGCCTGGGCGCAGCCCGGTGGCATCGGCCGAACCTGCTGACTGCGACTCGGCCCGCCAGGCAGCCTAGCGGCCGTGCACCCGGCACGTGGCAGATCAATATGCCTCGTGCATAAATCACTTGACGTGTCGTCAGAGCTGCTAACCTCGCTACTGAGCCATGCCCGCCGGCTGGACGGGCGGGCCGAGCGCGCCGGTTCTCCTCCCCCGGCGGTGTGCCGGGCAAGGATGCGCCGGACGGCTACATCCGGTGCGTCGCTCTGATCGCCGACGGTCCGGACAGTGCGGCCTGCACGGCGGCTGCGGCGTGGAGGCGGGCGGTGGGGAAGACCGGGACAGGGCTGTCCTCGGGGCCGATGAGGAGTTCGATTTCGGTGCAGCCCAGGATGATGCCTTCCGCGCCTGTGGCGACCAGGTCTGCGATGACCTGCTGGTACGCGGCTCGTGACTCCTGCCGCACGATGCCCAGGCAGAGTTCCTCGTAGATCACCTGGTGCACGAGCCTGCGCCCGTCGGCGTCCGGGACGCGCACGTCGAGTCCGGCGGCTTCGAGGCGGCCCCGATAGAACTCCTGCTCCATGGTGAACGCGGTGCCCAGCAGGCCGACTCGGTGCAGGCCCGAGGTCCGGACGGCAGCGGCGGTGGCGTCGGCAAGGTGCAGGAGGGGGATGGAGACCGCCGCCTCGACGCGGTCGGCGACCTTGTGCATGGTGTTGGTGCAGATCAGCACCATGTCCGCGCCGGCTGCTTCCAGTGCCTGGGCAGCGGCGGCCAGGACCTCGCCGGCCTCCGCCCAGCGGCCCTGCACCTGGAGTTGCTCGATCTCGGCGAAGTCCACCGAGTAGAGCACGCAGCGGGCCGAGTGGAGTCCGCCGAGGCGCTCGCGCGTGCACTCGTTCAACAGCCGGTAGTACTCGGCCGTCGACTCCCAGCTCATCCCGCCGATCAACCCGATCGTCTTCATCGCGTACCCCTCGGTCAGGTGAAAGGAGCCAAGCATGTCAGGTGTCGCGGTGGCGGCGGACTGTTACACGGTCGGGCGCAGGGTGTTACCCGGCTGAGCGGTGACCGTGCGGAGGCGTTCCTAGCGTGGGCTGCGCCGACCCCGGCCGAGGTGGTTGGGGCGGCGGATCCCTGGAGGTAATCGCATGTCAGGTGTCATCGCGTCAGGTTCGGGTGTCGTGCGGCGCGCGGTACGGCTGTCGGTGGTCCCGTTCGCCGTGGCGGTCGCGCTGACCGGTCCCGCGGCCGTCGCCTTCGCGGACGGGCCGGCGCAGACGGCGGCGCCGGGCGCGCCGGCTCCGGCGGTGACCCGCACGCCGTCCGCGGTGCCCTCCGCGGCGCCGTCCGCGGCACCCACCCCCGCGCCGATGCCGACCGGCCGGCCCGGCGTGCTGCCGAGCGGTGTCCCGACCCCGCAGGTGAAGGCGGTGCCCAAGGGCGGTGCGCAGACCGGTGAGGGTGCCACCGGCCCGTCCACCGGGACCGTGCTGGCCGGTTCGGGTCTGGCCGCCATCGGGGTGGCCGGTCTCGGGTTCGCCGTGCTGCGGCACCGCCGGAACGGTGCCGGTGCGCGCGGCTGACCGTGGCCACCGTCGCGGCCGGCGCCCCCGGTGGGCGCCGGCCGCGACGGGCGGCGCCGCTGCCCTGGTGCTCGGCGTGCTGCTGTTGATCCCCTCGTCGCCGCCGCCGGTGGGGCTCGGCATCGCGGCGGCCACCCCGGCTGCGTCCGGCGACGGTCCAGGGCACCAGGCCGGCACCACGGGGCCCGGGCCCGCGACCGGGGCCACCACGCCGGACCCGGCCGCAGCCGCGCCGGTCCCGCCGCCGCAGCGGCTGCTTATTCCCCGGATCGGGGTGGACGCCCCGGTCAGCGCCGGCGGTCTGAACGCGGACGGCACGGTGGAGGTCCCGCCGCTGGACCGCCCCGCACAGGTGGACTGGTACCGGGGCGGCCCGGCCCCCGGGCAGGTCGGCCCGGCCGTGCTGCTCGGCCACCTGGACACCCACAAGGGACCGGCCGTCTTCAGCCGGCTGCCGGAACTGGCGCCCGGCGACCGGATCGAGATCCGGCGCACGGACGGCAGCTCGGTCGGCTACCAGGTCCGCGAGCTGCGGCGGGCGCCGAAGAACGCGTTCCCCACCCAACTGGTCTACGGCGACACCCCGGACCCGGAGCTGCGCCTGATCACCTGCGGCGGCTCGCTGGCCGCCGACGGCCACTACACGGACAACATCATCGTGCTGGCCGACCTGGTCCGGTGAACCCCGCCTCCGCCGCTTCCGACCTGCGGGAACCGCGGGAGCGGATCACCCCGTGTAGCTGGTGGAGACCGGCGGGCTGGTGGAGACCGGCGGAAGAGGAAAGAGGAGGACGGCGCGGTGAAGCTGTGGCTCGGACGGACGGTGCTCGCCGTGCTGGCGGTGGCGGGGCTGCTCGGTACGGCCGGCTGCGGCGCGGCCGGCGGGCTGCGGGACGACGGCACGACTCCGCGCCTGACCGCGCCGCCGAGCCCGGTGCCGGTGTGGCGGGCCGCGGCCGTCACGCCGTCCCCGCAGGCCTCGCCGACCGGCGAGCCGACCGCGCCGAGCCCGTTGCCCGGGGTCACGGTGTCCGGCGAGGACATCCGCGCCGCCGGGGACGCCGCGCACGTGCTGGCCGAGGACCCGGAGGTGACGGGGCGTCCGGACGAGAAGCGCGCGCTGACGGGGTGCCAGGGCTGCCAGGTGCTGCCCGCGCAGTACCGGGACCTCACCGGCGACGGTCATGACGAGCTGCTCACCGCGGTGCTGACGGGAGAGCAGCAGGCCGTCCTGCACGCCTACCGGCTGCAGGACGGCCATCTGCTGCCGGTCCTGGCGGTGGCCGTGCAGGCCGGTTTCACCGCTGACACCGTCGGGACCGACCTGCTGGTGCACGAGCCGACCGGTGCGGCGATCGAGACCGACAGCACGTACGTCTGGAACGGCACCCGGTTGGCCTTCAAGGGGCGCGAGATCAAGGCGACCGGGCCGGCCGCGGACGTGCCGGGCTGCCAGCCCGCGGTCTCGGTCCCGCCCCCGGGGTGGCCGGAGCCGGGCTCGGGTCCCAGGCCGGGCCCATCCAAGCCGCCCCTGCCGGTGCCCAGCGCCCGGCCGGCCGCCACGGGCACGCCGAACGCACCCGTGGCGCCGAACGCACCGGTCGCGCCGACTGCGCGAGCCGTGCCGAACGCCACCGCCACGCCGAGCGCCACCGCCAGGCCGAGCGCCCCCGCCACGCCGAACGTCCTGGAGCAGCCGCGATGACCTCCCCCGCCGTGTCCCCGGACGCCACCCCGCGGATCCTGCTGGTCGAGGACGACGAGGTGATCCGCGAGGCCACCCGGATGGCGCTGGAGCGCTACGGCTTCCCGGTGGACACCGCCGCCGACGGCCTGGAGGGCCTGGAGCGCTTCCGCGCCCAGCAGCCCGACCTGCTGCTGCTCGACGTGATGCTCCCGCTGCTCGACGGCGTCGGCCTGTGCCGCCGGATCCGCGAGGAGAGCCAGCTGCCGATCCTGATGATGTCGGCGCGCACCGATCCGATCGACGTCGTCTCGGGCCTGGAGGCGGGCGCGGACGACTACCTGGTCAAGCCGTTCGAGACCGCGGTGCTGGTGGCCCGGATCCGCACGGTGCTGCGCCGCACCGGCCTGCCCCAGCGCCCGGCCGAACGGGTGGCCGGGCCGGTGGCCGAACCGGCCGCCACATCGCGGGCCGGCGCGGGGGCCGCAACCACGCCCGCCGCCCCGGAGGAACCGCCCGCCGGTGCGCTGCGCGCGGTGGCCGGCCTGGAGGTCGACACCGACGCGATGGAGGTCCGGGTCGACGGCCTGCCGGTGCTGCTCACCCCGACCGAGCTGCGGCTGCTACTGGAGTTCACCGCGGTGCCAGGCATCCTGCTGGAGCGTCAGACCCTGCTGGAACGGGTCTGGGACTACTCCTGGGGTGCCGACACCCGGGTGGTGGACGTGCACGTGCAGCGCCTGCGCGCCAAGATCGGCGCGGACCGGATCGAGACCGTGCGCGGCTTCGGCTACAAGCTGCGCCGGACCCGCCCGGACGCCGCCCGGTGAACCTGCTCCGCCAGATCGCCGCGACGGTGGCCGTGGTCTCGCTGCTGCTCGCGCTGACCCTGGGACTGCTGGTGCACCGGGCCGAGGTGGGCCAGCACGTTGCCCAGGCTCGCAGCGCCGCGACCACCGCCCTCGACATCCAACTCGACACCTACAACCGGACGGGGAGCCTCTCCCCGGCCTGGGACGCCCGCGCCCGGACCTGGACCCTGGCCTCCCCTCCTGGCGGCACCACTGCCGGCCCGCCACCCCCGCCGCTGCCGCCCGCCCTGCTTCGCCTCGCCGCGCAGGGCCACCGGGGTTCGATGCTCGCGCCGGGCCCCGCGGCGCAGCCCGGCACGGTGATGTGGGCGGCGGCCGGCGACGGGCACGGCCGCCTGTTCGCGGTCTGGCTGGACTACTCCGAGCACCAGCACGCGATCACCCAGCTGGACCGCACCATCCTGGTCTCCGGTCTGCTCTCGGTGCTGGTCACCGTGCTGGCCGGCACCTTCGCCGCGCACCGGATCAGCGGCCGGCTGCGCACCGCGGCCGGGATCGCCCGCACCATCGCCGGCGGCGACCTGGACGCGCGGATCGGCCCGCTCGGCCGCCCGCGCGACGAGGTGGCCGAACTGGCCGCCGCCGTCGACTCGATGTCCGCCGTGCTGCGCACCAAGCTGGCCAACGAGCAGCGCTTCACCGCCGATGTCGCGCACGAGCTGCGCACCCCGCTGACCGGCCTGCTCACCGCGGCCGAGCTGCTGCCGGAGGGCCGACCCACCGAACTGGTGCAGAACCGGGTCCGGTTGCTCTGCCGGCTGACCGAGGACCTGCTGGAGGTCTCGCGGCTGGACGCGGGCGCCGAGACTCCCGAGCTGGCGGTGGTGCCGCTCGGCGCGCTCGTCGGCGGCATCGTGCGCACGGCCGGACCCGGCGTCGAACTGCGGCTGGCGGCGGACGCGAAGGTCACCACCGACCCGCGCCGCCTCGACCGGGTGCTGGCCAACCTGGTGGCCAACGCGCTGCGCCACGGCGCCCAGCCGGTGCGGGTGACGGTGGCGGGCAGCACCGTGACGGTGCGCGACCACGGTCCGGGCTACCCGCCGGAGGTGCTGAGCGAGGGGCCGCAGCGCTTCCGCACCGGCGCGCGCGAACGGGGCCACGGCCACGGGCTGGGGCTCACCATCGCGCAGGGGCACGCGGCGGCGATCGGCGTCGAACTGGTGCTGCGCAACGACCCGGCGGGCGGCGCGGTCGCCGAACTGCGACTGCCGCCCGCCGGTGAGGGCCCTTCCGCCGACAGCTGATGATCCGTCAGCTTCCGCCCGGCCCCGCAGGTGAAGCCCTGTCAGTGGGCGGCGGCGCACTCCGGGTGGCCCCAGCCGGCGCCGACCTTGGTGATGGTCGCGCCCTTGGGGTAGGAACGGCCGCAGGGGCAACTGCCCGGAAAGCGGGCGGCGAGGGTGCGGCCGGTGGTCCTGCTCGTGCTCGTACCCGCGCTCGTACCCGCGCTCGCGCTCGTGCTCGCGCTCCTGCCGGGGCTCTTGGCCGGGCGGCGCGGCTTGGCCGTGGCGGCGGTCGTGGGGTCGGGCTCGGGGAGGTCGGCCGCGGTGCCGGCGGCGCCCTGCTGGGTGCGGGCGGCGTCGCTGGCGGCCTTGTCCGCGATGGCGTTCAGCGGGTCGCCGTCCACCTGGTGCGCGGCGACGTAGACGAAGGTGACGTCCCGCCCGTCCAGCAGCACGTCGATGCGCTGGATCAGCTCCTGGTTGGCGACCGGCTTGCCCGCGGCGGTCTTCCACCCGTTGCGCTTCCACCCGGCCAGCCACTTGGTGACCGCGTCACGGGTGTACGTGCTGTCCAGCCGCACCTCCAGCGGCACGCCGGGGTCGGTGGAGGCGAGCAACTGCTCGAGGGCGGTCAGCTCGCCGATGTTGTTGGTGCTGTGCCCGAGCGCGCCGGAGGCCCACCGCTGCGGTACCGCGGCGCTGTCGGCGACCACGTACGCCCAGCCCGCCGGCCCGGGGTTGCCCTTGGCTGCTCCGTCACATGCGGCGATGACTCGTTCGACCATGCTCCGATCATGCCAGCCGAGGAGGCTCGACCCCCACCAGAGGGGTGCCGAAGCCGTCAGGCCGGCTCCGGCGGGTCCTGGGCCAGCAGGCCGGCGGCCAGGTTGCACAGGGTGGCCCGGTCGGGGCTGGCGGTCTTGGCCAGCAGGCTGGCGACGTGCTTCTCGACCGTGCGGGGGGAGATCGCCAGGCGGTCGGCGATGGACTGGTTGGTGGGCGCCTCCGGGAGCAGCCCGAAGACCTCGAACTCGCGCAGGGTGACGCCCTGGGACCGGAGCTGGGACGGGATCCGGTTGCGGCCGTCGCGGTGCTGGGAGACGCTGGCGCCCGCCTGGCGGAGCAGGGTGCGGCAGGCGCGGGCCACCGCGCCGACGCCCTGGGCGTGGAAGTGCTCCTCGGCCGCGCGCAGCCAGCGCAGCGGCTCGCCCCAGCCGTCGCGCAGCGCCGCCTCGCCGATCAGCCGCATGCCCAGGTGACGGGCCGTCGGGAACGGCTCGCCGACCTCCTGGGCCGCCCGGACCGCGCGGGTGGCAGCCTCGGTGCGCCCGTCCCGGCCGAGCTGGGCGGCCTGGGCGAGCAGCAGGAACTGGCGGTTCCAGGCGAGCACGGTGGCCGGGCCGTCCGGGATCACCGCCCTGGAGCTGTCGGCCCCGGCGCCGGCCGACCGGGGGGTGTCGGCCAGCACCGCGAGCAGCGGGTGCAGCCCGTATCGGCCCGTCAGGTGGTAGACGCTCGGGTGCTCGTCCTCCCAGGCCCGGGCCGCGGCCAGGTCGGCCGTCGCCCGCACCCGGTCCTCCTCCAGCAGCGCGCAGAACGCCCGGCACAGGCCGAGCACCAGCGGCACCAGGTAGTAGTCGCCGCCGCCGCTGCGGTCGAAGGCGGCCAGCGCCTGCTCCATCCCGCGGCGCCGGCCCTGGTGCGCGGCCAGGGTGGCCTCGGTCAGCAGCAGGTACCGGTGGGCCGTCAGGTTGCGCAGCCGCGCGGTGGCGGCCAGCGCGCGGTCGGCGGTCTCCCGTGCGGTGGCCCACTGGGCGCACAGCACCGCGTTCATCGCCAGCACGGCGTCGGTGTTCTGGGTGAGCACCACGGCGCCGATCCGCAGCGCGGCCTGGCGGGCGTGTTCCAGCAGTTCGGGGGTGCCCGTGCGCATCGAGGCGTTGACCCCGAGCCGCTGCAGTGCCTCCACCCGCCAGCTCGGCAGGTCGTGCTGCTCGGCGATGGCGAGCATCCGCTCCAGGTGGGCGTCGGCCTCGTCGAAGTCGCGGTCGCGGGCCAGCACCGCGAGCAGTTGCAGCGCCTGGCAGGCCACCACCGGCAGCGGGATCCGCTGCGCCGTCTCGACCGCCAGCCGGGCCAGCCGCTCGGACTCGGCCAACCGCTCCGACCGCTCCCCCGGGCCGGGCAGCAGCGCCAGCTCCGCCTCCACCACCGCCAGCGCGGCGCGCTGCTCGGGCGTGGCGCGGTCGCCGAGCAGCTCCCGCACCGCGGCGGCCTGGCTCGCCGCCTCCTGGGTGCGCTCGGCGGTGACCGCCGCCCAGGCCAGCCGGGTGTGCACGGCCACCAGGCGGTCGACGTCAGCGTCCTGGGCCACGGTTGCTGCCAGGGCGAGTGCCTGGTCGAGCCGGCCGGCCTCGGCGAGCGCCTCCACCAGCGCGCAGCCGACCACCACCCGGTCGGGCTCGGCGGCCAGTTGGTGGGCCCGCTGGAGCAGCGCCACCGCGGAGGCGACGGCGCCGGCGGCCAGCGCCCGCCGGCCGGCCTCGGCGAAGTGCCGGGCGGCGCCGGGCCGGTCCTCGGCCAGCAGCAGCAGGTCGGCGGCCAGCCGACAGCGCTCCCCCGGCAGCGCGGGGTCGGCCCGTTCCAACTCGGCGGCGGCGTGCCGGGCGACCACCACCCGCTCCAGCGGCGGAAGGGTGGCCAGCAGCGCCTCGGCGGTCAGCGCGTGCCGGAACGCGTACCAGCCCGGCGCGCCCGGGTCGGGGAGCAGGAAGCTCGCCTCGGCGGCCGCGCGCAGCAGGTCGAACATCCGGCGTTCGGTGAAGCCGGTGACCAACTGCACGGTGTCCATCGCGAACCGCGGCCCCAGGCAGGCCGCCACCAGCAGCAGTTCGCGCAGCCGGGGGTCCAGGGCGGCGATCCGCCGACCGTAGCTGCGCACGATCGAGGCGGGCAGCGAGGCGGTCGGCACGGTGCCGAGTTCGCCGAACACCTGCCACCCGTGGGCCGAGCGGCGCAGCGCGCCCGCGCCGACCAGCGCGCCGAGCAACTCCTCGACCAGGTAGGGGTTGCCGTCCGCGTCGGCGGTCAGCTGCTCCGCCACCGCCTCGGGAACCTGGCCGGCCGGCGTGTCCAGGCAGCCGGCGATCAGGCGGCGGACCTCGGCCGGTGCCAGCGGGCGCAGCTCGGCCACCGCGGCGCAGCGGCGGCGCTCGGCGGCGCGGACCATCTCGCGGGCGGGGCCGGGATCGGGGCGCAGCGTGGCCACCAGCAGCACCGGCAGCTCGGCGAGGTTGTCCACCAGGTACTCGACCACCGCCACCGTCTCGGGGTCCGCGTCGTGCAGGTCCTCCAGCACCAGCAGACAGCCGTGCGGGCGGCCCAGTTGTGCGAGCAGGCGTAACAGGGCCTCGCCGAGCTCGAGTTCACCGCCGGGGACGGCGACGGGGGTGTCGGCGGTGCGCCACTCGGGGACCAGCCGGGCGAGCAGCGGACGGTACGGCAGCAGCGCCGGGTCGGTGGGCGGACCGGTGCGGCGGAACCGGGAGGCCAGCGCCTCCCGCAACGGACCGAACGGGCGGCCCGCCCCGTCCACCGCCGACCGGCCGGTCAGCACCGCCAGGTCGCGCCCGTGCGCCCGGTGCGCGCACTCGGCGGCCAGCCGGGACTTGCCGATGCCCGGTTCGCCGACCAGGAAGACCACCCCGCCACGCCGCACCGCGGTGGCGGCCAACGCGGCGTCCAGCAGCGCGAGCTCGGTCGCGCGGCCGACCACGATCGGCGAAGGGGTTCGCATGTCCGCAGGCTACTTGACGGTTTGTCGACTTGACAGAGGCCGACGGGGCGGCCCCGGGCCACCCGCCCGGAGCCGCAGAACACCCTGATCCGGGCCAGGTCCTAGCCGCAGGTGAGGGTGAGCGTGGGGATGATCGTGCTGTTGTCGTACGCGTCGGTGAGCGCGCCGACCACCACGCCGGACAGCAGGGCGCTACGGCGGCCGAGGCCGGCGCTGCCGCTCAGGATGATCGGGCCGCAGGGGTGGTCCGCGGCGGCTGACTGACGGCTGGTCGGGTTCTTCGGGGTGCGGCTCGGGTCGATGGTGTCCATGTGGGGTCTCCTGGAGGTGGGGAAGGGGGCCGGCGGAGCGGGGTCGTGGTGCTGACGACAAGTCAGCGGTGGGTCGGGCGGTCAGTCGGCCAGTGGCGGGCGCAGCAGCAGGACGGCGGGGACGCGGTCGGGGAAGCCCAGGCGCAGCAGGCCGTGGCCGATCCCGGCCAGCCCGGTCAGCAGGCCCGGACTGCTGACCGCACCCGGGGTGCCGCAGCGCGGCGCGGACCCTGCCGCGGTGGGGTCGGGCAGGCCCGGTCGACCTGTGGCTGAGCGCAGTTCGAGGACGCCGAACTCGCCGTGGCACAGGCTGTGGTCGGGCAGCGGGTCGGCGGTCGCGAGGGCGGCGACGGCGCGCTCCAGGTACCGGGCCAGCGGCGGATCGGCCAGTGCTGCGGGGCTGTCGGAGAGAGCGAGCGCGGTGCCCGCCGCGCCCCGGCACCAGGAGGCGTCACCGTCGCCGGGCGGGACCGAGCGCAGGGCAGCCAGCCCCGCCCGCTCGAAGTCCCCGCCACCGCCCTGGGCGGCGAAGGCCAGCAGTGCCCACCCCGTACCGGCCCGCCCGTGCGCGAAGCCGGGCGCGGCGGCGGCCGGCGCCTGGAGCAGCCGCTCGGCGCAGGCCCGGGCGGCGTGCCGGGCGGCGGCGGAACCGGTGGCCCGGTGGACGGCCAGCAGCGCGGCCAGGCCCCCGGCGAGCCCGGAGAGCACGGTGGTGTCCTGGTCGGCGGCCACCGCGGCGGCGGCCAGCGCCACCGCGGGCTCGACCAGGTCGGCGAGGGCGGGGTCGGCCAGTTCGACGGCGAGGTGGCTCAGCGCGTAGGCGATCCCGCCCAGGCCGGTGAACGCCCCGGTGCCGACGTACCCGAGCTGCTCGGGCTGCGCGGCCAGGCCGGCCAGCAGGGCGGGCACGGGGGCCAGCGCCCGGCGGGCGGTGTCCGCGTAGCGCGCGTCGCCGCTGATCCGGCTCAGCTGGGCCAGGAACAGGGCGGTCCCCAGGTACCCGTCGGCCAGCCCGGCCCCGAGCGGGCCGAGCTGCCAGTAGCGCTGGTCGATCAGCTCCAGCCCGAGCCAGTTGGCGCGGCCGTGGCCGTGCCGGGCCCAGGCGAGCAGCCGGTCCCCGATCCGCCGGGCGGCGGCCAGCGCCTGCGCGCTCGAGAGCGGTTCGGCCCGCGCACGGGACGAACCGGGCGAGCCGGCCGGACCGGGCCGCCCGGCACTCCCCAGCCCCACCACCCGGGTGGCCAGCGCGGCCCGGACCACCCACTCCTGCTCGTGGAGCTGCTCCTCGTCCATCGCCGTCACCCGGGCCATCGCGCGGTCCAGGCCTGGTTCGCCCAACAGCCCCGGCAGCGGCCCGCTCTGACTGCCCCACAGGTCCGCCGAGTCCGGCCGGGTGGTGAACAGCGGGATGTCGCCGCACCAGAGCTGGGCCACCTCGTCGGCCGTCAGGCGGGCCGAACCACCGGGCGCGGCGCCTTCCTCGCGCAGCAGGCCCAGCAGGCGGTCCCGGTCCCCGGCGGCGCGCAGCACGTCGGGGTGGGTCGACTCGTCCAGCAGCCGCGCGTAGCTGCGCGAGGCCCGGACCACCACCCGCACCTCGTCGGCGGCGAACCGGTGCAGCGGGCCGTGCGGGCCGGCCAGCTCCGCCGCCCCGGCCGCGATCGCCCGGTACCCGGCGCGGAAGCCGGCCAGCAGTTCCTCGGTGAAGGCCGCCGGGTCGGCGTCCCGCCCGTCCAGGGTGGGCCGGTTGGCCGCCCCGGCGGCCGTCCGGGGCCGCCTGACCAGCCGCATCGTGTCGGTGCCGGAGCCCTCGAACTCCACCGCGTCGACCGGCAGCAGGACGCCCTTGTCGCCGCCCAGGCCCGACTCGTCCCACCCCTCGCGCTCGCCCAGGCGCAGGTGGGGCAGCAGGCCGGTGCGGCGCACCGAGCGGGCCAGCGCCTCGGCGGCGGGGTCGGGCGGACCGGCGGCGGGCGGGGCGAAGGCGGTGGCGGCCGGGTGGAACAGCGTCTCCACGTCGACCAGGACCGGCCGGTCGGCGCGGGCGATCAGGTTCTCGTGGTGGACGTCGGTCCCGTCGACGGCGTGCAGCAGGGCCAGCAGCGCGCCCTGGCGGCGGTAGAACCGGGCCAGTTGGCGGCGCGAGCCGCACGGCTCGGGGCTGACGTGCTCGACCCAGCCGTACCCGGGGCGGGCCAGCACCGTGACGGTGGGCACGGCGGCCTCGCCCAGCCGGGCGTTGTACCAGTGGGCCAACTCGTTGAAGTGCAGGTGCGCGTGGACCGGGCGCGGCTTGTACACGGCGCGGGCGCCCGAGGCGAAGCGCAGCACGGCCACCGCGCGGCCGTGGCGGTGGCCGTCGCCCCCGGCCGGTTCCAGGGCGACCAGCGGGCCCGGGTCCGCGCCGGCCCACAGGTGCTCCACCAGCAGGTCGCGGTCCGCGGCCAGGCGCTCCAGCAGTTCGGCGGTGGCGCCCTCCGCGTGCAGGCAGGCCTGGGCCAGCAGGCGGGCCAGCACGGGGTATTCGGCGAACAGCCGGGTCAGGCCGTCCGGAGTGGCGGTCTGCCGGACGAAGTCGGCGAACCGGTCGGCGGGGGTGGCGCCGGCCAGCCGGCCGTTCACCCGGCTCACGTGCAGTTCCAGGACCAGGGTGCGGGCGGCGAGGCGGACCAGTCGGGCGGCGAGCCGCTCGGCGAAGCCGGCCAGCAGCGCGGGCGACGGCTGCTGACGGCTCGTCAGTCGCAATACGGCCGCATCGGTGAACGGGGCCAGGATCCGGGCGAACCCGGCACTCCCGGACAGCCCCGCCACGGATGCCAGGGGCGTGACGGGCGCGGCGGCGACGGCCTGCGTGGTGAAGCGGGCCCAGTCGGGCCCAGCTTCCCGGCCGATCTGCTGCTCCGTCAGACCGCCCTGCCACCAGGCGATTCCAGTGGTTCCGGGCGGTGTCGCCAAGTGCGTCCCGGTCATGCCCCCGAGCCTGGCAGCACCCGGGCAACCCCGCAAGGGTCGGCGCCGGGGGTAGTCGGGGCAGGGTGTCCCGTCCGCCCGGGCCCCGTGGTGACGTGTCCTCGGCAAGGGGCGCCCGGGGCCGGGCGCGGGGGCGCCGCTCCCCCGCGCCGACGAACCGTCGGAACACGGAACGCCCCAGGTCAACCCGGAACCCCCGGAATGGTGGGTGCGGACCCCCCGGAAATTGCGGGGCCCGCACCCACGCGCGCGGCTCGGCGGGGCTGCCAGCATGCTGCGCAGTGGGGGAGTTGGGCCCGTCGCGACCGAGGAGCGCCCGTTGGATAACCCGTTGTCCGTCAGCGTCCTGGCACTGGACCCCGTGCTGGACGCCGGTGCGAAGAGCAGTCTGTACGGCAGCCCCGAGATCACCATGGTGCTGCCGCACGAGCCGGCCAAGGTGGCCGTGGTGGTCGCCGACCGGGTGGACGGCCAGGTGCTGGAGCTGGTGCGCACCACCCGCAGTGCCGCGTACGGGCCGGAGGTGGTGCTGGTGGCGACCGAACTGGCGCCGGACGAGGCGCGCCGGGCGATCGCGCTGGGGGCCCGCGGGCTGCTGCGCCGCCGCGAGGCCAGCGCGGACCGGTTGGTGCGCACCGTCACCACCGCCGCCGACGGCGACTGCACCCTGCCCACCGACCTGCTGGGCCTGCTGCTCGCGGACCCGCTGGGGCTGCCCGGCGAACCGAGCGGGCGGTTCGGCCCCGCCGCGCCCCGCGCCTGGGCCGGACCCGGCCTGACCGCGCGGGAGGCGGCGGTGCTGCGCCTGGTCGCGGAGGGCCGGGAGACCAGCGAGATCGCCGAGGAACTCTGCTACTCGGTACGGACGGTGACCGCCGTGGTGCGTGACATCACCCAGCGCTACCGGCTGCGCAACCGCGCCCACGCGGTGGCCTACGCCATGCGCGGAGGCCTGCTGTGAGCACCGTGCAGGTCGGGGTCCGCACCGCCGGCCCGGCCCCCGCCCCGGCGCCGGCGGTCCGCCCGAGCGCCCCGCCGCACGCGCTGCGGGTGCACGTGCGGGCGGCCGACCCGGCGGTGCGCGGCCGGCTCGCCGCCCGGGTCGTGGCGGGCGGGGCCGAACCCGCCGCCGAGTGGGCGCCGGGCGCCGTCGTGGGGGCCGCCGCCGACACCGTCGACGGGGCGCTGGAGGCCTGCCCGCCCACCGCGCCCGGCGGGTACCCGCTGGTGGTGGTGGCCGACCGGTTCCCCACTGCCGAGGTGGTGCGCGCCCTGCGGGCCGGCACCGGGACGCTGCTGCCCTCGGGCCGGGCCACCCCGGACCGGCTGGCGGCCGCGGCCCGGGCCGCGTACCACGGCGAGGACCGACTGCCGCACGAGGTGCTGGTGCGGCTGCCGCACGAGGTGCTGGTGCGGCTGATCAACGGGAAAGGGACCGAGCCGCCCGCCGCCGGGCCACCCGCTGCCGGGGCGGCGGAGAAGAAGTCCCCCCTGACAGCCCGCCAGACCGCGGTGCTGTCGCTGGTCGCCGACGGCCACGACAACGCGGCCATCGCCCGCACCCTGGACTGCTCGCCGCACACGGTGAAGAACGTGATCTACGAGCTGATGGCCCGGCTGCGGGTGAACAACCGCGCCCACGCGGTGGCCCGCGCGGTCCGCCTCGGACTGGTCTGAGCCGTCGCGGCCGGCGACGGGGCCGGCCCGCCGCCGGCCCCGCCCGCCGTCACCGCCCGCCGAGCACCTCCTCGATCACCGCGCCCAGCGTGGCCACGTGCGGCGGCTTCATCACCCCGAAGTGGTCGCCGGGCACCCGGTGCACCGTCACCCCGCCCGTGGCCAGCTCGCGCCACCGCGCCAGGTACTCCTCGAAGGCCTGGCCGTACGCCACCTCGTGCTCGCCCTGGGCCAGTTCGTCGCTGACCACCAGGTGCAGCCCGCCTTCGTAGGGGCGGTGCCGGTACGCCAGGTCCATCTCCATCACCTCGCGCCAGACCCTGGCCGCCCGCGGCCACTCGCTGCCCACGCCCTGCTCGGGCAGGCTGATCCCGGTCTCCTCGTCCACGTCGTCCACCAGGTGGTCCAGCAGGTCCAGGATCTCCTGCCGGCGCTCGGGGGTGTCGGCGGCCGAGCCCTGCCGGTCGATCTCGACGAGCAGTTGCTCCAGGCGCCGGATCTTGCCCAACTCGCGCCAGGACTCGCCGCGCTGGTGCATGTCGACGCCCGGGTCGAGCAGCAGGAAGGTCACCTGCTCGCCCGCCGCCCGCAGCCGCTGGGCCAGTTCGGTGGCGATGCCGCTGCCGCCGCACCAACTGAACAGCAGGTAGGGGCCGCTGGGCTGGACCCCCCGCAGCTCGGCCAGGTACCGCTCGGCCACCTGCTCGGCGCTGGGCGCGGTCGGGGCGCTGTGCGGGCCGGGCCACTCGAAGGCGGCCACCGGGCGGTCGGCCGCCAGTTGCGGGGCCAGCCGCAGGTACCAGTGCGCGCTGCCGCCGCCCGGGTGCACGCAGAACAGCGGGGTCCTGGTGCCCTCCCGGCGCAGCCAGACCAGGGTGTCCCGGTCCTCGGCCGGCTCCGCGCCGGCGCCCAGGCTCGCCGCCAGCGCGGCCACCGTGCGGTGCTCGATGAAGGAGGAGAACCGCAGCTCGACCCCGTGCCGGGCGCGCAGCGTGGCCACGATCCGCATCATCGCCAGCGAGTGGCCGCCCAGTTCGAAGAAGTCGTCCTGGGCGCCGACCCGGGTGACCTCCAGCGCCTCGGCCCAGGCCTCGGCGAGCGCGCACTCCAGCTCGCCGCTGGGCGCGGTGTAGGCGGTGGCCAGCTGCGGCCGGTCGCCCTCGGGGGCGGGCAGCTTGGCCCGGTCCACCTTGCCGGCCGGGGTGAGCGGGAACTCGGCCACGGTGAGGAAGTGCCCGGGGACCAGCGCCTGCGGGATCCGCCCGCGCAGGTGGGCCCGCAGCTCGGCCGCGCCGACCTGCTGCCCGGGCACCGCCTTGACGTACGCCACCAGCGTGGCGGCCGCCGTGCCGGCCCGGTGCGCGGTCACCGCGGCGGCGGCCACGGCCGGGTGCTCGAGCAGCAGGTGCTCGATCTCCCCCGGCTCGACCCGCAGGCCGCGCACCTTGACCTGGTGGTCGCGCCGGCCCAGGTAGCGCAGGGCGCCGTCGGCCTCACGGCGGACCAGGTCGCCGGTGCGGTACAGCCGCCCGCCCGGGACCTCGCCGTAGGGGTCGGGGACGAACCGTTCGGCGGTCAGCGCGGCCCGGCCCAGGTAGCCGCGGGCCACCCCCGCGCCGCCGACACACAGCTCGCCGGCCACCCCCTCGGGCAGCGGCTGCCCGCTCTCGTCGAGCACGTAGCAGCGGACGCCCTCGATCGGGCGCCCGATCGAGGGCGTCCGGCCGGCGTCGTCCGCGGCCACGGGGGTCAGGGTGGCGCAGACCGAGGTCTCGGTCGGGCCGTAGGCGTTGACGAACCCGGTGTGCCGGGCCCAGCGCGCGGCCTGTTCGGCGGGGCAGGCCTCGCCGGCCGAGACGAGCAGCTTGAGCTGCGGGAAGTCGGCCGGGTCCAGCCGCTCCAGCAGCGAGGGCGGCAGGGTCATGTGGGTGACCAGCGGCGCCTGTCGGCGCAGGTCGCCGGGGTCGGTGTCCGGCGGCGGCAGCACCAGTTCGGCGCCGTTGGTCAGCGCCATCAGCACCTCCCAGACCGAGGCGTCGAAGCTGGGTGAGGCGAACTGGAGCACCCGGTCGCCCGGGGCCACCCGCAGCGGCGCCAGCTGGGCCTGACGCAGGTTCAGCGCGCCGCGGTGCGGGACGCCGACGCCCTTGGGCAGGCCGGTGGAGCCGGAGGTGTAGATCACGTAGGCGAGCTGGTCCGGGTGAAGCGGCACCACCGGGGCCTGCTCGGGCAGCGCCAGGTAGGCGCTCTCGTCCAGCACCTCGACCCGGTCGGCCAGGTGGGCCGGGAGCCGGTCGGCCAGCTCGGGGGTGCTGAGCACCACGGCGGCCCGGGCGTCGTCGAGCATGTGGCGCAGCCGGTCCGCCGGGTAGGCCGGGTCCAGCGGCAGGAAGGCACCGCCGGCCCGCAGCACCGCCAGCAGCGCGACGAACAGCTCCGGGGTGCGCGGCAGGTGTAGTCCCACCACCGACTCGGTGGTGACGCCGAGCTCCCCCAGCCGGTGCGCGAGCCGGTTCGCCCGTGCGTCCAGCTCGGCGTAGCCGACGGTCTGCGTGCCCCGGCGCAGCGCCGTGGCGGTGGGCGTGGCCCGGGCCGCCGCGGCCACCAGCTCCGGCACCAGCAGCTCGACCGGGGCGGGCGGGGCCGCGTCGTTGCCGGCCCGCACCGCGGCGGCCAGGTCGGCCGGCGGCAGGGTCAGCGCCGCCGCGTCGCCGTCCGGGTCGGCCGCCATCGCCTCCAGCACGTGCCGGTAGCAGCGCGCCAGCAGCTCCAGGTGGCGCCGGCCCACCCGGTCCGGCCGGGCGCCCAGGCGCAGCACGCCGGGGAAGGTCCACACCTCCAGGGCCAGCTCGCTCGGACTGAAGTCGTCCACCATGGTGACCTCGCCGGACTCCCAGTCCAGCACGTGGAAGTCCAGGTAGCCGAAGGCCACCTCGATCAGCGGCTCGCTGCTGCCCCACTCGCGCTGCATGGCCGGCATCGGGAACCGCCGGTGCGGCCAGAGCGCGGCCTCGCCGGCGAACACCTCGGCGACCAGCGCGCGCCAGGTCGGCGCGGACAGCTCGGCCGCGAACGGCACGGTGTTCAGGTACAGGCCCAGCACCTCGTCCCCGCGGGCCTGTTCGGGCCGGCCGTTGCAGACCAGTCCGCCGAAGAACCGGCGGCGCCCGGTGACCAGGCCCAGCGCCTTGAGGTGGGCGGCGTGCAGCACGCTCTTCAGCGAGCCGCCGGCCGCGGCCGCCAGCCGGCGCAGGCCCGGCAGCAGCTCCTGGTAGGGGACGTCCAGGATGGTGGCCTTCTCGTCGGCGCTGCCGCCCGCCCAGCCGGCCGGCAGCTCGAACCGCTCGCGCCCGGTGACGGCCTCGGCCCAGAAGGCACGGTCGGCGGGCGAGGCGAGCGCCGCCCGCTCCAGGGCGACGAAGTCGGCGAAGCGCGCGGGGGGCGGCGGCGGGAACGCCGGGGTGCCGCCGCGGCGCAGCGTGCGGTACAGCCCGAGCAGTTCGGCGACGGCCGAGGTGTGGCTCCAGCCGTCCAGGATCGCGTGGCACTCGGTGTGGGTCAGCAGCCACTCCTGATCGCTGATCAGGTGCACGTGGTACCGCAGCAGCGGGGGCCGGTCCAGGTCGAAGCGGCGGCGCCGCTCGGCCAGCAGGAAGCCGTCCAGCACGGCCTGCCGGTCGGCCTCGGGCAGCGCCCGCAGGTCGTCCAGGCCGACCGGCAGTTCGGCGCTCTCGTGCACCAGTTGCAGCGGCTCGCCGTACGTGGACAGGTCGAAGGAGGTGCGCAGGATCTCGTGCCGGGCGGTCAGCAGCGCGGCCGCGGCGTGCATGGTCGCGGGGTCGAAGGGCAGGTCGTCGCCGACCCGGTAGCAGGAGACGTTGTGGTAGACGGCCTGGTCGGCACCGGCCAGCAGCTCGTAGACCATGCCGGCCTGGGTCTGGGCCATGGGGTAGGCGTCCACCAGGCCGGGCGGCAGCAGCTTGCGGTCCGCCTCGGTGAGCTGCTCGAACGGGGCGACCGGGGCGGCCTGCGCCGTGCGGGCGGCGGGCTCGGTGCGGACCAGGGCGGCCAGTTCGGCCACCCGCTGACGGGTGAACAGGTCGTGCACGGCCAGCTCGATGCCCTGCTCGCGCAGCGCGCCGACCACTCTGATGGCGCGCATCGAGTCGCCGCCGAGCTGGAAGAAGCTGTCCTGGACGCCGACCCGGTCCAGGCCGAGCGCCTCGGCGAAGGCCTGGGCCATCGCCTGCTCCAGCTCGTCGCGCGGGGCCAGGTAGTCGCCGCCGAGCTGGGCCCTGGTGCCGCCGGGCTCGGGCAGCGCCTTGCGGTCCACCTTGCCGCTGGGAGTCAGCGGCAGCGCGTCCTGCAGCGTCCAGTGCACCGGGACCAGGTGCGCGGGCAGCCGGCGGCGCAGTTGCTCCCGGGCCTGCTCGGGATCGGCGGTGCCGGGGGCCAGATGGGCGACCAGCTGCTGCTGGTGGACCGTGACGGCGGCCGCGGCGATGCCCGGCAGCTCGGTCAACGCGGCCTCGATCTCGCCCAGTTCGACCCGCTGGCCGCGGATCTTGACCTGGTGGTCGAGTCGGCCCAGGTACTCGATGGTGCCGTCGGGACGCCACCGGGCCAGGTCGCCGGTGCGGTAGAGCCGCCGGCCGGCCTCGAACGGGGAGGGCACGAAGCGCTCCGCGGTCAGGGCCGCCCTGTTCAGGTAGCCGCGGGCCAACTGAACACCGCCGAGCAGCAGTTCGCCCGGGACGCCGATCGGGACCGGGCGCAGCTCACGGTCCACCAGGTAGCAGCGGGTGTTGGCGATCGGGCGGCCGATGGTGACCGGGGTGCCCGGCTCGCAGCGGATCGCGGTGACGTCCACCGCGGCCTCGGTGGGCCCGTAGAGGTTGTGCAGCTCGCAGTCCAGCTGCGCGTGCACCGCCTCGACCAGGTCGCCGGTCAGCGCCTCGCCGCTGCACACCAGCCGCCGCAGCGTGGGTAGTTCGGGCAGCGGGTGGGCCAGGAAGGCGCGCAGCATCGAGGGCACGAAGTGCAGGGTGCTGACCTGCTCGGCGGCGACCACCCGGGCGATCTCGGCCGGGTCGCGGTGGCCGCCGGGGCGCAGCACCACCAGGGTGGCCCCGGTGGTCAGCGGCCAGAAGAACTCCCAGACCGAGACGTCGAAACTGTACGGAGTCTTCTGCAGCACCCGGTCGGCGGCGGTCAGCCCGTACTCCTGCTGCATCCAGTGCAGCCGGTTGACGATCGCCCGGTGTTCGACCAGCACGCCCTTGGGGTTGCCGGTGGAGCCCGAGGTGTAGATCACGTAGGCCGGGTGCCCGGGGCCGGCCGGCACCGGGGCGGGCAGCGGCTGCGGCAGCTCCTCGGCCGCGTCCAGGTACACCGGCTCGGCGCCCGCCGGAGCCAGCTCGGGGTCGGTGACCACCAGGCGGGCACCGGAGTCGGCCAGCATGTACGCCAGCCGCTGGGCCGGGTAGTCCGGGTCGAGCGGCAGGTAGGCGCCGCCCGCCTTGAGGATGCCGAGCAGGGCCGCCACCAGGCCCGGGCCGCGGTGCAGGCAGACGCCGACCACCGACTCGGGTCCGACCCCGCGCGCCCGCAGCCGCCGGGCCAGTTGCTCGGCCTGCTCGTCCAGCTCGCGGTAGCTCAGCTCGGTGCCCTCGAAGCGCACGGCGGGTGCCTGCGGGGTGCGGGCCGCCTGGGCCTCGAACAGGGTGGCCAGGGTGCCGGTCGGGTACGGCCGCGCGGTGTCGTTCCACCCGCGCAGCACCAGCTCCCGCTCGGCCGCCGGGAGGACTTCCAGCTCGTCGATCGGCCGCTCGGGGTCCGCGACGGCGCTGTGCAGCAGCTGGACCAGCTGGGCGGCGAACCGCTCGGCGGTGCCGCGGTCGAACAGCGCCGAGGCGTAGGTGACCCCGCCGGCCAGCGAGCCGTCCGGCTGTTCGGCCACCCCGACGGTCAGCTCGACCTTGGCCGAGCTCTCGCCCACCGGCAGCGGTTCGACCAGCAGTCCCCCGGCGCGCTGGGGCGCGCCGTCGGCCGAACCGTCCTGCCAGAGCAGCATGGTGGCGAACAGCGGGTTGCGGGACGGGTCGCGCTCGGGCACCAGCGCGTCCACCAGCTGCTCGAACGGCAGGTCCTGGTGGGCGTAGGCGTCCAGCGCAGTGGCCCGGACCCGGCGGACCACCTCGGCGAAGGAGGGGGCGCCGGACAGGTCGGTGCGCAGCACCAGGGTGTTGAGGAAGAGCCCGACCAGCTCCTGCACCTCGGGCCGGTCCCGGCCGGCCACCGGGGTGCCGACCGCCAGGTCGCGCTGTCCGGTCCAGCGGCCCAGCAGCACGCTGTGGGCGGCGAGCAGCGTCATGAAGGCGGTGGCGCCCTGGGCCCGGGCCAGCTCGTTCAGGCGGCGGACCACCTCGGCCGGCACGGTCAGCGGGACCTGGCCGCCGGCGGTGTCGC
Organism: Streptomyces tateyamensis; assembly: GCF_003205575.1. Taxonomy (GTDB): domain Bacteria; phylum Actinomycetota; class Actinomycetes; order Streptomycetales; family Streptomycetaceae; genus Kitasatospora; species Kitasatospora tateyamensis. The sequence goes on from NZ_PYBW01000014.1 coordinate 57,666, forward strand.
GCACCGGGGGGCGGGGACGGTCGGTGGGCAGCTCCAGTGGTGGCAGGCCGGCCAACCGCTGCTTCCAGTAGGCCGACTGGCGCTCCAGCAGGTCGCCGGAGAGCCGCTCGCGCTGCCAGCGCGCGAAGTCGGCGTACTGCGGGCCCGAGCCCTCGGCTGCCACGGAGCGGCCGGCCACCGCGTCCGCGTAACCCCGGGTCAGCTGACGGACCAGCAGCTCCTCCGACCAGCCGTCGGAGGCGATGTGGTGGACCGTCAGCAGCAGCGCGTGCTCCTCCTCGGCCATCCGGGCCAGGGTGGCCGAGCAGACCGGACCGCGGGCCAGGTCGACCGGGGTGCGGTCCCAGGTGGCCAGGGCGGCCAGCCGGGCCCAGGCCGCCTCCCGGTCCAGGCCGGTCAGGTCGAGCTCGGTCAGCGGCAGCGGGGCGGGCGCCCCGATCAGCTGGACCGGCTCGCCGGCCTCCAGCGGGTAGCAGGTGCGCAGCACCTCGTGCCGGGCCACCAGGGCGTCCAGCGCGGTGCGCAGCGCGGACCGGTCCAGCTCGCCGCTCAGCCGCAGCGCGGCGGTCATCAGGTACTCGGTGCCGCCGGGCTGGAGCTGGTCCAGGATCCACAGCCGGCGCTGGGCGAAGGAGAGCGGCAGCGGGCCGCTGCGCGGAGCCCGGCGGATGCCGTCCTCGCGCGGGGCGGCGGGGGCCGTGCCGCTGAGCCGGCGGCGCAGCAGCTCCTGCCGCAGGGCGGCGCGGTCAACCACGGTCTCGGTCATCACCGGACACCTTTCTGGGCGAGGAGGGCCTCGACCTCGTCGTCGGTCAGCCGGGCCACCTCGGCCTCGACCGCGGTGGACACCGCGTCGGCGAGTTCCGCCACGGTGGTCGCCTCGAACAGCACGCGCAGCGCCAGGTCGATCCCGAACGCCGACCGGATCCGGGCCAGCACCCGGGTGGCCAGCAGCGAGTGGCCGCCGAGCGCGAAGAAGTCGTCCAGCACGCCGACCCGGTCCAGGCCCAGCACCTCGCACCAGAACCCGGCCACCGCCTCCTCGGCGGGGTCGCGCGGCGCCAGGTACCCGCGCTGCTCGGCCGGGCGGGCCAGGGCGGGCAGCGCCTTGCGGTCGACCTTGCCGCTGGGGGTCAGCGGCAGGACGTCGAGCACCGCCCACTGGGCGGGGACCATGTAGTCCGGCAGCAGCTCGCGCAGGTGCGCGCGCAGCTCGGCCGGCTGCGGGGCCTGCCGGCCCGGGCGGGGCACCAGGTAGCCGGCCAGCAGGCTCTCGCCGGGCGCGGTGCGGTGCGCCAGCACCGCGGCCTCCTGCACGGCGGGGTGGCGCAGCAGCGCGGCCTCGATCTCGCCCAGCTCGATCCGCAGTCCGCGCAGCTTGACCTGCTGGTCCAGCCGGCCGAGGAACTCCAGCACGCCGTCGGCCCGCCGGCGCACCAGGTCGCCGGTCAGGTAGAGCCGGGCGCCGGGCTCGGCGCCGTAGGGGTCCGGCACGAAGCGCTCGGCGGTCAGCGCGGCCCGGCGGTGGTAGCCGCGGGCCAGCCGGATGCCGCCCAGGCAGAGCTGGCCGGGCACGCCGGCCGGGACCGGGCGCAGTTCGGCGTCGAGCACGTATGCCCGGGTGCCGGGCACCGGTCGGCCCAGCGGCATGGTGGCCGCCGGGGGCTGGTCGGCGAGCCGGGCCTGGTCCACCGGGTGCAGCAGGCAGGTGACGGTGGCCTCGGTGGGCCCGTAGTTGCACAGGAACCGGCCGGGCAGGCCGAGCGCGGCCCAGCGCCGGGCATCGGCCGCGGTGACCACGTCGCTGCCGACGTTGACCAGCTTGAGCGTGCTCAGCCGCCCAGCCTCGGGCGCCTCCAGCATCGCCCGGTAGTAGGACGGGGTGATCTCCATGATCGTCACCCGGTGCTCGGCCAGCCGGGCGGGCAGTTCGGCCGGGGTCCAGAAGACCGGGTCGCCGACCACCACGGTGGCGCCGGCCGTCAGGGTGGCCGCGATCTGGTCCATCGCCACGTCGAAGGTGAGGGCGGAGAGCAGCACCACCCGCTCCCCCGGGGCGATGCCGTAGGCGTCGGCGATCACCCGGCAGTGGTGGGCGTAGGACCGGTGGCTGATCATCACCCCCTTGGGGCGGCCGGTGGAGCCGGAGGTGTAGATGACGTAGGCCAGGTTGTCCGGCTCGGCCGCCGTCAGCTCCCCGGCGGGCGCGCCTGGCGCCGCGGTGTCCGCGAGCAGCACCCGGCGCCCGACGAACCGTTCGGCGAACTCGGCGCTGGTGACGACCAGTTCGGCCGCGGCGTCGTCGATCATGAAGGCCAGCCGCTCGGCGGGGTGCCGCGGGTCGAACGGGACGTAGACGCCACCGGCCCTGAGCACCGCGAGCAGCACCACCACGGCCGCCGTGCTGCGCTCCAGGCAGCTGGCCACCACGGTCTCCGGGCCGACCCCGAGGGCGGCCAGGCGGTGCGCGAACGCGTCCACCCGGGCGGCCAGTTCGGCGTAGTCCAGCTCCTCCCCGGCGCAGACCACCGCCACCGCGCCCGGGTCGCGGGCCACCTGGCGCTCGAACAGCTGCGGCACGGTCAGGCCGTGCTCCGCGGCCGGGTCGAGCAGTTCGGCGGCGTCCTCGGCTTCCGGGGCCAGCAGCTCGCGCAGCTCCAGGGCGGTGAGCAGCTCCAGGTCCGCGATCCGGGCGCCGGGGTCGGCCGCGCAGCCGGCCAGCAGGGTCAGGTAGTGCCCGGCCAGCCGCTCGACGGTGGCCCGGTCGAACAGCGCGGTGGCGTACTCGAAGCCGCACTCCAGCCGGCCGTCCGCGTGCTGGGCGACGGTCAGGGTGAGGTCGAACTTGGCCACGGCCGGTCCGGCCTCGACCAGTTCGAGAGTGGCCGAGCCGAGCCGGGTCGGCAGGTCGGCCAGGTGCTGCAGCTCGAACATCACCTGGAACAGCGGGTTGCGGGACAGGTCGCGGTCCGGCAGTAGCGCCTCCACCAGCTGCTCGAACGGCACGTCCTGGCGGGCGAAGGCGGCCAGGCAGTCCTCGCGGACCCGGGCCAGCAGGTCGCCCAGCACCGGGTTGCCGGCCAGGTCGGTGCGGAGCACCAGGGTGTTGGTGAAGAAGCCGACCAGGTCCTCGGTCTCCGGGCGGGTCCGCCCGGCCACCGGGGTGCCGACCACCACGTCGGTGCCGCCGGTGTAGCGGCCGAGCAGCAGCTGGAAGGCGGTCAGCAGGGTCATGAACAGGGTCACGCCCTGCCGGTCGGCCAGCGCCCGCAGCTGCTCGGCGAGCGGAGCGGGCAGCTCGACGGCGAGGTTCGCGCCGCGGGTGTCGCGCACCGTGGAACGGGGCCGGTCGGTCGGCAGCTCGACCGGCTCCAGACCGGCCAACCGCTCGCGCCAGTAGTCCAGTTGCTCACGGGTCTCGTCCGCCGGCTGGCGCTCGCGCTGCCAGTGCGCGAAGTCGGCGTACTGGACGGCCGGGGCGGTCAGCGCAGACTCCTGGCCCGCCGCCAGCGCCCGGTAGGCCGCGTCCAGGTCCCGCAGGTAGATCTCCATCGACCAGGCGTCGAAAGCGATGTGGTGGAGCGTCAGGAGAAGCAGGTGCTCCGCAGGAGCGACCTTGACCAGGGTGGCCCGCAGCGGGCACTCGCGGGCCAGGTCGAAGGGGACCGAGCCGGCGTGGTCGACCAGCGCCTTGGCCCGCTCGGCGGCGCCCGGCTGGTCGCTGACGTCGTGCACGGCCAGCTCGACGGGGCCCGCCGGGTCCACCACCTGGCGCGGGTCGCCGTCGCCCGGCAGGTAGCGGGTGCGCAGCACCTCGTGCTTGGCCACGGTCGCGCCCAGCGCACCGCGCAGTGCGGCCAGGTCCAGCGGGCCGCTGAGCCGCATCGCCAGCGGGATCAGGTACTCGTCGCTGCCGGGCTCCAGCTGGTCCAGGAACCACATCCGCTGCTGCCCGTAGGAGAGCGGCAGGTCGCCGGTGCGCGGCACCGGGCGCAGCGCCGCCGGGTCCTGGTCGGCCACCGCGCCGTCCACCCGGGCAGCCAGCGCGGCCACCGTGCGGGTGGTGAACAGGTCGCCCACCGTCAGCTTGATCTCGAAGGTGCGGCGCAGCCGCAGCATCAGCCGGATCGCCAGCAGCGAGTGGCCGCCGAGCTGGAAGAAGTCCTGCTCGACCCCGACCGACTCCAGGCCGAGCACCTCGGCCATCAGCTCGGCCACCCGCCGCTCGGTCGCGGTGCGCGGGGCGGCGGCGGGCGCGGGTGCGGGCGCCGTGCGGTGCTGCGGGTCCGGCAGCTCGCGGCGGTCCACCTTGCCGTTCGGCGTCAGCGGCAGCGCGTCCAGCGGGATCAGCAGCGAGGGGACCATCGCCTCCGGCAGCCTCGCCGCAAGGTGCTCGCGCAGCTCCTCGACGCCCACCCGGGCGCCCCGCACGAGGACCGGGTAGCCGACCAGGGCCGGCTCGCCGCCCTCGGGCCGGTGGGTGGCCACCACGGCGGCGGCCACCGCCGGGTGCTCGAGCAGCGCGGCCTCGATCTCGCCGGGCTCCACCCGCACGCCGCGCAGCTTGATCTGGTGGTCGACCCGGCCCAGGAACTCCAGCACGCCGTCCCCCCGGCGGCGCACCAGGTCGCCGGTGCGGTACCAGCGCTCGCCGGGCCGCTCGGCGTACGGGTCGGGCCCGAAGCGGTCCGCCGTCAGTGCGCCGCGCCCCAGGTAGCCGCGGGCCAGGCAGACGCCGCCGACCCGCAGCTCGCCGGGCACCCCGACCGGCACCAGCTGGTCCTGGCTGTCCACCACGTAGGTGCGCACGCCGGGCAGCGGGCGCCCGATCGGCACCGTCTCGACCGGCTCCCCGGCCAGGTAGCGCCAGGCGGTGGCGTCGATGGTGCACTCGGTGGGGCCGTACGTGTTGACCACCGCGACGTCCAGCTCCGCGGTCAGCCGGGCGCAGAGCGCGGCGGGCAGCGGCTCGCCGGCCGCGCAGACCGCGCGCAGCGAGGTGCACCGTGCCAGCAGCGGCTCCTCCAGCAGCAGCCGCAGCACCGAGGGGACCAACTGCAGCACCGTCACCCCGTGCTCGAGCACGGCCTGCAGCATCACCGCCGGGTCGCGGTGCGCCTCCGGCGGCGCGCAGACCACGGTGGCCCCGCTGACCAGCGGCGACAGGAACTCCCAGATCGAGGCGTCGAAGCCGATCACGGTCTTCTGCAGCACCCGCTCCCCCGGGCCGAGCCCGTACTGGTCCACCGACCAGAGCACCCGGTTGCGGATCCCGCCGTGGGTGACCACCACGCCCTTGGGGCGTCCGGTCGAGCCGGAGGTGTACATCACGTACGCCGCGTCGGCGCCGTCCAGTTGCTCGACCGTCAGCTCGGCCGCGGGCTCGTCGGCCCACGCACGCCGGGCGGCCTCGACGGCCAGTGGCGCGGGGTGGGCCGGCAGCCGGTCCAGCAGCGCGTGCTGGGTGAGCACCAGCTCGACCCCGGCGTCGGCGATCTGGTAGGCCAGCCGGTCGGCCGGGTGCTCGGGCGGCAGCGGGACGTGGACGCCGCCCACCGCCAGCACCGCGAGCAGCGCCGTCACCAGGTCGGCGCCGCGGTGCATGGCCACCCCGACCGGGCTGCCGCGCCGGATGCCGCGCTCGCGCAGCAGGGCGGCCAGCCCCGCCACCCGGCGGGCCAGCTCGGCGTAGCTCAGCTGCTCGGCGCCGGCCACCACCGCGACCGCCTCGGGGGTGGCGCGGACCTGGGCCAGGAACAGCTCGGGCAGCGACTGCTCGAAAGCGGCGGACCCGGTCCGGTTCCACTCGGCGAGCTGGGCCAGTTCGGGCTCGGTGAGCATGTCCAGCAGCGGGACCGGCCGGGTGGGCCGGTCGGCCACGGCAGCCAGCAGGCGCAGCAGGTGGGCGGCCATCCGCTCGATCCTGGCCGACCCGAAGAGCGCGGTCGGGTAGCGGAGTTGACCGGCCAGCGAGCCGTCCGGCTGCTCGGCCAGGTAGAGCCCGAGGTCGAAGGCGGCGGCCACGGCCGCGCCCGCGCAGCCCGTGACCGCGAGGCCCGGCAGGGCGAAGGGCTGCTGGTGCGCCCGGTGCAGGCCGAAGCCGACCTGGAAGAGCGGGTTGCGGGAGGGGTCGCGCTCCGGCGCCAGGTCCTTGACCACCTGGTCGAACGGGACGTCCAGGTGCTCGTGCGCGGCCAGCACGGTCTCCCGCACCCGCCCCAGCAGCTCGGTGAAGCCGGGGGCGCCGGCCAGGTCGGTGCGCAGCACCACCGTGTTGAGGAACATGCCGATCAGCCGCTCCAGCCCCGGCTGGTCGCGCCGGGCCACCGAGACGCCCACGGCCACGTCGGTGCGGTCCGCGTAGCGGGCGAGCAGCAGTTGGAAGGCGGCCAGGTGGACCATGAAGGGGGTCGCGTTCACGGTGCGCCCGAGTGCGGCCAGCCGCTCGGCCAGCTCGGCCGGCACGGTGAAGTGGACGGCGTCGCCGGCCGGCTGCCAGCTGGGCGGCCGGCGGTGGTCGGTGGCCAGCTCCAGCGGCGCGAGGCCGGCCAGCCGCTCCCGCCAGTAGCTTCGCTGACGGTCCATCAGGTTCTGACGAGCTGCCCAGCTCTCCCGCTCCCAGTCGGCGAAGTCCGCGTACTGCAGCTCCGGCTCCGGCAGCGGGTCCGCCGCGCCGGTGCTGAACGCGCCGTAAAGCGCCTGGAGTTCGCCGGTCAGTACGGACCAGGACCAGTTGTCGAAGGCGATGTGGTGCACGGTGACCAGCAGCACCGCATCGTCCGGCCCGAGCTGCACCAGGACCAGCCGCCACGGCGCACCGGTGCGCAGGTCGATCGGGGTGGCCAGCTGCTCGGTGCCCAGCTCGCGCAGCCTGCGCTGCTGCTCGGCCTCGCCCAGGCCGGCGAGGTCGACCTCGGTGAGGGCGACCGGGGCCGGGTCGTCGACGTACTGGACGCCGGCGCCGTCCGCCGTGCCGTACCGGGTGCGCAGCACCTCGTGCCGCTCGGCGATCCGGGTCAGCGCGGCGGCCAGCGCCGTGCGGTCCAGCGGGCCGCGCAGCCGGAAGCCCTCGTGCAGCAGGTACTCGGTGCTGGCCCCGCCGCGCAGTTCGTCGAGGAACCAGAGCTGTTCCTGGGCGAAGGAGAGCGGGTAGCCGCTGTCAGCGGTCTCCATCGGTGGTCCCCTCGGGTGCGGTGTCGAACCGGGTGCTCTCGCCGGTGCAGGCCTCGGCCATCGCCACGGCGATCTTGCGCGGGCCGGTGAACGGCTCGCGGGCGTGCGCGGCCAGCATGTTGTCCACCAGCAGCAGGTCGTCCTGCTGCCAGTCGAAGCGGCGCTGCTCGGCCCGGTAGCAGTCGCGCAGGTGGGCGACCACCTCGTCGGGGATCGGCGCGCCGTCGCCGTAGTAGGTGTTGGTCGGCAGGTCGGCCTCCTCGTAGACCTCGCGCAGGCCCTCGCAGATCTCCGGGGCCAGCGTGGTGACGTGGAAGAACGCCAGGTGGTTGAACCAGACCGCCTCGCCGGTCACCGGGTGGCGGTGCACCGCGCGGCGCCGGGCCCGGGTGCGCAGGTCGTCGCCGCGCCACTCCAGCTCCACCCCGTTGCGCGCGCAGTAGGCGGCCACCTGGGCCCGGTCCCCGGTGTTGAACGCCTGCTGCCACGGCACCCCGAAGCCCTCGGCGAAGTTGCGCACCACCAGCCAGCCGCGGGCCTCGAACTCGGCGCGCACCGCGGGGTCGATCGTGGCCAGCACCCGGCGGGTGTCGGCCAGCGGGGTGGAGCCCAGCGAGGTCGGCGGCCGGACACAGGAGAAGAACAGGGTGAGCGGCCAACTTGCCTGGTAGGAGTTCTCGTTGTGCAGGAAGATCTCCTCGTCGGCCGGGTAGTCGGTGGAGGTGTAGACCCGCCCGGCGATGGTGCTGCGCGGTGAGGAGCGCTCGGCGTAGGCCAGCGGTTCACCGGCCAGGGTGCGCACGGCCTGTTCGAAGCCGGCCACCCCGCCCAGGTCGAGGCCGCGCAGCAGCACCGCCCCGTGGATCCGCAGCTGACGGCGGACCAGCTCGCGGGCGCCGGGCAGGAACTCGGCCGCCGGGGTGCCCGGAACGTCGGCGGTCAGCAGGTACGGGAGCGTCTGGGTGGCGGGGATCGTGGTCATGCGGGGACTCCTTGTTCGGATCGGGTCGGCCGGGCGAGGCGGTCCAGCGACAGCTGCGGGTCGGCGGTGGCGGCACGGACGAAGCCGGCGAAACCGGCGGCCAGCCGGTGCACCGCTTCCTGGTCCAGCAGGTCGTCGGGGCAGCGCAGTTCGCCGTCCAGGCAGCCGGCCCGCTCGCGCAGCGTGAGCAGCACGTCGAACGGGTGGCCGCCCTGGCCCTGCCGGTAGGGGACGGCCTCGACCCCGGGCAGGTCGATCCGGCCGGCCAGCGGGCCCAGGGTCTGGAAGGCGGCCTGGGCGACGGGGTTGCGGGACAGGTCGCGCGGCGGGCGCAGCGCGCCGACCAACTGGTCGAAAGGCAGCCGCTGGTGGCGGTAGGCGGCCAGCGCGGTGGCCCGGGTGCGGGCCAGCAGCTCCTGGTAGCCGCACTGCGGGTCGACCGGCAGCCGCAGCGCCAGGGTGTTGACGAACAGGCCGACCAGGTCCTCCAGTTCGACGCTGGTGCGGTTGGCGGTGAAGGTGGCCACCACCAGGTCCTGCTGGCCGGTGGTGCGGCCCAGCACGGCGGTGAAGCAGGCCAGCAGCGCCATGAAGGGCGTGGCGCCGGCAGCGGCGGCCGTGCGGTGCGCCGCGGCCGTCAGCTCCGCGTCCAGGGTGAACAGAACGGTGGTGTCGCGCCCGCTGCGCGGCTGCGGCCGGGGACCGGCCGACGGCAGGGCCAGCGGCGCCGGCGCGGGTTGCAGTTGCCGCACGAAGTGCGCCAGGTCCGCCTGCTGCCCCGCGCGGCCCTGCGGCCCGCGCTGCCAGACGGCGTAGTCGGCGTAGTCCACCGCCAGCGGCGGCAGGTCGACCGGCCGGCCGGACCGCTCGGCCCGGTAGCAGGCCGACAGGTCGCGCCAGAAGACCCCCATCGACCAGTCGTCGGCCACGATGTGGTGCACCACTGCGAGCAGCAGGTGGTGCTCGGGCCCCAGCCGGAGCACCACCAGGCGCAGCAGCGGGCCGCCGGCCAGGTCGAACGGCTGCCGGGTGTGCCGCTCGACCGCGGCCGCGGCCCGCTCCTCCCGTTCGGCCTGCGGCGCGCCGGTCAGGTCCACCACGTCCAGCGGCACCGGCAGTTGGCGGTGGATCAGCTGGCTGGGCAGGCCGCGGTGGGCCGGGAAGGTGGTGCGCAGCGTGGCGTGCCGCTGCACCGTGCGGTGCAGGGCGGCGGCGAGCGCGGGCAGCTGGAGCGGGCCGCGCAGCCGGTGCGCGTCGTACATCAGGTATTCGGTGCTGCCGGGGTTGAGCCGGTCCAGGAACCAGAGGCGGTGCTGCTCGGCGGAGAGCGGCACCGGGCCGTCGCCGCGCGGGCCGATGACGGGCGCCGGGGCGGTGGCGGTCTGCGGCAGCCGGGCCGCGAGCTGCTCGACGGTGGGCGAGGCGAGCAGCTCGGCCGGGGTCAGTTCGGCGCCGGTCAGCCGGCGCAGCCGGGCGCAGAGCCGGGTGGCGACCAGCGACTGGCCGCCCAGCTCCAGGAAGCCGTCCTGGACGCCGACCGGGCGCACCCCGAGCAGTTCCTCCCACAGGCCCGCCAGCACCGCCTCGGTCGGAGTGCGCGGGGCCAGGTAGGCGGTGGCCAGCTCCGGACGCCGGCCGTCGGGGGCGGGCAGCGCGCGGCGGTCGGTCTTGCCGCTGGAGGTCAGCGGCAGCGCGGCCAGCCGCACCCAGGCGGTCGGCACCATGTAGGCCGGCAGTCGGGCGCCCAGGTGGGCGCGGAGCGCTTCGAGCTCCACCTCGCCGACCAGGTAGCCGACCAGTTGGGCCTCGCCCGTCGGCAGTTGACTGGCCGTCACCACGGCGGCGCGGACCTGCGGATGGCTCGTCAGGGCGGCCTCCACCTCGCCCAGTTCGATCCGGAAGCCGCGGATCTTCACCTGGTGGTCGAGTCGGCCCAGGTACTCCAGGGTGCCGTCGGGCAGCCAGCGGGCCAGGTCGCCGGTCCGGTACAGCCGGGAGCCGGGCGGGCCCAGCGGGTCGGGCCGGAAGGCGGCCGCGGTGGCGCCGGGCCGGCCCAGGTAGCCGCGGGCCAGCTGGACGCCGGCCAGGCAGAGTTCGCCCTCGCTGCCCAGCGGCAGCGGGGTACCGTCCGGGTCCAGCACGTGCGTGCGGGTGTTGGCGACCGGCCGGCCGATGGTGACCGGGCGCCCCGGGGCGCAGCGGGTGGCGGTGACATCGACGCTGGCCTCGGTCGGCCCGTACAGGTTGAACAGCTCGCAGCCGATCAGCTCGGCCACGCCCTGCACCAGGTCGGCGGTGAGCGCCTCGCCGCTGCAGACGATCCGGCGCAGGTCCGGCAGCTCCGGCCGGTCACCCGGGCCGGCCTCGCGCAGCGCGGCGAGGAACTCGCGCAGCATCGAGGGCACGAAGTGCACGGTGTCCACCCGCTCCGCGGCCAGCACCGCGCGCAGGTAGCCCGGGTCCCGCTGGCCCCCCGGCCGGGCCAGCACCAGGGTGGCGCCGACCGCGAGCGGTCCGAAGAACTCCCAGACCGAGACGTCGAAGGTGGCCGGCGTCTTCTGCAGGACCCGGCTGCCGGCCCGCAGGCCGCAGTCGTCGCGCATCCACAGCAGCCGGTTGACCACCCCGCGGTGCGGCACCACCACGCCCTTGGGCCGGCCGGTGGAGCCGGAGGTGAAGAGCACGTAGGCCGGGTTGTCCGGATCGGCGGCGGGCGCCGGGTCCGCGGTGGCCAGGCCGGCCGGCAGCCGCTCGACCAGCAGCGGCAGCGCGCCGGCCGCCCGGACCACCGGGGCGAGCGCGGTGTCGGAGAGCACCGTGGCGATCCCGGCCTGGGCCAGCAGCTCGGTGATCCGGGCGGTGGGGTGCTCGGGGTCGAGCGGCACGTAGGCGGCGCCGGACTTGAGCACCCCGAGCAGGGCCACCACCAGGTCGGTGCCGCGCTCCAGGCAGACCGCCACCAGGGCCTCGGGGCCGGCCCCGGCCGCGCGCAGTTGGTGGGCCACCCGGTTGGCCCGGGCGTTCAGTTCGGCGTAGCTGAGCCGACCGTCCTCGGCCACCAGGGCCGGCGCCCCGGGGGTGCGGCGCACCTGCTCCTCGAAGAGCTGGTGCACGCACCGCCCGGTGCGGTAGGGCCGCTCGGTGGCGTTCCAGCCGGCCGGGACGGGCTGCGGCCCGCCGGCGCCGGTCCGGCCCGTCTGGTCGAGCAGACCGCCAGGCTGACGTGGCATCACGCGCTCACCAGGTCGCCGCGGGCGGTACGGGTGCCCGGGACCGGCTCGGCGGGGTCGCCGCACTCCTTGAGCACCTGGTTGGCCGCGTCGACCATGACCACCCGGGGCACCAGCTCGCGGGCGGTGGCGTCGTCGACGGTGGTGTAGCTGATGATGATCACCAGGTCGCCGGTGTGGATCAGCCGGGCGGCGGCGCCGTTGATCCCGATCACGCCGGTGCCGCGCGGGCCGGGGATCACGTAGGTCTCCAGCCGGGCGCCGTTGTCGATGTCGACGATGTGGATCTGCTCGCCGGCCAGCAGGTCGGCGGCCTCCATCAGGTCCTCGTCGATGGTCAGCGAGCCGACGTAGTGCAGGTCGGCCTGGGTCACCGTGGCGCGGTGGATCTTGGACTTGAGCATGGTGCGGGTGAGGGCGGGGCGGGTCATGGCGGAACCTCCGGGTCAGTTCGGGGTGGGCAGGGCGTGCGGGGTCTCGGCCTTCGTGCTGTCGGGCGGCGGGCTCCCGGGCTGTGTGCTGCCGGGCTGGGCCCCGTCGGAGCGGGGCTGCGGGTCGCCCGCCCGGCGGACCGGGGCGGCCAGGGTGACGCCGGCGGCCAGCAGGACCATCCAGCCGGCCAGCACGGCGAGCGTGGTGGCGGTGCCGGCGTACTGCAGCAGCAGCCCGCCGGCCAGCGAGCCCAGCGGCAGCGCACCGCCGCTGAGCAGGGCGCTGGCGCCGAGCACCCGGCCCTGCAACCGGTCCGGGGTGGTGCGCAGTTGCTGGGTGGCCACCGCCACGTTCCAGATCGGGCCGACGAACCACATCAGCGCGTACAGCGCCCCGAGCAGGTACAGGTTGTGGGTGACGGCGATGCCCAGGGCCAGCAGCGCCCAGAGCCAGTTGGCGCCGATCACCACGGTGCGCAGCGGCAGCCGGCGCTGGCACCAGGAGGCGGCCAGCGAGCCGAGCAGCCCGCCGCCCCCGGCCACGCCCAGCAGCACCCCGATCGCGGCGGGCGAGGCGCCGAGCGTGCGGCTGAGCACCAGCACGGCCAGGAAGAGCGCCCGGAACAGCAGGTTGCTGCCGGCCACCGCGAGGGCGGCGGTGCGCAGGAAGGGCTGGCGCCACAGCCAGCGGAAGCCGGCCGCCAGCTGCGGCAGGGCGGGCTCGCGGGGCTGCTCGGGATCGGTGGCGGCCGGGCGCTGGAAGTCCTTGCGGATCAGCAGCAGGGTGACGGCCGAGACGAGGTAGCTGACCGCGTCGAACAGGAACGGCAGCGCCCGGGCCAGCCCGAACAGCACCCCGCCCAGGGGTGTGCCCACCATGGTGGCCCCGCGCTCGCGGGCTTCGGCCATCGAGAGCGCCTCGGTGAGCCGCCCGTCCGGCACCAGGTTGGGCACCGCCGCGTGGCCGGCCAGCTCGTGGACCACCGACAGGCTGCCCTCGACCAGCCCGACCAGCACGATCTGAGTGACCGTCAGGCAGCCGAGCAGCAGCGCCGTCACGATGCTCGCCGCGCCCACCCCGCGCACCACGTCGCACCAGAGCATCAGCTTCTTGCGGTCGTACCGGTCCACCAGCACCCCGGCGGGCACCGGCAGGACCAGCATGGGCAACAGCGCCGCGAAGCCGGCCAGCCCGGCCGAACCGGCGGAGCCGGTGACGGCCAGCACCAGCAGCGGGACGGCCACGGTGGAGGCGGTGGACCCGGCGATCGAGACCGCCGAGCCGCTCCACAGGAGCACGAAGTCGCGGTTGTGCCGCAGCGGTTGGTCGCTGGTCACCGGGTCTCCTCCGTCCGTCGGTGGTTGGTCGGCAGGCTCCGGGCCGGCCCCGTCCGTCAGCGGCCGGCCGGCAGGCACCGGGGCGGCGCCGTCCGCCGGCGGTCGGTCGGCGGTCATCGGGCGGCCCCCGGTCCACGGCGCCGGCGGCCGGCCAGCAGCGGCACGGCCTCGGCCGGCCGGTACGGCGGGTAGTCGGGCAGCGCCGCCGCGAGTGCGGCGATGGTGGTCTGGTCGAACAGGGCCCGCACCGGCACGTCCCGGCCGGCCGTCTCGCGCAGGCGCAGCGAGATCCGGGTGGCCAGCAGCGAGTGGCCGCCCAGGTCGAAGAAGCTCTGGTGCACGCCGATCCGCTCCAGGCCCAGCACCTCCCGCCAGGCCGCGGCGACCAGTTGCTCCGACTCGGTCCGGGGTGCGACGAACTCCCGCTCACCGTCCAGCCGTTCCGGCACCGGCAGGGCTCGGCGGTCGATCTTTCCGGTCGGCGTCAGCGGCAGCTCCGCCAGCGCGACGAAGGCGGCGGGCACCATGTAGTCCGGCAGGGTGCGGGCCAGCGCCTCGCGCAGTTCCTCGGCCCCGGGCGCGGACCGGCCCGGCGCCGGGACCAGGTAGGCGACCAGTTCGACGCCGCCGGTGCCCAGGTCGACCGGGTGCACCACCGCCGTGCGCACCCGCAGGTCGGCGAGCAGCACCGCCTCGATCTCGCCGGGTTCGATCCGGTGGCCCCGGATCTTGACCTGGTGGTCGGCCCGGCCGAGCAGTTCGAGCCGCCCGCCGGCGCCGAACCGGCCCAGGTCGCCGGTCCGGTAGAGCCGCCCGCCCGCCTGGTGCGGGTCCGGCAGGAAGGCGGCCGCGGTGAGCGCGGGCCGCCCGTGGTAGCCGCGCGCCTCGCCCGCGCCGCCGAGGTGGATCTCGCCCACCACGCCGTCCGGGACCGGCTCCAGGCGGTGGTCCAGCACCAGCAGCCGGGTGCCGGGCAGGGCCGCGCACTGCGCGGGGGTGCCGTCCTCGGCCACCCGGGTGACGGTGGCCCACACCGTGGTCTCGGTGGGTCCGTACAGGTCGCGCAGCACCGCGCCCTGCGCGGTCAGCCGGACCGCGAGTTCGGCGGCGAGCTTCTCCCCGCCGCTGAGCAGCAGTTGCCCCTGGCCCGGCTGCCAGCCGGCGTCCAGCAGCATCCGCAACGTGACGGGGGTGGCCTGCACCACGGCCGGCGCGCTCGCGGTGAGCAGGGCCGCCATCCGCTGCGGGTCGCGGGCCTGCTCGGTGTCGGCCAGCACCGCGGTGGCGCCGACCAGCAGCGGCAGGTACAGCTCCAGCACCGAGGGGTCGAAGGATGCCGTGGTGAGCGCGGCGACCTTGGCCCCGGCCGGGACCTGGAGCAGCTCCTGCATGCCCGTCAGGAAGTCGGCCAGCCCGCGGCGGGTGACCATCACCCCCTTGGGGCGGCCGGTGGAGCCGGAGGTGTAGATCACGTACGCGAGCGCGTCCGGGTCCACCGCCCGCGGCGCGAGCCCCCCGGAGGCAGGTGCGGAGGCGCCGGGTGCGGAGGCGCCGTCCACCGCGAGCAGTTGCTTAGGCGGGACCGGCAGCGCCGCAAGCCGCGCGGTCAGCGCCTGCTGGGTGAGCACCACCGCGGCGCCGGTGTCGGCCAGCAGGTAGCCGATCCGGTCCTCGGGCAGCTCCGGGTCGATCGGCAGGTAGGCGGCGCCGAGCGAGAGCACTGCCAGCATCGCGGCCGGCAGGTCGGTGCCGCGGTGCAGGAAGAGCCCGACCACCGCTCCGGCCCGCACCCCGGCCGCTTCCAGCAGGGCGGCCAGCTCGCCGGCTCGTTCGTCGAGCTGGCGGTAGCTCAGTTCGGCGCCGGCACAGACCAGCGCCGGCCGGTCCGGTGTCCGGGCCGCCTGCTCGGCGAACAGCTCCAGCACGTCCCGGCCGGAGCGGTCCAGCGCGGGCGGCTGACGCCTGGTCAGCAGTGCCCGGCGGTCCGCCGCGGGCAGCGTGCAGCGGCGCGGGTCGCCCTGCGGATCGGCCACCAGGCCGGCCAGTACCTCGCGGTAGCAGCGGGCCAGCAGGTCCAGCTCGGCGGCGCCGATCCGGTCCGAGGCGGCCTCCAGCACCAGCACCCCCGGCACCGTGGAGACCGAGAGGCCGAACTCGTTGGGCGTGCGGTCCTCCACCGCCGCGGAGTCCAGGTCCGCCTCGCCGAGCACGTGCATGTCGGTGTAGTTGAAGAACACCTCCACCAGCGGCCGCCCCTGCCCCCAGGCGTGCTGCATGGCGGGCAGCGGGAAGTGCCGGTGCGGCCAGAGCGCGATCTCCTCGGCGAACACCGCGCGGGCCAGCTCCGGCCAGCTGGCGGCGGTCAGTTCGAGGCTGAACGGCACGGTGTTCAGGAACATCCCGCGCACCTGGTCGCCGTCGACCGCCTCCGGCCGGGCGTTGCACACCAGGCCGGTGGTGAAGGCGGTGGTGCCCCGGGTGCGGCCGCTGATCAGGCCGAGCACCGTCAGGTGCGCGGCGAACAGCACGCTCTTCACCGGCACCCCGGCCTCGGCCGCCACCGCCCGCAGCCCGGGCAGCAGGTCGTGGAAGGCGACCTTGGCCATCTGGTGCGCCACCGGTTCGCCGGCGGCCCGGCGGCCCTTGGCCGACCATCCCTCGGGCACCCTCAGCACGGGGTGCCGGGCCACCCGCTCCCGCCAGAACTCACGGTCCGCCTGGCCGGCCAGCGAGCGCCGCTCCAGCGCGATCGCGTCGGCGAACCGGGCGGCCGGCGGGGCGGCCGGCGCCGGGTCCCGGCCGTCCCGGATCGCCCGGTAGTAGCCGAGGAGTTCGGGCACCAGCGAGTTCTGGCTCCAGCCGTCCAGGATGGTGTGCGCGTAGCTGATCACCAACTGCCAGCGCCGGTCGTCCAGTTGCCAGGCGCCCAGGCGCAGCAGCGCGGGCCGGGACAGGTCGAAGGGGGTGAACTGCTCGCGCTCGGCCGCCGCGGCGAGCGCCCGCTGCCGGTCAGCCGCCGACAGTTCGCGCAGGTCCAGGTGGGTGAGCTCGATCCGGGCGGTGCGGTGCACCAGTTGCAGCGGCTCCCGGTAGCCGGTCAGGTCGACCGAGGTGCGCAGGATCTCGTGCCGCTCGGCGAGCAGCGCGGCGGCCGCGCGCAGGGCCTCGGCCGAGAAGGCCGCATCGTCCTCGATCGGGTAGCCGAGCGTGTTGAGGTAGCTGCCGCGCTCGGCGCCGGCCAGCATCTCGAAGGCCATCCCGGCCTGCACCTGGGAGAGCGGATAGGCGTCGGTCAGGCCGGGTGGCAGCAGCGCCCGGTCACCGGCGCCGAGCAGCTCGAACGGCGCGGGCGATGCGGGCTGCTCGCCGGCCCCGCGCGGCGCCACGGCCGCGGCCAGCTCGGCCACCGTGCGGTAGCGGAACAGGTCCTGGACGCTGAGGTCCAGCCCCTGCCGGCGCAGGCGGCCGACCGTGCGGATGGCGCGGATGGAGTCGCCGCCGAGCTCGAAGAAGCTGTCGTGCACCCCGACCCGCTCGGTCTCCAGCGCCTCGGCCCAGGCCTCGGCGACCAGTTGCTCCAGCGGGGTGCGCGGGCTCGCGCCGCTGCTGCGCACCGGCGCCTCGGCGGTGGGCAGCGCGCGGTGGTCCAGCTTGCCGTTGGCGGTCAGCGGGATGCGCTCCAGCGAGGTCCAGCCGGTGGGGACCATCGGCTCGGGCAGCTGGGCGCGCAGGTGGCGGCGGAGCAGCGCGGGATCGGGGGCGGCGCCGGGCGCGGCGGGCACCACGTGGGCGGTGAGCCGCTGGGCGCCGGGCTGCCCGGCCAGGGTGACCACCGCGTCGGCGACCTCGGGGTGGCTGCGCAGCACCGCCTCGATCTCGCCGAGCTCGATCCGGTGGCCGTTCAGCTTGACCTGGTGGTCGGCCCGGCCGCGGTAGCTCACGGTGGCGTCGGGGTTGAGGTGGGCCAGGTCGCCGGTCAGGTAGAGGCGGGAGCCGGGGTGGCGCGGGTCGGGGTCGGGGACGAAGCGCTCGGCGGTCAGCGCCGGACGGCCCAGGTAGCCGCGGGCCAGCTGGACGCCGGCCAGGCAGAGCTGCCCGGGGGCCCGGACCGGCAGCGGGCCCAGGTCGCCGTCCAGCACGTGGATGCGGGTGTTGCTGACCGGGCGCCCGATGGTGACCCGCTCGCCCGGGCGGCAGGCGGCGGCGGTCACGTCGACCGAGGCCTCGGTGGGTCCGTACAGGTTGTGCAGCTCGGCGTGCCCGGTGGCCGGATGGCTCAGGAAGGCCTCGGCCAGGTCGTCGGGCAGCGCCTCGCCGCTGCACACCACCCGGCGCAGCGGGTCCAGCTCGGTGCGGTCGCGCAGTTCGGCGAGGAAGACCCGCAGCATCGAGGGGACGAAGTGCGCGGTGCTGATCCGCTCGGCGACCATGGTGGCGGCCAGGTAGCCGGGGTCGCGGTGGCCGTCGGGTCGGGCCACCACCAGGGTCGCGCCGGTGAGCAGCGGCCAGAACAGCTCCCAGACCGAGACGTCGAAGCTGAACGGGGTCTTCTGCAGCACCCGGTCCTCGGCCGTCAGGCCGTACGCCTCCTGCATCCACCGCAGCCGGTTGACGATGCCCTGGTGCGGGACCACCACGCCCTTGGGGCGGCCGGTGGAGCCGGAGGTGTAGATCACGTAGGCGGGGTGCAGCGGGTCGACCGCGACCGGGCGGAACGGGTCCACCACGGAGTCGTCCTGACGGTCCGTCAGGATTACGCCGGCCCGGTGCTCCGGCAGGCCGCCGGCCAGGTCGGAGCTGGTCAGCAGCACAGGGGCGGCCGAGTCGGCGAGCATGTGGGCCAGCCGCTCCGCCGGGTAGCCCGGGTCCAGCGGCAGGTAGGCGCCGCCGGCCAGCAGCACGGCGAGCAGCGCGGTCGGCAGCTCCAGGCTGCGGTGCAGGCAGACCGCCACCACCCGCTCGGGGCCGACCCCGGCCGCGCGCAGCCGGCTGGCCAGCCGCTCGGCGCGGGCCAGCAGCTCGCGGTAGCTCAGCTGCTCGCCCTCGAACCGCACCGCGGCGGCCTCCGGCGTGCGCAGCGCCTGGGCCCGGACCAGCTCGTGCAGCACCTCCCCCTCGGGGTAGCGCCGTTCGGTCGCGTTCCAGGCCGCCAGCTGCGCCCGTTCCGACTCGCCGAGCAGCAGGGCGCCGGTGACCGGGGCGTGCGGGTCGCGGGCCACAGCCGCCAGCAGCGCGCCGAACTGCTCGGCCAGCAGGGCGATCGTCGCGGGCTCGAAGAGCGCGGTGGCGTACTCCAGTTGCCCGAGCAACGAACCGTCGGGCCGCTCGGTCAGGTGCAGCGTCAGATCGAACTTGGCACTGTGCCAGGGCAGTTCCAGCGCGGTGGCGCGCAGCCCGGCGCCGCCGAAGCCCAGCTCGCCGGGGCTGTTCAGCGCGAACATCACCTGGAAGAGCGGGTTGCGGGACAGGTCGCGCTCCGGGGCCAGCTCCTCGACCAGGCGCTCGAACGGCAGGTCCTGGTGCTCGTAGGCCCGCAGCGCCACCTCCCGCACCCGGTCGACCGCGGCGGCGAAGGACGGGGTGCCGGACAGGTCGGTGCGCAGCACCAGGGTGTTGACGAAGAA
>NZ_PYBW01000140.1 GCF_003205575.1 Streptomyces tateyamensis
CTCGTGAAACGCCGAGGCCGGGGACGCCGTCGGGGTCAGCCGCAGCAGCCGCCCCCGCAGCACCCGCCGCCCCCACCGCTCGGCGCCTGGGCACCGCCCCCGCTCGCCGTGCCGGTGACGGCGATCGCGGAGAGCAGCTTGGTGGTGTCGGTGTGCCCCTGCGGACAGACGGCGGGGTCGTTCGCCTGCGCCATCGCCCGACGCAGCTCGAAGGTGGCCCCACAGGTACGGCAACGGAACTCATAACGCGGCATGCCCGCAGCGTACCCGCGAGCGCTGCTTTGTAAGAGCAGAGCTCGCTGGCGGTCGGCCGGCCGCCCGATCTGCCCGTTTTCGTCCAGCTGGGCACTTTCGCACTCGGCCCCGGCGCGCGGAGCAGGTACTCTTGCCTTTCCATGCGGGCGCGTAGCTCAGTGGTAGAGCGCTGCTCTTACAAAGCAGATGTCGGCGGTTCGAAACCGTCCGCGCCCACCAGCGAAGAGGCCCCGGACCGATCATGGTCCGGGGCCTCTGGCATCGAGGGCTGAGATCAGTGGCAGCGGTTGAGCAGGTGGTCGTCGGGCGCCTGCCGAATCGTGAGGCCCCGGTAGATCGCTCCGGTCTTCATGGCCACGACGCTGACGCCCTCGACCTCGGTGACCGTGACCGTGGTGTCCGCCGAGGTCCAGAAGCCGCGGAAGACCGGCGTCCGTCACGTCGGTGCGCCGTTCAGTCGGCTCTCCGTCAGACGACACCAGCCCCACCGGAAGTGATCCGATGGGGCTGCGCCGTATCGTCAGGTCAAGCGGATCCCTGGCCGGCTTCACCGGCTTCGAGGAAACCCCGGTAGACGATCGCCAGCACCGCCGCGTAGGCGTGGATCTCTCTGGCGTTCGCCAGAGCGTCCCCGGAGTACTCCGCGCACAAGGCATCGGTTCGGGCCTTGATGCTGTGGAGCTCGGCCAGGACATCCGCACCCGACGGCCTGAACAGGCCGGTCCCCATGAACCCCTTGACCACCGAGGCATGCTCATCGGCCTCGCCGAGATCGCCGCGAAGCACCCGCAGTTCCGGCGTTGAGCCGACGGGTGGATACGGAATGCGATGCCAGAGGGTGTAGGCATCCATGAAGCTCAATTCCATGAGTCCTCGCAAGATTCAGCCACTTGCGCTTCACGAGTGGTACGTGACGACCTTGCCATCCCGTGACGTGATCAGCAGCTCGCCCGTTTCCCTGTTGAGGTACGTGAACCTCCGAGCGCTGGTCCTACTGTGGTGACCGTGGTGAATGCCAGCGACGTCCGTCGTATCGCCCTGTCCCTCCCGGAGACCGCGGAGAGGGAGGCGTGGAGCATGCCCACATTCCGGGTCGCAGGGAAGATGTTCATCACCGTGCCCGATGACCAGACCTCATTCGCCGTGCGGTGCCCCAAGCACGAGCGGGCGGAGCTGATCGCTTCGGAGCCGGAGAAGTTCTGGGTGCCCCCGCACGAGGCGAGTTCCGCCTGGGTGCGGGTGCGGCTCGGTGCGTTGGAGGACATGGCCGAGCTGTACGACATTCTGGTGGACTCCTGGAAGCAGGCCGCACCGGAGCGGCTCCTGGAGGCCTTCAATCCGCCGGGGCCCGATGGAGGCGTTCGGACGTGACTCGGCCGGGTTCCACCCCGGTGTCCTGAACCGCCTGTCCGTCCAGCTCGGGTGTGATCACCCAGTCCACGGCGCACCAGCCGCACTCCGGCGCCGGCTACGCCTGGCTCGGCCACGCGGCCGGCACGGACGACTCGCTCAGCCAGAGCACCGAGACCACCCCCGGCTACACCCGGGCGAGCCTGTCCTTCTGGCTGCACGTGGACTCGGCCGCCGCGGCCGCCGGCCCCGGGGACACGCTCACCCTGGAGCTGGACGACCAGTACTCCGGCCAGCAGATCGCGGTGCTGCGGAACCGGTCCAACCTGGACGCGAGTAGCGGCTACGTCCCGGTCTCGATCGACCTGACGCCTTACGTGGCGCCCGAGTTCGGCTCCACGGTGGTGGTTAAGTTCAGCTCGCACGAGACCTCGGGGCAGACCGCGTTCCTGATCGACGACAACTCGTTCCACCTGAGCTGACGGTGGTCCGGTGGGCTCCGTCGGGGTTCGTTGACACCCGTGGACCGAGCGGATCAAGATGGCCGCCATGGGAGCCGAGGACACCGACGGGGTCAGCCGGGCGCGGGAGATGGCCGACCGGGATCCGACCAACCGGGCGTTGGGGATCGAGCTGGTGGAGGTGGGGCCCGGGCGGGCGACGCTGCGGATGCGGGTCGGCGAGGCGATGCTCAACGGGCACGGGACGATGCACGGCGGGTACCTGTTCCTGCTGGCCGACGCGGCGTTCGCGGTGGCCTGCAACACGCACGGCCCGGTCACCGTCGCGCAGGGGGCCCAGGTCTCCTTCCTGCGCCCGGCCCGGGCGGGCGAGGAGCTGACCGCGGCGGCCGTCGAGCGTGAGCGGGCCGGGCGCAGCGGGATCTACGACGTGACGGTGCGCCGGGCCGGCGGCGAGACGGTGGCCGAGTTCCGCGGCCAGAGCGCGATGCTGGCCGGGCGCCCGTAGGTCACGTCACGACTGCCGGAGGCGCCACCACCGCTGCCCGGCCTCGGCCAACGAGTGGATCGGGTCGTAGTAGGCGTACCGGCGGCCCGGGTCCGCCTCGGCGCCCGCTCGGCTCTCGGCGGCGGTGCGGTAGCTCTTGGTCCAGTAGGAGATGCCGCGTTCGCGGTCGTACTCGGCGACCTGGTGCACCCAGCGCTTGCCCAGGTCGGGCACGTCGCAGACCATCCGCGGGGTGGCGTAGCCCGGCAGGTAGCCCATGATCGCCTCCTGCAGCCGCTGGGCCCGGTGCAGCGGGATCCGCCAGTGCTCGCTGCCCGGCACCAGGTCGCACAGGTAGAAGTAGTAGGGCAGCACGTTCGCCTCGCCGTGCAGCGCGAAGCACAGGTCGAGCAGTTGCTCGGGGGTGTCGTTGACGCCGGCCAGCAGTACGCCCTGGTTGCGCACGTCGCGCAGACCCGCGTCCAGCGCGGCCCGGGCTGCCTGGGCCACCAGCGGGGTGACCGACTGCGCGTGGTTGGCATGGGTGTGCAGGGCGAGGTTGACCGCCCGGCGGGCGGCCACCTTGGCCACCCGCTCGAGTCCCGCCAGCACCTCGCCCTGCAGCCAGTGCTGCGGCAGGCCGACCAGCGCCTTGCTGGCCAGCCGGATGTCGCGCACCGAGGGCAGCTCCAGCAGCCGCAGCAGGAAGGACTCCAGCCGCGGCCACGGGACGTTGGCCAGGTCGCCGCCGGAGACCACCACGTCGCGCACCGCCGGGGTGCGCTTGAGGTAGTCCAGCATCTGCTCCTGCCGGTCGCGCGGGCGCAGGGTCAGCCGGGCCTTGGCGACCTGCGGGGTCGAGGTGCCGACCAGGTCCATCCGGGTGCAGTGGCCGCAGTACTGCGGGCAGGTGGCGACCAACTCGGCCAGCACCTTGGTCGGGTAGCGGTGGGTCAGCCCCTCGACCACCCACATCTCGGTCTCGTGCAGTGAGTCGCGCTGGGCGTACGGGTGGCTGGGCCACTGCGGGTCGCGGTCCCGGGCCATCGGCAGCAGGTAGCGGCGCAGCGGGTCGGCCAGGAAGGCCTCGGTGAAGGCGGCCGCCTCCAACTGGGCCGAGGGCACCATGGTGTTCAGCAGCTGCGGCGTGACCAGGATCGGCATGGTGGCGAACTGCTCGGTGTCGGCAGTCAGTTCGGCGTACGCGTGGTCAAGCAGCAGCGGGCCGAGCACCCGGCGCAGCTGGACCGCGCCGCGCACGCTGTGCAGGCGCTGCCACTGCGGGTCGCGCCACTCGGTCGGGGTGACCTGGCGCCAGCCGGGGAAGCGGCGCCAGTCCGGCTCCACCAGGACGGTGCGCCGGTACTGGTAGGGCGGCGTGGTCATCGGTGGGGGGACTCCGAGCCGGTGAAGAGCGTGGCGTACCTGGTCCGCAGCTCGCGCTTGAGCACCTTGCCGGTCGGTCCGAGCGGGTAGTCCGCGGCGGTACGGGCCACCCGGACCGCGGCGAGCGGGCTCAGCCCGGCCTCGGCGAGCAGCTTGTTGGCGTCCGCGAGCAGCGCGCCGCAGTCCGCACCCTCCTGCAACTGGACTACCGCGATCGGCTGTTGGCCGCCCTGCGGGACCGGTACACCGACCACCGCGCAGTCCCGAACGGTCTCGGCGCAGTCGGCCAGCAGCACCTCCTCGATCGGCAGGCTGTAGACCGGCCCGGTCGCGGTGTCGATCACGTCGACCGTGCGGTCCAGGTGGTAGAACCGGCCGTCGGCGGCGCGGCGGGCCACGTCCCCGGTCAGCCAGTAGCCGGCCAGCTCGAAGCTGCTGGTCAGCTTCGGGTCGCGCCAGTAGCCGGGGGTCCGCGAGGGGGTCACCACGCCGAGCAACCCGACCGTGCCGTCGGGCAGTTCGGTGCCCTCGTGGTCCAGCACGGCGGCCTTGGTGACCACCTCCAGCGGCTTGCCGACGCAGCGGTCGTCCCGCTCGCTCTCCGGCGTCGTGACCTGGCCGAACAGCGCCATGCCCATCTCGGAGGAGCCCAGGCCGTCGACGAACTGCGAACCCGGCAAAGGCTGTTCGGCGGCTGCCTCGCTGGGCAGCAGCCAGGGCCTGATCAGCCCGGTCGGCCGCTCGCCCAGGGTGACCAGGCGGCGGATGTGCCCGTAGTGCGCGCTGTCCCCGGTGTTGAACCAGGAATGCACCCTGGCCGCACCCCGCACGGGCAGCTCGCCGGTGGCCAACTCCACGAAGGTGCGCGGGAAGGAGGCCACCATGGTGGGCTGGAAGGCCTCCATCACCGGCTCCACCACGGCCCGGCGCCAGTCGCCCATCACCACGGTGGGCAGCCCGAGCAGGGTGGCGGTGAGGAAGTAGCTCAGGCCGCCCGCGTGGGTGTGCGGCATCAGCGACATCAGCCGGTCGTCCGGCTGCGCCGGGAAGCGGAGCATCCGGGGCTGCTTGCCGTCCCAGAACTGGTGGTGGCCCAGCATCGTCGACTTGGGCGTGCCGGTGGTCCCTGAGGAGTGGATCAGCCCCACCACGTCGGCGGCCGCGTGCTGGTACGGGTACGGGTCGGGCAGGGTCGCGCCGGCCGTGTCGAAGGCCTGGATCTCGGCGGCCGGGACCAGGAACCGCGGGCGGCGCTCGGGCCGGGCGCGGTAGGCGGCGGCGAGGGCCGTAGGGTCGTCGGCCACGATGCCGACCGCACCGACGTGGTCCAGGTAGCGGACCATCAGATCGGGCCGCATCGCGTCGTTGACCAGTGCCGGGATCGCGCCGAGCGCGGTGAGCGCGAGGAAGTGCAGCAGCGGTTCCATGCCCTCGGCCACCACCACGCCCACCGGGTCGCCCGGGCGCACCCCGTTGGCCCAGTACCAGCGGGCGTAGTCGTCGCGCAGTGCGGCCAGGTCCAGCAGGCTGTAGCCGCGCAGCAGCACCTGGCCCCGGTGGTCCAGCGAGTGCCGGTACAGGTACGGCACCGCGTGGTGCGGGTTGGCCGCGATCGCGTGGTCGAGGAAGTTGCCCGCGCCCAGGCCGGGTTCGGTCATCAGGCGTTCACGGGCGGCGAGCGGGGCGATGGGGCTGGGCTCGGACATGTCGGTCTCCCGAGGGGTCGTGGGGGAGGGAGGAGGGTGGTGGGCGCGTCGGGGTTCAGCAGGTGGCGAGGAGCTGCGCCGCGGCCCGGTGGCCGGAACGGATGGCGCCCTCCATCAGGCCGAAGAACTCGGTGCTGGTCTCGGTGCCGGCGAAGAACAGCCGCTGGTGAGCGGCGGCGAGCTGCGGGCCGTGCGCCAGCCAGTCGCCCGGGCCCAGCAGGGCGGCGTAACAGCCGTGGCTGTACGGGTCGTTGACCCAGTCGGTGACCAGGCAGTCCGTGGGCGGCGGCAGTTCGGGGAAGAGCCGGGCGGCGTGCGCCTCGGCGGCGGCCCGGCGCTGCTCGGGGGTGAGCGCGGCGAAGCGGTGCGCCTCGGCGCCGGTGACGAAACCGGTGAGCACGCCGGGGCCGGCGTCGGCGGGGGAGTCGTCCACCGTGGAGAGCAGCGGGCCGGTGGCGCTGACCGACCAGCCGGACAGGCCGTGACGGCGCCAGAGCGGGGCCGGGTAGACGAGGTGCACCTTGATCGCGCAGCCCGGGGTGGTGTGGCGGCCGGCCCGGGGAGCGGGCAGTGGCGGCTGGTAGCTCAGCGCCTCGGCGAGCAGCGGGGGCAGGGCGAGTACCACGGCGTCCGCCGGGTACGCGGCCCGCTCGGTGACGACGGTCGCACCCGTCGCCTCCTGATGGACCGTCCGCACCGGTTCGCCGGTCCGGACCCGGTCGCCGAGCCCGGCGGCCAGCCGCTCGCAGACCTGGTGGGCGCCGCCGGCCACCCGGTCCTGCTGGGCGCCGCCCTCGAAGGCGTTGAGGTAGCGCAGCCCGCCGCCCGAGCGCAGGTAGAAGGCCATGTGCAGGACCGAGACGGCGGCCGGGTCGGCGGCCATCATCTCGCCCAGGAAGAGCGGGAAGAAGGTGCGCGCGTCCGGGTGGCTGAGCTGCTCGGCAGCCCATTCGGCGGCGGTCTGCCGGTCCAGCTGCTCGGCGCCCGGAGTGCGCCAGGGCGCCACCGGGTCGATGCGGGCGGTCAGTTCGGCCAGCCGGTCGAAGAGGTCGCCGAGGGCGACCGCAGCCAGCGGCGGGAACCGGCCGGCCTCGGTCCGGGCGTCCTGGCCCAGGTCGAAGCGGCTCGCGCCGTGCATCGTGGTGGGCGTGGTCTTGATTCCCAACTCACTCAGCAGCAGGTGCAGTTCGGTGTGCCGGTCGCCCAGGTAGGCGGCCCCGGCGTCGGCCCAGGCGTCCGGGGCCACCTCGATGCCCCGGGTGCGGCCGCCGACCCGGTCGCGGGCCTCCAGCACGGTGACCTCGACGCCGTGGCGGGCCAGTGCGGTGGCGGCGGTCAGTCCGGCCAGGCCGGCCCCGACCACCACCGCGCGGGTCAAGCCCCCACCTCGCTGCGCTCCGCAGGGGCTTCGGCCATGGGCACCTGCAGAACTGTCCGCTCGCGGACGCCCGCCCCCAGCGCGGCCACGCGCTCCGCCAGGGCGGCGCCGGTGGGTGCCATCAGGAAGTCGTCGAAGGTGAGTTCCACGCCGAACTCGCGGGCGATCGCGCTCAGTACCCGGGTGGCCAGCAGCGAGTCGCCGCCCAGCTCGAAGAAGTCCTCCTCGGGGCCGGCCTGCGGCGCTTCCAGCACCCGGCGGACGATGGCGGTGACCGCCTCGGTGCGGGCCGCTGCGTCAACGGTCATGGCTGCTCGCTCTCTTGAGTGGGGACCGTGTGCCGCCGGTGGGTGGCGGCGCGGTCGACCTTGCCGCTCGCGGTGTGCGCGAGTTCGGCGACGACGGTGATCCGGCTGGGCACCAGGTGGTCGGGCACCCGGCTGCGCAGGTGGGCCCGGAGCGCGGTGCGCAGGGTCTGCGGATCGGCGTTGCCGCGCCGCGGGACGACGTAGGCGACCAGCGCCGAGCGGCCGGCCAGGGTGGCCCCGGTGACGGCGGCGGCGCCGACTTCGGGGTGGGCGGTCAGGTGGGCCTCCACCTCGGCGGGGTCGACCCGGATGCCGCGCACCTTGAGCTGGTGGTCGAGCCGGCCCTGGTGGACCAGCAGACCTGCGGCGTCCCGGCCCACCCGGTCGCCGGTGCGGAACCAGCGCCCGGTGCGGCCGGCCGGGGTGGTGAACCGCTCAGCGGTGGCCTGCGCCAACTCCCGGTAGCCGAGCGCCAGAGCCGGGCCGCCGATCAGCAACTCGCCCTCCTCGGTGACCAGTTCGCGCACGTGCGGGAGCGGGCGGCCGAGCGGGGCGCCGACCCGGCCGGGCAGCAGCTCGGCGGCGTGGGTGATCAGGGTGGTCTCGGTGCAGCCGTAGGTGTTGAGCAGCCGGATCCGCGCGGTGTCCAGTGCGTGCCAGTCGGCCAGGGCGGCCGGGCTGACTGCCTCCCCGCCGATCACCACCAGCCTCAGGCACGAGGGGAGTTGCTCGCCCTGGTCGGTGAGGTGGCGGACCAGCTCGTGCCAGAAGGCGGTGGGCAGGTCGAGCACGGTGACCCGCTCGCGCGCCACCAGGCGCAGGAAGCGCGGGAAGGAGCCGCTGTGCGCGTCCTGGTCCAGCACCAGGGCGGCGCCCGCGGTGAGGGTGGGCAGGATCTCCTCGAAGCAGGTGTCCCAGTTGAGCGAGGCGAACTGGAGCACCCGGTCCTCGGGGGTGAGGGCGAAGAGGGCGCGCAGGGCGGCGACCGTGGTGGAGATGGCGCGGCGCGGGGTGAGGACGGGCTTGGGGGTTCCGGTGGAGCCGGAGGTGAAGAGCAGGTAGGCGGGGTCCTCCGGGGCCGCAGCCGCAGCCGCAGCAGGGGCCGCAGTCGCAGTCGCAGCCGGGGCCGCTACTGCAGCCGGGGATGCTGCCGCAGCCGGGTTCGGGGCCGGGTCGGTGAGGTCCAGCACGGTCAGGCCCAGGGCGGCGGCAGTGGTCGCGGGTGCGCCGATCGCGGCGGTGCAGCCGGCGGCGGCCAGCAGGGCGGCCTGGCGCTCGGCGGGGAACGCCGGATCGATCGGGCAGTACGCGCCGCCGGCGGCGAGCACCGCGAGCAGGGCCACCACGGTGTTCGGCGTGCGGTCGGTCCAGACCGCGACGGTGCCCGGGTGGTGCCCGATCCGCATTGCCGCGGCGGCGACCCGCTCGGCCAGTTGCTGGTAGCTCAATTCCTGTCCGTGATGCCGGACAGCCGGCCGCTCCGGAAATTGCCGCACGCCTTCGGTAAAGGCGTCGAGCAGGTCGGAGGCGTCCGGGGTGATGCCGTCATGGTTTGACATGCCTACCCCAAGTAATACCCGCCGAGACCGTGTTCGGCCTCGGCGAATGGGGACTCTACAGACGAACGTACGCACCCACAATGGGGCTCGTTGCCACTGATCCCAACGGTTCTGACGGGTGGTCAGCGAGGTGGGGGAAGGTAATTGTCATGCTCGTGAAATTCGGCACCGGGGGAAATTGGGGAGGGAATGCGCGGGCAATTCGGCAATTCGTCCATTGTCGGCCGGCGAGTGGTCCGGCGGGGATTCCGCGGTGCGGTCGCTGCTGGTGCGGGGCCTGGGCGGGTGATCGGGTGCGGGGTGTGCGTACGCAGATCGTCCGGGGCGGGCGGCGGAGTCGATCTTGCTGAGGTGAATGTGGCGCAGCCTTCTGTCAGCTGATGTGATTTCAGTATCTGAGAGGCTCCGTCTCACAGCGTGGTTGATCCGCAGGGTCGAGCGGACTGGGGGAGCAGTGGTCGGGCAGGCACAAGTGATGGGTGTGGCTGGGGTGGTGAGCCGTCGGCGGTGGCCGGTGCCGGGGTTCGGAGCCCGAGGGGCCGGCTAGCCGGCCAGTGCCACCTGGTAGATCTCGGCGAGGGTGGGGGCCTCCAGGATGCGGGCCAGGGAGACCGGCCGGCCCAGGCGCTGCTCCAGCGCGCTGAGCAGCCAGATCAGGTGGACCGAGTCCCAGCCGGGGACCTCGTCCAGCCCGCGGGGCAGGTCCTCGGTGCTGACCGGCATGCCCAACTCGTCGCGGAGCAGGGCGAGGAAGTCGTCGACGGTGTTCAACGTGGTACCCCCACGAGGTCGGTGCTGAGCTGCAGGTGGTCCGGAAAGGCCGGGAGTTCGGCCAGGTCGTGGCGGAAGGTGAGCAGGCCGGGCCGGCCCGCGTCGGGTGCGGCGTCGGGCAGGGCGTCGGCTGCGGGGTCGAGGGTGAAGCCGTAGCGCGGGTAGAAGTCGCGCACGATCGCGTTCTTGGCGCCGGGCCGGTAGCGGCCGAGGACGGCGCCGAGCCCGAGCGCCCGGGCGTGCGCCAACAGCGCGGCCAGGCAGGCGCCCTCGATGCCCCGGCTGAACACCCGGCAGCTGAGCAGGAAGTTGTCGATCACCAGTTGGCCGGCGTCCCGGCGGGCCAGCACCAGCCCGACCAGCCCGTTCGATCCGAACCGGTCGCTCGCCCGCACCCCGAGCACCAGGGCGCCCGGCCGCGCGGCCCGGGCAGCCAGCTCGGCGGGCTGCAACCGCTCGGTGGCCAGGTGGAACTGGTTCGTGCGCAGGGTCAGTTGGGCCGCGCGCGGCAGCTCCTCGGGGGTCAGCGCGGCGAACTCGACCCGGACCGAGAGCTCGCGCAGGTAGTCGTCGAGCGAGCCGAAGGCGTGCAGGAAGTCCCGGCGGTCCAGCTCTTCGCGGTAGCGGGCCACCCGGGCGCGGTCCTCGCCGGTCAGCTCGAGCACGTCGAACCAGCCGTCCCGGAGCAGCTTCTCGGCGTGCAGGGCGGGTTCGCCGTCCACCGCGACGGTGGCCACGGCCGGCAGCGCGTGCCGGACCAGGCCGAGCTCGTACGGGCTGTCGTCCACGAAGACCAGGCTGTCCAGGCCGATGTTGAGGTCGGCCGCCAGCTCGGCGAGGTTCTGGTCCTTGGGGCGCCAGTTGGCGGTGATCCGCAGCAGGTCGGCCTCGCGCAGGGTCATCCGGGGGTGGTCCCGGAAGGCGGCGCGGACCGGTTCGGGCTCGTTCTTGCTCACCACGGCCGTCATGACGCCCTGGGCGGCGAGCTGTTTGACGGTGCGCTGGAAGGCGGCGAAGGCCTCGCCCCGGTAGCCGTCGGCGACCTCGATCCCGTCCGGGCCGTCCTCGCCCAGGGTGCCGCCCCACAGCGTGTCGTCCAGGTCCAGGACCAGGCACTTGCGGGTGCGCCCGGTCAGGTGCCGGGCCAGGTGGCCGAGCTCCCGGGCGTAGCGGGCGAGCAGCTGGTTGGACAGGTGGGCCTTGGTGTAGCGGGCCAGGCGCGGGTCGCGGGCGGGCAGCCCCTCGGCGAGCAGCGGGTCCAGGTCGACCACCACCAGGCCCGGGTGGGCGGCGGCGAGGTCGAGCAGCCGGGCGTTGGCCCGGCGCCACAGCGCGCCGAGCTCGGCGCGGGAGCGGTGGTCGACCAGTTGGCGGGCGTAGGCGGCGGGCAGCGGGAGGGTGTTGAGGACCAGGGTGGCGCGGCTGGTGGCGGTGAAGGTGGCCACCAGGCGCTCGATCAGGTCCAGCTTGGCGGTCAGCACGGGTGCCAGGTCCGCCGGGCGCCAGGGGAGCGGGGCCTCGTCGAAGACCACCTCGGGGTCGAGCAGGCAGACCGTCAGGTCCGGCTCGAAGGCGTACAACTCGCTGTCCGGGTCGGCCAGGTCGAAGACGTAGGAGTCGAACTCGCTGACCCGGTGGCGCAGCAGCAGGCCGTGGCGGGCGAACTCGGCGGCGAGCGCGGGCGGCAGGGCGGCCAGGGTGCCGTGACCGGTCAGCGCGACCGAGAGGATCGGGGTGGCCGGGTGGGCGGCGAGCACCTGGTCCGGGTCGAGGCGGGCCAGCAGCAGGCCGGTGCGGGCCAGTTCGGGATCGGTGAGGTCGGCGAGCAGGGCGGCCAGGCGGGGGTACTCGGCGGCCAGGCGGCCGGCGCGGTGCAGGGCGAGGAGCTGGTCGGCGGCGGACAGGTCGGCGGCGGAGGCCGGCCCGGCCGCCGGTAGGCCGGTGGGCGGACCGGTGGTGGTGCTCGCGGTGGGGGCGGAACTCATGGGCGCGGCCGTTCCCTTCGCGAGGCGGGGCGCGGCGGATTCCGCGCCCCGCCACGGTGCCAGGGCCGGCTAAAGGCGGGCTTGCGAGGTGTGGCCGCGTCAGGCTCCGGCTGTGCGTCAGTCCCGGGGTTCCAGCAGCGGCGTCAGGCCGTCCAGGATGCGGGCGAGGGCGAACTCGAAGAGCAGGTCGAGGTCGAAGTCGAAGTCCTCGTGGCCCATCTCGACCATCAGGCGGCTGAACGCCGGGAACCCGCCGCCGGCCAGCACCTGCAGCATGTCGCCCTCCTGGGCGGCCAGCCACTCCTCCTCGGTCATCGCGGTGCGCCGCTGGTCGTTGGCCTCCATGTCGAGGTTGACCGCGATGCCGCGGACCAGGGCGAACATCATGATGTGGATGTAGAGCCGGGTGCTCGACTTCAGGCCCGCCTCCTCCAGCGAGGCCAGCACGTACTCGCCGTGCCGCAGGGCGCCGGGCAGCGGGACCGGGCGGGTCAGCGAGATGGTCTGGGCGAGCCAGGGGTGGCGCCGGTACAGGCCCCACTGGACCCGGGCGATCGCCGCCAACCGCGGGCGCCAGCCGCTCAGTTCGGCGGGCGGCAGCGGGACGCCCGCCAGCATCCGGTCGGCCATCAGGTCGACCAGCTCCTCCTTGCCCGCCACGTGCCGGTACAGGGCCATCGGGGCGACGCCGAGCTCGGTGGCGACCCGGCGCATCGAGACCGGGCCCAGGCCCTCGGCGTCGGCGACGGTCACCGCGGCCTGCACGATCCGGTCGCGGGACAGGCCCTGCTCGCTCTCCCGGTGCTCGCGGCGGCGGGTGGCGGCGGGTTCGGCGGCAGCCCGGGAGGAGGCGGGCTTCGCCACGGGCGCCTTGGGGGTGGCCGCCCTGGGGTGCGCGCCGAGGGTCACCGCCGGCTCCAGGCGGTCGGCCCCCGGCGCCACGACCGTGCCCGCGCCCGGCTGCGAGCGCACCAGCCCCTCCTGGCGCAGCGTGGTGAGCGCCTTGGTCGCGGTGGCCATCGCCACGCCCCACTCCTGGGTGATCTGCCGGGTGGACGGCACCCGGTCGCCGGGGCGCAGTGCACCACTGGCGATCCGGCCCCTGAGCTCGGCGGCGATCCGCAGGTAGGGCGGGGTGGTGGGGGAGAGCTCGGTCGTCATAACAGAAGTGTACTAGTGCGTCTGTGAATCAGGCATCCCCCCGGGTCGAATTTCCCCGTTGCATAGGGCAGTGCACTATGCGTACCCTGTACACGGAAGCGAGCGTACGGCGTACGCTCGACCGACTTCGGCTTGCCCGTACCAGACCTGGGGGAAGTGCCATGACCACTCAACTCCTGCCGCAGCAGGCGCCGTCCACCGCCGGGCGGCGCGCCTGGCTGGCGCTGACCGTGCTGATGCTGCCGCTGCTGCTCGTCTCGATGGACGTGTCGGTGCTCTACTTCGCCGTCCCGTTCATCAGCAAGGACCTGCACCCGAGCAGCACCCAGCAGCTGTGGATCTTCGACATCTACGGCTTCGTGCTGGCCGGCCTGCTGCTCACCATGGGCGCGCTGGGCGACCGGATCGGCCGGCGCCGACTGCTGCTCGGCGGGGCGCTCGCCTTCGGCGCGGCCTCCGCCCTGGCGGCCTACGCGGGGAGCGCGGGCACCCTGATCGCTGCCCGGGCGGTGCTCGGCATCGCCGGTGCCACCCTGATGCCCAGCACCCTGGGCATGGTGCGCAACCTGTTCCCGGACGAGAAGCAGCGCGGAAAGGCGATCGCCGTCTGGACCGTGGTCACCAGCGCCGGGATCGCGATGGGGCCGGTGCTCAGCGGGATCCTGCTGGAGCACTTCTGGTGGGGCTCGGTCTTCCTGGTCAACCTGCCGGCGATGGCGCTGCTGCTGGTGCTCGGCCCGGTGCTGCTGCCGGAGACCCCGCGGCTGCGCGGCGGCCGGTTCGACGTGCTGAGCT
Organism: Streptomyces tateyamensis; assembly: GCF_003205575.1. Taxonomy (GTDB): domain Bacteria; phylum Actinomycetota; class Actinomycetes; order Streptomycetales; family Streptomycetaceae; genus Kitasatospora; species Kitasatospora tateyamensis. Next base: position 13,603 of record NZ_PYBW01000140.1, read on the forward strand.
CGCTGCTCTCGCTGGGCGCGGTGCTGCCGCTGGTGTACGGGATCAAGGAGCTGGCCCGCACCGGCTTCGCGGTGCTGCCGATGGCCGCCCTCGCGGTCGGGCTGGCGGTCGGCGCGGTCTTCGTGCGGCGCCAGCAGACCCACCCGAACGCCCTGATCGACCTGGCCCTGGTGCGCAGCCGCGGCTTCGCCCCCTCGATCCTGATGAACGTGCTGGGCATGTTCGGGGTGGTCGGGATGGCTATCTTCGTCACCCAGTACCTCCAGTTGGTGCTCGGCATGAGCACCCTGACGGCGGCGCTGTGGAGCGTGCTGCCGAGCGTGGTGGTGGGCGGCATGGCCCCGGCCGCGGCGGCGCTGAGCGGCAGGCTGGGCAAGGCCCGGGTGATCGCGGGCGGCTTCGCACTGATGACGGTCGGGTTCGCGGTGCTGGCCACGGTCGGGGCGCACACCGCGCTGTGGGTGGTGCTGGTGGCCGCAGCGGTCTACGCCTCCGGGGCGATCGCGCTGATGTCGCAGGTCAGCGAGGTGGTGATGGCGGCCGCGCCGGCCGAGCGGGCCAGCACGGCCTCGGCCCTGCTGGAGTCCGGGACCGAGCTGGGCGGGGCGCTGGGGATGGCGATCCTGGGCAGCATCGGGACGGCGGTCTACCGCTCGGACATCGGCCACCACCTGCCGGCGGGGCTCCCGGCGGGCGCGGCCGCCCAGATCCGCGACTCGCTCGGCGGCACCGAGGTCTCGGTGGCCCAGCTGCCGGCCGGGGTGGCGGGCGAGGTGCTGGCCGCCGCCCGGGACGCGTTCAGCGGCGGCATGCAGGCGGCAGCCGTCGCGGCGGCGGTGGTGATGGCGGCGGGTGCGGTGCTGGCGACGGTGCTGCTGCGCCACCTGCCGCGCGCGGCAGTGGCGGCCCAGGTGGCGCAGCCGGCCGAGTCGGCCGACCGGGTGGAGGAGCTGGTCTGACGGGCCGACAGCAGGTCGCTGAGGGGGCACCCCGACGGGGTGCCCCCTCAGCACGCTGCTGCCAGTGCGTGCAGCGGAAGTCGGCCGGGCCGACTTCTGGCGGCTCGTCAAAGCAGGCATCGGCCGGCCGGGCCCTGGTGCTTGGTCAACGGTGCGTCGGGAACTCCACCACCTGTTGGTAGGTCGGGCGGTTCTGCCAGGTGGTCTTGGCGTCGGCGATGCCGCCGAGGGGGCGCTGGATGATGCTGTCGGCGCACCACTGGTCGCCCGCGGAGCAGTCGCCGTCGCCGGGGTAGACCTGGGCGGGGGTCTGGGCGGCGGCCTGGGCGAGGGTGGTGAGCAGGGTGCTGCGGCAGGCGGACTCCGTGCCGCAGAAGGACTGGGCGAGCGGGCCGGCCACCGGGGTGCCCAGGGTGGCGCGCAGGTCCTTGTCGAGGTAGCTCCACCAGCCGTACTGGAACGACGACCCCTTGTGGGGGATGGACTCGTTGGCGTCCGTGGGCCCGCTGGAGGGGCCGGTCTGGCCGCCGGAGGGGGACTCGTTGATCTGCAGGGCGCCGGTCAGCGCGGAGAACAGCGGGGCGCCGAGGCCGGGTTGGAAGACGCCCTGGGCGAGCAGCGGCCACCAGGCGTCGAGGGTGCGGATCGCGTCCGCGTCGGCGTAGGTGTGGCTGCCGGCGGAGGTCTCCACCCGGCGGGCGCCGTGCTGCAGCCAGGCCTGGAGCTGCTGGACGGCGGCGGCCTGCTTCGGGTCGGTGACGGGGGAGGAGGTGATGACCTGCAGCAGTTCGGGCAGCAGGTCCTCGCCGCGCAGGTCGGTCACCGCGGCGGACTCCATCGCCTTGGTGAGCGAGGAGCGGGTCACCCCGCCCGCCGCCACCAGGGCCTTGACCCGGGCGTCCAGCAGGTTGGCCCGGTGGACGGAGCCGTTGCCGAAGCCGGCGGCGCCGAAGTCCGCGGCCTGCTTGTTGTTCCAGGAGACGTAGTAGTCCTGGTCCACCGACTGCGGGTGCTGCGAAGCCGGCGTGTAACGGGCGGTGTTGGTGGCCGGGTCGAAGCCCTGCCACTCGTGGGCCGGGTCGGCCTGCACCGGCAGCCCGGGGTCGACGCCCGCCGCGCGCACCGGGTTGTTGCCCGAGTTGTAGTACGCCGTGTGCGAGGAGTCGGCGTAGAACCAGTTGAAGGTGTAGTTGATGTTCTGCGCGGCCTGCTGGAAGCTGGTCGGGTCGTGCACCGCACCGGGGTCGTTGAACATCTGGAAGCCGAGGATCGAGTCCGCCTCGTGCCGGTAGCTGGAGCGCAGCGAGGTGAAGGCGACCGGCTTGCCGCCGACCGTCCCGCGCGCTGTCACCAGGCCGTAGTTGGAGCGGTGCATCACCAGGGTGTACGACCCGGCGGCGGTGGAGTCCGCAGTGGTCGGCGCCCAGGAGTCGTCCCGGCTGAGGGTCTCGAACGGGGTGCAGACCCCGTGGTACAGGTACGAGGTGGCGGCCAGGGTGACCGGCGAGCCGTCAGGGGTGCACAGCGGCACGGCGTAGGTGTCCGTGATGTCCTGTCCGGCCGAGGTGGCGCTCCAGGCGTAGTCCTGGCCGCGGCCCAGCTCCACGTAGAAGCTCAGGCCGGCGAAGGCCGCGCCGCGGGCGCTGATCCCGGGGCCCTGGAGCTCCTCCAGCATCAGCAGCTGCGGGGCGAAGTAGCCGGTCTGCGGGCCGAACACGGCGACCGGGCGCCCGCTCGCGGTGTACTTCCCGGACACCACCAGGGCGTTGGACATGCCGTGCTTGGCGGTCAGCAGGTTGCCGGGCAGTACGCCGGCGGCCTTGGTGGCGGCGCTGGTGGCCGATCCGGTGGCGTTGTAGACCAGTTGCTCCGGCACCACCGACCCGGCGTCCGGCATCGCGACGCCCTGCGGGTCGCCCGGCGGCAGCGCGTACGGGAAGGACTGCCCGTCGTGCAGTGTGGTGACCGCCTCCGGGTCGTTGGCCTCGCGCAGCGAACTCCACAACTGGTCGCCCTGGACCGTCCCGTAGCGCGCCTCGGCGGCCTCCTTGACCTGGGCCGAGGCCAGTTCGCCGCCCCCGCCGGCGCCGAACAGCGCGCCGATCACCGAGGCCAGCGCGACCAGGTCGGTCAGCTGGAAGGGCTGGATCGAACCGGCGTTGGTGATCGCGTCGATGTGCCCGGTCAGGTCGTACTCGCCCGGGAAGGTGCGGGCGTTGTACGCCTGGCTGATGTACTGGTTGATCCCGTCCAGGTAGGCGCGGGCGTCGGCGAGCGCCTGCTTGGCCCGGTCGCCCGAGGTGGCCAGCACGTCGATCTGGCTCTGCAGTTCCGCCTCGGTGTACGGGGCGGCCTGCCAGAAGCTCTGCTCCAACTGCCGGTTGGCGGCCGCGCCGCCGGCGAAGCCGGACAGTTCGCCGCGGCCCACGTGCCGGAACAGGTCCATCACCCAGAGCCGGTCCTGGGCGGCCGCGTAGCCGGCGCCGAACTCGGTGCCGTAGCGGGTGGTGCCGGTGATGTGCGGGACGCCGGTGGCCTTGTCGCGCACGATGGTGACGTCCGAGCGCGGGCTGGTGCTGCTGGCCACCTGGGCGGCCGGGACGCCGAACGACGCGTCGTTGAAGAAGGAGCTCAACTGGCTGTCGGTGAGCCCGGGATAGGCGGAGGCGAGGGCGGAGTACGGGCCGAGCTGGTCGTCGGTGTGCGCGGGCCGGGTGCCGAACACCTTGTTGCCGAGGATGTCGGCCAGCGTGGCATTGCCGTTCTCGCCGGCGGGCAGGATGTCCCTGCACTGGGCGGCGCAGTAGTCCGGGGCGGTCGCGGGCAGGGCGGTGGCGCGGCCGGCCGAGGCAGTGGCGGCGCCGGGTGCGGCGGCCAGCAGCGCGCCGGTGAGCGCAGCGACGAGGGTGAGCCGCAGGCGTGGGGGCAAGGTCGGGCTCCTCACTCGGAGGTGGGGGTGGGAAACCTGACGGTAAGTCGGTTACTGGTCGGTTGGCTAGGTGGTGTGCGCGGATTTGTCATGATTCTTTGTCATGTCTTGATCGATTATGGGGCCCTGGTGGGGCCTTGGTGCATAAGGGTGCGGTAAAGCGAAGGCAACCGTTCGCCTGTGCGACAGATCCCTTTGGCCCTGCGCACGTTCTGTCCGGCAAGAACCATGGCATGCGTGTCGCCATCGTCACCGAGTCCTTTCCGCCGGAAGTCAACGGCGTAGCCCACAGCGTGCTCCGCACCGCCGAGCACCTGGTCCGGCGCGGCCACCAGCCCCTGGTGATCACCCCCGCGCCGGCCCGGGGCTCGACCGTCCCCGCCCACTCCTTCGGGCCCGACGCCACCGAGCTCCCGGTGGTCCGGATCCCCTCCCTCCCGCTGCCCGGCTACCCGCAGGTGCGGGTCGCCCTGCCCAGCTCCCGGCTCGGTGCCGCCCTCGCCGCGCACCAGCCCGACGTCGTCCACCTGGCCAGCCCGTTCATCATCGGCGCCCGCGGCGCCAGTGAGGCCCGCCGGCTCGGCCTGCCCTCGGTCGCCGTCTACCAGACCGACCTGGCCGGCTACGCCCAGGCCTACCGGGTCGGCGGCGGGCTCGGCGCGGCTGCCGCCTGGCACCGGATCCGTACCATCCACCGGTCCGCCGCCCGCACCCTGGCCCCGTCCACCCCGGCCGCCCAGGACCTCACCGCGCACGGCGTGCCCCGGGTCCACCTGTGGCCGCGCGGCGTCGACTCGCTGCGCTTCCACCCGCGCCACCGCGACCAGGCGCTGCACCGCGCGCTGGCCCCCGGCGGTGAGGTGCTGGTCGGCTACGTGGGCCGGCTGGCCCCCGAGAAGCGGGTCGACCTGCTGGCCGGGGTGGCCGCGCTGCCCGGCGTCCGACTGGTGATCATCGGTGACGGCCCGAGCGCCGGCATGCTCAAGGAACTGCTGCCGGGCGCGGTCTTCCTGGGCCGGCGGACCGGCGAGGACCTGGCCCGCTGTTACGCCACGCTGGACCTGTTCGTGCACACCGGTCCGCTGGAGACCTTCTGCCAGACCATCCAGGAGGCGATGGCCAGCGGCGTCCCGGTGGTCGGGCCGGCCGCGGGCGGCCCGCTGGACCTGGTCGGGCACCGGCGCACCGGACTGCTGGTGGCCCCGCGCGACGTGCGGGCGGTGACCGAGGCGGTGGCCGAGCTGGCCGCCGACCCGGCCCGCCGCGCCGCGTACGGCAAGGCCGGGCGGGCGGACGTTCGGGCGCGCAGCTGGGAGTCGATCGGCGACCTGCTGCTGCGGCACTACGCCGAGGTGGTGGCCGAGCACCGCGGCGAGCCGCTGGCCGAGCTGGTCAACGAGCCGGTGGCCGAGCGGTGTGCCGGGCCGGCGGCCGACCTGCTGGCCGAGCTGCCGGGGACCGCGCTGGTGCCCCAGCAGCAGAGCGCGGCCGACCGCGCGCAGACCGCCGAGCGGGCCGAGGAGCAGCCGGTATGAGGATCGTCCGGCTGGCGAACTTCGTCACCCCGGTCTCCGGTGGCCTGCGCACCGCCCTGCGCCACCTGGGCGCGGGCTACCTGGCGGCCGGGCACGAGCCGGTGCTGGTGATCCCCGGACCCGAGCACCGGGACGAGCAGACCGACCAGGGCCGGGTGGTCACGCTGCCCGGCCCGGTGCTGCCCGCCAGCGGCGGCTACCGGCTGCTCACCGACCGTCCGGCGGTCGAGCGCGCCCTGGCCGCGCTGGCGCCGGACCGGCTGGAGGTCTCCGACCGCACCACGCTGCGCTGGACCGGCAGTTGGGCCCGCGCGCACGGCGTGCCGGCCGCGATGGTCTCGCACGAGAACGCCACCGGGCTGCTGCGCACCCGCGGCCTGCCCGCACCGCTGGCCCGGTCGCTCGCGGACGGGCTGAACCGGCGCACCGCCCGCAGCTACGACACCGTCATCTGCACCACCGCCTGGGCCGCCGAGGAGTTCCACCGGCTCGGCGTCCGGCACCTGGTGCAGGCGCCGCTGGGGGTCGACCTGGCCCAACTGCACCCGGACCGGCAGGACCCGGCTGTGCGTGCGCGCCACGCCGAGCCGGCCCAGCCGCTGCTGGTGATGTGCTCGCGGCTGTCGCCCGAGAAGCGCCCGTGGCGGGCCCTGGAGGCGCTGGCCGAGCTGCACCGGGCAGGCGTGCCCGCGCGGCTCGTGGTGGCCGGCACCGGGCCGCTGCAGGCCAAGCTGGCGGCCCGGGCCGAGCGCGAGTTGCTGCCGGCCCGGTTCCTCGGGCACGTGGCCGACCGGTCCGAGCTGAGCGCGCTGCTGGCCACCGCCGACGTGGTGCTGGCGCCCGGGCCGATCGAGACCTTCGGCCTGGCCGCCCTGGAGGCGCTGGCCTGCGGCACCCCGGTGGTGGCCAGCCGGTCCTCGGCGCTGCCGGGCATCATCGGCGAGGCCGGGCTGGCGGCGCCCGACACCGGGGCCGGGTTCGCCGCCGCGGTGCGCGAACTGCTGGCCCGCCCCGAGGCCGAGCGGCGGGCCGCGGCCCGCGCCAGGGCCGAGCGGTACAGCTGGTCGGCGGCGGTCGAGGCGTTCCTGGCGGTCCACGAGCAGGGCGGGGTTGCGGCGGCCGGAGGCCGGGCGGCGCCGGGCGGAGCCGAGTTGGAGCCGGCCGGATGACCGCGCCCACGCTGCCGGACGGCGCGCTGGCCCCCGCCCCGCGGGCCCGCGCGCTCTGCTTCGTGGCGCTCGGCGACTCGGTCACCGAGGGGGTCGGCGCGCCGGCGGAGGGGGGCTGGCGCGGCTGGCCGACCCTGCTGGCGCCCTCGCTGGCGTCGGCGGGCGACACCGTCGAGCACCACAACCTGGCGGTCAGCGGTGCCCAGTGCGCCGATCTGACGGACCGTCAACTCCATGCGGCGCTCGCGTTGCGGCCGCAGGTGGCGGCCGTGGTGGTGGGGGGCAACGACACCCTGCGGGCGGGCTTCGAGATCACCCGCACGGTGGCGGCCCTGCACACCACGCTGGGCGAACTCGGCGCGGCCGGCGCGCTGGTGCTCACCGCCTGCCTGCCCGATCCGGGGGCGCTGCTGGGCCTGCCCGGGGCGCTGCGCCGGCCGCTGGCCCGGCGGATGGCGGCGGTGAACACCGCGGTGCACGAGCTCTCCGAGCGGCACCAGGCGATCCACCTGCACCTGGCCGAGCTGCCCTGGCTGCGGGACCGGGCACTGCTCAGCGCGGACCGGCTGCATCCGAGCCCGCTCGGGCACCTGCTGATCGCCCGTCAGTTCCACGCGCTGCTGGCCGCCCGCGGCCTGCCGGTCGGCGCGCCGCCGGCTGAGCTGGCGGCCCCGCCGGCCCCGTCCCGGGCGGCCGACCTGTGGTGGCTGCTCACCAGGGGCACCGCCTGGCTGGCCCGGCGCAGTGTGGACCTGATCCCGGGGCTGTGCGCGGTGGCGGCGGTGGAGTCGTTCCGCACCCTGTGCGGCCGGGCGCCGGCGATGGACGCCAGGGCGGTCGCCGAGGCCCGGGCGGCGGTGGCCTCGCTGCCGTGACAGCCGCCCCGGGCCGCGAAGCCGCAGCCACGGGCACCGGGTGGTGCGAGCTGCGCGGCGGGTGTCAGAGGTCCCGCCGCCGCACCGACAGCACCGTGATCGCCGCAGCCGCCGGCGCCCACGTCGCCAGTACCAGCCAGGCCCCGCCCTCGGTGCTGCGGAACGCGTCCCTGAACCACGCCGGGTGCCCGGTCTCGCGCAGCCGCTGCAGGCGTCGAGCGGCAGGACATGAGCCGGCACCGCCTGCCAGTGGTGGTTGACCGGGACCGCGGACGGCGCGACCACCAACACCAGGATCACTGGTCCTCCCGTAACGCTTCGTCAGGTCGGTTGCTCCGATCACAGTGCCGACCCTGGCGCCCGGCCGTACCTGCGGGCATCGGTCCGGCGGCGACAACCGGCGGCCGGCCCCGCATCCCGGGGCGTACGCCCGTGGGCCAATGCCGGCCCGGGACCGGACGGATACGATCGGGATCATGCCCACCACCGTCCGCCCACCGCTGCTGCGGCGCGTCCCGCCCGCCTGCTGGCTGCTGCTCGCCTGGTACGCGGGCCAGGTCGGCGCGAACTTCTACCGCGGCTGGCAGCAGGGGGTGTTCTGGTGGCTGCTGACGCCGAACGACCCGCGCCAGCTGGTCTTCAACCTCGGCCTGACGGCGGGCGCGGCCGTGCTGCTGCGCCGCCACCCGATGCCGGCGCTGCTGTTCAGCCTGGTCGACGCGGACTACCTGTCGGACGCCGCCGGCGACCAGGTGCCCGAACTCGCCTACTGCGCGGGGGCGATCGTCGCGCTGCACTACGTGGCCGCGAACTGCCGGCGGCGCACCTCGGCGGGCTCGCTGGTCCTGATCGCCCTCGGTGTCTCCTGGTACAACCGCGTGCACTCCTCTCCCTACCTGGTCCAGTTCCACCTGCAGAACACCCGGGTCTGGCTGCTGGTGCTGCTCTTCCTGGTCTCCTGGCTGAGCGGCAACTCGGCGCGGCAGAACCGCGAACACGCCGCGGAGTTGCGCGGGCAGGCGGCCGCGCAGGCGGTGACCGCCGAACGGCTGCGGATCGCCCGGGAGTTGCACGACATGGTGGCGCACAGCATCGGCATCATCGCGATCCAGGCCGGTGTCGGAGCACGGGTGATCGAGCGTCAGCCCGCCGAGGCGGCCAGTGCGTTGCGGGTGATCGAGACCACCAGCCGGGAGACCCTGGCGGGGCTGCGCCGGATGCTCGGTGCGCTGCGCCAGGCCGAACCGGGCCGCTCGGCGGCCCCGCTCGATCCGTCGCCCGGGCTGGACGGGCTGGCGGAGCTGGTGGCCCGGACCACCACGGCCGGGGTCCGGGTGGAGCTGCGCCGCAGCGGCGAACGGCGCCCGCTGCCGGCCGAGATCGAGCTGTCCGCCTACCGGATCGTCCAGGAGGCGCTGACCAACGTGGTGCGCCACGCGGGCACCGACTTCTGCCTGGTGGAGCTCGACCAGCGGCCGGACGAACTGGCCCTGGAGATCGTGGACGAGGGGCGCGGCGCCGACCCGGACCGGGCGGGCGGCTACGGGCTGGTCGGAATGCGCGAGCGGGTGGCGTTGCTGCACGGTTCGCTGCGGGCCGGCAACCGGCCCGACGGTGGTTTCCAGGTGTCCGCGCGGCTCCCGCTGCCGGCCTCGACGGGAGAGGAGTCCAAGTGATCCGGGTGGTTCTCGCCGACGACCAGCCGCTGGTCCGGGCCGGCCTGCGGGTGCTGATCAGCGACACCGAGGACTTGGCGGTGGTCGGCGAGGCGGGCAACGGGGCCGAGGCGCTGGCGCTGGCCCGCGAGCTGCGCCCGGACGTGGTGGTGATGGACATCCGGATGCCGGGCATGGACGGCATCGAGGCCACCCGGCAGGTCACCGCGGGCGAGGGCCTGGCCAAGGTGCTGATGCTCACCACCTTCGACGACGACGACTACGTGTACGGCGCGCTGCGGGCCGGGGCCAGCGGCTTCCTGGTCAAGGACATGGCGCTGGAGGAGATCCTGGGCGCGATCCGGGTGGTGGCGGCGGGCGAGGCGCTGATCGCGCCGAGCGTCACCCGCCGGCTGATCGCCGAGTTCGCGGGTCGGCCCGAGCCGGCCGCGCCCGCACCGTCGGTCCGGGCACTGGAGCAGGTCACCGAACGCGAGCGCGAGGTGCTCACCCTGGTCGGGCGGGGCCTGTCCAACAGCGAGATCGCCGCCGAGCTGTTCATCAGCGTGGCCACCGCCAAGGCCCACGTGGCCAGGCTGTTCAGCAAGTTGGAGGCCCGGGACCGGGTGCAGCTGGTGATCACCGCCTACGAGTCGGGCCTGGTGGCACCGCCCGGGCGGTGAGCGGGCAGGAGCGGGCAGGAGCGGCCGTCGGTGAGGAGGAGGAGCGATGCGACTGCAGCCGATCAGCTGGGCCGGGCTGACCACCGCGCTGGCGGACCGGATCGAGGCCCTGGCGCCCGCGGACGGCGGCGCCTGGCCGCGGATCGCGCTGGACGGGGCGCCGGCCGCCGAGCCGGGCCGGCTGGCCGAGGCGCTAGCCGAGGAACTGCGGCTGCGCGGGCGCGCGGTGCAGCGGGTGCCGGCCGGCGGCTTCCTGCGCCCGGCCTCGCTGCGGCTGGAGTACGGCCACCAGGACGCGGACGCCTACTACGGCGGCTGGCTGGACGACAACGCGCTGTTCCGGGAGGTCTTCACCCCGCTGGACCCGGGCGGCAGCGGGAAGATCCTGCCCGACCTGTACGACCCGGTCACCGACCGGGCCACCCGCAGTCCCTACCGCCGGCTCGCCCCGGGCACCGTGGTGCTGGTGGACGGGCCGCTGCTGCTCGGGCGCTGGTTCCCGTTCGACCTGAGCGTGCACCTGCTGCTCAGCCCGGCGGCGCTGGCCCGGCGCACCCCCGAGGCCGAGCAGTGGACGCTGCCGGCCTTCGCGCGGTACGCCGCCGAGGTCCGGCCGGAGGCCGCCGCCGAGCTGACGGTCCGATTGGACGATCCCAGGCACCCTGCCTGGAACGGTCCCTGACGAACCGTCAGGCGTGCGTGCTGGAACCCGGGCGGACCACCATCAGCACGGTGACCACGGCCCAGAGCAGCGAGAAGAGGCCGGTGCTCATGGTCAGCAGCTTGAGCCCGGCGAGCGCGCCGGCCCCGTCGGCCTCGCTGCTGACCTCGCCCTCGCCGGCCAGCGCGGTGACCACGGCCTCCTGGCGGGGCAGCATCAGGACCAGCACCACCAGGGCGGCGAGCACGGTCAGCACCAGCGAGGTGATGATCCAGGCGCTGCTCATCAGGTGCATCACCTGCGCGGTGCCGATGCCGAGCACCGGGACGGCGACGCCGATCGCGGCGTAGACCTGGGTGATCCGGTGCAGCACCCGCACCGAGCCGGCGGCACCGCTCTCGGGGCCCGCCGCCAGAGCGGTGCGCGCCACGCGCGGGAACATGCTGGCGGCGACAGTCACCGGTCCGATGGCGATGACGGCAGCCAGCACGTGCAGGCTCAGCAGGAACTTGGCCATGGGATCTTCGGCAGCCTTCACTCGGTCCGTCGGCCCACGCGCGCCGCGGGTCCGCCTGGCACGCTAACACCCGTCCCGAACGGCCCTGGTCGGCGGTCCCGGATTGAGCCGCCCGGGTGACGTTCATATGGCTTTTCCGGGTGGTGCGGTGTCGCAGGCCGTCGCCGATGTCCGATTTCCCCTTTGATGACCCGGTATGACGGTGCGGGCAGCCGGTCGGCGGAGGGAAGGGGCAGGTCTGTATGAGGCACGCGAGCAAGGCAGCACTGGTGGCGGCGGTCGCGATGGCGGCCATGTCGCTCCCACTGCCGCAGGCGGGTGCGATCGCGTTCCCACCGCCGCTGGGCCCGTGCGGCGGGCCGGACTGCCCGTCCAGCTGGAACCCGCCGAACAACGGTGCCTTCGCCGGCCGGGACTCCCACATCAACATCTTCGCCGGCGGCGACTACACGGTGACCGGCCGGGCCGCCGAGGCGGAGGGCTGGGTGGTCACGCTCGGCAACCTGACGGTGGACAAGAACGGCGGCGGCCTCTTCAACCTGAGCGTGGTCGGGGTCGGCTCCCGGGTCCCGCCGCCTGACGGCCACGACTTCGTCACCGTCGGCGGCGACGTGACGGCCAAGGCGGGCAACTCGATCACCATCGGCGGCCCCGACTCCCCGCCGACCTCGATCGCCTACGGCAACCTGCGCTACGGGGGCGCCACCAGCGGTACCGTCACCGTCGAGCCGACCGGCCGGCAGATCCACGACACCGCGGTCAAGGACACCTACGCCCCGCTGCGCACCACCATCGAGGAGTTCTCCAGCTGTGCGGCCAAGCAGACCGCCACCGGCACGGTCGCGGTCACCAACAGCGAGGCGACCTTCACCGGTGACGGGATCAGCGCCCGGCAGGTCTTCAACGTCAGCCGGAACCTGACCAGCAGCAGCGGCGGCCAGATCGGGCTGGTCTTCAACGGCATCCCGGCCGGCGCGACGGTGATCGTCAACATGCTGGGCGACAGCCCGACGGTCAACACCTACAGCGGCACGGGGGAGAGCGGCGACCCGCTGACCGCGCTGCGGCCCAGGCTGATGTGGAACTTCCCGACCGCGAGCAACGGGACCGTCACCGGCGGAAGCCAGTTCCAGGGCTCGGTGCTGGCAGGCAACCCGAACGGCACCACCACGCTCTCCGCGGCGGGCGTCAACGGCCGGGTCTACCTGGCGGGCAACCTGCTGCAGACCAGCGGCGGCGGCGGGTACGAGCTGCACGCCTACCCGTTCGACGGCGACCTGCCGGACTGCGGCAGCACGCCGACCCCGACGCCCACGCCGACTCCCACCCCGACGCCCACGCCCACACCGACTCCGACCCCGACCCCGACGCCTTCGCCGACCGGGAGCGCGACGCCCACGCCGAGCCCGACCGCCTCGCGGACCCCGGCCCCCAGCGGGAGCACGACCTCGGGCCCGGGCCCCAGCCAGAGCGGGACGCTGCCGAACACCGGCGGCGCCGGCTCCTCCGGCCTGCTCGGCGCGGCCGGCGCCCTGCTGATCGCAGGTGCGGGGGCGCTGCTGCTCGGCCACCGGCTGAGCAGCCGGCGCGGTCGGCACGGCTGAACTGCCGGCGCGGGGTCAGAGCCGTAGCTGACCTGACCCCGCGCCAGTCCCCAGCGCCCGGAGCGAGGTCAGGTGACCGCGCCGCGCCGGGAGAACCGCTCGGCCCGCCACTCGCCACTGGCCAGCACCTCGCGCACCGCCTCGGCCGCGTCCCAGGCCTCGGTGTACGACGTGTACAGCGGGGTGAAGCCGAACCGCATCAGGTCCGGGGCGCGGAAGTCGCCGATCACCCCGCGCTCGATCAGCGCCTGCACCACCGGGAACCCGTCCGGGTGCCGGATCGCCACCTGGCTGCCGCGCCGCTCGGGCTCGCGCGGGGTCACCACGTCCAGCTCGGCCAGCCGGTCCATGAACAGGCCGGTCAGCGCGAGGCTCTTGGCCCGCACCTGGGCCAGGTCCACCTGCTGCCAGACCTCCAGCGAGGCCCGCACCCCGGCCAGCGCCAGCAGCGGCGGGAAACTGGTGAGGAACCGTCCGATCCCGTCCGCCGGGCGGTACTCGGGGACGAAGGCGAACGGCTCTGCGTGGCCGAACCAGCCGGTCAGCGGCTGCTCGGCGACACCCTGGTGCCGCTCCGCGACGTACAGGTAACTCGGGGCGCACGGACCGCAGTTGAGGTACTTGTAGGTGCAGCCGACGGCGAAGTCGACGCCGGCCGCGGCCAGCTCGATCGGCAGCGCGCCGGCCGAGTGGCACAGGTCCCAGACCATCAGCGCGCCGGCCCGGTGCACCCGCTCGGTGATCTCGGCCAGGTCCAGCAGCACGCCCGTGCGGTAGTCCACCTGGGAGAGCACCACCACCGCGACGTCCTCGGTCAGGCGCGCGTCCAGCTCGTCCAGCGAGTCGAGCAGGACGGTCCGCCCGCCCTCGAACAGCCCGGTGACCCCCTCGGCGATGTACAGGTCGGTCGGGAAGGTGGTCCGCTCGCCCAGCACGGTGCGCCGCCCCGGGCGCAGCCGCAGCGCCGCGGTCAGCACCTTGAACAGGTTGACCGAGACCGAGTCGCAGACCAGCACCTCGTGCCCGCCCGCCCCGATCAGCGGGGCCAGCTGGGCGCCCAGGGTGAACGGCAGGTCGACCCAGCCGGCCTCGTTCCAACTGGTGATCAGGCCCTGGCCCCACTCCTGCTCCACGGTGCGCCGCACCAGCTCCGGCGTGCGCACCGGAAGCACGCCGAGCGAGTTCCCGTCCAGGTAGATCCGGTCCTTGGGCAGGGCGAACTCGGCGCGCAGCGGCGCCAGCGGGTCGGCGGCGTCCAGCGCCAGGCAGTCGGCGCGCGAGGCGGGGGAGCCGGGCGAGGCAGGGGAGGCGGGCGGCTGCACGGCGGGCTGGGTCACAGCGCACCCCGCACGGTCCACAGCTCGGGGAAGACGTCCTGGTCGGCGGCGGCCTTGAGCCAGCTCAGGCCGCTGGAACCGCCGCTGCCTGGCTTGGCACCCATGGTCCGCTTGACCGAGGCGTAGTGCCGCTGGCGCCAGCGGGAGACCCGCTCGGCGGTGTCCAGCAGCGCCTCGGCCAGGCCCGCGAGCTCCGCCTGCGCCGGGCCCGTGTAGACCTGCAGCCAGGCGGCGGCGACCGCCTCGCTGGGCCGGTAGCGGCCGGTGCCCGGCTCCACCGGCTCGGCGAGCAGGCCGCGGCGGGCCAGCAGCGCCAGCGCGTCGTCGTACAGGCCGGGGCCGCGCAGCACGGCGGCCAGCTCCTGCTGGACGTCCGGCGCGCCCTGGTACATCTCCAGCAGCCGCTCGGACTTGTTGCCGAGCATGAACTCCAGCCGCAGGTAGGCCGAGGACTGGAAGCCGGAGGCCTCGCCGAGCACCGGGCGGAAGGCGCTGAACTCCACCGGGGTCAGCGTGGCCAGCAGGTCCCAGGAGGAGTTCAGCACGTCCTGGACGTGGCAGCCGCGGCGCAGCGCGGCCAGCGCCTCGGTCACCCGGTCCTCGCGCAGCGCCTGCTGGGCCAGCTGCCACTCGTGCCGGAGCAGGTCGAAGAGCAGCTCCATCACCTGGGTGGTGATGATGAAGGAGAGCTCCGCGTCGACCTTGCTGCGCGGCTGCTGGAGGGTGTGCAGCACGTCCAGCCGGGCGTACCGCTCGTACGGGGTGGCACCGCTGGCCTGCTCCGCCTCGGGAGCGAAGGCCAGGTTGGGCTTGTGGACGGTGGACGCGGCCATGGCGGTGATCCCCTCGCAGGTGTGGCCTGGTACGCGGCTATTGTCCGGCGGTCCGGCACGGTCTTGAATGGGCGTCGAACACCGGATCGGGCGGACGGCTTTGCGATTGCGAGCAGTTTCGCCGCCGGACCTGCCGATCGACAACCGGAGCCCGCGATGGACGCCCTCGACCGCCGACTGCTCGCCGAACTGCAGGCGGACGCCCGGCTCTCCTACAACGAGCTGTCCCGCCGGGTCAGCCTGTCCGCCCCGGCGGTGGCCGAGCGGGTGCGCCGGCTGGAGGCCGACGGGGTGATCGGCGGCTACCACGCGCACGTGGATTTGGCCCGGGCCGGGCTGCCGGTGACCGCGCTGGTGCAGGTGGAGTGCTACGGGCACCGGTGCGTGCTGCGCGACCCGCAGGTGGCCCAGTGGCCGGAGGTGCTGCAACTGCACCGGGTGACCGGCGGGGCCTGCTGCGTGCTGCTGGTGGCGGTCCCCGGGATGGCCGAGTTCGAGGTGCTGATCGACCGCCTCGCCGGGTACGGCCAGCCGTCCAGCTCGATGGTGCTCTCCAGCCCGGTGCCCTGGCGGCCCGTCACCCCGCCGGCCGAGCGGCCTCAGTGACCCCCGCCCTGGGTCAGGTGCACGCCCAGGCCGGACAGCCCGTCCAGGAAGAGCTCGACGCCGACCGCGGCCAGCAGCAGGCCGAGCAGCCGGGAGAGCACCTCCAGTGAGGTCTGGTGGGTGCGGCGCAGCAGCGGGGCCAGCAGCAGGACGCTGCCCAGGTTGATCGCCACCACCGCGAAGTACGCGCCCGCGACGGTGAACCGCCAGCTCCAGGTGTCCTTGGTGAGCGACTCGACCATCACCGCCGTCATCGCCAGCGGGCTGGCCACGTACGGCAGCATCAGCTCGCGCACCCCCTCCACCAGCGGGTTGTCCAGTTCGTCCTGGTACTCCTCGCTGGTCCCGAAGTGCAGCCCCAGCACCAGGCCGACCGCGTACAGGAAGAAGATCACCCCGCCGGCCAGCTGCAGCGACTCGTCGCTGACGTGGAAGAAGGAGGTGATCCCGTCCGCGAGGAAGGCCATCAGCACACCCACGCCCGCCGCCAGCACCGAGCTGAGCAGCGCCAGCTTGGTCAGCTGCTGCTTGGTGCGGCTGCGCGCCAGGTGGGCGTAGGTCAGCAGCACCTTGGGCGGGCCGACCACGGCGAAGAAGGTGATGAAGGCGCTGCTCAGGTTGAGGGCGGACATCCCTCCAGCATGTCGAGGCGGGGTCGCCGCCTAGGACAGGCGCACCGTGACGCCCGCCTCGCGCAGTACCTCGACCACCTCGCGGGCGTACCCGGCGCGCAGCGCGGGGGCGGTGTCGGCCACCGCGAAGTCGCGCCAGTGCAGGGTGAACGGCGGCTGCGGCCCGAACCCGCCGCGCAGGCAGTCGACCAGCGCGTCCAGGTTCCTGCCGTAGTAGCCGCCCGGGCCGTTCAGCGCGGCGCCCAGCGCCGCGAACAGCGAGCGGCGGTCGGTGGCGGCGGCGCCGTCCATCTCGTACTCGGTCTCCATGCGCCCATCCTGCCGCCCGCGGCCGGGCGCCCGGCATCCCCCGGATGGCTGCGCCGGGTCGAGGTGCGGCCCGGACTCGGCTGGGATGGAGGACGGGGACCGCAGAGATGAGGACACACCATGGGTTGCGTCAACCGTAAGGATTTCGGGCTGCTCCTGCTGCGCTCCGCCGTGGGTGGGGTGCTCTTCTCGCACGGCACGCAGAAGCTGTTCGGCTGGTTCGGCGGCGGCGGGCTGGAGGGGACCGCGCAGGGCATGGAGGCGATGGGCTTCAAGCCGGGCGGCCAGGCCGCGCTGGCCGCGGGGCTCGGCGAGGCGGGCGGCGGCGCGCTGCTGATCGCCGGGCTGGCCACCCCGGTGGCCGGGCCGATCGTGGCCGGCACCATGGCCGGTGCGATCTCCGTCCACGTCCCGCACGGGTTCTTCGCCAGCAAGGGCGGCTTCGAGTACCCCGCGCTGCTCGGCGCCTGCGCGCTGGCCCTGTCGGTGGCCGGGCCCGGCGCCCTCTCGCTGGACGCGCTGACCCGCCACGTGTTCAACAGGCCTGCGCTCGGCGTGCTGGGCTTCGCGGCCGCGGCGGCCGGCGCCTACGGGGTGGTCAGCAAGCGCGAGCGGGTGGTCCGGGAGGCGGCGGACGCGGCGATGGCGGCCGAGCCCGAGTGATGCTCCGATGACGGTCCGATGAACTCGGGCCCCTCCCCGGTGAGCGTCTACAGATCTGTAGTACGTTCTCGCGGGGAGGGGCCCGAGGCTGTTCCGACACGCCTCGATAGGCTTGCGCCCTCTGCCCGGACCCGTATCACGAAGCTGAGGGTGTGCCATGTCCCTGACCTACCCGGAATCCATCGGCGTGGGCCTGCTCCAGGGTGTGACCGAGCTCTTCCCGGTCTCCAGCCTGGGGCACAGCATTCTGATCCCGGCGCTGCTGGGCGACCCCTACAAGACCGACCTGTCGATGACCGGTGACAAGTCGTCCTACCTGACGGTGCTGGTCGGCCTGCACCTGGCCACCGCACTGGCCCTGGTGGTCTTCTTCCGCCGGGACTGGGTGCGGGTGGTGCGCGGCCTGTTCAGCTCGATCCGCGAGCGCCGGATCGAGACCAGCGAGCAGAAGCTGGCCTGGCTGCTGGTCATGGGCACCATCCCGGTCGGCGTGGCCGGGCTGGCCGCCGAGAAGGCGCTGCGGGCAGCGCTCGGCAAGCCGCTGCCGGCCGCCGTGTTCCTGGCGCTGAACGGTCTGGTGCTGCTGGGCGCCGAGCGGCTCAAGCGCGGTGGCGGCGGCCGCCGCCGGGCCGGCACCGCGGCCGCGCACACCCCGGGCGTGGACGCGGACATCGAGTCCGACCGCCGGATCGCCAAGCTGACCTTCCGTCAGGGCACCTGGATCGGGGCAGCCCAGATCCTCGCCCTGCTGCCCGGCATCAGCCGTTCCGGCGTCACCATGAGCACCGGCATCCTGCGCGGGCTCAACCACGAGGACGCGGCCCGGTTCTCCTTCCTGCTCGCCACCCCGGTCATCCTGGCCGCCTCCGCCCTCAAGCTCCCCGAGCTGCTCAAGCCGGAGAGCGCGGGCATCCGCGGCCCGCTGGTGGCCGGCTCGATCGCGGCCTTCGTGGCGGGGTACGTCTCGGTGAAGTTCCTCACCAAGTACTTCGAGAACCGGAGCCTGACCCCGTTCGCGATCTACTGCATGGTGGCGGGCGTCGGCAGCGCGATCTACCTGAGCATGTGAGTCCGCGTCACCCGGGCGCCCCGCTCCGGTGGCGGCGGGGTCCGAGCGGCCGGAGCCTGGGCGGGTAGCTCGCCGACACAGGAGGCACTCCGTGGACCGCCGGACCCCGTCGCACCGCACCACCAGCCGTTCCCGTCGCTCCCGTCGCCTCCTGGCGGCGGGAGCGCTTCTCTGCCTGGCCGCCGGGGTGGCCGGGTGCTCCTCCAGCACCAGCAGCAAGGTGAACACGGTGGCCTCCTCGGCGGCCGGCGCGGCGCAGTCGGCGCTGGCCTCGGTCGGGTCGCAGGCCGCCTCGCAGGCCTCCTCGGCGCTCTCGGCCGGAGCGTCCGCCGCCTCCTCCGCCTTCGCCGGCGCCACGGCCGGGGCGGACGCCACCGGGGACGTCACCCTGGGGACGGTCACCATGACCGCGGACGGCAAGGCCCAGGTACCGGTCACCGTCAAGAACAGCCAGTCCTCGGCCCAGCGGTACACGATCGAGGTCGACTTCAAGGACCAGGGCGGCGGCACGCTGGACATCGCGGTACTGAACCCGGGCCCGGTGGACGCGGGGCAGACGGCCAACGCGACCGCCACCAGCAACCGCAAGCTGTCCGGCACGGTGGTGGCGAACGTGGCCCGGGCGGTGCGGTACTGAGGGGCTGCGTTCACCCGCGAGGGTGGCCGCCGGCGGAACCCGTCCCGACAGGCCGGCAGGTCGGCGAGGATCGTCGGCATGGGAGAAATCACTACCTTGCCGGACTGGGTTTTCCCGCCCGCGGGTGGGTTCACCGCTGAGGACCTCGACCGCCTGCCCGACCTCTCGCCGCACACCGAGCTGCTCGACGGGAGCCTGGTCTTCGTGAGGCCGCCGAGGCGTTTTCACTCGCTCGCTGTCGACCTGTTGGTCTCCGGCCTGCGTGCGGTGACACCGGTCGACTACGTCGTGTCCCGCGAGATGACGGTGACGCTCGGCAAGCGTGACCGGCCGGAGCCGGACATCTCCGTGGTGCGGGCCTCGGCGGTGGCCGAGGAGACCAACTGCCAGGCCGCCGACGTCCTGCTCGTGGGCGAGGTCGTCTCGCCGGAGTCGGATCAGCGTGACCGTGTGGTCAAGCCCAGGAAGTACGCCGAGGCCGGGATCCCGAACTTCTGGCGGGTGGAGCAGGCCGACGGCCGTCGGCCGGTGGTCTACGTGTTCGAACTGGATCGGGGCCGCTACGGGCTGACCGGCATTCACCACGACCGCCTGAAGGTCGACCGCCCCTTCCCCGTCGACATCGACCTCACCGCCATCGATCGCTACTGAGCCTGGGCCGCCGCCAGCTCCAGCAGGCGCCGGCCCGCTGTCAGGACGTCCTCGGCCGTCCACTCCTGGGCGGACCGCCGGATCGTGAGCTCCGCCATCGCCAGGCCGGGGGCCGCGTCGGACCAGCCGCCGGCGAACCAGAGCTGCTCGGTCTCGGCGAGTTGGAGGTTGGCCGCGTTGAGGGCGTCGGCGCTGTAGGGGAGGTAGAGCTGGAACTGGTGGGTCTGCGGGACGGCCGGGTTGAGGCGGGCGCCCGGGAGGCGGGAGAGGGCCTCGGCGAGCAGTCGGGCGTGGGCCGTCCACTCCGGGACGCGGGGGAGGGCGTGCGCCAGGCCGGCCAGGCCGCCCAGGGCGGCGGGCCAGTTCTGCCAGACGGTGCCGCCGTGGCGGTGGCGCCAGGTGCGGGCGTAGGCGGTCAGCGCCGCGTCACCGGCCAGCACGGCGCCGTGGACCGCGCCCAGGGTCTTGTAGAGGGAGACGTAGACGCTGTCGGCCAGGTCGGCGATCTCGGCGAGCGGGCGGCCGAAGTGCGGGGTGCAGTCCCACAGCCGGGCACCGTCGAAGTGCACCCGGGCGCCGGCCGAGCGGGCCTGGTCCACCACCGCCGTCAGCTCCGCCCAGCTCGGTAGCAGGAACCCCGCGTCGCGCAGCGGGAGTTCGACGGTCGCGGTGCCGTACGGCTGGCCCAGCTCGGCCAGTTCGGCCGCGGTGTACGGGCGGGGCGCGTCGGTGGGCCAGAGCCCGCGCAGGCCGGTCAGCTGTTGGTAGGCCTGGCGCTCCCAGCGCTGCAGGTGGCTCATCGGGTGCAGCGCCACGCCGATCCGCCCGGTCAGCTCGGCGCCGTAGCGCAGCGCGACCTGCTGGGCCATCGTGCCGGTGGGGAAGAACACGGCGTCCGGCTTGCCGAGCAGGTCGGCGACCTGCTGCTCCAGCCGGGTGAGCGCCCCGCCCGAGGCGTAGAAGTCGGGCAGCTCGTCCAGCACCTCCGGGACGTCCAGCGCGGACAGCTCGGCGAGTTGCTCGCGCACGGTCAGCGGGCGTTCGGTGGCCAGCATCCGCCGGCAGTTGCGCATGGCGAGGCGGCGGCGGACGGTCAGGTCTTCGGTCATCCGGTGATTGTGTCCCGCTCAGCTGGGATGGACCAATCGGTTTTCGTACGCGAAGACCACCGCCTGGACCCGGTCGCGCAGCCCGAGCTTGAGCAGGATCCGGCTCACGTGGGTCTTCACGGTGGCCTCGGCCAGGAACAGCTCGGCGGCCACCTCGGCGTTGGACAGGCCCCGGGCCACCTGCACCAGCACGCTGCGCTCGCGGGTGGTGAGCGCCTCCACGGCGGCCTCGCCGCGGTCGGCCGAGCTGCCGTCGGCGGGCAGCTGGGAGGCGAAGCGGTCCAGCAGCCGGCGGGTGATCCGCGGCGCCACCACCGCGTCGCCGGCCGCCACGCTGCGGATCGCGCTGAGCAGTTCGGCGGGCTGGGCGTTCTTCAGCAGGAAGCCCGAGGCGCCGGCCCGCAGCCCGGCGAAGGCGTACTCGTCGAGGTCGAAGGTGGTCATGATGAGCACCTTGGTGTCGGGCGACTGGTCGACGATCCGCTTGGTCGCCTCGATGCCGTCCATGCCCGGCATCCGCACGTCCATCAGCACCACGTCCGGCGTGTGCTCGGCGACCAGCCGCACGGCGGCGGCGCCGTCCTCGGCCTCGCCGACCACCTCCAGGTCCGGCTGCGAGTCCAGCACCAGGGTGAACGCCACCCGCAGCAGCGGCTGGTCGTCCACCAGCAGGACGCGGACGGTCATCGGAGCGCCTCCAGGCGGTCGGGGTCGAGGTCCAGGGTGGCCGCCACCCGCCAGCCACCGCCCGGCAGCGGTCCGGCGGACAGCTCACCACCGTACGCGGCGACCCGCTCGCGCATCCCGGCCAGCCCGTGGCCGCCGCCGGTGCCGG
>NZ_PYBW01000141.1 GCF_003205575.1 Streptomyces tateyamensis
CGCCCCGCTCTCACGTCCGGTGCTACTCCTCGACCAGCAGCTTGTCCCGCAGCTGGGCGAGCGTGCGGGCCAGCAGGCGCGACACGTGCATCTGCGAGATCCCGACCTCGGCGGCGATCTGGGACTGCGTCATGTTCCGGAAGAACCGCAGCACCAGGATCTTCTGCTCGCGCTGCGGCAGCTGCGCCAGCAGCGGCTTGAGCGACTCGCGGTACTCGACCCCCTCCAGCGCCTCGTCGGTGGCGCCCAGGGTGTCCGCCACGGCCGGCGACTCGTCGTCGCTGTCCGGCACGTCCAGCGAGAGGGTGGAGTAGGCGTTGGCCGACTCCAGGCCCTCCAGCACGTCCTCCTCGGAGATGCCCAGGTGCTCGGCCAGCTCGTGCACCGTGGGGGAGCGGCCGTGCCGCTGGGAGAGCTCGCTGGTCGCCGTGGTCAGCGACAGCCGCAGCTCCTGCAGCCGGCGCGGCACCCGCACCGCCCAGCCCTTGTCCCGGAAGTGGCGCTTGATCTCGCCCACGATGGTCGGCGTGGCGTAGGTGGAGAACTCCACCCCGCGCTCGTGGTCGAACCGGTCCACCGACTTGATCAGGCCGATGGTGGCCACCTGGGTCAGGTCGTCCAGCGGCTCGCCGCGGTTGCGGAACCGCCGGGCCAGGTGCTCGACCAGCGGGATGTGCATCCGCACCAGCTGGTTGCGCAGCTCGACCCGCTCCGGCGAGCCCTCCGGCAGCGCGGCGAGCTGGACGAAGAGCGCCCGGGCGGCCTCCCGGTCCGGGGCCCCCGAGCGGTGGTGCGCGGTGCCCTGGGCGGGCAGTGCGGCCCGGACCACCTCCGTCAGCGGCTCCCCGACCTCGGCCGGGGGCAGCGCGGCGGCCGTCTGGTCCGGCGTCGGGTCGGTGGGCTGGCTCATCCGCTGGGCGTCCTTCGGGTGGGCATGGTGGTCGGCGGCGGGCCCGGGCACGGGTCCGCCGGACTGCGCCGGGACGGTACGGCGGCGGGTAGCCGCGGACCGGCCACCGGCAGTACCCGTCGGGCGGCCGGCCGCCGGCGGGTGGCCGACGGCAGAGTTGCGATCCAGATCACTCACGGCGATCCCCCGTTCCGTTCCGGGAGCACCCGGTCCGCTGCGCGGGCCGGGCCATCACATTGGTTGTACCGCGACCGGGGCTCGAACCGGGAACCTCCCCGATCGCGCCCCGGCCGGTGTTGCCCGGCTACGGCTGGAACGGGGTTCCGCCGCGCTTCTTGCGCAGGCTGATGCTGACCGTGCGGTCCTCGGCCACCGAGGACTCCACCTCGCCGGCCAGGGCGGAGAGCACCGTCCAGGCGAAGGTGTCGCGCTCCGGCGCGCGCCCGTCGGTGGTGGGCGCCGCCACGGTGACCCGCAGCGCGTCGCCGACCAGGCGGAACTCGCAGGACAGCACCGAGCCCGGCACCGCCTGTTGGAGCAGGATCGCGCAGGCCTCGTCCACCGCGATGCGCAGGTCCTCGATCTCGTCCAGGGTGAAGTCCAGCCGCGCCGCGAGTCCGGCCGTGGCCGTCCGCAGCACCGAGAGGTAGGCACCCTGGGCGGGCAGCCTGACCTCCACGAAGTCCTGGGTCGCCTGGGACGCCGCGCCCGCGGGATCACCGTCGATCTGGGACACCCTCACCTCCTGGGTGACACGCTGTGCTTGAGACCCCGAGGCCGTGGCACGTTCTGTTGCTTGGCTCAACTGCTTCGCCCCAACTGTCTTGAGGGGTGGTGCGGTACGTTCCGATTCCTACCCAGTCGGGCGGCATCGGACGCGGGCCGTCCGCCGAGACGTTACCGCGATCGACCGGCCGATGTCGCGACTTGCAGCGGGATTACCGCTCCGGTGGGTCAGGAGGTGCCCAGCTCGCGCAGTGCGTCGCCGGTGAGCCGGTAGACCGTCCACCCGTCCGTCGGCTGGGCGCCGAGCGACTTGTAGAAGCCGATCGAGGGCTCGTTCCAGTCCAGCACGCTCCACTCGAAGCGCTGGTAGCCGCGCTCCACCGCGATCCGGGCCAGCTCGGTGAGCAGCGCCTTGCCGTAGCCGCCGCCGCGCCGCTGCGGGCGGACGTACAGGTCCTCCAGGTAGATCCCGTGGCTGCCGGTCCAGGTGGAGAAGTTGCGGAACCAGAGCGCGAAGCCGACCGTCTCGCCGGTCGTGTCGTCCTCGGCGATCAGCGCGTGCACCGCCGGCTGCTCGCCGAACAGCGCCTGCTGCAACTGCTCCTCGGTGGCCTGCGCCTCCTCGCGCGCCCGCTCGTACTCCGCCAGTTCGCGGATCAGCTCGACAATGGTGGGGACGTCCTCCGGGACGGCGTTCCTGATCATGCTCCCGAGGGTACTGGGAGTGAACGCATTGACGCCCCTCACTCCGAGGAGTGAGGGGCGTCAACCAGGGCTGCCGACAGCCCCGGCGGCAGGGCTCAGGCCTGCTTGGTCTCCCAGAAGATCTTGTCGATCTGGGCGATCAGGTCGAGCAGCGCCTGGCCGGTGGCCGGGTCGGTCGACGCCTTGGTGGCCGAGGCGGCCTTCAGCGCGTCGTTGAACAGCTGGTGCAGCTGCGGGTACTTCTCGAAGTGCGGGGCCTTGAAGTAGTCGCTCCACAGCACCGACAGGTGGTGCTTGACGGCCTCGGCGCGCTGCTCCTTGATGATGATGGCGCGGGCGCGGAAATGGGCGTCCTCGTTGGCCTGGTACTTCTCCTGAGTGGCCTTCACCGACTCGGCCTCGATCCGCGCCTGGGCCGGGTCGTAGACACCGCAGGGCAGGTCGCAGTGGGCGTGAGCGGTGACCCGCGGCGCAAACAGACGAGAGAACATGGGAGTCCTTCCTTAGATCGTCTTCCCGCGCCGAGACTACCCCGCCAGGTCCCGGGTTTCGCGGCCGGGACGGCGTCCTAGGGCAAAAGGTTGAGGCGGAACCGGTCGATAACGGACAGGCGTTGTCGATGCGGCAGGCTGGACCCGACCGGGTCGGCCGGGCGAGCGAGGAGGGCACCAATGGCGGCGAAGCGGCTGCGGGAGGCCGAGGAGTCGGGGGAGCCGGGCCGGCGGGCGGGCGGCGGACTGCTGCCGTTCGGCCTGGTGGACGTGGACGGCCCGTCGATGGTCCCGACCCTCTACCACGGTGACCGGGTGGTGGTCCGCTACGGCGCCCGGGTGCGCCCGGGCGCGGTGCTGCTGGTGCGTCACCCGATGCGCCAGGACCTGCTGGTGGTCAAGCGGGCGACCGAGCTGCGGTCCAAGGGCTGGTGGCTGCTGTCGGACAATCAGTTTTTGGGCAACGACAGCCGGGACTTCGGTCCGGTGCCGCCCGAGCTGGTGCTGGGCCGGGTGCTGGCCCGGGTGCGGCCGAGCGTGTCCTGGCTGGCCCCGGCCGGCCGGCTGGAGCGGCTGCTGTGCGGCTGGCCGCTGGGCCGGGTGCCGGGGCTGGCGGCCCGGTTCGGGCTCTCCCGCCGGCTCAGCCCGTTGCGCTAGCCGCCTCCTGGCGGGCGGCGGCCTCCTGCTTCTTGCGGGCCCGGTAGGCGGCCACGTTGGCCCGGGTCGCGCAGCGGTCCGAGCAGTACCGCCGGGACCGGTTGGTGGAGGTGTCCAGGTAGGCGTTGCGGCAGGGCGCCGCCTGGCAGATGCCGAGCCGGTCCGCGCCGAGCTCGGTCAGCTGGATGGCCAGGCCCATGCAGGCCACCGCGGTGTAGTTGGCGGTGGCCGAGGGCGCGTTGTCGGCCAGGTGCAGGTGCCAGCGCGGGTTGCCGCTCTCGTCCAGGTAGTCGTGCCCGGAGACCTGGGGGCTGACCGGGTACTCGGAGAGCAGCCCGTTCAGCAGGTCCACCGCCCGTACCGGGGAGCCGGCCGCGGCGGCCTCGAAGACCGCCCGCAGCCGGGCCCGCACCGCGCGCAGCCGGGGCAGGTCGGCGGCCTCGGCGAGCTGGGCGGTGCGCGAGTCGGGACGGCCGGAGAGCGCGCGCACCGCCTCGACGGTGACCAGCGCGTCGGTGCCGCGTTCGGGCTCCTCGGTGTTGACCAGCCGGACGGCGTAGTCGGCGTACGAGGCGAGCTCCACGGGTTCCCTCCGAGGGAGCGGTAATGGGTGGGTCGCCTTAAGCCTATTACGCCGCCCGGGTCGGGGCGAAGGTTGCCTGATGCGGTGCTAGAGCACCTTCGAGAGGAAGAGCTTGGTCCGCTCGTGCTGCGGGTTGGCCAGCACCTCGCGCGGGTGGCCGGCCTCGACCACCACGCCGCCGTCCATGAAGACCAGCGCGTCGCCCACCTCGCGGGCGAAGCCCATCTCGTGGGTGACCACGATCATCGTCATGCCCTCCTCGGCCAGGCCGCGCATCACGTCCAGCACCTCGCCGACCAGCTCCGGGTCGAGCGCCGAGGTGGGCTCGTCGAAGAGCATCAGCTTGGGCTCCATGGCCAGCGCCCGGGCGATCGCCACCCGCTGCTGCTGGCCGCCGGAGAGCTGGGAGGGGTAGCTGCCGGCCTTGTCGGCCAGCCCCACCCGGTCCAGCAGCGCCCTGGCCCGCTCGCGTGCCGCGGCCTTGGACTCGCCCTTGACCTGGACCGGCGCCTCGACGATGTTCTCCAGCGCGGTCATGTGCGGGAACAGGTTGAAGTGCTGGAAGACCATGCCGATGTCGCGCCGCTTCTGGGCGACCTCACGGTCCTTCAGCTCGTACAGCCGGTCGCCCTTCTGCCGGTAGCCGACCAGCTCGCCGTCCACCCACAGGCGGCCGGCGTTGATCTTCTCCAGGTGGTTGATGCAGCGCAGGAAGGTCGACTTGCCGGAGCCGGAAGGGCCGACCAGGACGACGACCTGGCCCGGGTCGACCCGCAGGTCGATGCCCTTGAGCACCGGCACCGTGCCGTAGGACTTGTGCACCGCCTCGGCCTTGACCATCGGCGTGCCGGCCCCCGCCGCCGACTGCGGCGGGGTGTCGTTGACCGGAGTGCTCACAGGTGGCCGCCTCCTTCCAGGCCGGGGACCACGTCGGACTCGCCGTTGGCCGGCTTCGGGCGCCTGCCCAGCAGGCCGCGCAGCCGCTGCAGGGGGGTGGGCGGCAGCACCCGGTTGGCGCCGCGCGCGTAGTGCCGCTCGATGTAGTACTGGACCACGGTCAGGATCGAGGTCATCAGCAGGTACCAGATGCTGACGACGATCAGCAGCGGGATGGTCTGGAAGGTGCGCGAGTAGATGTTCTGGCCTGCCCGCAGCAGCTCCTCCAGCGAGATCGCCGAGACCAGCGAGGTGGTCTTCAGCATCGAGATGGTCTCGTTGCCGGTCGGCGGAATGATCACCCGCATCGCCTGCGGCAGGATGATCCGCCGCATGGTGGCGGACTGGCTCATGCCCAGCGCGTGCGCCGCCTCGGTCTGGCCGACCGCCACGGACTGGATGCCGCCGCGGACGATCTCCGCCATGTAGGCCGCCTCGTTCAGGCCCAGGCCCAGCAGCGCCGCGACGAACAGCGGGATCAGCTTGTTGGTGTCCTGGGACCAGAACGCGCCGCCGTCGGACAGGCCCAGGTAGCCGCCGAACGGCACGCCGATCGAGAGCTTGGCCCACAGCGCGCCGAGGAAGTTCCAGAACAGCAGCTGGACCAGCACCGGGGTGCCGCGGAAGACCCAGATGTAGAACCAGGCGGTGGAGGAGAGCACCGGGTTGGGGGAGAGCCGCATGATCGCCAGCAGGGTGCCGCCGGAGACGCCGATCAGCATCGCCAGCGCGGTCAGCTCCAGGGTGACCACCAGGCCGTGCGTGATCGAGGAGTCGAACAGGTACGTCCGGATGACGTCCCACTGGATCGCGGGATTGGTCACGATGGCGTGGATCAGCATCGCCGCGAGGACTGCGACGGCCACTGCTCCGGCCCAGCGTCCGGGGTGGCGGACCGGGACGGCCCTGATGGCCTCAGGCCTTCCCTTGTCCGCCGACCCCTGATGGGGTGAGTTCACGATGTGCCTTCGAATTGGGGGGACCGGGCGGTCAGCTGGCAGCGCCGTTGATCGTCGAGGTGGTGACCGCGCCGGCCTGGACACCCCACTTGGTCAGGATCGCCTTGTAGGTGCCGTTCGCCATCAGCGACTGGATCGCGCCCTGGACCGCCTTGCTCAGGTCGGTGCCCTGCGGCAGCACCACGCCGTACGGGGCGGTGTCGCTGACCGAGCCGATGGTCTGCAGCTGGCCGCCGGTCTGCTGGACCGCGTAGTCCACCACCGGGGAGTCGGCGAGCATCGCGTCGTCGCGGCCGGAGACCAGCGCGGTGGTCACGTCGGTCTGCAGGTCGAACTTGTCGCCGTCGTTCGGGATGGTCGGCTTCCCCGCCTTGGTGCAGGCCGGGTTGATGGTGCCCTTGATCGTGTCGGCCTGGGTGGTGCCGGTCTGCACCGCCACCTTCTTGCCGCACAGATCGGTGGCGTCGACCTTGCCCGGGTTGCCCTTCTTCACCGCGGTGCCGGTGCCGGCCGAGAAGTAGGTGACCATGTCGACCGACTTCTCGCGCTCCTTGGTGTCGGTGAAGGAGCTCAGGCTCATGTTGTACTTCTTGGCCGTGATGCCCGGGATGATCGAGTCGAAGGTCGCGTTCTGCACGTCGGCGGTCAGCCCGAGAGTCTGGGCGATGGCCTTGGCCATGTCGACGTCCATGCCGACGATGTTGTTGCCGGCGTCCTTGAACTCGTTGGGCGCGTACGAGGCGTCGGTGGCGACCACCAGCTTGCCGCCGGCCTTCACGTCGGCCGGGACCAGCGCCGCCAGCGAGGCCACCGCGGTCGGGGTCGGCACGGCCGAGGAGGCGGCCGAGCCGCCGCCGCTGCTGCTGCTCTTGCTGTTGCCGCAACCGGTGATCACCAGCGAGCCGGTGACGAGCAGCACGCCGAGGGCGGCCAGCCGGGAAGGACGGGTACGGGTGCTCATGGGGGAAGCCTCCTGGTAAGAGGTGAGGCGGATCGTGCCCGCGGTTTTCGGGGTGAATGGGTGGGCCACCCTCCGCCGAGGTGGTGCTGGAGATCCTGCCATCACCGAACTGTTGAGCGGAGCACCATTCAGATCAAAAATGGATAACGGGGGCAGTCGCTCCTTCTCCTGACAGCCGATTATCCAGGACGAACGCGTTTCTGACAGCCTCGCACCACCGGGCGGACCCCGCCCGGTGGTGCGTCCGGGCGGGGTCCTCCGGCAGGGTCAGAAACCGCCGTTGATTTCCGAGGCCGGCACCGCGCCGTCCCGGGCGTTCCACTTGGTGAGGATCCGGTCGTAGGTGCCGTTGCGGATCAGCTGGTCCAGCGCCTTGGCCAGCACGTCGCGCAGCGCGCCGTCGGACTTGTTGAGGGTGATCCCGTACGGGCTGGTCTGCAGCATCGAGCCGGTCACCTGGAACCGGTCGCCGCCGTGGTCGGGACGGGTGTTCCAGGCGGCCACCGGGTAGTCGTTCAGGTCGGCCACCGCCTTTCCGGAGGCCACCTCGGTCAGCGCCTGGTCGTCGGTGTCGAACAGGTCCACGGTCAGCGACTTGCCGTACTTGTGGCACACGTCGCCCTGCCGGGCCGCGATCTCGGCCTGGACGGTGCCGCGCTGCATCGCCACCGTGTGGGTGCACAGGTGGTCCAGGCTGGTGATCGACAGCGGGTTCCCGGCCTTCACCAGGATCGCGGTGCCGGTCAGGAAGTAGTCGACGAAGTCGACCCCGGGGTTGGCCCGGGCGCCGCTGTCGTCGACGCCGTTCTGGCGCTGCCGGGTGTCGATCACCGCCGACATGGCCAGGTCCAGCTGGTGGCTCTGGACCGCGGGGAGCAGCTGGTCGAACGGCTGGTCGACGAACTGCACGCGCAGGCCCAGGTAGTCGGCGAGGGCTTGGGCCAGGTCGATGTCCAGGCCGGCCGCAGTGCCGTCGGAGGCCTTGAAGTCGACCGGGGCGTAGTTGAGGTTGGTGCCGACCTTGAGCAGGCCGGCGGTGCGCAGCTTGGCCGGGAGCTTGGCGCGCAGCGCCGTTCCGGGGTCCGCGGTGGGGGTGGTGGAGCTGCCGCAGCCGGTCAGCAGGAGACAGGCGGTGCCGAGTGCGGGCAGCAGGGTGCGGTTGAACATGCCAGGGAGCTCCCTGAGGGAGGGAAGGGGAGGGTCCGCCACGGACCGGCTGCCTGGGGTGGTGCAGCGAGACCTCGGGTCTGCCCTGGTCGGCCGCGGGCTGAGGGGTGCGCGGCCGGTGTCCGACGAGGTCCGGTGAAAGGTGCGGGAGGGCGGATCATTTCATCCCCGGCCACCCGCCCGGCGCCCGGGTGTGCAAGAATCCGGCATCGGGTGATCCCCGATACCGAACGAAGACCGCCGGTTCCCGACAGGACCGGGGTGCCCGGGAACGGAAGTCAATGAACGCCGACACCGTATTCCGCGGCGCCACCTCCCCTCTGGTCCTTTCGTTCACTCCTTCGGGTGTGCAAGCCGCCTCATCCGTGGACACCGCCGGAGCTGGGGTTCTTCCGAAACTCAAGCGCTGCCTGGTGGAGTCGACGGGTGAACAGTGCGTGACAGGAATCCAAGGCACCGGTGCGATGCCTTCTTCCCGGCCTAGGCTCAGCCCGTTGCACAGGCAAATACACCCAAATACCCTCAATCGAGGGCGGTTCCGACGAGCCGCCCGGCCTACCCGGCGACCGGGACCGCAGACGGCGGCCCGGATATTTCGGCATCTGCCGGGGCCCGGCCGAAGACTCGTCGGTGCCTGCCCTCGCTGATCAATGACGAAGAGGTCATCGTGGCAGCGGAGATCATTCACCCTCGTACGCAGGACACCGAGGACCCGGTCGACGCCGTGTTCGCGCTCCACCGCGGCGGCAAGATGGAGGTCCGGGCAACCGTCCCGGTGCGCGACGCGGACGACCTGTCCCTCGCCTACACCCCCGGGGTCGCCCGGGTCTGCACCGCCATCGCCGAGCAGCCGGAGCTGGTGCACGACTACACCTGGAAGTCCAACACGGTCGCCGTGGTCACCGACGGCACCGCCGTGCTGGGCCTGGGCGACATCGGCCCGCAGGCCTCGCTCCCGGTGATGGAGGGCAAGGCGATCCTGTTCAAGCAGTTCGGCGGCGTGGACGCGGTGCCGATCGCGCTGGACTGCACCGGCGTGGACGAGATCGTCGAGACGGTGGTCCGCCTCGCCCCGTCCTTCGGCGGCGTCAACCTGGAGGACATCTCCGCGCCGCGCTGCTTCGAGATCGAGCGCCGGCTGCAGGAGGCGCTGGACATCCCGATCTTCCACGACGACCAGCACGGCACCGCGATCGTGACCACGGCCGCGCTGTGGAACGCCGCCAAGGTGACCGGCCGCGAGGTCGGCGAGCTGCGCGCGGTCATCTCCGGCGCCGGCGCGGCCGGCATCGCGATCGCCAAGATGCTGGTCGCGGCCGGCATCGGCGACGTCGCGGTGTGCGACCGTCGCGGCGTGGTCTACCAGGGCCGCGAGGACCTGACCGACGCCAAGGCCGAGATCGCCGAGCTGACCAACCGGACCGGGCTGACCGGCTCGCTCACCGACGCGCTCAAGGGCGCCGACGTGTTCATCGGCGTCTCCGGCGGCACCGTGCCGGAGGAGGCGGTGGCCACCATGGCCGAGGGCTGCTTCATCTTCGCGATGGCCAACCCGAACCCGGAGATCCACCCGGAGGTCGCGCACAAGTACGCCGCCGTGGTGGCCACCGGCCGCTCGGACTTCGCCAACCAGATCAACAACGTGCTCGCCTTCCCGGGCATCTTCGCCGGCGCGCTGCAGGTGCGGGCCTCGCGGATCACCGAGGGCATGAAGCTGGCCGCCGCCCAGGCGCTGGCCGCGGTGGTGGCCGACGAGCTGACCCCGCAGAAGGTGATCCCCTCGCCGTTCGACGCCCGGGTGGCGCCGGCGGTCAGCAAGGCGGTCGCCGAGGCGGCGCGGCGCGAGGGCGTCGCGCGGCGCTGAACGCACGGTGCTGACGGTGCGGCGCTGCTGGTGCGGTGCTGACGGTGCAGCACTGACGACGCAGTGCTGAGGGTGCGTTAGCACGCCGGTCCGGGCCCGGGACACGCGGTGGAGGTCACACTCCCGCGTGGTTCCGGGCCCCGGCTTTTCCCGGCTACTGTCCGGAGCATGTTCGCCGCCTACGCCGCACGCATCGACGCCGACGACCCGCTGGCCGCCCTCGAACTGGGTGAACTGCCCGAGCCCGAGGCCAGGCCCGGCTGGAGCGTGGTGACGGTCAAGGCCGCCACCCTCAACCACCACGACCTGTGGTCGCTGCGCGGGGTCGGGCTGCCCGCCGAGCGGCTGCCGATGATCCTGGGCTGCGACGCGGCCGGGGTGGACGAGCAGGGCCGCGAGGTGGTGATCCACTCGGTGATCGGGCAGAGCGGCCACGGGGTCGGGCCCGAGGAGCCGCGCTCCATCCTGACCGAGCGCTACCAGGGCACCTTCGCCCAGCGGGTCGCGGTGCCGACCTGGAACCTGCTGCCCAAGCCGGCCGAGCTCTCCTTCGCCGAGGCCGCCTGCCTGCCCACCGCCTGGCTGACCGCCTACCGGATGCTGTTCACCAACGCCGGGGTGCGCCCCGGGGACACCGTGCTGGTCCAGGGGGCCGGCGGCGGGGTGGCCACCGCGCTGATCGTGCTGGGCAAGGCGGCCGGGCTGCGGGTCTGGGTCACCGGGCGGGACGAGGCCAAGCGGGCCCGCGCGGTGGAGCTGGGCGCCGACGCGGCCTTCGAGAGCGGCGCGCGGCTGCCGGAGCGGGTGGACGCGGTGCTGGAGACGGTGGGGGCGGCCACCTGGTCGCACTCGGTGAAGTCGCTGCGGCCGGGCGGCACGATCGTGATCTCGGGGGCCACCTCGGGTCCGAACCCGCCGTCCGCCGAGCTCACCCGGATCTTCTTCCTCGAACTCAAGGTGGTCGGCTCCACCATGGGCACCAAGGAGGAGCTGGCCGGTCTGCTCGCGCTGTGCGCCAACTCCGGCATCCGCCCGGTGATCGACGCGAGCTACCCGCTCGCCGAGGCCCGTACCGCCTTCACCCGGCTGGCCCAGGGCGACGTCTTCGGCAAGCTGGTCCTGGAGCCCTGAGCACCGAAGGGGGCCGCCCGACCGTGATGGTCGGGCGGCCCCCTTCCGGGTGGGCCGGGCTCAGTCGAACAGCCGACGCAGCTGGGTGGCGGCGGTGGCCAGCGCGCCCTGGGCCGAAGCCAGTTGATCCGGCGTCAGGTGACCCGCGTCGCGGGCGGTGTCGCGGACCTGGTCGCGGAAGCGGTCCAGCAGGCGGTCGAGCTCACGGGCCGGGTCGCCGGCGGGGTCGATGCGGGCCCAGTCCGGCAGGTCGGCCGGGACCTTGGGCTGGTCGGCGCGGGCGGCGCCGGCCTTCTCGTCGGTGGTGCCCCAGCGGGACGGGTCGGCCAGGCCGGCCAGGCCCTTGGTGAGCTCGGAGAAGCCCTCGGCCAGGCCGGTGGGCCAGTCGCCCCGGCTCGCGTGGTCGCGGACCTGCTGCTCGACCCGGCGCTTGATCCGCAGCGCCTCCTGCTGGGCGGCCTGCCGGACCGCCTGGGACTGCTCGCGCGCCTTGCGAGCCTCCTCCTTGGCTCGCTTGGCCTGATCCTTGGCGAGCTTCTCCTGCTCCATGGCCCGCTTGGCCTGGGCCTTGAACTCGGCGAACTCGTCCTTGGTGCGCTGCCAGGTGGCCTCGCTCCACACGCTGTTCGGGTCGGCGGCCGCGCGCGGGGCGGAGCCGGCCGCGGCCCGCAGCTCCTCGCGCAGGTCCTTGGCCGAGTCCCGGACGTCCTCGCGGATCGCGCCGGCCAGCTGGGAGACCGAGTCGCTGATCTCCACCTCCAGCTCGGCCAGGTCCTGCTGACGGGCCGCCAGCTCGGCCCGGCCGGCTTCGGTGGTCCGGTAGACCTTGCGGCCGCCCTCGGTGGAGTGCTCCACCAGGCCCTCCTGCTCCAGCTTGGCCAGCCGCGGGTAGACGGTGCCGGCCGAGGGCGCGTAGAGCCCCTGGAATCGCTCCTCCAGCAGTCGGATCACCTCGTAGCCGTGCCGCGGGGACTCCTCCAGCAGCTTGAGCAGGTAGAGCCGCAGCCGGCCGTGCGCGAAGACGGAACTCATGCGTCGTCACCCTTCTCGACCCCGTCGGTCAGCTCGAGCACCGGGGCCGGCGCCTCGTCCTCCGGCTCGGGGCGGCGCAGCACCGAGATGGCGCCGGAGACGGTGGCCACCGCGAGCTTGCCGGTGCCCGCGCCCAGGGTGCCGGTGAGGCGCTTGGCGCCCCAGGTGCCGCCGACCGTCAACTCCTCGAAGGAGCTGTGGAACTGGCCGTTGGTGCTGCCGGCCTCGACCCGGGTGTCGGCGGGCTGCGGCAGCCGGACCGCCACGTCACCGCTGACCGTGTTGATCTTGATGTCGGCCGGGGTGCGGCCGGCCAGGTCGAGGGTGACGGCGCCGCCGACCGAGTTGGCCCGCAGCTTGGCGGGGGTGCCGGCCACCACGGTCAGGCCGCCGGAGACGGTCTTCACCGTCAGGTCGCCGGCCAGCGACTGGGCGTCGACGTCGCCGGAGACCGAGTTGGCCTCGGTCCGCCCGTCCAGGCCGACCAGCGTGGTGGAGCCGGAGACCTGGTGCACGGTGGTGCCGCCGTGCACGCCCGAGACGGTGGCGTCGGCGCTGACCGCGCCGAGCTTGACCCGGACGTCGGCCGGCACGGTCAGCGAGACCACGGCCTTGCGCTTGCGGCGCAGCGAGCCGACGAAGGACTTCACCGAGTCCAGCGACTTGAGGTTCTCGCCGAAGCTGCTCCAGTTGAGGTCGGGGTACGTCACCGTCAGCACCCCGTCGGTCAGGGTGACCTGGAGCGGCTCGCCCTCCAGCTCGGTGACCTCGAGGCGGGCCGGGCCTTCGGCGGCGACCACGTTGACCACGCCGCCGACCAGCCAGAGCTGGGCGGTGCTGACCGGCCCGTCGAAGGTGAGGGTGTCGGGGTTGCTGACCGTCCACTCGTTCATCGCTTGCGTCCTCCCGTTGCGCAGCCGCCGTCGTACCCTGGAGGGGCGACGGTCCGGCGATCACGATGTATCGCGTCTTCCGAGATTCACGATATATCGCGTGGCGTGGAAGTCAAGGCCGTTCCCGGCGGAACCGTCCGGCCCGGCCCGCGCCGAGGCAAGTCGAAGGGCCCCGGAGGCTGTTGCCTCCGGGGCCCTTCGCGTACGGACGTCCGCGCCTGGTCAGTCCTCGTCCTCGTCGTCCAGCCGGGCCAGCCAGGTGGCCAGCCGCTCGACGGGGATCTCGAACTCGGGGTTGAGGTCGACGAACTCGCGCAGCCGGTCGGCCAGCCAGTCGAAGCTGATCTCCTGCTCGCCACGCCGGCTCGCCAGCTCCTCGATGCCGCGGTCGGTGAAGTACACGCTCTGCTCCGGAAGTCGGGGTTCGGGCTACCGGGCCAGGATAGACGCCGGTCGGCGGCCCCCGGCCACCCGGCGGCGGAGCACCCGGGGCCCGGCCGGCGTGCTGGCCGGGCCCCGGGTCACTGACGCACCGTCACGGATGGCGGCAGCCGGATCAGATGCTGTACACCTCGTCGATCACGGCCTGCTGCTCGGCGGCGTGCCGCTTGGCCGAGCCGACCGCCGGCGCCGAGGCGGCCGCCCGGGCCACCCGGCGCAGCCGGCCACCGCTGGCCTTGCGGCCGACCACCACGTCCAGGTGGTCGACCAGGTTCATCGCGATGAACGGCCAGGCACCCTGGTTGGCCGGCTCCTCCTGGGCCCAGACGAACTGCACGTCCTCGCCGTAGCGGGACAGCTCCTCCTGGAGCTCGGCCACCGGCAGCGGGTACAGCCGCTCCAGGCGGACCAGGGCGGTGTCGGTGATCCCGCGCTCGGTGCGGGCCGCGTCCAGGTCGTAGTAGAACTTGCCGGTGGTGATGACCACCTTGCGGACCTGCTGCGGGTCCACCGTGCTGTCGCCGATCACCGGGCGGAACGAGCCGCTGGTGAACTCCTCCGCCGAGCTGGCCGCGGCCTTCAGACGCAGCATCGACTTCGGGGTGAAGACGACCAGCGGCTTGTGGTGCGGGTTGTGCACCTGCCAGCGCAGCAGGTGGAAGTAGTTCGACGGCGAGGTCGGCATCGCGACCGTCATGTTGTTGTCGGCGCACAGCTGCAGGAAGCGCTCCGGGCGGGCGGACGAGTGGTCCGGCCCCTGGCCCTCCATGCCGTGCGGCAGCAGCAGGGTGACACCGGAGTGCTGGCCCCACTTCTGCTCGGCGGAGGAGATGTACTCGTCCACCACCGACTGGGCGCCGTTGACGAAGTCGCCGAACTGCGCCTCCCACATGACCAGCGCGTTCGGGCGGGTCAGCGAGTAGCCGTACTCGAAGCCCATCGCCGCGTACTCGGACAGCAGGCTGTCGTACACGGTGAACCGGGCCTGGTCCTCGGTCAGGTAGAGCAGCGGGGTGTAGTCCTCGCCGGTCTTGCGGTCGATCAGCACCGCGTGGCGCTGGCCGAAGGTGCCGCGGCGGCTGTCCTGGCCGGCCAGGCGGACCGGGTGGCCCTCCATCAGCAGCGAGCCGATGGCCAGGCACTCGCCGGTCGCCCAGTCGATGGTGCCGTCCTCGATCGAGGCGGCCCGGCGCTGCAGCTGCGGCAGCAGGCGCGGGTGCACGGTCAGCCAGTCCGGCAGGTTGACCTGCGAGGCGGCGATCCGCTTGACCATCTCCTGGGAGATGCTGGTCTGGATGCTGACCGGGAAGTCGGCCACCGGACGGTCGGCCGGGGCGGCGGCCTGCGTCTGGGCGGCGTCGCGCACCTCGGCGAAGACCTTCTCCAGCTGGCCCTGGAAGTCC
Organism: Streptomyces tateyamensis; assembly: GCF_003205575.1. Lineage (GTDB taxonomy): Bacteria > Actinomycetota > Actinomycetes > Streptomycetales > Streptomycetaceae > Kitasatospora > Kitasatospora tateyamensis. The sequence goes on from NZ_PYBW01000141.1 coordinate 14,860, forward strand.
TGGAGCGCCTGCTCCGCCTCTTCCATGGTGATGTCGCCGCGACCGATCAGGCCCTCGGTGTAGAGCTTGCGCACCGAGCGCTTCTTGTCGATCAGGTCGTACATCAGCGGCTGGGTGAACGACGGGTTGTCAGCCTCGTTGTGACCGCGGCGGCGGTAGCAGATGAGGTCGATCACCACGTCCTTGTGGAAGGTCTGGCGGAACTCGAAGGCCAGGCGCGCGACGCGGACCACGGCCTCCGGGTCGTCGCCGTTCACGTGGAAGATCGGGGCCTCGATCATCCGGGCCACGTCGGTGCAGTACATCGAGGAGCGCGAGGAGGCCGGGGCGGCGGTGAAGCCGACCTGGTTGTTCACCACGACGTGCACGGTGCCGCCGGTGCGGTAGCCGCGCAGCTGCGACATGTTCAGGGTCTCCGCGACCACGCCCTGGCCGGCGAAGGCCGCGTCGCCGTGGATCTGGATCGGCAGCACCGGGAAGGTGGTGCCGCCCTGGTCCAGGATGTCCTGCTTGGCCCGGGCGATGCCCTCGACCACCGGGTCGACGGTCTCCAGGTGGGAGGGGTTGGCGGCCAGCGAGACCTTGATCTGCTCGCCGTCCAGGCCGGTGAACATGCCCTCGGCGCCCAGGTGGTACTTCACGTCGCCGGAGCCGTGCATCGACTTCGGGTCGAGGTTGCCCTCGAACTCGCCGAAGATCCGGCCGTACGGCTTGCCGACGATGTTGGACAGCACGTTCAGCCGGCCGCGGTGGGCCATGCCGATCACGGCCTCGTCCAGCCGGTGCTCGGCCGCGGAGTCGATCACCGCGTCGAGCAGCGGGATCAGCGACTCGCCGCCCTCCAGCGAGAACCGCTTCTGGCCGACGTACTTGGTCTGCAGGAAGGTCTCGAAGGCCTCCGCCGAGTTCAGCCGGCGCAGGATCCGCAGCTGCTCCTCGCGCTCCGGCTTCGCGTACGGCTTCTCCAGGCGCTCCTGCAGCCACTTGCGCTGCTTGGGGTCCTGGATGTGCATGTACTCGATGCCGACGGTGCGGCAGTAGGTGTTGCGCAGCAGCCCGAGGATGTCGCGCAGCTTCATCATCTTCTGGCCGCCGAAGCCGCCGACCGCGAACTCGCGCTCCAGGTCCCACAGGGTGAGGCCGTGCTGGACCACGTCCAGGTCGGGGTGCTTGCGCTGCTTGTACTCCAGCGGGTCGGTGTCGGCCATCAGGTGGCCGCGGACCCGGTAGGAGTGGATCAGCTCGATGACCCGGGCGGTCTTGTTGACCTCGTCGTCGTGCGTGGTGGCGACGTCGGTGGCCCAGCGGACCGGCTCGTACGGGATCCGCAGCGACTCGAAGACCTCGTCGTAGAAGCCGTGCTCGCCCAGCAGCAGCTGGTGCATCGCGCGCAGGAACTCGCCGGAGGCGGCGCCCTGGATGACCCGGTGGTCGTAGGTCGAGGTCAGCGTCATGATCTTGGAGACGCCGAGCCGGGACAGGGTCTCCTGCGAGGTGCCCTGGAACTCGGCCGGGTACTCCATCGCGCCGACGCCCAGGATGGTGCCCTGACCCTGCATCAGGCGCGGCACCGAGTGGACGGTGCCGATGCCGCCCGGGTTGGTCAGCGAGACCGTGACCCCGGTGAAGTCGTCCATGGTCAGCTTGTTGGCGCGGGCCCGGCGGACGATGTCCTCGTAGGCCTGCCAGAAGCCGAAGAAGTCGAGGGTCTCGGCCTTCTTGATGGCCGCGACCACCAGCTGGCGGTCCCCGTTCGGCTTCACCAGGTCGATCGCCAGGCCCAGGTTGACGTGGTCCGGCTTGACCAGGAAGACCTTGCCGTCCTTCTCCTGGTAGCTGTGGTTCATGCCCGGGTTGGCCTTGATCGCCTGCACCATGGCGTAGCCGATCAGGTGCGTGAACGAGACCTTGCCGCCGCGGGCGCGCTGCAGGTGGTTGTTGATGACGATGCGGTTGTCGATCAGCAACTTGGCCGGGACGGCGCGCACCGAGGTCGCGGTCGGCACCTCCAGCGAGGCGTCCATGTTGGTGGCCACAGCCTTGGCCGGGCCGCGCAGCTGGACCAGCTCGGGACCGTTGCTCTCCACCGGGGCCGGCGCCGGCACGTTGGCCTTGGGCGCAGGGGGGGCGGCCGGGGCGGCTGCCAGCGGCGCGGCGGGGGCAGCGGCGACGGGCGCGGCTGCCGCTGCTGCGGCGGGGGCAGGCGCCGCGGGCACGGCGGCAGGGGCAGGGGCGGCGACGGGAGTCGGCGTGGGGCCGACCGGGGTCACGGCCTGGGTCACTGAGGTCACCTCGGTACCGGGCTTGTAGTCGGCGAAAAAGTCCCACCAGGCTCGGTCGACCGAGTTCGGATCCTGGAGGTACTGCTGGTAGATCTCGTCGACGAGCCACTCATTGGGGCCGAAGCCAGTGGTGCTTGCCGAGCTGGGGGTTTCAGGGTGTGGCGACACGGCGGCAACCGCCCTCTTCCGCTTCCTTCTGGGATGTTTGGACAGCGGGGATTAAGGCTACGCCCCTGACCAGTCATCGCGCAGTCCCCGGGGGGTCGGCGTCGCCCAGATCACAGTGCCCGGCGGAACTTTGGCCGAAAAATCGCGTTAGAAAGCCACTTCAGCAGGGAAATGTCGCCGACTGCCGATCGGGTGAAAACCATCAAAAGCGGACAAATGCCTCAAGCATTGACCGGATGCGATCGATCGACGGCTGTCGATCACCATCTTGTCCCAATTCTGTGACAAAGCTGGCCGTCCCGGCCGGTGCGCCGTATCCGGTCGGCGCCGGCGCTACCGCCGCTGGGCCGGGACGGCGGCCGGTGCGCCCGGCAGCGCCACCTGGATCAGGCAGCCGCCCGGCTGGTCGGCCACCTCGATCCGCCCACCGTGCAGGTCCACCGCCCAGCGGGCGATGGCCAGGCCCAGGCCGGTGCCGCCGTCGCTGCCCGGGCCCTGCGCGGTGGCGGTGCCGGTGCGGCTGAACCGGTCGAAGACCCGGATCCGGTCCTCGGCCGGGATGCCGGGGCCCTGGTCCTCGACCTCCAGCAGCAGGCCGAGCGGCGCCTGCCCGGCCCGGGCCCGCACGGTGACCAGGCCGGCCGGCGGGGAGTGCTTGCAGGCGTTGTCCACCAGGTTGGCCACCACCTGGTGCAGCCGCTCGGGGTCGGCCACCGCGGTCAGCCCCTGCGGCTGCACGTCCAGGCGCAGCCGCACGTCGTCCCGCCGGCTCCAGGCGCCGCCGGCGGTGGCGCCGTCCACGGTGACCCCGCGCAGCACGCCGGCCAGGAACGCGCCCACCTCGAACTCGCGCGCGTCCAGCGGCACCACGCCGCCGTCCAGCTTGGACAGGTCCAGCAGGTGGGTGACCAGTCGGCCGAGCCGCTCGGTCTGCTCCAGCGCGGCGCCCAGCGTCGCGGGCTCGGCGGTGACCACGCCGTCCACGATGTTCTCCAGCACGGCCTGCAGCGCCGCGATCGGTGTGCGCAGCTCGTGCGAGACGTTGGCGACCAGCTCCCGGCGGTGCCGGTCGGCGGCCTCCAGGTCGGCGGCCATGGTGTTGAAGGTGGCCGCCAGCTCGCCGATCTCGTCGCGCGAACGGGTGGTCACCCGGCGGCTGTAGTCGCCGTCGGCCATCGCCTGGGCCGCCGCGGTGAGGTCGCGCAGCGGGGCGGTGAAGGTGTGCGCCAGCAGCTGCATGAAGAGCAGCGAGGCGATCATCGAGAAGACCGTGATCACCCGCACCTGGGTGCCGGAGCGGATCGCGATCAGCACCAGGCCGGTGGCGATCACCACCGCGATGACCACCAGCAGGCTCAGCTTGCCCTTGATCGACCGCAGCGGGTCGAGCGGGCGCACCGCCCGCCACAGCCGCGCGGCGAGCCGTCCGCCAGGCCGCTTGCCGGCCGACGGATCGAGGTCGGTCTCGTCGTTCATCGGTGCTCGGTCCCCGTTTTTCCTGTGCCCCGTGTGCTGCCGTGTGCGCCGGTCAGCCGACCGGAGCCTCCAGCGCGTAGCCCACGCCGTGCACGGTGCGGATCCAGGTCGCGCCGATCTTGCGCCGCAGCGCCTTCACGTGGCTGTCCACCGTGCGGGTGCCGGAGGCATCGGTCCAGTCCCAGACCTCGGCCAGCAGCTGCTCGCGGGTGAGCACCGCGCGGGGCTGGGCGGCCAGGCAGGCCAGCAGGTCGAACTCGGTCGGGGTCAGGTGCACGTCGCCGGAGGCCAGCCGGACCCGGCGCTGCACGTGGTCGATCTCCAGCTCGCCGAAGCGCAGCGAGCCGAGCGCGGGGGTGCGGGCGGCCTGCTGGGCCCGCTCCACCCGGCGCAGCAGCACGTTGACCCGGGCCGCCAGCTCGCGCATTGAGAACGGCTTGGTCATGTAGTCGTCGGCACCCACGCCGAGGCCGACCAGCAGGTCGGTCTCGTCGTCCCGGGCGGTCAGCATCAGTACCGGTACCGGGCGCTGCGCCTGGATCCGGCGGCAGACCTCCAGCCCGTCGAAGCCGGGGAGCATGATGTCGAGCACCACGAGGTCGGGTTGCCAGGTGTGGAATCCGTCCACCGCGCCGGGGCCGTCGTGGGCCACCGCGACCTTGAAGCCCTCCGCGCCCAACCGGGCCGCAATGGACTCGGCGATGGTGGGTTCGTCCTCCACCACCAGCACGCGTCGCTGCGCGATCACACCGCTCGTCCCGGTGTCCTGCTGAATCTCTGTCACGGTCACGCCACCGCCCCCAGGGCCTGCGGGCCGTCACCTGTGGGAGTGCCGGGCACCGCTCGTAGTCTTGTTCCGTCGTTTGTCACCGTGCCGGTCGGTTGCCCCGGGATGGCACACCTCGCAGCGTACGGACCCCGGGTGCGCCCCGACAGGCGGTCAGCAGAAATCCCGCCGCAGGCCGATGCCCACGCCCCGGGGACCGGCACGGGCCGCTACCTTACCCGGCCTGGTCGCCCCGCCGTAACGGTGCGTGTGCACGAATCCGGCCAGGCCGGGTGCGACCGGCGATCTGCGGCGAAGGTCTGGACCAACTCCTGAACTGCCCTGATGCGCAACGCGGCTGGATCTTCAGACAGCTCTCAGCCACGCCCCGTACCGTGGACGGAACCGGCCGCGGACGGCAGCGCGTGCACGCGCAGCGAGCGTGTCATGCTCACCTGGACGCAGGCCGGTCGCGATCGGTTCCACCCGCCCGGGGTCGGGCGGCGGCAGAGGGAGGCGGCATGGCCGAGGCAACCCCCAGCGGTACCCGGGGTGTCCCCGTGGCCCGCTACGCCGGCCTGCGCCTGGGCCTGCGCGGCGGGCCGCTGCACTGGCTGCTGGAGCGGCTGCCGACCCCGAGCCGCAACCCGTTCGCGGTGGGCTACCTGCTGCTGCTGGCCGGGACCACCGCGCTCACCCAGTTCGGCGACCCGCAGCTGGTGCACCAGCTGCAGACCATGTCCAGCACCGACGGCCACCACCTGACCAGCACCCCGCTGCGCTCGCTGCTGATGAGCGGGCTGTGGGTGGTCGGGCCGGTCTGGATGCCCTACTTCTGGGCCTTCGCGCTCACCGTGGCGCCGCTTGAGCGCCGGGTGGGGGCGGCCCGGACGGCCGGCGTCTTCGCCGCCGGGCACGTGGTCGGCACCCTGGTCTCGCAGGGCGTGGTGGCCGTCGCGGTGGCGCTGGGCCGGGTCGGGCCGAGCATCCTCGACGAGCTGGACATCGGGATCAGCTACGGCGTGCTGGCCTGCCTGGGCGCGATGGCGGGGCTGCTGAGCCGGCGCGGGCGGGTGCTGGCGCTGGCCGCCGCGGTGCTGCTGGTGGCCCACCAGCTGAGCGAGGACGCCGACCTGGTGACCGCGATCGGGCACCCGACCGCACTGCTGGCCGGGGTGGCGCTGTGGCGCCCGCTGCGCCGGGGGCCGGGCCGGCCGCGCGGCCCGCTGGGCCGGCTGCGCCTGCGGCTGCCCCGAGCGGCCAAGGTGCCCGGCCGGCGCCCGCGTGGAGCCGCGGCGGGTGCCGGAACGGGCCTGACGGCGCCCGTTCGCTGATCGCTCAGAGCGAACAAAACCGGGGGAACAACCCGGACTCCCCAAGCCTTAGTCATGTCGACTCAAGTTCACTGACTGGGGAGAGATCATGGCATCGACGTCCGCTTCGCTCACCCTGCCCGTGCTGCCCCTCGACGACGAGGTGGTGCTGCCGGGCATGGTGGTGCCGCTGGACCTCAAGGACACCGAGGTGCGCGCCGCGGTGGAGGCGGCCCGCTCGGCCGCGCGCTCCTCGGTCGACAGCGGCAAGCCGCAGGTGCTGCTGGTGCCGCGGCTGGACGGTTCGTATGCGGGGGTGGGCACCCTGGCCACCGTCGAGCAGGTCGGCCGGCTGGCCGACGGCGAGCCCGCGGCGCTGGTCCGGGCGGTCCGCCGGGTGCGGATCGGCGCCGGGACCACCGGCCCGGGCGCCGCGCTGTGGGTGGAGACCACGCCGTTCAAGGAGTCGGCGGTGGCCGTCCCGCTCACCGGGCGGTCGGCCGAGCTGGTCAAGGAGTACAAGGCGGTCGCCACCGAGTGGCTGCGCAAGCGCGGCGCCTGGCAGATCGTCGACCGGGTGGCGGCCATCGAGGGCGTCGGCGAGCTGGCCGACAACATCGGCTACGCCCCCTTCGTCTCCGCCGAGCAGAAGCTCAAGGCGCTGCTGGAGGCCGACCAGGTGGCCCGCCTGGAGTACGCGCTGCAGCTGATGAAGGACCACCTCGCCGAGGAGGAGGTCAACGACACCATCCGCAAGGACGTCGAGGAGGGCGTCGCCAAGCAGCAGAAGGAGTTCCTGCTGCGCCGCCAGCTGGAGGCGGTGCGCAAGGAGCTGGCCGAGCTGAACGGCGAGTCCGCCTCCGAGGAGGACGACTACCGGGCCCGGGTGGAGGCGGCCGAACTCCCGGAGAAGGTGCGCGAGGCGGCCCTCAAGGAGGTCGAGAAGCTGGAGCGCAGCTCCGACCAGTCGCCCGAGGGCTCCTGGATCCGCACCTGGCTGGACACGGTGCTCGAGCTGCCCTGGAACAACCGCAGCGAGGACGCCTACGACATCGCCGGTGCCCGCGCCGTGCTGGACGCCGACCACGCGGGCCTGTCCGACGTGAAGGACCGGATCGTCGAGTACCTGGCGGTGCGCAAGCGCCGGGCGGACCAGGGGCTGACCCTGATCGGCGGCCGCCGCGGCGGCGCGGTGCTCGCGCTGGTCGGCCCGCCCGGGGTCGGCAAGACCTCGCTGGGCGAGTCGGTGGCCCGCGCGATGGGCCGCGACTTCGTCCGGGTGGCCCTCGGCGGCGTCCGCGACGAGGCGGAGATCCGCGGCCACCGGCGCACCTACGTCGGCGCGCTGCCGGGCCGGATCGTGCGGGCGATCAAGGAGGCCGGGTCGATGAACCCGGTGGTCCTGCTGGACGAGATCGACAAGGTCGGCTCCGACTACCGGGGCGACCCGGCCGCGGCCCTGCTCGAGGTGCTCGACCCGGCGCAGAACCACACCTTCCGGGACCACTACCTGGAGGTCGAGCTGGACCTGTCCGACGTGGTCTTCCTGGCCACCGCCAACGTGCTGGAGGCGATCCCGGAGCCGCTGCTGGACCGGATGGAGCTGGTCCGGCTGGACGGCTACACCGAGGACGAGAAGGTCGTCATCGCCCGGGACCACCTGCTGCCCCGTCAGCTGGAGCGGGCCGGCCTGTCGGCCGAGACGGTCACGGTGACCGAGGCGGCGCTGCGCAAGCTGGCCGGCGAGTACACCCGCGAGGCCGGGGTGCGCACCCTGGAGCGCTCGGTGGCCCGGATCCTGCGCAAGGTCGCGGCGCAGAGCGAGCTGGGCCAGCGCGAGCTGCCCACCACGGTCGACACCGCGGACCTGCGCGGCCTGATCGGCCGCCCGCACCACACCCCGGAGGCGGCCCAGGAGCCGGCCGAGCGCCGCACCGCGGTGCCCGGCGTGGCCACCGGTCTGGCGGTCACCGGCGCGGGCGGGGACGTCCTCTACATCGAGGCCTCGCTGGCCGACGCGGAGACCGGTTCCACCGGCCTGACCCTGACCGGTCAGCTGGGCGACGTGATGAAGGAGTCGGCGCACATCGCGCTCTCGTTCCTGCGCTCGCGCGGCGCGGAGCTGGAACTGCCGGTGACCGGCCTGCGGGAGCGGGGCATCCACCTGCACGTGCCGGCCGGCGCGGTCCCCAAGGACGGTCCGAGCGCGGGCATCACCATGACCACCGCGCTGGCCTCGCTGCTGTCCGGCCGCAAGGTCCGTACCGACGTGGCGATGACCGGTGAGGTCTCGCTGACCGGCCGGGTGCTGCCGATCGGCGGGGTGAAGCAGAAGCTGCTCGCCGCCGACCGGGCCGGGATCACCACCGTGATCATCCCCAAGCGGAACGAGCCCGACCTGGACGACGTCCCGGCCGAGGTGCTGGAGCGGCTGACCGTGCACCCGCTCTCCGACGTGCGGGAGGTGCTGGCGCTGGCCCTGGAGCCGGCCGAGGTGCTGGTGGCCGGCGCGGCCGCCTGACCCCCGTTCGGCCCCGGTGCGCCGGCCGGTGGACCTCTCGGTCCACCGGCCGGCGCACTACCACATGCGCCCCGCCGCCGCGGGCAGGCTGCGCGGTGCGGCGGTGCCGCGGTACGGGGAGTCGGGTGAACATGGCTCGGGTTCCTGTGCGACACTGCGCCAATGCCGTCGCCTACACAGAAAGCCCTGGCCAAGGTGCCTGGGCCGCTGCGCCCCTTTCTCGTGCAGCACCGCAGTCTGGTGAAGTTCCTGGTGGTGGGTGGCTCCTGCTTCCTGCTGACCGTGGTGATCAACTACGGGCTGAAGTTCACCGTCTGCCAGTCCAAGCCGGTGGTCGCGCTCACCATCGCGACGGCGCTGGCCACCGTGGTCTCGTACCTGTGGAACAAGGCCTGGTCGTTCCGGTCCGAGGGGAGCCACAAGGAGGCGATCCCGTTCATCCTGGTCAGCGCGATCGCGGTCGGCGTGAACGACCTGCCGCTGCTGGCCAGCCGGTACCTGTGCAACCTGCGCGAGCCGCACGTCTCGCACTTCACCCAGGAAGTCGCCGACTTCATGAGCGGCATGATCCTGGGCACCCTGGTGGCGATGGCCTTCCGCTACTGGGCGATGAAGAAGTTCGTCTTCACCACCCCCCGCGCGGGCGGCGACTCCGCCGAGCGGCACACCGAGCCGCCGGCCCGGGTCGGCTGACGCGGCGTCCGTTCAGACCTCGGTCGCGGCGGCCGTCGGCCGGCCGCCCCGGGGCCTGAGGACCACGGCCACCAGCGCCACCACGAAGCCGACCACCGCCCAGGCGGAGAGCACCAGCAACGGCACCGTGATGTTTGTGGCGTCGAAGTACGCGATCGAGCGGGCCACCTCGGTACCGGCGCCGTTCGGCAGCCAGGCCCCGATCGCCCGCCAGAACGGCGGCATCAGCGGCGGTGGGAAGACCCCGCCCGCGCTCGGGTTGCCGAGCACCACGAAGAGCAGCACCGCCAGGCCGATGCCGACCACGTCGAACCAGCACTCCAGTGCCATGGTGACCAGGCCGACCGCGAAGACCACCAGGGTGCCCAGCCCCCACAGTCCGGCGATCGAGCCGGGCAGCGCGTTCAGGAGCGGGCCGATGATCAGTGCCCCGCCGATCCCCGCCGCGATCGAGTAGAGCGCCAGCACCCCGACCCGGATCAGACCGCGGTTCAGGTTGGCCGGGCGCGAGCCGGCGCTGATGCCCAGGATCGAGGCGACCAGGTAGCCGCCCACGCACCAGCCGACGACCAGGTAGAACGAGGAGAGCCCCTCCGCGTCCCCCCGGGCCAGCGGCACCACGTCGCGCACCGTCACGGTGCGGTTCTGGTTGTGCTCGAGCGTGGTGACGATGCTGGTCGCGGCGGACGCCGCGGCCGGGCCGCGGGCGTTGGCCACCAGCAGGGTGTCCTGGGTGCCGGACGGGTCGTAGAGCAGTGCGGCGTAGATCTTCTGGTCCCTGATCCGGCTGGTCGCCGCCGCCTCGTCGGGCACCGCGCTGGGCTTCACCGCGCCGTTCGGCACCTGCGCCAGCCCCGCTATCAGCTTGGGCTGCGCCTGGGCCGGGGCGACCACGCCGATCGACAGCTGATGCGGCGTCGGGTCGTGCAGGGCGCCGACGTACGAGGTGATGAAACCCAGTTGGAGCAGCAGCACGCCGATCACCAGCAGTGCCGCGCGGCCGGTGACGGCGTCCTTGAGCTCGCTGACGAATCCTTGGCCTTGGGTGGGCAACGGCATCCTCCTCCGGGCGATGTCGGATAAATCGCATGAATCTCATCCTTCATAGCACCGAGGGCTTCCCTTCGGGCTCTCCCGCGCCGCCCTGGTGGATACTGATCGCGCGCCGGACGGCGGCGGGAAACGGCTGGTTGATGGCGGTGGGCGTGAGCGAGGAGCCGGTGGCGCAGGAGGCGGTCTTCCGCGAGGTGGAGCGCGAGGTGGCCGTGATGTTCCGGCGCGGTCGGGCCCGCTCGGCCGAGATGTCGCGCCTGGTGCACCCGCAGTTGGAGGGGATGGCGTACAGCCTGCTGGCCCACCTGCACGACAGCGGCCAGGTCCGGGTCACCGAGGTGGGGGCGCACTTCGGGGTCGGCAAGGCGACCATCAGCCGGCAGATCAAGACGCTGGAGGAGCTGGGCCTGGTGGCCCGCGAGCCGGACCCGCAGGACGGGCGGGCCTGGCTGGTCTCGGTCACCGCGGACGGCGAGCGGCGCTACCTGCGGGCGCACGAGGCCCGCCTGGCCTCGTTCCGCGAGCTGCTCGGCAGCTGGGAGCCGGCCGACCTCGCGCAGTTCGCCCGGCTGCTGGCCCGGTTCAACGACTCGGCGCAGCGCCTGTACCGCACGCCCGAGCTGGCGGCGGAGGCCGAGGGCGACGAGCGGGCCTGAAGCCGCGGGGGTTCGCCGAAAAGGTTGCCTGGGTCAACTAATGCCCTTATGGTTGCCTTAGGCAACGAAATCTAAGGACTCGTCCCCATGACCGCTGTACCCAGCCCGTCCGACCGTCCGATGACGCACCGGGAGATCCTCGAGGCGCTCTCCGGCCTGCTGCTCGGCCTCTTCGTGGCGGTCCTGTCCTCGACCATCGTCTCCAACGCGCTACCCACCATCCTGGGCGACCTGCACGGCGGCGAGTCCGCCTACACCTGGGTGATCACCGCGGCGCTGCTCAGCCTGACCGCCTCCACCCCGATCTGGGGCAAGCTCTCCGACCTGGTGAGCAAGAAGCTGCTGATGCAGGTCGCGCTGGTGATCTACATCCTCTCCTCGACCCTGGCCGGCCTGTCGCAGAACACCGCCGAGCTGATCGGCTGCCGGGTGCTGCAGGGCGTCGGCGCCGGCGGAGTGGTGGCGCTGGGTCAGATCTGCCTGGCCGCGATGGTGCCCCCGCGCGAGCGCGGCAGGTACAGCGGCTACTTCGGCGCGGTCTTCGCGCTGGCCACCATCGGTGGCCCGCTGATCGGCGGGGTGATCGTGGACACCCCGTGGCTGGGCTGGCGCTGGTGCTTCTACGTCGGCATCCCGTTCTCGTTGATCGCCATCGTGGTGCTGCAGCGCACCCTGCACCTGCCGGTGGTGAAGCGGGCCGCGAAGATCGACTACCTCGGCTCGCTGCTGATCGCGGGCGCCGTCTCGCTGCTGATGGTCTGGGTCACGCTGGCCGGCAAGAACTACCCCTGGGCCTCCTGGCAGACCGCGGCCATGGTCGGCGGCGGACTGCTGCTGGCGCTGCTGTTCGTGCTGACGGAGCGCCGGGCGGCCGAGCCGATCATCCCGCTGGGCCTGTTCCGGCACCGCACGGTGAGCCTGGCCGCCGTCGCCAGCGCTCTGGTCGGCATCGGGATGTACGGCGCGACCACCTTCCTGAGCCAGTACTTCCAGCTGGCCCGCGGCAAGACCCCGACCATGGCCGGCCTGCTCACGCTGCCGATGATCCTGGGCCTGGCGGTCTCCTCGGCGGCGGCCGGGCGGCTGATCACCCGTCACGGCCGGTGGAAGCGCTACCTGGTGGCCGGCACCTTCCTGCTGGCGCTCGGCTTCACCCTGCTGGGCACCGCCCGGGCGCAGACCAGCTACGGCCTGCTCTCGCTCTACATGCTGGCCACCGGCATCGGCCTCGGCCTGACCTCGCAGAACCTGGTGCTGGCGGTGCAGAACACGGTGCCGGTCAAGGAGTTGGGCACCGCCAGCTCGGCGGTCACCTTCTTCCGCACCATGGGCGGGGCGATGGGCGTCTCCGCGCTGGGCGCGCTGCTGGGCACCAAGGTCACCCACTACCTGGCCGACAACCTGCGTGCGGCCCACCTGCCGGCCACCGGCGCGCCGGGCGGCGGCGACCTGCCCGACCTGCACAAGCTCCCGGCCCCACTGGTGCCGCTGGTGACCGACGCCTTCGGCCACGGCATCGGCACCGTCTTCCTGGTCGCGGCGCCGTTCGCACTGCTCGCCTTCCTGGTGGTGCTGTTCATCCGCGAGGTCCCGCTGCGCACCCACCATGCGGAGCCGGCCGCCCGGCCGGCGGCGGTGCCGCAGTCGCAGGACGCCTGAGCCGCCCGCCCGCACGTCGAAGGGCCGCCC
>NZ_PYBW01000142.1 GCF_003205575.1 Streptomyces tateyamensis
CAAGCGGAAGCGCGTCGAGTAGCAGATGGAGCGCAAGAAGCGGATGAAGATGGTCTGCCGGGTCGAGGTCCCGCATGAGGCCTTCATCGCCGCCCTGTCCACCGACGAAGAGGCTCCCAAGGACGCCAAGAAGGAGGTCGGCACGGCGAAGGGCCGCCACCCGCAGCACGCGGGTGGCGGCCCTTCGCCGTGCGACGGGGCGTCAGTCCGCCTCCGCCACCGCCTGGGCGAACTGCGCCTGGTACAGCCGGGCGTACGCACCCTCGGCCTCGATCAGCTCCTGGTGGGTGCCCTGCTCGACGATCGAGCCGTTCTCCATCACCAGGATCACGTCGGCGTCCCGGATGGTGGAGAGCCGGTGCGCGATCACGAAGCTGGTCCGGCCGCTGCGCAGCCGGGCCATCGCGCGCTGGATCAGCACCTCGGTGCGGGTGTCGACCGAGCTGGTCGCCTCGTCCAGCACCAGGATGCTGGGCTGGGCCAGGAAGGCCCGGGCGATGGTGATCAGCTGCTTCTCACCGGCGCTGACGCCGGTGCCCTCGTCGTCGAGCACCGTGTCGTAGCCGTCCGGCAGGGTGCGCACGAAGCGGTCCACGTGCGCCGCCCTGGCCGCCTCCACCACCTGCTCGCGGGTGGCGCCGGTGGCGCCGTAGGCGATGTTCTCCGCGATGGTGCCGCCGAACAGCCAGGTGTCCTGGAGCACCATGCCGATGCCCGAGCGCAGCTCCTCGCGCGACATCGCGGCGATGTCCACCCCGTCCAGGGTGATCCGGCCGCCGCTGACCTCGTAGAACCGCATCAGCAGGTTGACCAGGGTGGTCTTGCCGGCCCCGGTCGGGCCGACGATGGCCACCGTGTGGCCGGGCTCGACCTTGAGCGAGAGGTCCTCGATCAGCGGCGTGTCCGGCTCGTAGCGGAACGAGACGTCCTCGAAGCTGACCAGGCCGCGCAGCTCGGCCGGGCGCTCCGGGTGCTGCGGCTCGGGGGACTGCTCCTCGGCGTCCAGCAGCTCGAAGACCCGCTCGGCCGAGGCCACCCCGGACTGCACCAGGTTGGCCATGCTGGCCACCTGGCTGAGCGGCTGGCTGAACTGGCGCGAGTACTGGATGAACGCCTGCACGTCACCGATGGACAGCGCGCCGGAGGCCACCCGCAGACCGCCGACCACCGCGACGGCCACGTAGTTGAGGTTGCCGACGAACATCATCGCGGGCTGGATCAGCCCGGAGATGAACTGCGCCCGGAAGCTGGAGGCGAACAACGCCTCGTTCTCCTGCCGGAAGACCTCGGCCGCCTCCTTCTGTCGGCCGAAGACCTTGACCAGCGTGTGGCCGGTGTACATCTCCTCGATGTGCGCGTTCAGCTCGCCGGTGGTCCGCCACTGGGCGACGAACTGCGGCTGGGCCCGCTTGCCGACCCGGGTCGCCACCATGACCGAGATCGGCACCGAGACCAGCGCGATCAGGGCGAGCAGCCAGGAGATCCAGAACATCATCACCAGCACGCCGACGATGGTGAGCAGCGAGTTCACCACCTGGCCCATGCTCTGCTGCATGGACTGGCCGATGTTGTCGATGTCGTTGGTGACCCGGCTGAGCACCTCGCCGCGGGCCTGCTTGTCGAAGTAGCTCAGCGGCAGCCGGGTGAGCTTGGCCTCCACGTCCGCGCGCAGCCGGTTGACGGTGCTGTTGATCGCCCGGGCGGCGAGGCGGCCCTGGACGATGCCGAAGACGGCGGCGGCGAGGTAGACCGCGAGCACCACCAGCAGGATCCGGCCGATGGCGTCGTAGTTCATCTGCTGGCCGGGGGTGAAGTGCGCTGCCCGCAGCAGCTCGGCCTGCTTGCCGCCGCCGCTGATGGCGTGGTCCAGCGCTGCCTGGCTCGGGATCAGCTTGCCGAGCGCGCCCTTGACGACCTCATTGGTCGCGTCGCCGAGCAGCTTGGGCCCCCCCACGGCGCAGCCGACGCTGAGCGCGCCGAACACCAGCATCCCGGTCAGCGCCGCGCGCTCGGGGCGCAGCAGCCCGAGCACGCGCCGGCTGCTGTTCTTGAAGTCCAGCGACTTCTCGGTGCCCTGGCCGCCCATGAAGCGGCCCGGACCGGCCGGCCCGCGCCGGGCGGCGGCCTCCTGGGAACCCGATTTCTGGGGGGCGGACGTCTGCGGGGTGGTCACGCCGCCTCCTGCTCGGTGAGCTGGGAGAGCACGATCTCCCGGTATGTCGGGTTGTCGGCCATCAGCTCGTGGTGGGTGCCGGTGCCGACCACGGCGCCCTCGTCCAGCACGATGATCCGGTCGGCTTCGCGGATGGTGGACACCCGCTGGGCCACGATCACCACGGTGGCCTCGGCGGTCTCCGCGGCCAGCGCGGCGCGCAGCCTGGCGTCGGTCGCGTAGTCCAGGGCCGAGAAGGAGTCGTCGAAGAGGTAGATCTCCGGCTTGCGGACCAGGGTGCGGGCGATCGCCAGGCGCTGGCGCTGGCCGCCGGAGAAGTTGCTGCCGCCCTGGGCGACCGGGGCCTCCAGGCCGAGGTCCAGCTTCTCGACGAAGTCCTTGGCCTGCGCCGTCGCCAGCGCCGCCCACAGCTCGTCCTCGGAGGCGTCCGGGCGGCCGTAGCGCAGGTTGCTGGCGATGGTGCCGGAGAAGAGGTACGGCTTCTGCGGCACCAGGCCGACGGTCCGGGAGAGCAGCGCGGCGTCGAGCTCGCGCACATCCACGCCGTTGACCAGGACCTCGCCGTCGGTGACGTCGAACAGCCGGGGGACCAGCCCCAGCAGGGTGGTCTTGCCGCTGCCGGTGGAGCCGATCACCGCGGTGATCTCGCCCGGACGGGCCGTCAGGTCGATCCCGCGCAGCACCGAGGCCTCGGCGCCCGGGTAGCGGAAGTCGGCGCCGCGCAGCTCCAGGTGGCCGTGCGCGCGCAGCTCGGTGACCGGGGCGGTGGGCGGCAGCACGCTGGTGTCGGTGTCCAGCACCTCGACGATGCGCTCGGCGCAGACCTCGGCGCGCGGCACCATCATGAACATGAAGGTGGCCATCATGACGCTCATCAGGATCTGCATCAGGTAGGAGAGGAAGGCGGTCAGTGCGCCGATCTGCATCCCGCCGCTCGCGATCCGCTGCGCGCCGAACCAGATCACGGCCACGCTGGAGATGTTCACCACCGACATGACGGCCGGGAACATGAAGGCCATCAGCCGGCCGGTGCGCAGCGAGACCTCGGTCAGGTCGTCGTTGGCGCCGCCGAAGCGCTGCTTCTCGTGGCCGTCCTTGACGAAGGCGCGGATCACCCGGATACCGGTGATCTGCTCGCGCAGGATCCGGTTGACCACGTCGATCCGGGTCTGCATGCCCCGGAAGGCCGGGCGCAGCTTGCGCACCAGGACGGTGACGATCGCGCCGAGCAGCGGGACCAGCACCACCAGCAGGCCGGAGAGTGGCACGTCCTGGTTGAGCGCCATGATGATGCCGCCCACGCACATGATCGGCGCCATGACCATCAGGGTGAAGGTCATCAGGACCAGCATCTGGACCTGCTGGACGTCGTTGGTGGTGCGGGTGATCAGCGAGGGCGCGCCGAACTGGCCGAGCTCGCGCCCGGAGAACCGCTGCACCCGGTCGAAGACGGAGGCCCGGATGTCGCGGCCCATCGCCATGGCGGTGCGGGCGCCGAAGAAGGTGGCCCCGACCGAGCAGATGACCTGGGCCACGGTGACGGCGATCATCAGGCCGCCGGTCTTCACGATGTAGCCGGTGTCGCCCTTGATCACCCCGCTGTCGATGATGTCGGCGTTGAGCGTGGGTAGGTAGAGCGCGGCGATGGTGGCGATCAGCTGGAGCAGGACCAGCACCGCGATCGGTTGTTTGTAAGGCCCGAGGTGGGCCTTGAGGAGTCGGATCAGCACTCGGACACTCTCGTTGTCGTCAGGAGGATTCGCACCCTCATTTTCGTACTTCTACTGACGGGTCAGGGGACTCTCGTGGATCTGGCCCCGAACTTGTAGCCTCCTGTTGCCGAACCCCGCCCCAGCGGGGTCTGCACTGGTCGTCCGGCGGGGTGCCAGAGCACCATTGCCTCTTAACACCGGCGCTCGTTGGGCCTAGGCTGTCGGCAACCTTGTTACTCGCCAGTCAGTTACTGGTCGGTTAACAAGTCGTCGGCGGTGCTTTCCCCCACCCCCGCCCGGCGTCCACCCTCGGCCACCTGGTCCTCCGGAGGTCTCGTTGAGTTCAGTGCAGTCCGCCCTCGCCTCCGACAAGATCACGGGGCGTCCGGCCTCGGTCGCCCACCTTTTCCTCAGCAGGGTAGAGGCCACCCCGGACGACGAGGCGTACCGGTTCCCGGTCCCGGTCGACGAGCACGCCGCCGACGGCGCCCCCGGGGCCGAGCAGTGGCGCTCGTTGAGCTGGGCGCAGACCGCGGTGCGGGTACGGAACATCGCGGCCGGCCTGATGGCCCTGGGCATCCGGTCCGAGGACCGGGTGGCGATCGCCTCCTCGACCCGGGTCGAGTGGATCCTCGCCGACCTGGGCAACATGTGCGCCGGCGCCGCGACCACCACGGTCTACCCGAGCACCAACGCCGACGAGACCGCCTTCATCCTGGCCAACTCCGGCAGCCGTGCACTGTTCGCCGAGAACGCCGCCCAGCTGGCCAAGGCGGTGGCCCAGCGTGAGCAACTGCCCGAGCTCGCCACCGTGGTGCTGTTCGACGCGCCCGCCGAGCTCCCCGAGGCCCCGGGCGTCGAGCTGCTCACCCTGGCCGAGCTGGAGGAGCGCGGCGCGGCCCACCTCAAGGAGCACCCGGACGCGGTGGAGACCGCGGTGGCGGCCCTGGACCGCGAGCAGTTGGCCACCCTCATCTACACCTCCGGCACCACCGGACGCCCCAAGGGCGTGCGCCTGGTGCACGACTGCTGGGCCTACGAGGGCGTGGCCCAGGCCGAGTGCGGCCTGCTGCGCGAGGACGACGTGCAGTTCATGTGGCTGCCGCTGTCGCACGTCTTCGGCAAGACGCTGATCTCGGGTCAGATCGCGACCGGTCACGTGATGGCGGTGGACGGCCGGGTGGACCGCATCATCCACAACCTGCCGGTGGTCCGGCCGACCTTGATGGCCTCCGCGCCGCGGATCTTCGAGAAGGTCTACAACGGCATCGCGGGCCGGGCCAGAGCCGAGGGCGGCGCCAAGTACAAGATCTTCATGTGGGCCGCCAAGGTGGCCCGCGAGCACGCGCAGACCGCGCAGCGCAACCGGATCGCCACCGGCCGGGAGAGCGTGCCGTTCGGCCTCGGGCTGCAGCACGCGCTCGCCGACAAGCTGGTGTACGCCAAGATCCGGGCGGCGTTCGGCGGCCGGATGCGCGGCTCGGTCTCCGGCAGCGCCGCGCTGGCCCCGGAGATCGGCTACTTCTTCCTGGGCGCCGGGGTGCCGATCCTCGAGGGCTACGGCCTGACCGAGACCAGCGCCGGCTCCTCGGTGAACCGGGCCGAGGACGTCCGGGTGGGCACGGTGGGCCTGCCGCTGCCGGGCACCGAGGCGCGGATCGCCGAGGACGGCGAGATCCTGCTGCGCGGCCCGGGCGTGATGCGCGGCTACCACGACCTGCCCGAGCAGACCGCCGAGGTGCTGGAGGCGGACGGCTGGTTCCACACCGGCGACATCGGCGAGCTGGACAAGGACGGCTTCCTGCGGATCACCGACCGCAAGAAGGACATGTTCAAGACCTCCGGCGGCAAGTACGTGGCGCCGAGCGAGGTGGAGGGCAAGTTCAAGGCGGTCTGCCCGTTCGTCAGCAACATCCTGGTGATCGGCAACGGCCGCAACTACTGCACCGCGCTGATCGCGCTGGACGAGACGGTGATCATGCCGTGGGCGGCCGAGCACGGGCTGGCCGGCAAGAGCTACGCCGAGGTGGTCGCCACCGCCGAGGTGCACAGCCTGATCGACGGCTTCGTGCAGCGCCTCAACGGTGAGCTGCAGCGCTGGCAGACGATCAAGAAGTTCACCCTGCTGCCGCGCGACCTCGACATCGAGCACGGCGAACTCACCCCGAGCCTGAAGATCAAGCGCCCGGTGGTCGAGCGGACCTACGCCGACGCGGTGGCCGGGATGTACTCGGGCGCCAACGAGGCCTGACGCACCGCGCCGCGGTACGGCCGTCGGAGGACCGGCGGCCGTACCGGACAATGGAGCCATGCCCTCCGCACTTCCCGACGGCGAACCCGTGCCGTCCGACGGTTCGCTGCCCGACCACGCCCTGGCCCAGCTGGGGGAGCGGCCGTTCGGCTTCTACCTGCACGTGCCGTACTGCGCCAGCCGCTGCGGCTACTGCGACTTCAACACCTACACCGCCACCGAGCTGCACAGCTCCGGCGCGGTCGCCTCGCAGGAGACCTACGCCGCCAACCTGGTCGCCGAGGTCCGCCTCGCCCGCCGGGTGCTGGGCGAGGCCGACCTGCCGGTGCGCACCGTCTTCCTCGGCGGCGGCACCCCGACCCTGCTGCCGGCCCGCGACCTGGTGGCGATGCTGGCCGCCGTCCGCGAGGAGTTCGGGCTCGCCCCGGACGCCGAGGTGACCACCGAGGCCAACCCGGAGTCGGTCACCCCGGCCTACCTGGCCGAGCTGCGCGAGGGCGGCTTCAACCGGATCTCCTTCGGCATGCAGAGCGCCCGGCCGCACGTGCTCAAGGTGCTGGACCGCCACCACACCCCCGGCCGCCCCGAGGCCTGCGTGGCCGAGGCGCGCGCGGCCGGCTTCGAGCACGTCAACCTGGACCTGATCTACGGCACCCCGGGCGAGTCCGACGAGGACTGGCGCGCCTCGCTGGCCGCCGCGATCGGGGCCGGCCCGGACCACGTCTCGGCCTACTCGCTGATCGTCGAGGAGGGCACCCGGCTGGCCGGCCGGATCAAACGCGGCGAGCTGCCGAGGGTGGACGACGACGTGCACGCCGACCGCTACCTGATCGCCGAGCAGGCGCTGGCCGCGGCCGGCTACACCTGGTACGAGGTCTCCAACTGGGCCACCACCGAAGCCGGGCGCTGCAAGCACAACGAGCTCTACTGGACCGGCGGCGACTGGTGGGGCGCGGGCCCCGGCGCGCACAGCCACGTGGGCGGGGTCCGCTGGTGGAACGCCAAGCACCCCGCCGCCTACGCCCGCTCCCTCGCCGCGGGCCACACCCCCGCCCAGGGCCGCGAGCTCCTCACCCCCGAGGACCGCCGGGTCGAGCGGATCCTGCTCGAACTGCGCCTGTCCGCCGGCTGCCCCCTGGACCTGCTCACCGCGGCCGGCCTGCGCGCCGCCGAGCAGGCGCTGGCCGACGGCCTGCTCGACCCCGTCCCCTACGCCGAGGGCCGCGCCGCCCTCACCCTGCGCGGGCGCCTGCTGGCGGACGCGGTGGTGCGTGACGTGGTGGACTGATTGTCCTTACGGCACTGGGAGACTTCCAGACCTACTCCTGAGCCGCCGTCACGAAGTCGATCAGCTCCTCCACCCGTCCCAGCAGGGTGGGCTCCAGGTCCCTGAAGGAGTTGACCGAGGCCAGGATCCGCTTCCAGGCGGCCGGGGTGTCCACCGGCCAGCCGAGGCGGCGGCAGGTGCCCTGCTTCCAGTCCTCCTCGTAGGGGACCTCGGGCCAGCCGGGGATGCCCACGCTGCCCGGCTTGACGGCCTGCCAGATGTCGATGAACGGGTGACCCACCACCAGGACCGAGGAACCCGTCACCTGGCTCGCGATCCGGTGCTCCTTGGTGCCGGGGAGCAGGTGGTCGACCAGGACGCCCAGCCGCCGCCCCTCGCCGGGGGCGAACTCGGCCACGATCGCGGGCAGGTCGTCGATGCCCTCCAGGTACTCGACCACCACGCCCTCGATCCGCAGGTCGTCGCCCCAGACCCGCTCGACCAGCTCCGCGTCGTGCCGGCCCTCCACGTAGATGCGCGACTCGCGCGCCACCCGGGCCCGGGCGCCGGGGACCGCGAGGGAGCCGGAGGCGGTCCGCCCCGGGGCCCGGGAGGCCGGCGCCGGGGCGGCGGGGCGGACCAGGGTGACCGGCTTGCCGTCCAGCAGGAAGCCGCGTGGCACCAGCGGGAAGACCCGCAGCCTGCCGTGCCGGTCCTCCAGGGTCACGGTGAACCCCTCGGCGGTCTTCTCGCAGCGCAGCACCGCGCCGCAGAAGCCGCCGGCCGCCTCCTCCACCACCAGGCCCCGCTCGGCGGGCACCTCGGGCGCGGGGGTCTGCCGCTTCCACGGCGGGGTCAGGTCGGGTCCGTACTCTCGGCTGCGCATGGACCGAACTATAGGAAGAACGGACGCCCCGTCAGAGCCCGGGCGCGCCCCAGACCGGGAACCAGCGGCTCAGGTCCGACTCCACCCGCAGGTCGTTCCCCAGCATCGCCTTGACCTGCAGCTCCAGCGGGCTGTTGCGCCGCTCCCCGCCGCCGGGCATCGGTGCGAAGGGGTAGAAGGTGCCGCGCTTGTAGAGGTAGACCAGCGCCAGCGACTGCCCCTCGGCGTTGCGGAAGCCGACCAGCGAGCAGAGCAGCTGCGGCCCGAAGCCGTTGGCCTCCAGCTCGCTGTTGACCGCGTGCAGGTCGTTCACCAGGTCCGGCAGCTCCTCGGGCGTGTGCCGGGCCAGCAGCCACGAGTAGCCGTACCCGTCCCGGCTGGCCTCCACCGGCACGCCGCCGTTGGGCGTGTCGGCGTCCAGCAGGGCCCGCACCTGCCGCTGCACCTCGGTGAAGGCACCGCCCTCCACCGCCGCGAAGCAGACCGAGCCCAACCCGGTCGGGGTGAAGCCGGCGGCCGCCTCCAGGGTGAGCGCGGCCGACGGCACGCCGAAGAGCTGGTCCAGGTCGGGCTTGACCGGCTTGCTGCGGCCGAGCAGGGCGTCCAGGAATCCCACAGTCGGTCCTTCCTCGGGTATAGGGGCGGGTTCAGCGACCCAGCTCGGCGGAGATCTTGCCCAACTGCTCCAGCCGCTCCTCCAGCGAGGGGTGGGTCGACATCAGCTGGGCGCCCACCTCCTTGGCACTGAGCGCGGGGGCGAAGTAGAAGGCGTTGTAGGCCTGCGACTTGCGCAGGTCCTCGGTGGGGATGGCGGCGATCTGCCCGGTCACCTTGGTCAGTGCCGAGGCCAGGGCGCTGGGCCGCCCGGTGAGCTGGGCGGCGGCCCGGTCGGCGGCCAGCTCGCGGTAGCGGGAGAGCAGCCGGGTGAGCAGGAAGCTGATCGCGTACACCACCGTCGACACCGCGATGACCGCGATCAGCACGATCGCGTTGTTGTCGTTGTTGTCGTTGCGGTTGCCGCCGCCGAACATGCCGCTGTACAGCGCGAAGCGGGTGATCAGGCCGGCCAGCACGCCGAGGAAGCCGGCGATGGTCATCACGGCCACGTCCCGGTGCGCCACGTGCGAGAGCTCGTGCGCCAGCACGCCCTCCAGCTCCTCCGGCTCCAGGCGGCGCAGCAGGCCGGTGGTCACGCAGACCACCGCGTTCTTCTCGTTGCGGCCGGTGGCGAAGGCGTTGGGCATGTCGTTGTCGGCCACCGCGACCCGCGGCTTGGGCATGTCGGCCAGCGCACAGAGCCGGTCGATGGTGCCGTGCAGCTGCGGGAACTGCTCGGGGGTAACTTCGTGCGCCCCCATCGCCATCTCGGTGATCTTGTCGCTGAACCAGAACTGGGCGACGAAGAGCCCGCCGGCGACCAGCACCACCAGCGGCCAGGCCCCCCGCAGCAGCACGATCAGTGCACCCGTGAACACGACGAAGAGCAGCCCGAGCACGAACATGGTCACGACCATCCGGCTGGTCAGACCGCGGTCGGGGGCGAATCGGGTGTGGGGGCCGGAAGCCGACATCTGGGGATCCTCCGTCTCGCCGGACCGAGTGCTCGGTCCGAGTCGCTTTCGATGCTGCCACTTCGCCCGCCGCCGGGCACCACCCTCGGGCGGTGCGACACGTGATCCGTGCGGCATCCGGGGCCGGGGCGTTCCTGCGGTCGGACCCGGGCCGTACACTGGCAGGTACGGTTCTGGCACTCATCGGTGCAGAGTGCCAGCCGATGAACGGACGGTACCCGGCGGTGCAGGGCCCGGTACCTGGACAACGCGCGAAGAGGGAGGTGCGTGCCGTGTTCGACGAACCCGTGTCCGACGCGGACAACGCCGGCCGTGCTGCGGCCCCCGGGGCCGGCGGCACGCCGCGTGCCGCGCGCCCTCCGGCCGCCCGCCCGGCCCGGCCGGCCACCCCCCGCGCCACCGGCCACTCGCTGGACGAGCGCAAGCTCGCCGTGCTGCGCGCCATCGTCCAGGACTACGTCGGCACCGAGGAGCCGGTCGGTTCCAAGGCCCTGGTCGAGCGGCACAACCTGGGGGTCTCCCCGGCCACCGTGCGCAACGACATGGCCACCCTCGAGGAGGACGGCTACATCCAGCAGCCGCACACCAGCGCCGGCCGGATCCCGACCGACAAGGGCTACCGGCTGTTCGTCGACCGGCTGGCCGAGGTCAAGCCGATGAGCCCGCCCGAGCGCCGCGCCATCCGCCACTTCCTGGACGGCGCGGTCGACCTGGACGACGTGGTGGCCCGCACCGTGCGCCTGCTCGCCCAGCTGACCCGCCAGGTCGCGGTGGTCCAGTACCCCTCGCTGACCCGGTCCACCGTGCGCCACGTCGAGCTGGTGCTGCTGGCCCCGACCAAGATCATGCTGGTGCTGATCACCAACACCGGCCGGGTCGAGCAGCGGCTGGTGGACTGCCCGTCCGCGGTGCGCGAGAGCACCCTGGCCGACCTGCGGGTGCGGTTGAACGCCCGGGCCGGCGGCCGCCGCTTCCCGGACGTCCCCGCCCTGGTCGAGGACCTGCCCTCCTCCTTCGAACCGGCCGACCGCCCGGTGGTCACCACCGTGCTCTCCACCCTCTTCGAGTCCCTGGTGGAGCAGAACGAGGAGCGGATCATGCTGGCGGGCACCGCCAACCTGACCCGGTTCGGGCACGACTTCCCGCTGACCATCCAGCCGGTGCTGGAGGCGCTGGAGGAGCAGGTGGTCCTGCTGCGCCTGCTCGGCGAGGCGGCCGACGGCGGGATGACGGTGCGGATCGGCCGGGAGAATGAGTACGAGGGCCTGAATTCCACCTCCGTGGTCTCGGTCGGCTACGGTTCGGGCGACGAGAGCGTGGCCAAACTCGGCGTGATCGGGCCGACCCGGATGGACTACCCCGGCACCATGGGGGCAGTACGTGCGGTGGCACGGTACGTGGGGCAGATCCTGGCCGAGTCGTAGCACCAGGGCCCCGCCCGACCGGCGGGCCGACTTCATACCCAGGCACTTTCTACAGGCGGAACAAGCGGAGCATTTGGTGGCCACGGACTACTACGCGGTACTCGGCGTCCGACGGGACGCGGGGCAGGACGAGATCAAGAAGGCGTTCCGACGCCTTGCCCGCGAACTGCACCCGGACGTCAACCCGGACCCGAAGACGCAGGAGCGGTTCAAGGAGATCAACGCCGCCTACGAGGTGCTCTCCGACCCCGCCAAGCGGCAGGTCTACGACCTCGGCGGCGACCCGCTCTCGCCGAACGGCGGGGGCGGCGGCTTCGGCGCGGGCGCGGCGGGCTTCGGCTTCTCCGACATCATGGACGCCTTCTTCGGCGCCGCCGGCGGCCAGCGCGGCCCGCGGTCGCGGACCCGGCGCGGCCAGGACGCGATGATCCGGCTGGAGATCACCCTGGAGGAGGCCGCCTTCGGCACCACCAAGGAACTCCAGGTCGACACCGCCGTTACCTGCACCACCTGCAGCGGCGAGGGCGCGGCCCCCGGCACCTCGGCGCAGACCTGCGACATGTGCCGCGGCAAGGGCGAGGTCTCCCAGGTCACCCGGTCCTTCCTGGGCCAGGTCATGACCTCCCGCCCGTGCCCGCAGTGCCAGGGCTTCGGCACCGTGGTCCCCACCCCGTGCCCCGAGTGCGCCGGCGACGGCCGGGTCCGGGCCCGCCGCACCCTGACCGTCAAGATCCCCGCGGGCGTGGACAACGGCACCCGGATCCAGCTGGCCGGTGAGGGCGAGGTCGGCCCCGGCGGCGGCCCGGCCGGCGACCTGTACGTGGAGATCGCCGAGACCAGCCACCCGACCTTCCAGCGCCGCGGCGACGACCTGCACTGCACCGTCACCATCCCGATGACCGCGGCCTCGCTCGGCACCCAGGTGCCGCTGCAGACCCTGGACGGGCTGGAGGAGGTCGACATCCGGCCCGGCACCCAGTCCGGCCAGTCGATCCCGCTCCACGGGCGCGGCGTCACCCACCTGCGCGGGGGCGGCCGGGGCGACCTGATAGTGCATGTCGAGGTGCAGACGCCCACCAAGCTCGACCCCGAGCAGGAGGAGCTGCTGCGCCGGCTCTCCGCGCTGCGCGGCGAGGAGCGGCCCTCCGGGCACTTCGCGCCCGGGCAGCAGGGGCTGTTCTCCCGGCTGAAGGACGCCTTCAACGGGCGCTGACGCCCGCCGACCCCGCCCACCCCTGGAAGCACCGTGACCGCACCCGTCTTCGTCGTCCCCACCGACCGCCTCGCCATCGCCGCCCCGGGTGCGCTGGTCCGGCTGGACGGCACCGAGGGCCGGCACGCGGTGGCGGTCAAGCGGCTGGAGGTGGGCGAGGCGGTCACCCTGACGGACGGTCTGGGGCTCGGCGGCCACGGCACGGTGAGCGCGGTGCACGGCAAGGACGCGCTGGACGTGGCGCTGGCCGAGCTGCGCGCCGAGCCCGCGCCCGCCGCCCGCCTGGTGGTGGTCCAGGCGCTGCCCAAGGGCGAGCGCGGCGAACTCGCGGTGGAGACCATGACCGAGGTCGGGGTGGACGTGGTGATCCCCTGGGCCGCGTCACGCTGCATCACCCAGTGGAAGGGCGAGCGCGGCGCCAAGGCGCTGGCCAAGTGGCGGGCCACCGCGCGGGAGGCCGGCAAGCAGGCCCGCCGGCTGCGCTTCCCCGAGGTGCGGGACGCGGTGACCACCCGTCAGCTGCTGCCGGTGCTGGCCGGCGCCGCCTTCGCCGGGGTGCTGCACGAGGAGGGCTCGGCCGCGCTGGCCGCCGCCGAGCTGCCGCCGGCCGGCGACCTGGTGCTGGTGGTCGGCCCGGAGGGCGGGATCAGCCCGGAGGAGCTGGCCGCCTTCGCCGGCGCCGGCGCCCACCCGTACCGGCTCGGCCCCTCGGTGCTGCGCACCTCCACCGCGGGCGTGGCGGCCGGCGCGGTCCTGCTGGCCCGTACCGGGCGCTGGGCCTGACGGGCCGTCAGGCCCGACGGGCGGTGGTCCCGGCTGCGGGCGGGTGCATAACCTGACGCGGTGACGGAAACCGAGAGCATCTCCACCGGCGCCTACCTGCGCCACCCGCACCTGCACGGTGATCTGGTGACCTTCGTCGCCGAGGACGACGTCTGGCTCGCGCCGCTGGACGGCGGGCGGGCCTGGCGGCTGACCGCCGACCGGGCGCCGGTCGCCCACCCGCGGTTCTCGCCGGACGGGCGGACCATCGCCTGGACCTCCACCAGGGACGGCTCGGCGGAGCTGTACGCCGCTCCGGTGGACGGCGGCCAGGCGCATCGGCTGACCTACTGGGGTGCCGCCGCGCGCACCCGGCTGAGCACCTGGACCGCGCAGGGCGAGCCGGTGGCGGTCACCAGCGCGGGGCAGCCGACCGCCCTGCAGGCCTGGGCCCACGCGGTGCCGCTGGACGGCGGCGAGCCGCGCCGGCTGCCGTACGGCCCGGTCGGGCACCTGGCCTTCGAGCCGCACCGGATCGGGGTGCCCCAGGCCGAAGGCGGGGGGAGGGTGCTGCTGCTGTCGGCGGTCGGCATGGAGCCCGCCCGCTGGAAGCGCTACCGCGGTGGGAACGCCGGCAAGCTGTGGATCGGCGAGACCGGCGGGGAGTTCACCCGGGTGCACGCCGAACTGGACGGCAACCTCGAGTCGCCGATGTGGGTGGGGGACCGGATCGCCTTCCTCAGCGACCACGAGGGCACCGGGCGGCTCTACTCCAGCCGCCCCGACGGCTCGGACCTGCGCGCGCACGGCGCACCGGACGGGTTCTACGCCCGCAACGCCGCCACCGACGGCACCCGGATCGTCTGGCACCGGGCCGGGGGACTGTGGCAGCTGGACAGCCTGGACCCGGGCGCCGAGCCGCGCCCGCTCCAGGTGCGCCCGGCCGGCCCGCGCGCCGCCCGGCGCAGCCACCCGCTGGCCGCGGCCGGCCAGGTGGAGAGCGCCGCCCCGGACGGCACCGGGCGCGCGGTGGCCGCCGTGGTGCGCGGCACCGTGCACTGGCTGACCCACCGGGAGGGGCCGGCCCGGGCGCTGGCCGAGACCCCGGGGGTGCGGGCCAGGCTGGCCCGGGTGGTGCCGCCGGCCGGCGAGGAGGGCACCGAGGGCGTCCTGTGGGTGACCGACGCCGCGGGCGACGACGCGCTGGAGTACCTGCCCGACGCGCTCGGCGCCCTGGGCCACGGCTCAGGGACCCGCCGGATCGCCGCAGGCCGGCTGGGCCGGGTGCTCTCGCTCGCGGTGGCACCGGACGGCAACCAGGTGGCGCTGGCCGCGCACGACGGTCGGCTGCTGCTGGTCACGCTGGCCGACGGGGCGGTGCGGGAACTGGCGCACAGTCAGGACGGCGAGGTCAGCGGGCTGGCCTTCGCCCCCGAGTCGGACTGGCTGGCCTGGTCCCAGCCCACCCTGGCGCCCTGGTCGCTGCGCCAGATCATGCTCTGCGAGCTGGCCACCGGCGACGTCGCCGAGGCCACCCCGCAGCGCTTCCTGGACACCTCGCCGGCCTTCACCGCCGACGGCAGGCACCTGGCCTTCCTCTCCCAGCGCAGCTTCGACCCGGTCTACGACTCGCACAGCTTCGACCTGTCCTTCCCGACCGGCGCCCGCCCGTACCTGATCACGCTGGCCGCCGACACCCCGTCACCCTTCGGACCGATGCGGGCCGGCCGCCCGGTGGACGGCGCGGAGGAGAAGGAGGGGGCCGAGGCGGACAGGCCCGCCGAGGGCGAGGGCGAGGAGCAGCCGGGCGGCACCGTGGTGGACCTGACCGGCCTGGCCGACCGGATCGTGCCGTTCCCGGTGGAGGCGGGCCGGTTCGGCGTGCTGCGGACCGCCAAGGACGGCGTGCTGTGGACCCGCTACCAGGTGGTCGGCGAGCTCGGCGACGACGCGGCCGGGCCCGACGACGAGCGGCCCGGCCCGGTGCTGGAGCGGTTCGACCTGCGCAAGCTGCGGGCCGAGCAACTGGTGGACAGCCTGGACGCGTTCCAGGTCAGCGCGGACGGCGCCCGGCTCGCGGTGCTGGACGGCGGCGAGCTGCGGATCGTGCCCGCCGACCGGAAGGCCGGCGAGGAGGACGAGACCCGGGTGGACCTGGGCAGGCTGCGGGTCACCGTGGACCCGCCGGCCGAGTGGCGGCAGATGTTCGAGGAGAACGGCCGCCTGATGCGGGACAACTTCTGGCGGGCCGACCTGGGCGGGGTGGACTGGGCCGGGGTGCTGGACCGGTACCGCCCGCTGCTGGACGGGCTGGGCTCGCACGACGACCTGGTGGACCTGCTCTGGGAGGTGGTCGGCGAACTCGGCACCTCGCACGCCTACGTCTCGCCGCCCGGGCGCGGCGGCGCCGCCTCCCGTCCGCAGGGCCGGCTCGGCGCCGACCTGGTGCGTGACGGGCAGGAGTGGAAGGTGCTGCGGGTGCTGCCCGGCGAGTCCTCCGACCCCCGGGCCCGCTCCCCGCTGGCCGCGCCCGGGGTGGCGGTGCGGCCGGGCGACGTGCTGCTCGCGGTGGACGGGCGCCCGGTCGACCCGGTGTCAGGTCCGGCCCCGCTGCTGGCCGGCACCGCCGGGCAGCCGGTGGAGCTGACGGTGCGCCGGCCGGACGGCACGGTGCGCCACCCGGTGGCGGTGCCGCTGGCCGACGACGAGGCGCTGCGCTACCACGACTGGGTGCGCGGGCGGCGGGCGGCGGTGCGCGAGCTGTCCGGCGGCCGGCTGGGCTACCTGCACGTGCCGGACATGATGAGCGCCGGCTGGGCCCAGCTCCACCGCGACCTGCGGGTCGAGCTGGCCAGGGAGGGCCTGCTGGTGGACCTGCGGGAGAACCGCGGCGGCCACACCTCGCAGCTGGTGGTGGAGAAGCTGGCCCGCCGGATCGTCGGCTGGGGCCGCGGCCGGGATCTGGCCACCGCCGACCCGTACCCGGGCGACGCCCCGCGCGGCCCGGTGGTGGCGCTGGCCGACGAGCACTCGGGCTCGGACGGCGACATCGTCAACGCGGCGATCCAGGCGCTGGGCATCGGCCCGGTGGTCGGCACCCGGACCTGGGGCGGGGTGATCGGCATCGACAACCGCTACTGCCTGGTCGACGGCACCGCGGTGACCCAGCCCAAGTACGCCACCTGGTTGGAGGGTTACGGCTGGGGGGTGGAGAACCACGGGGTCACCCCGGACGTGGAGGTGCCGATCGCGCCGCACGACTGGGCGGCCGGCGCGGACCCGCAGCTGACCCGGGCGGTGCGGATGGCGCTGGAGGCACTGGCCGTCAACCCGGCCAGGACCCCGCCGCCGCTGCCGTAACCAGGCTGTCCGTCCGGTAGGTTGGCGGGGCATCAGCCCCGCCCCCAGCCTCCGGCCGGGGGTGCCCCCATTCCTACCCGGGAGACCGAGCCGCCATGGCCGACCTGCGCGAGCCCGACTGCCTGTTCTGCAAGATCGTCGACGGCACGATCCCCGCCACCGTGGTCCGCGAGACCGAGCTGACGCTGGCCTTCCGCGACATCCACCCGCAGGCGCCCACCCACGTGCTGGTGATCCCCAAGGCGCACTACCCGAACGCCGCCACGCTGGCCGCCGCGGACCCGCGGACGGCCGCCGCGCTGCTCACCGACGCCGCCGCGGTGGCCGCCGACGAGCAGATCGCCGAGACCGGCTACCGGCTGGTCTTCAACACCGGCAAGGCCGCCGGCCAGACCGTCTTCCACGCCCACGTGCACCTGCTGGGCGGCGAGCCGTTCCACGAGGGCCTGGTCTGAACCGCCGATGACCAACCGCGAACTCGTCGTCCTCGGCACGGCCAGCCAGGTGCCCACCCGGCACCGCAACCACAACGGCTACCTGCTGCGCTGGGACGGCGAGGGACTGCTCTTCGACCCGGGCGAGGGGACCCAGCGGCAGATGCTACTGGCCGGGGTCTCGGCCACCGACCTGAACCGGGTCCTCGTCACCCACTTCCACGGGGACCACAGCCTGGGCCTGGCCGGGGTGATCCAGCGGATCAACCTGGACCGGGTGCCGCACCCGGTGCACGTCCACTACCCGGCCGGCGGGCAGCAGTACTTCGACCGGCTGCGGTACGCGACCGCCTACCACGAGACCGCCCAGCTCCTGCCGTCCCCGGTGCACGGCTCCGGCGTACTCGCCGAGGGGACCGGGTTCCGGTTGAAGGCGGTGGCGCTGTCGCACCCGGTGGACTCCTACGGGTACCAGCTGGTCGAGCCGGACCAGCGCCGGATGCGGCCGGAGAAGCTGGCCGAGTTCGGCCTCGGCGGCAGGATCGTCGGCGAGCTGCAGCGGCAGGCCGTGGTGGAGCTGAACGGCCGTCGGATCACCCTGGCCGAGGTCAGCGAGGTGTACCGGGGGCAGCGCTTCGCCTTCGTGATGGACACCCGGATGTGCCAGGGGGTCGAGGAACTGGCCGACGGCGCGGACCTGCTGGTGATCGAGTCGACCTTCCTGGAGTCCGAGCGCGCGCTGGCCGACGAGCACGGCCACCTGACCGCCGCCCAGGCGGCCAGGGCGGCGCAGGCGGCCGGGGTGCGCACCCTGGTGCTCACCCACTTCTCCCAGCGCTACCCCGACCTGGCCGGTCACGAGGCCGAAGCCCGCGAGCACTTCGAGGGCGAACTGGTGGTGGCCCGGGACC
Organism: Streptomyces tateyamensis; assembly: GCF_003205575.1. Classification (GTDB taxonomy): domain Bacteria; phylum Actinomycetota; class Actinomycetes; order Streptomycetales; family Streptomycetaceae; genus Kitasatospora; species Kitasatospora tateyamensis. The sequence goes on from NZ_PYBW01000142.1 coordinate 17,965, forward strand.
TGGCCCGGATCCCGGTGCCGCCGCGGCAGCGGGCGGGGTGAAAAGCACTGGCATCGCCCGCGCCACTGGCGCACCATCGATCGGGCCGCGCCGCACAGTGCACACCCGCGCGGCGTACCCTGGTGACCCCGGAAGTACCGAGTGGCACCCCGAGACCACGGATGGGATGAGGCAGGCCGTAGCGCCGACCCATGAGCGAACCGATGAGTGACACCGCACAGAGCAGCGCCCAGGGCGGCGCGGGCTCGACCGCCCGGATCGTGATCCCCGAGAAGCACCCGATGGTCACCCTGCTCGGTGCCACCGACTCGCTCCTGCGGGTGATCGAGCGCTCCTTCCCGGACACCGACATCCACGTGCGCGGCAACGAGGTCACCGCCACCGGTGACCGGGCCGACATCGCCCTGGTGAAGCAGTTGTTCGACGAGATGATGCTGGTGCTGCGCACCGGCCAGCCGCTGACCGAGGACGCGGTGGAGCGGTCCATCGCGATGCTGAAGGGCGCCGCGGCCGGCGGCCAGGGCCTGGCCCCGTCCGCCGTCTTCACCCAGAGCATCCTGTCCAACCGGGGCCGCACGATCCGGCCGAAGACGCTGAACCAGAAGGCCTACGTCGACGCGATCGACCGGCACACCATCACCTTCGGCATCGGCCCGGCCGGTACCGGCAAGACCTACCTGGCGATGGCCAAGGCGGTGCAGGCGCTGCAGGCCAAGGAGGTCAACCGGATCATCCTGACCCGCCCGGCGGTCGAGGCCGGCGAGCGGCTCGGCTTCCTGCCGGGCACCCTGTACGAGAAGATCGACCCGTACCTGCGCCCGCTGTACGACGCGTTGCACGACATGATGGACCCGGACTCGATCCCGCGGCTGATGGCCGCCGGCACCATCGAGGTGGCTCCGCTGGCGTACATGCGCGGCCGCACCCTGAACGACGCCTTCATCATCCTGGACGAGGCGCAGAACACCTCGCCCGAGCAGATGAAGATGTTCCTGACCCGCCTGGGCTTCAACTCCCGGGTCGTGGTCACCGGCGACACCAGCCAGATCGACCTGCCCGGCGGCACCAAGAGCGGCCTCAAGGTGGTCCAGTCGATCCTGGCCGACGTCCCCGACATCCACTTCTCCGTCCTCACCAGCACCGACGTGGTCCGCCACAAGCTGGTCGGCCGGATCGTGGACGCCTACGAGCGCTGGGACGCCGAGAACTCCGACGAGGCGGCCCCGGCCGCCCGGCGCAGTGCTCCGCGCGGTCCGCGCAGCCACACCCCCCGCCAGCCCCGACGCACCGAAAGCTGATACCACCGCTCCATGTCCATCGACATCGCCAACGAGTCCGGGTGGGAAGCTGACGAAGCGGCCATCCTCGACGTCGCCCGCTACGCCCTCGACAAGATGCGGATCCACCCGCTCTCCGAACTGTCCGTGATCCTGGTGGACAGCGAGGCGATGGAGCAGCTGCACATCCAGTGGATGGACCTGCCGGGTCCGACCGACGTCATGTCCTTCCCGATGGACGAGCTGCGTCCTGGCAAGGAGGGGGAGGAGCTGCCGCAGGGCCTGCTCGGCGACATCGTGCTCTGCCCCGAGGTGGCCAAGGCGCAGGGCGCCGCGGCCCCCTCGCAGCACTCGATGGACGAGGAGCTGCAACTGCTCACCGTCCACGGGGTGCTGCACGTGCTCGGCTACGACCACGAGGAGCCGGAGGAGGAGCGGCAGATGTTCGCCCTCCAGAAGCGGATCCTGGACGACTGGCGGGCCGGTCGCGGGCTCGGGGGCATCTCCCCGGCACCGACCACCCACTGATCCCCGATGGGTTCCGCGAGTACGAGCTTCCTGATCGGGGCCTTCGCACTGGTCATGCTGGGGTGGGTGGCCGCCTGCGCGGAGGCCGGCATCTCCCGGGTCTCCCGGTTCCGGGCCGAGGAGGCGGTGCGCGGCGGCCGGCGCGGCGCCACCCGGCTGCTCACGCTGGCCTCGGACCCGGTGCGCTACCTCAACCTGGCCACCCTGATCCGGGTGGCCGCCGAGGTGGCGGCCGCGGTGCTGGTGACCGTGGTCTGCCTGCGCACCCTGCAGCAGACCTGGCAGGCGGTGCTGCTGGCGTTCGGGGTGATGGTGCTGGTCTCCTTCGTCGCGGTCGGCGTCTCGCCGCGCACCATCGGCCGCCAGCACCCGCTGACCACCTCGACCGCGGCCTCGTACGTGCTGCTGCCGCTGGCCCGGATCCTGGGCCCGATCCCGCGGCTGCTGATCCTGCTGGGCAACGCGCTGACCCCCGGCAAGGGCTACCGCGAAGGGCCGTTCGCCTCCGAGGCGGAGCTGCGCGCGCTGGTGGACCTGGCGGAGAAGGACGACCTGATCGAGGACGACGAGCGCCGGATGGTGCACTCGGTCTTCGAGCTGGGCGACACCATCGTGCGCGAGGTCATGGTGCCGCGCACCGACCTGGTGATGATGGAGCGGCACAAGACGGTCCGTCAGGCGCTCACCCTGGCGCTGCGCTCCGGGTTCTCCCGGATCCCGGTGGTGGGGGAGAACGAGGACGACGTGGTGGGCATCGTCTACCTCAAGGACCTGGTGCGGCGCACCCACGTCAACCCGGAGTCGGAGGCCGAGCAGGTGGACGCGGTGATGCGTCCGGCGGTCTTCATCCCGGACAGCAAGCCGGTCGACGACCTGCTGCGCGAGATGCAGCAAATGCGCTCGCACGTGGCGATCGTGATCGACGAGTACGGCGGCACTGCCGGCCTGGTCACCATCGAGGACATCCTGGAGGAGATCGTCGGCGAGATCACCGACGAGTACGACCGGGAGACCTCGCCGGTGGAGGACCTGGGCGACGGGCGCTACCGGATCACCGCCCGGCTGCTGGTGGAGGACCTGGGCGAGCTCTTCGGCCTGCTGCTGGCGGACGAGGACGTGGAGACGGTCGGCGGACTGCTGGCCAAGTACCTGGGCCGGGTGCCGATCCCGGGCTCGGCCTGCGAGCTGCCGCTGCCCGAGGAGACTTCGCCCGAGCTCGCCGGGATCCGGCTGGTGGCGGAGAGCTCGGCCGGGCGGCGCAACCGGATCGGCACCGTGGTGGCCAGCCCGGTGCCCCGGGTGGTGGACGAGGCCGAAGGCCCGGAGTGACCCCGTCTAAGCTCTGGTCCCATGACCGACCTTGACCCGGAAGACCAGAAGATCGTCACGCTGGCCCGCTCGGCCCGTGCCCGCAACGGCGTGCCGGAGGGCGCGGCGGTGCGCGACGAGACCGGCCGCACCTACGTGGCCGGCTCGGTGGCGCTGCCCTCGCTGACCCTGAGCGCGGTGCAGACCGCGGTGGCGATGGCGGTGGCCAGCGGCGCCAAGGGCCTGGAGGCGGCGGCCGTGGTGACGGCGGGCGAGCAGCCGGCCGAGGCCGACCTGGCCGCCGTGCGCGACCTGGGCGGCCCGGGCACCCCGCTGCTGCTGGCCGGACCGGACGGGTTGCTGCGGGCCCGGGTCGAGGCCTGACCGGGCTGGGCGGCCGCCGAGCAGTCGGATAATCTCCCTGGCATGGGGGTTCTGGCGTTCTTCGCGGCGCTGCTGGCCGTGGTCATGTCGTTCGGCCGCTGGCACGAGACCGGCTCGCCGGTCTGGCTCGCGGTCTCGATCGCGCTGCTGATCCTGACCCTGGCCGGTAGCCTGTTCGGCCGCGGCAAGTGAGCGGCGTACCGATGGGCCCGGCCGATCAGGGAGAATGGTCCGCATGAGCGACACCTCCACCACCCCTTACCGTTCCGGCTTCGCGTGCTTCGTCGGGCGCCCCAACGCGGGCAAGTCGACCCTGACCAACGCCCTGGTGGGGACCAAGGTCGCGATCACCTCCGACCGCCCGCAGACCACCCGGCACACCGTGCGTGGCATCGTCCACCGCCCCGACGCCCAGCTGGTGCTGGTGGACACGCCCGGCCTGCACAAGCCGCGCACCCTGCTCGGCGAGCGGCTCAACGACCTGGTCCGTTCCACCTGGGCGGAGGTCGACGTGATCGGCTTCTGCCTGCCCGCCGACCAGAAGCTCGGCCCCGGCGACAAGTTCATCGCCAAGGAACTCGCCGAGATCAAGAAGACCCCCAAGGTGGCCATCGTCACCAAGACCGACCTGGTCGACTCCAAGAGGCTGGCCGAGCAGCTGATCGCCGTTCACCAGCTGGGCCTGGAGCTGGGCTTCGAGTGGGCCGAGATCATCCCGGTCTCCGCGGTGGGCGACCAGCAGGTCCAGCTGGTCGCGGACCTGATCACCAACCTGCTGCCGAAGGGCCAGCCGCTCTACCCGGACGGCGACCTGACCGACGAGCCCGAGCAGATCATGGTCGCCGAGCTGATCCGCGAGGCCGCGCTGGAGGGCGTGCGGGACGAGCTTCCGCACTCGCTCGCGGTGGTGGTGGAGGAGATGATCCCGCGGGCCGACCGCCCGGCGGACCGGCCGCTGCTGGACATCCACGCGAACGTCTACATCGAGCGGCAGAGCCAGAAGGCGATCGTGATCGGGGCCAAGGGCGCGCGGCTCAAGCACGTGGGCACCACCGCGCGCAAGCACATCGAGGCGCTGCTGGGCACGCCGGTCTTCCTGGACCTGCACGTCAAGGTCGCCAAGGACTGGCAGCGCGACCCCAAGCAGCTGCGCAAGCTGGGGTTCTGAACCCGGTCTGACGCGCCCTCAGTCCTGCAGCTGGACTCCCTGGTGCAGCACCAGGGAGACCAGCTCGCGCTGGCTCTCGGTCAGGCTCGGGTCGGCGCAGTGCACGGTGCGCCCGTCCACCGTGATCGCGTAGTGGTAGCCGTCCGGCACACCGTAGACCCGGTTGCGGGAGGCGCCGGCCACCGCCTCGCGGGCCAGCGCGTGCACGTGCGGGGCGTCGATCCGGGCCCGGGTGTCGAGTTCGGCCGCGGTGGTGCGGCCGGCGAAACCGCCGCTCCTGCTCACCTGTATACGCATGGTCGCCAGTCTGCTACCGAGCGCGCCGCCCCGCAGCCGTTTCGCCACAGCACTTCTTTGTGGGGCCCTGCGGCGTGGCGGTGCGGCGCGGCGGCCTCACAGGGCCGGCACGCCCACCTGCTTCCAGGCGCCGGCCACCGCCTCCACCACCGGGCCCTCGCCGAACCGGCTGCGGGCGGCGGCCACCGTGGTGCGGGCGAAGTCGGCGAAGTCGGCGTCGGGGCGCAGTGCGCCGCCGGTCATCGCGTCGTACCAGATGCGCCCGGCCCGCTCCCAGGCCGCGCCGCCGAGCTCGACGGCGGTCAGGTAGAAGGCCCGGTTCGGGATCCCGGAGTTGAGGTGCACCCCGCCCTGGTCCGACCCGGTCTCCAGGTACCCGTCCATCGAGGCGGGCTGCGGGTCGCGGCCCAGCCGGGGGTCGTCGTAGGCGGTGCCGGGCGCCTTGAGCGAGCGCAGCGCGACCCCGCGCACGCCCGGGCCGAGCAGGCCGGCGCCGATCAGCCAGTCCGCGTCCGCGGCCTGCTGGCCCAGCGCGTACTGCTTGACCAGCGAGCCGAAGACGTCGGCCAGCGACTCGTTGAGCGCCCCGGACTGGCCGCGGTACTCCAGCGCGGCGCTGTACTGCACCACGCCGTGGGTCAGCTCGTGGCCGATCACGTCGACGCAGCCGGTGAAGTCGCGGAACACCACCTGGTCGCCGTCGCCGAAGACCATCCGCTGACCGTCCCAGAACGCGTTGTCGTACTCCTCGCCGTAGTGCACGGTGGCCTGCAGCGGCAGGCCCTCGCCGTCCACCGAGCGCCGCCCGTAGACCTCCAGCAGCAGCGCCAGGGTGGCCCCGAGTCCGTCGTAGGCCCGGTTGACCGCCGGGTCGGCGGTGGGCGGGCCGCCCTCGGTGCGCACCGTGCGCCCGGGCAGCCGGGTGCTGTGGCCGGCGTCCGCCACGGTACGGCCCGGCCGGCCCGCGGGCAGCGGGGCGGCGCGCAGGGCGGTGGCGCGGGCGGCGCGCAGGGCGGTGTCGGCGGCCAGCGAGCGGCGCGCGTTCTCGTCGCCGAGCTCGGCCAACCGGTCCAGCAGGTAGGGCGGGATGATGGTGCAGAGCGGGGTCATGGCGCACAGCGTCACCGATCACTGACGCCGTGTCACGCATCCCGCCGTCTCAAGGGGTGGAAATGTCGCGGCATCCGCTTCGGCACCGTGGGGCGTTGGGTTACGCTGGCACCATCATGCGTTACGGGCTGCTTCTTCTTAGCTGCCGCGGCGAGGGCCTGTAAGACCGTAGAGGCCGGCTCCCTCGTCGCGGAGTCTGTGCTGTGCGCATCCCAGCGTTGCTGCGCGCCAAACGGCACGAGTCGGCCCGTCGGGTGAATCCACCCCGGCCAGCCCGCATCCGAAGAGAAGCCGAGAGTCCTCACTCATGACCGAGCAGTCCTCCGTGGCCCGCGCCTTCGTCGACCGTCCCACCCCGATCACCGCCTCCTCGGTGCGCCAGCGCCCGTCGGGCATGCCGTTCCACCGCTACCTGCCGTTCGGCACCGTGGACCTGCCCGACCGGACCTGGCCGAGCAAGATGATCACCAAGGCGCCGCGCTGGCTCTCCACCGACCTGCGGGACGGCAACCAGGCGCTGATCGACCCGATGTCGCCGGCCCGCAAGCGCAAGATGTTCGACCTGCTGGTGAAGCTGGGCTACAAGGAGATCGAGGTCGGCTTCCCGGCCTCCGGTGCCACCGACTTCGACTTCGTCCGCTCGCTGGTCGAGGAGGGCGCGATCCCCGAGGACGTGACCATCTCGGTGCTGACCCAGGCCCGCGAGGACCTGATCGAGCGCACCGTGGAGTCGCTGGTCGGTGCCCCGCGCGCCACCGTGCACCTGTACAACGCCACCTCGCCGCTGTTCCGCCGGGTGGTCTTCAAGGGCAGCCGGGCCGACATCAAGGCGATCGCGGTGGACGGCACCCGGCTGGTGATGGAGTACGCCGAGAAGCTGCTGGGCGACGCGACGGTCTTCGGCTACCAGTACTCGCCGGAGATCTTCATCGACACCGAGCTGGACTTCGCGCTGGAGGTCTGCGAGGGCGTGATGGACGTCTGGCAGCCCGCCGAGGACCGCGAGATCATCCTGAACCTGCCCACCACGGTCGAGCGCTGCACCCCGAACGTGTACGCGGACATGATCGAGTGGATGAGCCGCAACCTGAGCCGCCGTCAGTTCGTGGCGCTGTCCACCCACCCGCACAACGACCGCGGCACCGGGGTCGCCTCGGCCGAGCTGGCGGTCATGGCCGGCGCCGACCGGGTCGAGGGCTGCCTGTTCGGGCAGGGCGAGCGGACCGGCAACCTGGACCTGGTGAACGTGGGGATGAACCTGTTCTCGCAGGGCGTCGACCCGATGATCGACTTCTCGAACATCGACGAGATCCGCCGCACCTACGAGTACTGCAACCAGATGAACGTCCCCGAGCGCCACCCGTACGCCGGCGACCTGGTCTACACCTCCTTCTCCGGCTCGCACCAGGACGCGATCAAGAAGGGCTTCGACGCGCTGGAGGTCGACGCGGCGGCGGCCGGCGTACCGGTGGGCGACTTCACCTGGGGCGTGCCCTACCTGCCGATCGACCCGAAGGACGTGGGCCGCAGCTACGAGGCGGTGATCCGGGTCAACTCGCAGTCCGGCAAGGGCGGCATCGCCTACGTGCTGAAGAACGACCACAAGCTGGACCTGCCGCGCCGGATGCAGATCGAGTTCTCGAAGATCATCCAGGCCAAGACCGACGCCGAGGGCGGTGAGGTCACGCCGGCGGCCATCTGGGCGGTCTTCCTCGACGAGTACCTGCCCACCACCGACAACCCGTGGGGCCGGATCGCGCTGCGCGAGCAGCAGAGCCTGACCACCGAGGAGGGTCGCGACGCGCTGAGCGTCGAGGTGCAGCTGGACGGCGCGCCCGCCACCCTGACCGGCTCCGGCAACGGCCCGGTCTCCGCCTTCACCGACGCGCTGGCCGGTATCGGGGTGGACGTACGGGTGCTGGACTACGCCGAGCACGCGCTGAGCGAGGGCGGCGACGCCCAGGCCGCCGCCTACGTCGAGTGCGCGGTGGACGGTCAGGTGCTGTGGGGCGTGGGCATCGACGCCAACACGGTGCGCGCCTCGCTGAAGGCGATCATCAGCGCGGTGAACCGCTCCGCACGCCGGTAAAGCTCCCAGCTTCGCCCAGGTTTTTACCAGTATTCGCCAGATGTGGCCCGGACTGTGGTCTGGGCCACATTTTTTTGTGTCGGCACTCGTTCGGGGTGCTGACACCTGCTGGCAACCGTGGCACCATCGGTGAACCGGAAGCGGGGTCGGTGGGACGACCGGTGCTTCGGTCGCGTGACCTGCCCGTCGTCGTGCAGGCCGCCTGCCAGGTCTGGGGAGTTGGCGCCGTGACACGGTTGTGGGGTGTTCGCCCGAGGTGGCGGACGGATGTGCTCGGCGAGTTCTTCTGCCCCGGCTGTGGCGGGGACCGCAACTACCGTCGGCAGCACGGCCGGCGGTGGCTGCGGTTGTTCGAGCTGCCGGTGCTGCCGCTGGGCGGCGTGCAGGGCAGCGTGCAATGCACCAACTGCCAGGGCCGGTACGGGGTGGAGTGCCTGGAGCAGCCCACCAGTGCCCGGCTGACCGGGATGCTGCGGGACGCGCAGTACACCATCGCGCTCACCGTGCTGGCCGCCGGCGGCACCGGTTCGGCCGCGGCTCGGGCCCAGGCCTGCGAGCTGGTCCGGGTGGCCGGCTTCGAGGACTGCGGCGAGGCGCAGGTGCTGGCCGCGCTGGCCGCGCTCTCCGGGTTCGGCGAGGGCGAGCCGTTCGACGTGCACGGGGTGGGCAGCGGGCTGGCCATCGAACTGCACGCCGCGCTGGAGCCGTTGTCCCCCTACCTGGCCCAGCAGGGCCGCGAGCGGTTGCTGCTGCAGGGCGCCAGGATCGCGCTGGCCGACGGGCGGTACCTGCCGACCGAGCGGGTGGCGCTGGCCGCGGTCGGCGCCTGCCTGCGCCTGGGCGAGGACAGCGTGCGGCGCACGCTGGAGGCGGCCAGCCGCACCCCGCACTGACCCACCCCTCCCCAAGAGCCGGGCCCGAACTCCCCCCTCCGGGCCCGCCGTGTCCCGCACCGGCTCCCCCCGTACAAGCCCGGTGCGGGCACACGGCTGTCCGGGCGGGCCGGTGGGGGAGAATGGGCGCATGAGTCTGATCCGCGATGACGGCGTCGTGCTGCGTGCCCAGAAGCTCGGCGAGGCCGACCGGATCATCACCCTGCTCACCCGTCAGCACGGCAAGGTCCGGGCGGTGGCCCGCGGGGTGCGCAAGACCAAGTCCAAGTTCGGGGCCCGGCTGGAGCCGTTCTCCCACGTGGACGTGCAGTTCTTCAGCCGGGGCAGCGAGCTGATCGGCCGCTCGCTGCCGCTGTGCACCCAGGTGGAGACCATCGCGCCGTACGGCGGCGGCATCGTCACCGACTACGGCCGCTACACCGCCGGCACCGCGATGCTGGAGACGGCGGAACGTTTCGCCGAGAACGAGGGCGAGCCGGCCGTGCAGCAGTACCTGCTGCTGATCGGTGCGCTGCGCACGCTGGCCGCCGGCACCCACGAGTCGCACCTGGTGCTCGACGCCTTCCTGCTGCGCTCGCTCGCGGTCAACGGCTACGGCGCGAGCTTCACCGACTGCGCCAAGTGCGGGCTGGAAGGGCCCAACCGGTTCTTCTCGCTGCAGGCCGGCGGGGTGCTCTGCGCGGACTGCCGGGTTCCCGGTTGTGCCGTACCCTCCCCTGAGACACTGGTTCTGCTCGGCGCCCTGCTGTCCGGAGACTGGCGGACCGCGGACGTCTGCGAGCCCCGCTACTGGCGGGAGGGCAGCGGTCTGGTGGCCGCTTACCTGCAGTGGCACCTGGAGCGGGGTATCCGCTCGATGAGATACGTGGAGAAGTGAGCATGGCAGCGCGACGGCTCTTCGGCGGCAGCAAGCAGCGGGCCTACCAGGCCCCGTCCCCGCACCCGAGCGGCGCACAGCCGCCGAAGATCCCCGGTGAGCTGGTCCCGGCCCACGTCGCCATCGTGATGGACGGCAACGGCCGCTGGGCCAAGGAGCGCGGCCTGCCCAGGACCGAGGGCCACAAGGTCGGCGAGAGCGTGGTGCTCGACGTGCTCCGCGGTGCGATCGAGCTCGGTGTGAAGAACATCTCGCTCTACGCGTTCTCCACCGAGAACTGGAAGCGGTCGCCGGAAGAGGTGAAGTTCCTGATGAACTTCAACCGGGACGTGATCCGCCGCCGCCGTGACGAGTTGGACGCGATGGGCGTGCGGATCCGCTGGGCCGGCCGGATGCCCAAGCTCTGGAAGAGCGTGGTGCAGGAGCTCCAGGTCGCCGAGGAGCAGACCAAGGGCAACGACGCGGTCACCCTCTACATGTGCGTCAACTACGGCGGCCGGGCCGAGGTGGCCGATGCCGCCGCAGCGATCGCGGCCGATGTGGCGGCCGGCAAGCTGGACCCGACGAAGGTCAACGAGAAGACCCTCGCCAAGTACATGTACCACCCCGACATGCCGGACGTGGACCTCTTCCTGCGCCCCAGCGGCGAGCAGCGCACCTCCAACTTCCTGCTCTGGCAGTCGGCTTACGCCGAGCTCGTGTTCCAGGACGTGCTCTGGCCGGACTTCGACCGGCGCGACCTGTGGCGGGCCTGCGAGCAGTACGCGATGCGCGACCGCCGTTTCGGCGGTGCGCTGCCCAACGAGGTCGCCGCCGAGCTGCCCGCACCGCGCTGACGCCGGAGCGCCGCAGCTCGGTCCAGAACCGGGTGACGGGCCGTCAGTCCCCCTCCGCGGTGCCGCCCCCGCCGTCCCGCTGGGGCGGCACCCGCTCGCTCGCGACGGCCTGTTCGGTCTGCACCTGGCAGGGGGCCGCGGCGGTGGACTGTCCGCGCAGGGCCTCGGCTTCCGCCAGCGCCTCGCCCGAGGGCGGCAGCGGCGTCCTTCCCCGGCAGGGCGGGATCTCGCCGGGTCCGCCCCGGTCGCTGGCCGGGTTCGTGGGGAGCCGGTCCAGGACGATCGCGGCACCACTGTGTTCGCCGACCGTGCGCCCCGCCCCCGCCGGGGCCAGGGCGTAACGGGCGATGACGGCTCCGGCGGTCGTGGTGATGGAGAGGAAGGGCTGGTCCAGCCGCCGACGCACCTCCACCACGGCGCCGGCCAGGTGGTGCGGCACGCCGTAGAAGTTGCCGCGGAAGGGCACCGTGCCCTGGTCGGTGACGGTGCGCCGGGCACACAGCCAGATCGGGTACGGCGCCGAGGGCAGCGCTCGGAGTGCTTCGGTTCCGGTTGCGTCCATCCGGGCCGCGAGCCGGCCGAGGCTCTCCTGGGCGTGTTGGAGGGCGGTGTCCTTCGGCAGGCCACGCCACCAGGCGCGGATCGTTTCGTTGATGCTCCCGGCCGTCGCCGGCTCCGGTTCGTCGTCCGGACGGGTCTGGACCCTCGCGCCGTAATACCTGGCCACGTGCCGGAACTGGGGCGACATCCGGTTACCGGTGTCGAAGTGCTCGGCGGAGTCCGAGCCGAACCACCAGTACTCCGTGGTGCCGCCCAACCGCCTCATCACCTGCTCCATGGCTTCGACCAGTTGGGGAAGATCGGCGTTCTCCGCCAGCACCGCACGCCAGCGCCCGGAGCGGGTGAGCGAGCCGACCAGGACGTGTGCTCGGTTTCCGCCGGCCCATACCGCCGGCGGATCGGGAAGCTCCAGCCAGTCGAATCGGATGGCCTCGTCGAGGCGCTGCGCGTCGCTCACGCCTCCCGCCGTGCCGAAACCCCGGCATTGCGTGCACAGCGGCCGGAGCTGGTGCCTGCGCAGGGCGCGGGTGAATGTCGAGTAGCCGCCGGGGTAGCCGAGCTCGACGACCTCGTCGAAGAGGGTGGCGGCGGGGAGGTGCGGGTCCTCCGCCAGCCGCAGGCGGCAGTACGGCAGGAACTGCGAGAAAACATCGGGCGCCATACTTCGAATACCCGGGACACGTTTTCCGGAGAGGTATGATCTCACCGTTTTTCGATCGCGTCCGAGATATCGGGAAATCGCGGTGATGGACCATCCCTGGCGCTTGCACCTGAGCGCTTCCATGTATTCTTCCCAACTGAGCAAGATTCCCCCTCACGGTCGAGCTTTCGCCCTGCAGCGGATGAGATATGCCAGAGGCAAGCCGGAAATATAGCACAAAGGGTGCAAGATCGAAGCGGAAAAACGTTTCTCTCATTTGTTGATCTTGGACATTCTCGGTGAGCGCCGGTCGGGGTTAATATGAACCTACCTTGTGTGGGGAATTTCGCAGGTTTGAAGTCGGCCGCGAAATCAACCACCCCCCGCGCCACCCCAGGTAATTTTGGCGAGCGCCTTCGGCGGCGAATATGGAATGACGCCCGAACGCCGTACTGACCTGACTGCCGCCGCCTCGTTGAGCAGCCGTGATCTCACCATGCCAGCCCTATCTGCCATCCCCCCTGGACCGGGACCCGGTCGCCAGCCTCGGGACCTGGCTCTTCGTACCGGACCGCCGCAACGCGGCCGGTGACGTGCACACCGGCTACCTGTCGCGCAACGGCGAACGAGTCGTCCTGGCCCACACCTCGCGCCTGTTGGCCGACTTCATGCGCAAGGTCCGTCAGTTGGAGAGCGACTTCGCGGCGCGGCTGAACCTCCACACGTCCTCGGCCGAAGAGTCCGACCGCAGCTCTGGAGACCTGCCGTGTACGACCGGATGAGCGATCTCCTCCCGCCGTTCGGGGCCTACGGTCACGGCGGCTGGTACGGCGAGGGCCTCGTGGAGGAGGACGGTCTCACCGAGGGCGGTCCGCACCAGTTCGGCTCCGTCACCGTGTCGACGCTCGGCTGGGAGGCCGAGGGCGTGTTCGCCCCCCGCCCTCGCGAGCCGGTCGAGCAACCCCCGCCGGTCGCACCCGACCCGGAGCGCTCACCGCCCTCCCGGCACCGACGACAGACGCGGCCCGCCGCACCGGCCTGGCCACGCGTGATCAGCTCGCTGTTCGGCGTACTGACGGCGCTGACGGTCATCGCGGTGTGCGTGATGGGGTGGATCCTCTCCTACGACCCGCTGCGGGACATGGCGTTCTCGCGAGTGCCGCGCGGACTGTCGCAGCTGTGGCCGGTGGTCATCTACGGTCCGTGGCTGGTGGGTTGCCTCTCAGTGCTGCGGGCCGCGCTGCACGGCCGGCAGCTGGTCCACTCCTGGGTGGTGGTCATCCTGTTCTCCTCGCTCGCGACCGGTCTGTGCGTCGCCGGGGTCTCCCGGACGGCTTCGAACCTCATCGTCGTCGGCCTGCCCCCGCTCACCGCTGCCATCTCGCTGCACCAGCTCGTGCGCCAGCTCACCGTTGCCCCGCGCGCCCGCCGACCGCTCGGCCGTATCGCCGCGCACAAGATGCCGCCAAGACCGTAGAACCCCCGGCGCGCCGACGGCTGACGGCTGACGCTCCGCGCTGCTGCCCGGACCTGGCTGCGGCCGCCGCCCGGACGGCGAGTACGGTGCCGTGAGACTCAAGTCGTCTCACGGGGGAGCGAGGTCATGGTCGCCGATCATTTCCACATCGAGCCGGGGAAGGTCGAGGCGCTGAGCGCCGACTTCCACAGTGCGGCAGTCACGCTGGGCGGGCAGATCACCGCCTTCGGCAGCAAGGCGGAGAACGTCAACGACGCCTTCGGCGTGCTGGCCGAGTCCACCGACGCGCTGCAGAAGTACGTGACGATGACCCAGGCCACCGTGGTCAGCCTGCAGCAGTTGCAGGCCCAACTGGAGGGCTACTCGCAGGCGCTGGCCACCACGGTGACGAACTACCAGACGGCGGACCAGCACAACAGCCGTCGGCTGGCGGTCTGAACATGGCCCAGAACCCGGACAACCAGGGCGGTCAGCAGACTCCGCCGCCACCGAAGATCGAGTCCAGCTTCGACATCTTCAGCCCCGGCGGCGACCCCTCGGTGCTGCGCGCCTGCGCCGCCGCCTGGCGGGAGATGGCCACGGACCTCAAGAGCACCCGGGACAGCCTGGACCACCAGGTGAGCCAGCTCGGCGGGGCCTGGACCGGCGCGGCGGCCGACGGCTTCCACACCCACTGGGAGCACACCAGGGGCGAGATCGACGCCGCGCTGCCCAACTTCGAGACGGTGGCCCAGCAGCTCGAGCAGGCGGCCGACTCGATCGAGTCGGTGAACAAGCAGATCCAGGAGATCGTGCTGGAGATCGCGGCCACCGCGGCTATCGGCATCGGCCTGTCGATCGTCACGGCCGGCTTCTCCGACGCGGCGGCCGCGGCCTCGGCCGCCGCCGAGGCGGCCGAGGCGAGCGCCGCGGTGGCCCGGCTGGCCCGGATCCTGGAGGCGGTCGCCAAGGTCCTGGAGACCGTGAAGACGGCGATGGAGGACAGCAAGCTGCTCAAGTTCGGCGTCAAGTTCACCGGCAACCTGGGCGCCAACTTCGGCGGCAACGTGCTCGGCCAGGCCATGGCGGGACAGCAGGTGACGGTGGGTCAGGACTTCCAGGACGCGGCCGTGTCGGCCGGCATCGGCACCGGCCTGAGCGGGCTGGGCGAGCTGGCCGCGCCCAAGCTGGGCAACGCGCTGGCCACCAAGCTGGCGGGTTCGGGTGCGCACGCCGGCCCGTGGGGCGGCGGCGAGACGGTCAGCAACCTGCTCAAGGGCGAGGGCCTGGCCGGCAGCATGTTCACCAACAGCCTCACCAGCGCGGCCGGCACCGCCGGGGCCGACGGGGTGGACATCCTCCAGGGCAGCAAGACCGGCGCCAACCTGGGTCCGGACATGCTCACCTCGGCCATCGGCGGCGGCATCGGCGGCGCGGGGACGCACTACGGCGGCAAGGTCTACGGACCGGGCCCCGGCACCCACCGGGCCGGCGGCCCGGACGACACCACCACCGGCGACGCGCTCACCAACGCCGGCGCCTACGGGCTGGCCGGCTCCGGCGAGAACGACCTGACCGGCGAGCCGGACCCGCAGAAGTTCTTCGACGACGGTCAGCCGCTGGTCGACCCGAAGGGCGCCTACTAGGGCCTGTTTCAGACGTGGCGTCGCGGGCCCGGCGCCACTTCTGAAACAGGCCCTGGCACTGACACCGGCTCGGGCCGGGCGCGGGACGCTCCCCGCGGCCCAGCCCGAGCACTTGGAGGGACGAGCAGTGTTCGAAGTGCACCGCAGCATCAAGCGGTTCCGCGCCGACCCGGCCTGGGAGTACCAGCGCCGTCCGCAGGCGCCGTGGGCCGAGTTCGACCGGCGCGGCTACCCCTTCACGCTGGAGAGCGGCCGCTCGCACCTGCGCGACCTGGTGCGCGGCCAACTGGCCGGGTACCAGGTGGTACTGGCCCACCAGGTGGTACCGCCGTGCGGCGCCAACCGCGGCGGTCACCTGTACTCGTTCTCGCTGGCGGTGCTGGAGCTGCCGCGCGCGCTGCCCGCGACCGCCGTGACCTGCCGCCGGCTCGCCGAGACCTGGCAGATCGACCGGCACCAGGCGCTGCCGCCCGGGGCGGGCCGGGCGCAGCCGCTGCCCGGCGGTGGCCCGGGCGCCCGGGTCCGCCGCACCGGCGCCGACCCGGCCTTCGCCGAACTGCTGGTGACCGAGGAGGTCAAGCGGCTGACCCTGGCGGCGGACTGCGGCTGGCGGCTGGAAGGGAACCGGCTGATCGGCTGGACCGACGGGCGCCGCACCTACGAGGCGCTCAGCGCGCTGGCGCTGCGGCTGGCCGACCTGGTGGCGGCCTTCCCGCCCGCCGTCTGGGAGTGGACCGGCTGAGCCGCCGGCTACGGGGCGGCGGCGGCCAGCTGCTTGGCGGCGCAGTCGGCGCAGGTGCCGAAGATCTCCAGGGTGTGCGCGATGTCGCTGAACCCGTGCTCGGCGGCCACCGAGTTGGCCCAGCGCTCGACCGCCGGGCCCTCCACCTCGACGGTGGCGCCGCAGTGCCGGCAGACCAGGTGGTGGTGGTGCCCGCTGCTGCAGCGGCGGTAGACCGCCTCGCCGTCGGCGGTGCGCAGCACGTCGACCTCGCCGGCGTCGGCCAGCGACTGGAGGGTGCGGTAGACCGTGGTCAGCCCGACCGAGTCGCCCCGGTGCTTGAGCATGTCGTGCAGTTCCTGCGCGCTGCGGAAGTCCTCGATCTCGTCCAGCGCCGCGGACACGGCGGCGCGCTGACGGGTGGATCGGGCGCGTGGCGACGGGCCTGCGGTGGTCACCGGTGCTCCTCCTGCGGATCGGGGCGGGTCACACCTCATTGTGCCAGCCCCTTACCGCCGCCCGACCCTGCTGCGGCGCCCGACTGAACCGGAATCGGCAGCTCCGTACCGGTGACCGCCGCCGGGTCCCGGTAGCGCCGCCGGGCCAGTGGCGCGGCCAGCACGGTGAACACCGCGAAGCAGGCGATGGCCAGCAGCACGATCGCCGAACCTGGCGGTACGTCAGCCTGATAGGAGGTCACCACCCCGCCCACCGAGACCAGCACCCCGATCGCCACGGCCAGCGCCTGGGTGGCCCGGAAGGACCGGGTGAGCAACTGTGCCGCCGCCACCGGAACCACCATCAGCGCGCTCACCAGCAGCACCCCCACCACCCGCATCGCCACCGTCACGGTGACCGCGGCCATCACCGCGAGCAGCAGGTTGAGCAGGCGCACCGGCAGGCCGGTGACCTTGGCGAACTCCTCGTCCTGGCAGACGGCGAAGAGCTGGCGGCGCAGACCGAGGGTGACCGCGAGCACCACGGCGCCCAGCGCCGCGATGGTGACCACGTCGCTGTCCTCCATGGCGAGGATCGAGCCCCACAGGTAGCTGTCCAGGCTGCCGCCGGCACCGCTGGCGCCGGGCGCCTTGCTGACCAGCAGCCGGCCGCAGGCCATCCCGCCGTAGAAGAGCATGGCCAGCGCGATGTCGCCGCTCTGGTTGCCCCGGGAGCGGACCAGCTCCATGACCACCGCGGCCGCGACGCAGACCACTACCGCCATCCAGACCGGGCTGGTCTGGAAGAACAGTCCGAGCCCGATGCCGGTCAGCGCGACGTGGCCGATCCCGTCGCCCATCAGCGCCTGGCGGCGCTGCACCAGGTAGATGCCGATCGAGGGCGCGGTGACCCCGACCAGCAGCGCGGCCAGCAGCGCGCGCTGCATGAAGAGCAGGCTGAACATGTCGGTCATGCGAAGAGCCCCTGGGTCCGGTCGGCGTGCGGGTGGACGTGGTCCGGTGCGGCGGGCGGGCCGTCCTGGCGAACCCGCCCCTCGTTCAGCACCACCGCGCGGTCGATCAGCGGCTCCAGCGGTCCCAGTTCGTGCAGCACCAGCAGTACCGCCGCGCCGCGGGCCACCTGCCGGCGCAGCGTGTCGGCGAGCACCCGCTGGCTGGCCAGGTCCACCCCGGCCATCGGCTCGTCCATGATCAGCAGTTCCGGCTCGCCGACCAGCGCGCGGGCGATCAGCACCCGCTGCTGCTGGCCGCCGGACAGGTCGGCCACCCCGTCGCCGGCCCGGTCCAGCATGCCGACCGCCTCCAGCGCCCGGGCCACCGCGGCCTTGTCCCGCCGCCGGAACGGCAGCAGGCCGTGCTGGGCCAGGCGCCCGGTGGCCACCACCTCGCGCACGGTGGCCGGCACCCCGCCGGCCGCGGTGGTGCGCTGCGGCACGTAGCCGATCCGGTGCCAGTCGCGGAACCTGGCGCCGGGCACGCCGAACAGCTCGCGCTCGCCGCCGGTCAGCGGCACCGCGCCGATCACCGAGCGGACCGTGGTGGACTTGCCCGAGCCGTTGCCGCCGAGCAGCGCGACCACCTCGCCTGGGGCGACGGTCAGGTCCACCCCGCGCAGCACCGGGCGGCCGCCGAGCGAGGCATGGGCGGCGGTGAGGCGGACCGGGGCCGGGGGCCGGGTGGGCTGGGTCATGGTGTGCTGGTCTCCCGTCAGGCGGTGCAGCCGAGGGCGGCCTGCAGGTTGGTCAGGTTCCGCTGCATGACCGTGAAGTAGTCGTCGGCCTTCTCGTCCTTGACGCCTTCCAGCGGGTCCAGGACGGCGGTCTTCAGGTTCAGGTCCTTGGCCACGCTGTCGGCGAGCTTGGGGCTGACCAGGGTCTCGAAGAAGATCGTGGTGACGCCGTTCGCCTTGGCGCTCTGCTGGATCTGGGCCAGCCGGGCCGGGGTGGGCTCGGACTCCGGGTCCACGCCGTTGATCGCGATCTGCTGCAGGCCGTAGTGGTCGGCCAGGTAGCCGAAGGCCGCGTGGCTGGTCACGAAGGACTTGCCGGTGCAGCTCTTCAGGCCGGTGGCGAAGTCCTGGTCCAGGGTGGCCAGCTTGGCGACCAGCGCGTCGGTGTTGCGCTGGTAGTCGGCGGCGTGCGCCGGGTCGGCCTTGGCCAGTTCGGCGCCCACGCCCTTGGCGACGGCCGCGTAGCGGGTCGGGTCGAGCCAGATGTGCGGGTCGCCGGCGTGCGCGGCGCCCTGGCCGGAGGCGTCGGTGCCCTCGTCGAGGTGGTGGTCGACCAGCGGGGAGAGCGCGGCCGCGTCCACCACGTGTTTGCCGGCCGCCTGGGCCACCGCCTTGTCCACGGTCGGCTGCAGGCCCTTGAGGTAGAGCACGGCGCCGGCGCCCTGCACGGCGGCGACCTGCTTGGCCGTCAGCTCCAGGTCGTGCGGCTCGGTGCCGGGCGCGGTGAGGTCGGTGACCTTCACGTGGTCGCCGCCGATCTGCTCCGCCAGGTACTGCAGGGGGTAGAACGCGGCGACCACGTCCACCTTGCCGCCGGCGCTGGTGGCGCTGGAGCTGCCGCCGCAGGCGGAGAGCAGCAGGGCGCCCGCCAGGGTGCCGGCGGCCAGGGCGAGCGGGGCGGCGGATATGCGGTCACGGCGGTCACGACGGCGGAGCATCATGACAACCATTCTCAACTTACCTGGAAATGATTGTCAACTTGCCCGATGGTGTGAGCGGTGCCACCGGCGCGCCGCCGCCTGTTGGCCGAGTTGCCACGCTAATCGGTTTGAGCCCGCCACCCACCTGTTCGGTAACCTGAGGTATTCGGGTGCGCGCAACCAGCCGCGCCTTGACCGTGCCGTCGCACCTGGGTGCGGCGTTGTCTGAAGAGAGCACTGTGGCCGCCGACAAGATCGACACGATCGTCAGCCTGAGCAAGCGCCGAGGCTTCGTCTTTCCCTGCAGCGAGATTTACGGCGGCACCAAGGCCGCCTGGGACTACGGGCCGCTGGGCGTGGAGCTCAAGGAGAACATCAAGCGCCAGTGGTGGCGGGCGATGGTGCACGCTCGTGAGGATGTGGTCGGCCTCGACTCCTCGGTGATCCTGGCCCCCGAGGTCTGGCAGGCCTCCGGCCACGTCGCGACCTTCAGCGACCCGCTGACCGAGTGCACCTCCTGTCACAAGCGGTTCCGTGCGGACCACCTGGAGGAGGCCTACGAGGCCAAGCACGGCAAGCTGCCGGCGAACGGCCTGGCCGACATCAACTGCCCGCACTGCGGCACCAAGGGCGCCTTCACCGAGCCCAAGGAGTTCTCGGGCATGCTGAAGACGCACCTCGGCCCGGTCGAGGACGGCTCCGGCCTGGCCTACCTGCGCCCCGAGACGGCCCAGGGCATCTTCACCAACTTCAAGTCGGTGCAGACCACTTCGCGCAAGAAGCCGCCGTTCGGCATCGCCCAGGTCGGCAAGAGCTTCCGCAACGAGATCACCCCGGGCAACTTCATCTTCCGCACCCGCGAGTTCGAGCAGATGGAGATGGAGTTCTTCGTCGTGCCGGGCGAGGACGAGAAGTGGCACGAGTACTGGCTCGAGCAGCGCTGGAACTGGTACCGCGACCTCGGCCTGCGCGAGGAGAACATGCGCTTCTTCGAGCACCCGAAGGAGAAGCTCTCGCACTACGCCAAGCGGACCGTGGACATCGAGTACCGGTTCAACTTCGGCGGCAGCGAGTTCTCCGAGCTGGAGGGCATCGCCAACCGGACCGACTACGACCTGGCGACCCACAGCGAGGCCTCCGGCCAGGACCTGAAGTACTTCGACCAGGAGTCCGGCGAGCGGTACTTCCCGTACGTCATCGAGCCGGCGGCCGGCCTCAACCGCGCGCTGCTGGCCTTCCTGCTCGACGCCTACTTCGAGGACGAGGCGCCCAACGCCAAGGGCGTGATGGAGAAGCGGGTCGGCATGCGGCTGGACCCGCGGCTGGCCCCGGTCAAGGTCGCGGTGCTGCCGCTGTCGCGCAACGCCGACCTCTCGCCGAAGGCCCGCAACCTGGCCGCCGACCTGCGCCAGGCGTGGAACGTCGAGTTCGACGACGCGGGCGCGATCGGCAAGCGCTACCGCCGCCAGGACGAGATCGGCACGCCGTTCTGCGTCACGGTGGACTTCGACACCCTCGAGGACAACGCGGTCACCATCCGCGAGCGCGACACCATGGCCCAGGAGCGGGTCTCGCTGGACCAGGTCAAGTCGTACCTCGGCGCGCGCCTGATCGGCTGCTAGGCGCCGCCGCCGGACTGACGGACCCCCTCCCGCCCCCCGGCGGGAGGGGGTCCGACGCTTCTCGCGGCCCGGTGCCCGGCTACTGACTGTCCGCCAGCTCGGCGCGGGCCTGCATCAGGGCGAAACCCAGCAGGTTGAGGCCGCGCCACTGGGCCGGGTCGGCCGCCCGCTCGTCGTCCGCGGCCAGGCCGATGCCCCAGACCCGGTCCAGCGGGCTGGCCTCGACCAGCACCCGGTTGCCGGTGCCCAGCAGGTAGTCGCGCAGCGCCGGGTCCTGGCCGAACTTGGCCCTGTTCCCCGCCACCACCAGCGCGAAGCGGTGCGCGGCCCAGCGCTCCTCGTCGAAGCCGCGGACCAGGCGGCCCAGCTCCTTCGCCTCCGCCGGGGTCCGGGCGGCCAGGATCCTGGGCACGATCTCCGCGTCCCCGAACAGCCGGGCCTTGCCGGCCATCATCCAGTGCTCGGCGGTGGCGTACCGGACCCCGTCGACGGTGAAGGCGCCCGGCCACCACTGGCTCAGCGAACCCTGGCCGATGCTGCCGTCACGCTGCGGCCGGTGGCCCCAGAAGAACAGGTACTTGGGCCGGGCGCCGGCGGCGGTGAGGGCGGCGAGCTCCTCGCGGGTGCGGGTACGGGTGGGGTCGATCACCCGAGGATCGTCGCAGCCGGGGCTGACAGCGGCGAGTTGATTTCCGCCGCCCACCCGCCCACTCCGCCCATCCGGGCCACCCCGGCCCCGCGGCCCCGCGCTAGTCCACCGGCAGGCCCTGTGGCTCCTTGACCCGCTTCATGATGATCTGCGAGTTCACCTCGGTCACCCCGGACAGGGTGGTCAGCCGCTCGATCCACAGCCGCTCGTAGGCCTGCAGGTCGGCCACCGCGATCCGCAGCAGGCAGCCGGGGCTGCCGAACAGCCGGTAGGCCTCGACCACGTCCGGGATGTCCTGCAGCGCGGCCTCGAAGGCCTCCACCGCCTCGCGGTCCCGCTTGACCTCGATCGAGACCAGCACCTCGAAGCCGCGCCCGACCGCCACCGGGTCGAGCACCGCCCGGTAGCCGCGGATCACCCCGTCCAGCTCCAGTTGGCGCACCCGGCGCAGGCACGGGGACGGGGTCAGGCCGACCCGCTGCGCCAGGTCCTGGTTGCTGAGCCGGCCGTCGCGCTGGAGCTCACGCAAGATTGCGCGGTCGATCCTGTCCATGGCGCAATTCTCCACCATTGATCAGCGACCTGACGGCAAAAGTGGCGATCGGATTGCCGGGCATCTTTCTTACCATTGCTGTACTGGATCAGCTGTGCGAAAGATCGGGGTGTGCGGGCCATGGGACGAGTTGTCGTCATCACTACGGGCGGGACCATCGCCAGCCGCTGGCAGGGCGCCGGCTTCGCCGCCGAGGCGCGCGGGCCGGAGGTGCTGGCCACCGCCGCCGTGCCGCAGGACCTGGCGGTCGAGGTGGTCGACCTGTTCAGCGTCAACAGCCCCCGGCTCACCACCGACCACCAGCTCACCCTGCTGCGCACCGTGCACGAGGTGCTGGCCGCCCCCGAGGTGGACGGCATCGTGGTCACCCACGGCACCGACACCCTGGAGGAGACCGCCTTCCTGGTCGACCTGCACCACGACGACCCGCGCCCGGTGGTCTTCACCGGTGCCCAGCTCCCGATGGACACCGCCGAGGGCGACGGCCCGGGCAACCTGTACGACGCACTGGTCGCGGCCTCGCAGCTGCGCGGGCTGGGCGCACTGGTGGTCTTCGACGGCAAGGTGCACGCCGCCCGTGGCACGGTGAAGACCCAGACGCTGGCCGCCGACGCCTTCGCCGACCCGTCCGGCCGGCGGATCGGCGACGTGGGCTTCGGCAAGGTCTCGGTGCTGCGCACGCCGCTGCGCCCGAGCGCCCTGGCGCTGCCCGAACTGCCCGACGCCGCACCGCGGGTGGACATGGTGATGCACCACGCCGACGGCGACCCGGTGCTGCTGGAGGCGGCCGTCGCGGCCGGTGCCCAGGGCATCGTGCTGGTGGCCACCGGGGCCGGCAACGCCACTCCGGAGATCGTCGCGGCGGTCGCCGCGGCCCGGGCCGCGGGCGTCCTGGTCGCGCTCACCACCCGGGTGGCGGCCGGCCCGGTCGCCGAGATCTACACCCACGGCGGCGCGGTCGACCTGGTGGCCGCCGGCGCGGTGCCCACCGGGACGCTGCGGGCCGGCCAGGCCCGGATCGCAGTGCTCAGCGCCCTGCTCGCCGCCGACGACCAGGCCCGGCGCGAGGCGGTGCTGCGCGCGGCGCTGGCCGACGCCCCGTCCGAATGGCCCGCGCACGCCTGACGGCGGTTCGGGTCGCGCACGCCTGACGGCAGCTCGGCCCGCGGATGCCTGACGGGCGCCGGCCCCGCCGCGCTGACCGCCCGTCAGTACGAGCCCGCGTCGGCCGTGGCGCGGGCCAGGGCGGCGCGGCGGATCTCGGAGGGGCCGCAGGCCCACACCAGGAGCCGGCCGCCGGCCCGGGCCAGCGGCCGGTCCCAGCAGGAGCGGACCGGCCAGGGACGCCGCACGCCGAGCTCGGCGCGGGCCCAGGCGGGCAGCAGGGCGAGCGCGGCATTGGTGAGCAGGCGCACCGCGAAGCGCTCGCGGCGGCTGCGGCCGAACCGGCGCAGCAGCTGGAGCACCTCCAGGGCCGGGGCGGTGACCCGCAGCTCGGGCCGCAGCCGGGCCAGGTACGCGCTCACCTCGGCGCGCGAGGCCGGGACACCGGCGGCGCCGAGCCGCTCGGCGACCCGGGTGGCCTCGGCGAGGTAGCGGTCGCACTCGGCGGGGGTGAGCGGGGTGGCGGCGTAGACCTGGTACCCCGTCAGGAAGCAGCGCACTTCGGCGGTGTGCACCCAGGTGAGCAGCTCCGGGTCGTCGGCGCGGTAGGGCCGGCCGTCCGGGGCGGTGCCGCGCACCTGCGGGTGGATCCGGCGCACCGCGGCGATGGCCTGTTCGGCGGCGGGGGTGGAGCCGAGCGTGGTGGTGGTGACGAACCGGGCGGTGCGGTTCAGCCGACCGGTCGGGTCGGTGCGGAAGTCGGAGTGCGCGGAGACGGCGGCCATCGCCAGCGGGTGCAGGGACTGGAGCAGCAGCGCCGCGAAACCGCCGACCAGCATGCCCGCCGGGTGGCCGTGCACCCGCCAGACCATGCTGTCGGGCCCGAACAGCCCGGGGTCCCCGGCAGGCCGGTCGTACCGCTCCAGGTGGAGGTCCCCGCCGTGCACGGTCGCGTTGATCCGGGCCAGCAGCCGGGCCCGGAACGGCTCCAGCACCGCACCCGCCGTCACACCCGCTGTCATCCCCGCCATGTGGCCCCCTCCCCGGTGATCGCACCACGCTACCGCGCCGGGATCAGGCGGCCAGGGCCAGCTCCGGGGTGGCCCGGGGCACCTGGACGCCGCGCAGGGCAAGCCGGCCGCACAGCGCGGCCAGCGGCAGTTCGGCGCCGAGCGCCATCGCCACCGCGACGGGCCAGGCCGAGCCGGCCGTGGTGAGGTCCACGGCCGCGTCCAGCAGTAACAGGCCGGCGGCCAGTGCGGCCACCGCCCGGGCCGCGCCCAGGGCTGCCGCGCCCCGGCGCAGCAGCGCGGCGCCGCCCAGCAGGCACCCCGCCTCCATCACGTCCAGCGCCACCCACCCCGCGCTGCCGGGCGCCTGGGCGAGCACCAGGATCCAGGGCAGCAGCGCCAGCCCGGCGCCCGCCAGCACCGCCGTCACCATCCGGTTCGGCATCGCTCAGCCCACCCGCGAGGGCCGCAGCCGCCCGACGGCACCGCCGGCGCCCCGTGCCACCACCGCGAACCCCGCCACCGGCAGGTGTGCCAGCCAGAACTCGTCCGCGACCAGCGTCAGGCCGGCCGCCGCCCAGCGCGGCCGCAGCCGCCGCTCGGCCACCAACACCACCGGCGCCGCCCCGTCCGGGCCCAGCCGCCCCCAGGCGAAGGTGCCGGCCGGCCCGCGCCGGGCGCCGCGCAGCACGCCGCAGCCGGCCGAGCCGGTCGCCAGCGCACTCGCCACCAGGACGTCGATCAGCTCGCCGTCCTCGTACACCTCCAGCGCCGCCCGTCCGCTGCGCCCGGCCGCCCGGCGCACCGACCAGGGCCCGGGCACCTGCCCTCGGGCCGGCGGCCGCGCCGCCTGGTCCACCGTCAAAACCGTCATCCCGACCACCCCGTCCGTCTCGCCCCACCCGACGTGCTCCACCCTCCCGCGTACCCACCGACCGCGTCTGTGAGGCCCGGACCCGTTTTCGGGGTGGTGCTGGGTACACCCCCGACCGGTACCCCGCGCCACTGCTGGGCCCCCATCAGGAGCTTTAAGCTGTCCGGGTGATCAAGACCGGCCGACTACGGGAGCGGCTCCGTCGCGGTGCCGCGCACCCGGGCCTGGCCTGGCTGACCGGCGGCGAGGAGCAGCCGCCGGCCCGTCCCGGCCGGCGGCGCGAGCTGCGGCTGGCGGCGGCCGGCCTGCCCTTCCTGCTGCCCTACTACCTGATCGCGCAGGAGGGGACGCCGGCCCTGCCGGTACTGGCCGGAATGCTGCTGCTGTCCGGCCGGCTGACGCAGGCCCAGCACAGCCGGTTCCGGGCGCTGGGCGACCTGGCGATCCCGCAGCCGAGCCCGCCGGCCCCGCCCGGGGCCGGATGGTCGGAGCGGCTGCGGGCGGCCGTGGCCGACGAAGCCGCCTGGCGCCGGCTCGGCTACCACTTCCTGGCCGGCCCGCTGCTCGCGCTGCTCACCGTGCTCGGGTTGCTGGCCTGCGGGGTCGGAGCGGTGGCGGCCACCGTGTTCGCCTGGAGCTGGCTGCTGCCCGAGGGGGCACCGGCCCACTCCGGCGGCCGCTGGTGGAGCCTGGATCTGCTGGTCACCGCGCTGGGCATGGTGCTGCTGCTGGTCGGACCGTGGCTGGTGGTGCGCAGCGGGCGGATCGACCGGCGGGCGGCCCGCGGCCTGCTCGGTCCCAACCGGGCCCGCGAACTGGAGCGGCGGGTGGAGGACCTGGCCTCCAGCCGGGCCGACGTGGTGGACGCGGCCGACGCCGAGCGCCGCCGGATCGAACGCGACCTGCACGACGGCGCCCAGCAGCGGCTGGTCTCGCTGGCGATGAACCTGGGGCTGGCCCGCAAGACGCTCAAGGACGTGCCCCCGGAGGCGATGCAGGTGATCGTCGACGCGCACGAGGAGGCGCAGGCGGCCATCGCCGAGCTGCGCGACCTGGTCCGCGGCCTGCACCCGGTGGTGCTGGAGGACCGGGGCCTGGACG
Source organism: Streptomyces tateyamensis (assembly GCF_003205575.1). Taxonomy (GTDB): domain Bacteria; phylum Actinomycetota; class Actinomycetes; order Streptomycetales; family Streptomycetaceae; genus Kitasatospora; species Kitasatospora tateyamensis. Next base: position 43,776 of record NZ_PYBW01000142.1, read on the forward strand.
CGGCGCTGTCCGGGATCGCGGCCCGGGCCCCGCTGCCGGTGCGGCTACGGGTCTCGCTGTCGCGCCGGATGTCCCCGACCATCGAGGCGGTGGCCTACTTCGTGGTCTCCGAGGCACTGGCCAACGTGGCCAAGCACGCCCGGGCCTCCCGGGCGGACCTGACGGTCAGCCAGCTGGGCGACCGGCTGCGGATCGTGATCAGCGACGACGGGATCGGCGGCGCCGACCCGTCCCGGGGGACCGGCCTGGTCGGCCTGCGCCAGCGGGCCGCCTCGGTGGACGGCTCCCTCGTCATCAGCAGCCCCGTCGGGGGCCCGACCACCATCACTGTGGAGTTGCCGTGCGAGCTGTGATCGCCGAGGACTCGGTCCTGCTGCGGGTGGGCCTGGTCAAGGTCCTGGAGGCGGTCGGCTACGAGGTGGCCGACGCGGTCGGCGACGCCGAGGCGCTGCTGGTCGCGGTGGAGCGGTACCGTCCGCAGGTCGTGGTGGTGGACGTGCGGATGCCGCCCGGCTTCACCGACGAAGGGGTGCGGGCCGCGCTGGTGATCCGCCGGCAGTGGCCCGAGGTCGCGGTGCTGCTGCTCTCCCAGTACGTGGAGGAGCGGTACGCGGCCGACCTGCTGGCCACCACCACCAGCGGGGTGGGCTACCTGCTCAAGGAGCGGGTGGCCAACGTGGACGACTTCGTGGAGGCGCTGCAGCGGGTGGCCCAGGGCGGCACCGCGCTGGACCCCGAGGTGGTGGCCCAGCTGCTGGTGCGCCGGCACCGCGACCCGCTGGAGAAGCTGACCCCGCGCGAGCGCGACGTGCTCGGGCTGATGGCCGAGGGGCACTCCAACGCCGCGATCGCCGCCGCGCTGGTGGTCAGCGACAGCGCGGTGGCCAAGCACATCAACAGCATCTTCACCAAGCTCGACCTGCCCGCCGCCGACGCCACCCACCGCCGGGTGCTCGCGGTGCTGCGCTTCCTCGGGGAGGGCTGAGGTGGTGCGGGCGGCCCCGGAGCGGCGCACCTGGCGGTTGCTGGCCGCGCTGTCGGCGGCCCTGGTGCTGCTGCTGGGGGCCGGCACGGCCTGGAAGGTGCTGGCCGAGCAGGAGCAGGACGAGCCGTTCCGGTACGCCGGCGGGATCACCGCCGTCGAACTGGACCTGGAGAACTCCTCGGTCCAGGTGATCGGCGAGGCGGGCAGTGCGGTCAGCATCACCCAGCACGAGCGCTGGACCGTCGACCGCCCGCGGGTGACCCGCGCCGTCACCGGCTCCACCCTGCACCTCACCGCGCGCTGCCCGCGCTCCTGGGTGCTGCTGGCCGGCCGCTGCGGGGTGCAGTTCGCGCTGGTGGTGCCGCCCACCACCCGGCTGACCGCCAAGGGCGGCGCCTCGGCCGTATACGCGGAGGGGCTCACCGGAGAGATCAGCGCCCGGGCCGGCTCCGGCTCGGTGACCCTGAAGCGGGACAGCGGCCCGATCGCGGTGCGCGTGGACAGCGGGTCGGTGACCGGGCAGGAGCTGGGCTCGGCCCGGGTCAAGGCGCAGGCCGACTCCGGCTCGGTCACCCTGGGCTTCGTGCAGCCGCCGCAGGAGCTCACCCTGGTGACCGACTCCGGCTCGGCCACGGCGACGCTGCCACGGGGGAGCGGCTACCAGGTGGTCAGCAGCGTCGGTTCGGGCAGCTCCGACGTGGACCCCGGGCTGCAGGACGCCTCCTCGAGGCGGACCATCACCGCCACCACCGGCTCCGGCTCGCTCTCGCTGGGCTACGGGAGCGGCTGAGCCCCGGCCCCGCGGGGCAGCCGGGCCGGTAGGGGACAATGAAGAGTCCACCTGAGCCGACCGGTGAGGATCCGCCGCGCATGTCCACCACGCCCGCCCCCGCCCCCACCGGCGAGTTCGCCCCGCTGCAGATCGGCGCGCTCCCGGTCTGGCCACCGGTGGTGCTGGCGCCGATGGCGGGCATCACCAACGCCCCGTTCCGCACCCTGTGCCGGGAGCAGTCGGGCGGCAAGGGCCTGTTCGTCTCCGAGATGATCACCACCCGGGCGCTGGTCGAGCGCAACGCCAAGACCATGCAGCTGATCCAGTTCGACCCCAGCGAGCAGCCCCGGTCGATCCAGCTCTACGGGGTGGACCCGGCCACCGTCGGCAAGGCCGCCCGGATGATCGCCGAGGAGGACCTGGCCGACCACATCGACCTCAACTTCGGCTGCCCGGTCCCCAAGGTGACCCGCAAGGGCGGCGGCTCGGCGCTGCCGTACAAGCGCAACCTGCTGCGCGAGCTGCTGCGCGAGGCGGTGGCCGGGGCCGGCGGCCTGCCGGTGACCATGAAGATGCGCAAGGGCATCGACGACGACCACCTCACCTACCTGGACGCCGGGCGGATCGGTGCCGAGGAGGGGGTCAGCGCGATTGCCCTGCACGGGCGCACCGCGGCCCAGCACTACGGGGGCCAGGCCGACTGGTCGGCGATCGCCCGGCTGCGCGAGGCGGTGCCGGCCGAGGTCCCGGTGCTCGGCAACGGCGACATCTGGGCCGCGCCGGACGCGCTGCGGATGATGCGCGAGACCGGCTGCGACGGCGTGGTGGTCGGTCGCGGCTGCCTGGGCCGGCCGTGGCTGTTCAAGGACCTGGTGGCGGTCTTCGAAGGGGTGACCGACCCGGTCCGCCCGTCCTTCGCCGAGGTGGCGGCCGCCATGCTGCGCCACGCCGAGCTGCTGGGCGGCTGGCTGAACGACGAGCAGCGCGGCGTGGTCGACTTCCGCAAGCACGTGGCCTGGTACACCAAGGGGTTCTCGGTCGGTTCGCAGCTGCGGGTGGGGCTGGCCACGGCCTCCTCGCTGGCCGAGCTGGGCGAGCTGCTGGCCCAGGTGAACCAGGAGCAGCGCTGGCCGGACAGCGCGGACGGCCCGCGCGGGCGCACCAGCGGCAACGGCCGGGTGGTGCTGCCGGAGGGCTGGTTGGACGATCCGTACGACTGTGCCGTGCCGAGCCAGGATGCCGAATCGGACAGTTCTGGCGGATGATCTAGCCTCTTTGTCAGGTTCGACCTGACGCGGCCCTCCGACACTGCGTCCTTGCCCTCTTGGCCGATCTGGCCAAGAGGGCTCCTTTTCGGCAGATCATCATCACGCTCCGCAGCGAAAACGGCGCGTTGAGCGAGCGTGGTACGAGTTTCGATACGTACGATGGCCGAGCCGCGTCCGTGACACTGGCCACACCGGAGTGCGGATGACGGTCCGTCAGGGTGCGGAGAATCGCCATGGTGTCCAAATCGCTTCCCGAACGGGTGCCGACGAGGATCCGGGCCGCTGGCTGCAGGAAATCAAGCCGGAGAAACACGGCGGCCCGCTCGCCGTTACCCTCCGTCCGGTCTAGGCGATCTTCGCGTATCCGTGCCTTCAATACTTGAAGGCTTGCTCGCGTCATCCGGACGATTTCGACAACAGAGGTGAACGCCTTCACAAGCTTTTGATCTCGGGGGTGACAGCCCGTTCCCGGGATCGGACGGCCTATCGACGGCGCGACACCGCCTTTGAAATGGGTATGTTCTCCGGCGTCAGGGCAACCCCGTGCGAGGAGACCGACCCGTGGCGGCGACTCAGAAGTTTGTTTACTCCTTCACCGAAGGAAACAAGGACCTCAAGGACCTTCTCGGCGGCAAGGGCGCGAACCTCGCCGAGATGACCAACCTCGGCCTCCCGGTCCCTCCCGGGTTCACCCTCACCACCGAGGCCTGCAAGGTCTTCCTGGAGACCGGCGCCGAGCCGGCCTCGCTGAAGGCCGAGGTGAGCGAGCACCTGGACCGCCTCGAGCAGCAGATGGGCAAGAAGCTCGGCCAGGCCGACGACCCGCTGCTGGTCTCGGTCCGCTCCGGGGCCAAGTTCTCCATGCCCGGCATGATGGACACCGTCCTCAACATCGGGCTCTCGGACACCTCGGTGGTCGGCCTGGCCGCCCAGTCCGGCAACGAGCGGTTCGCCTGGGACTCCTACCGCCGGCTGGTCCAGATGTTCGGCAAGACCGTGCTGGGCGTGGACGGCGAGCTCTTCGAGGAGGCGCTGGACGAGGCCAAGCACGCCAAGGGCACGGCCAACGACCTGGACCTGACCGCCGAGGACCTGAAGACCCTGGTGGCCACCTTCAAGGCGATCGTGGCGCGCGAGACCGGCCGGGACTTCCCGCAGGACCCGCGCGAGCAGATGGACCTGGCCATCCACGCCGTCTTCCACTCCTGGAACGGCGACCGGGCCCGGCTCTACCGCCGCCAGGAGCGGATCCCGAACGACCTGGGCACCGCGGTCAACGTCTGCACCATGGTCTTCGGCAACCTGGGCGAGGACTCCGGCACCGGCGTCGCCTTCACCCGCGACCCCTCCACCGGCGCCCCCGGCGTCTACGGCGACTACCTGTCCAACGCCCAGGGCGAGGACGTGGTGGCCGGCATCCGCAACACCCTGCAGCTCGCCGAGCTGGAGCAGCTGGACAAGAAGTCCTACGACGAGCTGATGGCGATCATGCACAAGCTCGAGCTGCACTACCGCGACCTGTGCGACATCGAGTTCACCATCGAGCGCGGCAAGCTGTGGATGCTGCAGACCCGGATCGGCAAGCGCACCGCCGCGGCCGCCTTCCGGATCGCCGTCCAGCTGGTCGACCAGGGCCTGATCGACCTGGACGAGGCACTGCACCGGGTGACGGGCGGTCAGCTGGCCCAGCTGATGTTCCCGCGGTTCGCCCCCGAGGCCACCTCCAAGCAGATCGGCCGCGGCCTGGCCGCCTCGCCCGGCGCCGCGATCGGCAAGGTGGTCTTCGACTCCTACACCGCCGTCAAGTGGTCCCGCTCCGGCGAGAAGGTCATCCTGGTCCGCCGCGAGACCAACCCGGACGACCTGGACGGCATGATCGCCGCCGAGGGCATCCTCACCTCGCGCGGCGGCAAGACCTCGCACGCCGCCGTGGTGGCCCGCGGCATGGGCAAGACCTGTGTCTGCGGTGCCGAGGAGCTCGAGGTCGACACCAAGCGCCGCAAGATGACCACCGCCGCCGGCCTGGTCATCGAGGAGGGCGACATCGTCTCGATCGACGGCGGCACCGGCAAGGTCTACCTCGGCGAGGTACCCGTGCTGCCCTCCCCGGTGGTGGAGTACTTCGAGGGCACCCTGCACGCCGGCGCCGACGTCCAGGGCGGCCTGGTGCAGGCCGTGCACCGGATCATGTCGCACGCCGACGGCCGCCGCCGGCTCGCGGTGCGGGCCAACGCGGACAACGCCGACGACGCGAACCGCGCCCGCCGCTACGGCGCCCAGGGCATCGGCCTGTGCCGCACCGAGCACATGTTCCTCGGCGAGGAGCGCCGCAAGGAGGTCGAGCACCTGATCCTGGCGGACAACGACAAGGACCGCGAGCTCGCCCTGTCCACCCTGCTGCCGCTGCAGAAGGGCGACTTCCTCGAGCTCTTCCAGGCTATGGACGGCCTGCCGGTCACCGTGCGGCTGCTGGACCCGCCGCTGCACGAGTTCCTGCCCGACATCACCGAGCTGTCGGTGCGCGTCGCCCTCGCCGAGGCCCGCAAGGACCCGAACGAGAACGACCTGCGCCTGCTCCAGGCGGTGCACAAGCTGCACGAGGCGAACCCGATGCTGGGTCTGCGCGGCGTGCGCCTGGGCCTGGTCATCCCCGGCCTGTTCGGCATGCAGGTGCGGGCGATCGCCGAGGCCGCGGCCGAGCGCAAGCTGGCCGGCGGCGACCCGCGCCCCGAGGTGATGATCCCGCTGGTCGGCACCGTGCAGGAGCTGGAGATCGTCCGCGAGGAGTGTGAGCGGGTTCTCGCCGAGGTGGCGGTTTCCACCGGCGTCCAGCTGGACATCAAGCTCGGTACGATGATCGAACTGCCGCGCGCGGCCGTGACGGCCGGCCAGATCGCCGAGGCCGCCGAGTTCTTCTCCTTCGGCACCAACGACCTCACCCAGACCGTCTGGGGCTTCTCCCGGGACGACGTCGAGGCCTCGTTCTTCACCGCCTACCTGGAGAAGGGCATCTTCGGGGTCTCCCCGTTCGAGACGATCGACCGGGACGGCGTCGGCGCGCTGGTCAAGCACGCGGTGAAGGAGGGCAGGGCCACCCGTCCGGACCTCAAGCTCGGGGTCTGCGGCGAGCACGGCGGCGACCCGGACTCGGTGCACTTCTTCCACGAGGCGGGCCTGGACTACGTGTCCTGCTCCCCCTTCCGGATCCCGGTGGCGCGGCTGGAGGCCGGCCGCGCCGCCATCGAGACGGCGGGCAGCGACTCTCGCTGACCGCACCCCCTCCAACGGGGAGGGGCGATCGGCGGTGCTCGGCGCAGGAGAACCGCCGGTCGTAACGGGCCGGGGCCGGAACGGACAATGGCGTCCGTTCCGGCCCCGGCTCTTCGCGTACCCGGGCCCGCTCCTCGCGCTCGGGCCCGGTGGCTGCTCCGTCCGGGTGAGCCAGGTGGCCCCGCCGATCACCGCCCGGACCGGGACCGGCAAGCTGGGGCCCATGACCAGTCGCTCCCGCCTGATCGCCGTCGCGGCCCTGCTGCTGTGCGCCGTGGCCGCCGCCGCCGTCTACGCGACGGCCCGTCACAAGCCCGCTGCCGGCCCCGGACCGGGCCGGGCGGCCGCAGCCGCGGCTACGGCCCCGTCCGGCCGGGTCTGCCGGAGCAAGCTGCCCAGCCAGGCCCAGGACACCATCACGCTGATCGCCAAGGGCGGCCCCTACCCGTACCGCACCGACGGCGTGGTCTTCGAGAACCGCGAGGGGCGGCTGCCGAAGAAGGCCAACGGCTACTACCACGAGTACACCGTGGTCACCCCGGGCAGCGGGGACCGGGGCACCCGGCGGGTGGTCACCGGCGCACCGGGCGAGGAGTTCTGGACCGGCGACCACTACGCCACCTTCCAGCAGATCGACCTCGCCTGCTGACGGCCCCTCGGTTGCGGTCGGCCGTACGAGAGCTGACGGCCGTCGGCCGGACCGGGCTCAGATCCGCTGCTTGGTCCAGCTGACCCGGTGCCAGGGCCCGTGCGGTCCGGTGGTCAGCAGGGTGCGCAGCTCGCGCAGCACCGCGCCCGCGTCGGTGCGCAGCTGGTGCGGGGTGGCCCGGACCACCGGCAGCCGGGCCGCCTGCAGCCGGTTGCCCCGGGTCAGCGTGCGCTCGTAGTCGGCCGGGCGCAGGTGCCAGGCCCGCGAGTCCACCTCCAGCGCCACGCAGGCCTGCGGCCAGAACGCGTCCGGGATCGCCAGGAAGCGGCCGTCCAGCAGCAGCACCGGGTTCCACAGCGGCTCGGGCAGGCCGCCGCGGCGCAGCACCTCGCGCGCCTCGGACTCGGCCACCGAGTAGATGCCGCAGGTCAGCTCGTCCGCCACCCGCTGCACGTGGGGCAGTGCGGCGGTGGACGCCGAGCCGCCGAGCAGTCGGGCGAGCAGCTCGGCCTGCTCGCAGTGCCGGCCCTGCACCGCCTCGGCGCACAGCGCCCGGAAGTGCCGGCTGCTGCCCAGGTAGGGGGCCGCGTCGGCGAGCGCCCGGCCGACCCCCACGCTCCACAGCCCGTCGTCGCGCTGGAAGCCGGCCGGCAGCCCGCCGGGGCGCAGCGGGGCCCGGTGCACCCGGACGAAGTCCCGGCTGGCCACCCGGCGGCTGTTGGGGATCAGCACGTCCACCACGTCCACGTCGGCGGGGTGCCCCGCGCTGGCCAGGCCGGCCTCGGCCAGCACGGCCAGGCCGGTCAACAGCACCGCGCCCGGCCTGGGGCGCTCGCCCTTGGGCGCGGCGTAGCTGACGGCGGCGCGCAGCCGCTGGTGGGCGGACAGCCTTCCGCTCTGCAGGCAGATCACCCGGGGCAGCACTCGCTGCCACGGGCCGCCCGGGCGCAGACGGTGCGCGATGGTCCCGGACGGGACCCCGTGCTCGATCAGCTGCGCGCGGGTGACGATGTGCTGCTGGTCGGCGCCCAGCAGCCGGACCGAATCGAGGGCACTCATATGCAGCCTGTTGCCCCGGAAGGGCCGTGGGTATGCGAAAGATCCCCCGCAGGGGGTCACTGCGCGTATACGTTGACCAAACGGTTCGATCGGCCCGACCAGGCTGGTCGGGCCGATCGGTCCGGCGTGCGGTCCGGGCGGCTGCCGGTCCGGCAGCCGCCTCGGGTGACGGGGCTCAGGCGGCTGCGCTCAGGCGGCCGAGATCAGCGAGCCGGCGCGTCTGACACACTCCGAGTCGAGCTCGCGGCCCAGGCCGTGGCTGATCTGCCCGAGGTGGTCGAGCCGGCGGTCCGGGGCGCTCGGCGCCATCGCGGCGGCGATCCGCAGCTCGATGATGTCGCGCACCGCCGGCCACTCGTCGGCCAGGATCGAGTAGAACGCGGTGGAGCGCACCACCCCGTCCAGGCCCCGGCTGTGCGCCCGGCGGACCCCCTCGGACGTGGCGCCGAGCCGCTCGATGGCGGACCGCGAGCGCAGGTTGCGCGCATCGGCCCGCAGCGAGATCCGCTGCACGCCCCAGGTCTCGAAGGCGTGCCGCAGCATCAGCAGCTTGGCCTCGGTGTTGATGCCGGTGCCCTGGGCATGCCGGGAGAGCCAGGTGCGGCCGATCTCGGCCGCGTCCGGCACCGCGGTCAGCGGGTCGCCGGCCGGGCCCGCGGGCAGCGGCGGCCAGACCACCGGGCCCTGCCAGTAGTCCAGTTCCAGGAACCGGGTGGAGCCGACCACCAGGCCGTCGCTGACCCGGACGGTGGCGAAGGCCAGCGATCGGCCGGCCGCCATGTCGGCCCGCGCGGTCGCGATGAACTCCCGGGCGCCGTCCACACCCTGCGGGACGGCGGTGAAGGCATACGTCGTGCGATCCTCGGCGGCGGCCGCGGCCAGCGCTTCGGCGTGCTGCTCGGTGAGGGGCTCCAGCCGAACGGTGCGGCCGGTGAGGGTGACGGGTGCAGGCACGGGACCTTCGTCCTTCGGCGGTCGGAGGGCGCCCGCGCGCCCGGGGTGCGGGCGTTCGGGCGAGTGGACAGATCGCCCCGCCCCGAGCGGGTCCACTCCTCCCGGGTACGCCGGAGCATCGGCCGTACGACGGGGGGCAGCGGCCCTGAGGCGGGCATCGCGGTGCCGGAGCGGGCACGGTTCGCATGGACCGGTCCGGCGGGAGGTGCGGGGGGACAGTTTTCGTCCGCGAGATGGCCGGGAAAGGAGAGAGGGCGCGAAGGGAAGCGGGCGGCCAAGTAAACGCAAGGTGAGGTCGGTTGGCTGGCCTTCGCCTGGTCGGGACCGCGGCTCACGGCGTGACGAACGACGTGGCGACGACGCGACAAATGCGAGGCAGCGAGAGGACCATACCTGCCTTGGCCCCTCGCGTCACTTCGCGGCACGCCAACTGGGAGCGCGAAGGTACCGAGGCTACGCCGTCAGGGCCCCCGCCGGCCAGTGGCGGGCCCCGAAGAGCAGTGCTGACCTGCGAGGACGTCGGGAGCTGCCGCTTTGGAGACAGGGCCGGGATGAGAAGATTCACCACGGGCGGGGCGGGCCGGGAATGTCGGTGGCGCGCCGCATGCTGGTGCAGGAGACCGACTGGCCGGACCGAGGACGAGAGCAGGTGGGCTGCGCGGTGCGTGATCCCGAGGAGCTGTACGAGATCGAGCCGCAGGGCGCGGCCGCGGTGGCGGCGGCCGGCGCCGAGGACGGCCTGGTGCTGCTCTTCCACCTCGAGGGCTTCATGGACGCCGGTGAGGCCGGCGGCCAGGTGGTGGAGCACCTGCTGGAGCAGGGCAGCCCGCGCGTGGTGGCCCGGTTCGACCACGACCGCCTGGTGGACTACCGGGCCCGCCGTCCCGCGATGACCTTCGACCGGGAGAGCTGGGTCTCCTACGACCCGCCGGAGATCCTGCTCCAGCTGGTCCAGGACGCCACCGGCACCCCGTTCCTGGTGCTCACCGGCCCCGAGCCGGACGTCGAGTGGGAGCTGTTCGCGGCCGCCGTCGGCCGGCTGGTGACCGAGTTCGGGGTCCGCCTGACCGTCGACTTCCACGGCATCCCGATGGGCGTGCCGCACACCCGCCCGGTCGGCCTGACCCCGCACGGCAACCGGCTCGACCTGGCCGGCGGCTACCCGGTCTGGTTCGAGCGGGCCCAGGTCCCCGGCAGCGCCCAGGCGCTGGTCGAGTACCGCCTCGGTGAGGCCGGCCACGACGTGCTGGGCTTCGCCGTGCACGTGCCGCACTACGTGGCGCGCTCGCCCTACCCGGCGGCCGCGGTGCTGATCCTGGAGGCGGTGCAGTCGGCCACCGGCCTGGTGCTGCCCGGGCACGAGCTGCGCGAGCGGGTCGGCGAGGTCTATGCCGACATCGAGGAGCAGCTGGCCCAGGGGGACGGCGAGCTGCGCTCGGCGATCCGCAGCATGGAGGGCCAGTACGACGCGGTGGCCGGGGCGCAGGACCGGGAGAGCCTGCTCGCCGAGTCCGCCGAGCTCCCCTCGGCGGACGAGCTCGGGCGGCAGTTCGAGCAGTTCCTGGCCGAGCACGAGCAGGGCGGGGAGTAGGTCCGGCCGCAAGGCTGCGAGCAGGGTAGGCGCGGCGGAAGTCGTCCGCGCCCGCCCGTGCGTTGGGGCTGGTGTGACACGTCGTCTGCCGGGCCCGGTGCTGCTGGCCGTGCTTTTGGCACTGGCCGGCTGCTCGGGCGCGCCCGCTGCCGCTCCCGCACGCGCTGCCGCGCCGAACTCGGCACCCCCGTCCCCGTCGCCCGGCCCGCCCAGCGGGCCCTACGTGGCGATCGGCGACTCGTACACCGCCGGGATCCAGCTCCAGCCGGCCGGCGGCGGTCCCGCGGGCTGCGGTCGGTCCACCGTCAACTACCCCTCGCTGGTGGCCCAGCAGCTCAAGCTGGCGCCGTTCACCGACGTCAGCTGCTCCAGCGCCACCACCGCGGACCTGACGGCGGCCCAGCAGGTGGCCGGCGGCAGCAACCCGCCGCAGCTGGACGCCCTGACCGCGCAGACCAAGCTGGTCACGGTGGGGATCGGGGGCAACGACGCGGAGTTCACCAAGGTGGTCGCCAAGTGCGCCGAGGCGGGCATGCTGCAGGCGCTGAAGGCCGCCGGCGGGTCGGCGCCGTGCCGGGCGGCCTACACCGCGCCGGACGGCAGTTCCAGGCTGACCGGAGTGCTGGACGCGGTTGGGGAGCGACTGGCCGGGGTGCTGCGGGAGGTGGCCCGGCGGGCGCCGCACGCCCGGGTCTACGTGGTCGGGTACCCCGCGCTGCTGCCCGCCGATCCGGGTAGCTGCCTGCCGGTGCTCGGGCACAGCGTCGCGGCCGGCGACGTGGCCTTCCTGGCCGAGCAGGAGCAGCGGCTCAACGCGGTGCTCAACGCCAGGGCAGCGGCCGCGCACGCGGTCTTCGTCGACACCTACACCCCCTCGCTCGGCCACGACATGTGCGCCGGTGCGCAGCAGCGCTGGATCGAGCCGCCGCTGCCGGCCGCCGGGCGGGCCCCGCTGCACCCGAACCCGGCCGGGCAGCAAGGCATGGCGGCCGCGGTGCTGGCGGCGCTGACCGGGCGCTGACCGCCCCGGGCCGGGACCGGCCTCAGGCCGCGGCCCGGCAGACCGCCTCGGCCAGCTGCTGCGCGCGGGCGTCGGTGAGCACCGCCGGGCCGAACAGCAGGCGGTACCAGTACGGGCCGTAGACCAGGTCGATCAGGAACTCCTCGTCCGGGTGGGTCACCTCGCCGCGCTCGCGGCCGCGGCGCAGCAGTTCGGCGACCGCCTCGCGGCGCACCGCGATCAGCTTGTGCCACAGGCGGGCGGCGAACTCGTCGTCCTGCAGCGCCTCCACGGCCAGGGCGCGGTTGAGGTCGCCGGCCACGCCCCGGCCGGCCCGGAAGGTGGCGGTGAGCAGCGCGGTCAGGTCCCCGCGCAGGCTGCCGGTGTCGGGGTCGGGCAGCTGGGTGAAGGCAAAGCCGACCAGTGCGTCGAGCACCACCTCGCCCTTGCTTCGGTAGCGGCGGTACACGGTCTGCTTGGCCACCCCGCTGCGGGCCGCGATGCCCTCCATGCTCAGGCCGCGGTAGCCCTGCTCCTGGGTGAGCTCCAGCGCGGCGGCGCGGATGGCTTCGTCGACGGCGGGGTCTCGGGGGCGTCCGGTCATGCGGTCCAGGATACCCATTGACATACGGTCCGTCTCGTATTGAAATAATCCTCGAATAGATACGCAACGGTCCGTATTGAAATGGAGGCTCGCGATGCGCTCCGCTCGCGACGCGTTACCCGCCCTGCTCTCGCTCTCCCTGGGCTACTTCGTGCTGGGGACCACCTCGCTGGCCGTGGTCGGCCTGGGCGGACCGATCGGCCGCGCCCTGCACACCGCGCCGTCCGGGGTCGGGCTCCTGGTCAGCGTCTTCGCCCTGACCTTCGCCCTCGCCGCGCCCGCCGCACCGGCCGTACTGGGCCGGCTGGACCGGCGCCGGGTGCTGCTGCTCGGGCTGGCCCTGCTGGCCGCGGGCGGGCTGGCCGGGGCGTTGGCCCCGAACGAGCAGGTGCTGCTGGCCTCCCGGGTGGTCGGCGGGCTGGGCGGCGCGGTCTTCGGGCCGGCCTCCTCGGCAGCCGGCTCGCTGCTCGTCGCCGAGGAGCACCGGCCGCGGGCGCTGGCCACGGTCTTCGCCGGCATGACGGTGGCCGCGGTGCTGGGCGTACCGCTCGGCTCCTACCTGGGCGAGGTGGTCGGCTGGCGGTGGACGCTGGCCGGGCTGGCCGCCGTCACCGCGCTGACCCTGCTGCTGGTGGCGGCGCTGGTGCCGCCGCTGCCCGCCGGGCCACCGCCGACCGCACGGGCCTACCGAGCCGTGCTGGCCGAGCCCGGGGTGCTGCCGGTGGTGCTGACCACCCTGGCCGTGATGGCGGCGCAGTTCACCGTCTACGGGGTGGCCGGTGCCTACCTGGCGGCCCGGTTCGCGTTGGGCACCGGCCAGGTCGCGGGGGTGCTGTTCGCCTTCGGCACGGTCGGCGTGGTCGGCAACGCCTGCGGGGCCCGGCTGAGCGCCCGGCTCGGCGGCGACCGGACGGTGGCGCTGACCCTGTTCGGCATGGCCGCGGCCTTCGCCGCCCTGCTGGTGAGTCCGACCGGGCTGTTGCCCGCGGTGCTGCTGCTGGCGGTCTGGGCCTTCTTCAGCCAGCTCTACCAGGCGCCGCAGCAGGCCAGGTTGATCGTGCTGGTCCCCGAACAACGCGGGCTGCTGCTGGCCCTGAACGCCTCGATGCTCTACGTCGGGATCAGTGTGGGCAGCCTGCTGGCCGCCGCCCTGCTGCCCCGGCTCGGTGCGGTGGCCCTGGCCGGAGTGGCGCTGGCCGCGCTGCTGCCCGCCGGGCTCGCCCACCTGCGCTCCCTCACCTCCCTCACCTCCGCCTCACGAGAAACGGTGCTGTCATGACGGACATCCGCAAGAACACCCAGCTGGTCCTCGACTACCTGGAGACGATGTGGAACCAGGGCCGGGTCGAGGAGGCGGAGCGCTTCGTGGCCGCCGAACTGGCCCAGCACAACCACGGCCTGGCCGACGGTCGGGCCGCGCTGGTCGGGCTGATCGGCTCGCTGCGCTCGCAGTTCCCCGAGCTGCGCTTCGAGGTCGCACGGACCGCGGCCGAGGGTGAGCTGGTCTTCGTCCACTCGCACGCGGTGCTGGTGCCCGGTCAGCCCGGGATGGCGGTGGTGGACGTCTTCCGGATCGCGGACGGCCTGATCGCCGAGCACTGGGACGTGGCCGCCGAGGTGCCGCCGACCACGGCGAGCGGACGCCCCGTCATCTGACGGCGCGACAGGTGTGCCACAAGTGCGCCTCGACAAGGAGAGCTCCGGGGACCGGCCGTGCCGGTCCCCGGAGCTCTCCTTGTCGGTCAGTGCTGCGCCATCACCAGGTCGGTGGGCAGGTCCCGGTGGCGGCGGACGGGGGAGAACCACAGGGCCAGCGCGGCCAGCGGGACGCCGGCGCAGCTGAGCCACATCGCGGGCACCAGGCCGAGGGTGGCGGCCAGGGCGCCGCCGAGCAGGGCGCCCACCGGGATGGTGCCGTAGTTGACGAAGGCGGCGGTGGCGCTGATCCGCCCGAGCAGTCCGGCGGGGGTGTACCGCTGGGTGAACGTGCTGCGCAGCACGTTGCCGACCACCACGCCCGCCGACACCGCGAGGCCCCCGGCCAGGTAGCAGAGCACCCCGGCGCCGCCGGTGGTGAGCGGGATCAGCAGGACCAGGGCGGGCAGGCCGAGCAGCGACCAGAGCATCGCCCGGGCGGTGCCCAGCAGTGCACCCACCCGGCGGGCCAGCGCCGCGCCGGCCACCCCGCCCAGGCTGGCAGCGCCGATCAGAGTGCCCAGCACGCCCTGCGGCAGGCCGGCCTGTTGCAGGAGGAAGACCACCAGGATCGACTGGTAGGCCGTCAGGAACAGGTTGGCCAGCGCGCCGTGCAGCAGGAACGGGCGCAGCCACGGGTCCCGGGCCACCAGCCGCAGCCCCTCGCCGACCTCGCTGAGCAGCGTCCGCCGGCGCCGCTCGGCAGCGGGAGCCGGTTCGCGGCGGCGGATCGCGGCGGTGGAGGCGAGCGAGATCAGGAAGGTGACGGTGTTGGCCAGCAGGCTGTTCACCGGGCCGAACAGCTGGGCCAGCGTGCCGCCGGTGCCCAGGCCTGTGATCTGTGCGGCGGAGGCGCTGCCGTGCAGCTTGGCGTTGCCCTCGGCCCGGTCCGGCTCCTCCACCAGGGTGGGCAGGTAGGCGGTGTAGGCGGTCTGGAAGAAGACCGCGCCGGCGCCGGCCAGCAGTGCCACCACCAGCAGTTGGACGTAGCTGAGCAGGCCGAGGGCGGCAGCCGCCGGCACGCTCAGGTAGCAGAGCAACTGGACGGCCGCGGCGGCCAGCATCACGGTGCGCCTGCGCATGCGGTCCACCCAGGCGCCGACCGGCAGGCCGATCAGCAGCCAGGGCAGCCAGGTGGCCGCGGGCAGCGCGCTGACCTGGAAGGGGGAGGCGTGCAGCGTGCCGACGGCGATCAGCGGTAAGGCCAGGCCGGTGACCGAGGAGCCGTACTTGCCCGCCACCTCGCCGGTGAACAGCAGCCGGAAGTCGCGGTTGCGGCGCAGCAGGCCGGGGCGGCGGGGGCCGGCCTGGAGGGCGGTGGTGTCCACGGGGGCGGCGGTGGTGGCGGTGGTCTTCATCGGGACTCCTCGGTCTCGGGGTTCTGGTTGTTCTGGGGCTTCTGGGCGCTCTCCGGGTTCTCGGCGTCCAGCAGGAGGGTCTGGAACTGGATGAGCACCGGGCGGGCCTCGGCGGCTGCGGGCTGCGCGCGGTCCGGCAGGTGACGGGTGATCACCGCGAGCAGCTCGGCGCTGAGCGCCTTCAGCTGGTCCGGGGTCATGCGCACGTCGCCCCAGTCGGACATGTTCCCGGCGCCCAGCCAGTCCCCGGTGAGCGGCTGGGCGAGGGCCTGGGCGGCGCGCTGGAAGGTGCGCTCCAGGTAGTGCCGCTTGTAGCTGGACAGTGCCTCGGCGGTGGCGGGGTCCAGGGCCAGCTCGGCGGAGTTGAAGACCAGCTGCCGGCCGCTCCGCTGCCACCAGCGCTCCCGCCTGGTCCCGCGCCCGGTGTCCTCGGTGATGAAGCCGTGCTCGGCCAGGTGGCGCAGGTGCCAGCTGACGGTGCCGGTGTTCTCGCCGAGCTGCTCGGCGAGCCGGGCGGAGGTGGCCGGCCCCTGGTCGGTCAGCAGGTCCAGGATCCGCATCCGCAAGGGGTGGGCCAGCGCCCGCAGGCTGCGCGGGTCGACGGTGCGGGCGGGGTGCTGCTGGTCTTCGTCGCTCATGGGGAGGACTCTATCTTGCAGAGAATCCTCTGCATAGGGTTATTTGCAGAGTGTTCTCTGCAAGATGGGCGGGCGGGCGGAAGAGGGGGCAAGGAGGGGGGTGACAAGCGATGCTGGGGCCGGGGCAGCACCCTCGCGCAGCGGCTCCGGCAGGAGTTCGACACCGTGGTGTCCCCCCCCACCTGCCGTCCCACCGCAGCCACGACCTGGAGGAATCATGACGAACGAGGCACGGCCGCTGGCCGGGAAGGTGGCGCTGGTCGCCGGCGGTACCCGCGGCGGCGGGCGGGGCATCGCCGTCGAACTCGGGGCCGCCGGCGCGACGGTGTACGTCACCGGCCGCAGCAGCACCGCCGGCCGCTCCGACCTGGACCGCCCGGAGACCATCGAGGGGACCGCCGAGAGGATCGCCGCCGCCGGTGGTCTCGGCATCCCCGTCCGCACCGACCACAGCCGCCCGGAGGAGGTCCGGGCCCTAGTACTACAGGGATAGA
>NZ_PYBW01000143.1 GCF_003205575.1 Streptomyces tateyamensis
ATTTTCAGTGCACTTCTAGGCCGAGGCGGCCGGCAGCAGGCAGAACGGGTGCCCGGCGGGGTCGGCGTAGACCACCCAGCCGGCCTCCCGCCTGAGCAGGGCGGCACCGTGCTCGGTCACCTCGCGCTCGGTGGCCGCCAGATCCGCCACCTCCACGTCCAGGTGGAACTGCTGCGGGTGGGCCGGGTCGGGCCACTGCGGCGGGTGGAAGTCGGCCACCCGCTGGAAGGCCAGCACCAGGCCGCCGGGGGTGTGCAGGGTGGACCAGTCCCCGTCCAACGACCAGCGCGGGTCAGGCCGGTCCACCTCGCCGCCCAGCAGCAGGGCGTAGAAACGGGCCAGCGCGGGCGGGTAGTGGCAGTCCAGGACCACGCACTGCAGGGTGCCGGGCATCGCTGGCCTCCTCGCCGTAGGTGCCTCGATCTTCTCAGGCGAGGTGCAGTCCGCGCAGGACCAGGTCCAGCAGCGCGAAGACGAACAGCGAGATCCCGACGAAGCCGTTGGTGGTGAAGAAGGCCCGGTTCAGCCGGGACAGGTCGCCCGGCTTGACGATCGAGTGCTCGTAGCAGAACGCCGCGACCACCACGACCAGGCCCACGTAGTAGGCCGGTCCGGCCTGCGTCAGCACCCCGTACCAGGCCAGCAGCGCGGTGGTCACCAGGTGGCAGCCGCGCGCGCCGTACAGCGCCGCCGCGATGCCGAACCGGGCCGGCACCGAGCGCACCCCCTCGGCCCGGTCCGCGGCCACGTCCTGGCAGCCGAAGATCAGGTCGAAGCCGCCGATCCAGATGCCCACGGCCAGGCCCAGCACCACCGCGTCCCAGGACCAGCTGCCGGTCACCGCCAGCCAGGCGCCCACCGGGCCCATCGCCTGGGCCAGGCCCAGGATCGCGTGCGGGAAGTCGGTGAACCGCTTGCCGTAGGGGTAGACCACCATCGGCACCACGGCCACCGGGGCCAGCGCCAGGCAGAGCGGGTTGAGGAGGGCCGCCGCGCCCAGGAAGACCAGCAGCGCCACCGCCGAGCCGGTGTAGGCGGTGCGCATCGAGACCGCGCCGGTGACCAGCTCGCGGTTGGCGGTGCGCGGGTTCCGGGCGTCGATCTCGCGGTCGATGATCCGGTTGGCCGCCATCGCGAAGGTGCGCAGCGCCACCATCGCGACCGTGACCAGGAAGAGCGTGCCCCAGTGCACCTTCCTGTCGGCCAGGAACATCGCGGTGAGGGTGGCGATGTAGGCGAAGGGCAGCGCGAACACCGAGTGCTCGATCAGCACCAGGCGCAGGAACGCCTTGAGCTTGCCGGGGGGCGGGGTCTCCAGGAGGTCCGCGGTTGCGCTCACAGCCCGTACTCCTTCCAGCGCTCGGTCACCTTCGCCGCGGTGGCCGGGTCCGAGGTGATCATCTCGGGCCACCCGCCGTCCCGGGTGTACCCCTCCTCCGGGAGCTTACGGGTCGCGTCGATACCCGCCTTGCCGCCCCAGAACTTCTGGTACGAGGCGTGGTCCAGGTGGTCCACCGGCCCTTCCACCACGCTCAGGTCGCGGCTGTAGTCCACGTTGCCCAGGGCCCGCCAGGCGACCTCCTGGTAGTCGTGCACGTCGCAGTCGGCGTCCACCACCACGATCAGCTTGGTCAGCGACATCATGTGGGCGCCCCAGATCGCGTGCATCACCTTCTGCGCGTGCTTGGGGTACTTCTTGTCGATCGAGACGATCACGCAGTTGTGGAAGCCGCCGGCCTCCGGCAGGTCGTAGTCCACGATGTCCGGCACGATCACCTTGAGCAGCGGCAGGAAGAACCGCTCGGTGAACTTGCCCAGCGGGCCGTCCTCGGTCGGCGGGCGGCCGACCACGATGGACTGCAGCAGCGGGCGGCGGCGCATCGTCACGCAGTCGATGGTCAGCGCCGGGAACGGCTCCTGCGGGGTGTAGAAGCCGGTGTGGTCGCCGAACGGGCCCTCCGGCAGAAGCTGGTCCGGCTCCAACCAGCCCTCCAGCACCACCTCGGCATCGGCCGGCACCTGCAGCGGCACCGTCTTGCAGTCGACCATCTTCACCCGTTCGCCGGCCACGAAGCCGGCGAACAGGTACTCGTCGATGTCCCCGGGCAGCGGCGCGGTGGCCGCGTAGGTGACCACCGGCGGGCAGCCGAAGGCGATCGCGACCGGCAGCCGCTCGCCGCGCCGGGCCGCCACCGCCGCGTGGTTGCGGCTGTCCTTGTGGATCTGCCAGTGCATCCCGATGGTCCGCCTGTCGTGCCGCTGCAGCCGGTACAGGCCCAGGTTGCGCACGCCCGAGTCCGGGTCCTTGGTGTGGGTCAACCCCAGGTTGAAGAAGGAGCCGCCGTCCTTGGGCCAGCTGAACAGGGCCGGCAGCTGCTCCAGGTCCACCTGGTCACCCGTCAGCACCACCTCCTGCACCGGCGCCTCGGTCGGCTTGACCTTGCGCGGCGGGACGTGGGTCATCGAGGCGAGCTTGCCGAAGGCGTCGCGCACGCCGGTGAAGCCGTGCGGCAGTTCCGGCTTGAGCAGGCCGGCGATCTTCTCCGCGATCTCCTCGGGCGACTTCAGGCCGAGCGCCTTGGCGAGCCGGCGCTCGGTGCCGAAGACGTTCATCGCCAGCGGCATCGCCGAGCCCTTGACGTTCTCGAACAGCAGCGCCGGGCCCTTGGCCTTCTGCACCCGGTCGACGATCTCCCCGACCTCCAGGTAGGGGTCGACCTCCACCTTGATGCGCTTGAGCTCGCCGTCGCGTTCGAGGGCCCGCAGGAAGGAGCGGAGATCGTCGTATGCCATGGGATTCAGTATCGGGCACGCGCTAGCCTGGGCCGGTCATCGGGCTCCGGTCGGCCGGCAGCCCGCGCCGTCCGCCGAGGGGTCGCCGCCGTGCTCGAGTACCTGCCGTTCCTGATCGTGCTGGCGCTCTGGGTCTGGGCCTTCGTCGACTGCCTGACCACCCCGGAGGAGCAGGTGCAGCACCTGCCGAAGGTGGCCTGGGTGCTGATCATCCTGTTCTTCGGCGAGGTGCTGCTCGGCCCGCTCGCCTGGCTGATCGCCGGGCGCCGGCGCGGTCCGTTCACCGAGCCCCGGCCGCCGGCCGCCGCCCGCGGGCGGACCGTGGCCCCGGACGACGACCCGGAGTTCCTCGCCTGGCTGGACCGCCCCCGCGACCAGGAGCGCGGCGAGGAGCGGGACTGACCGTCCGGGCTTTTGGCGTATCCCTACCATTGCCACCGGGTTAACAGCACCGTCCCCGCCCGTCGGCGAATCCTCCTCCGCGCCGCCCACCCGCCCCCGCCGGGCCCCGTCGACGCCCAGCGCAACCCCCGCTGACCTGCGAAATCGGCAGCGGCCGGAGTGCGCCGCAGATCTTGACGTGCACCCAGCACTTTCACCCCCGCGGACTGCCCGAGGCCCCCCGGGACGGGGCATCCGATCAGGTTTTCTGTATGGCTCCGACAGCTATTGCTCGTCGACCTTGTGCGGAATCAACGCCGAATCCCGACCCGCCTGCCTCGTAGTGTCGTAGGGGAAGAAGGAAATCGCAGCCGGGGCTCCCCAAACCGACGCCGACTGCTCGCTCGCTCAAGCCTGGGAGTTCGAGATGACGGTGTTGCGGGACGCCACTGATGCGCGCGCACGGGTCGAGGAACTGCACGCGCTGCGCGCCGAGGTGGTCCGCGGTCCGAGCGACGCAGCGACCGAGGCGCAGCACGCCAAGGGCAAGCTGACGGCGCGTGAGCGGATCGCCCTGCTGCTGGACGAGGGCTCCTTCCACGAGGTGGAGCCGCTGCGCCGGCACCGGGCCCAGGGCTTCGGCCTGGAGGCCAAGAAGCCCCACACCGACGGCGTCATCACCGGCTGGGGCACCGTGCACGGCCGCACCGTCTTCACCTACGCGCACGACTTCCGGATCTTCGGCGGCGCGCTCGGCGAGGCGCACGCGCAGAAGATCCACAAGATCATGGACATGGCCATCGCGGCCGGTGCCCCGCTGGTCTCGCTCAACGACGGCGCCGGCGCCCGGATCCAGGAGGGCGTCACCGCGCTGGCCGGCTACGGCGGCATCTTCCAGCGCAACACCCGCGCCTCCGGTGTGATCCCGCAGATCTCGGTGATGCTCGGCCCGTGCGCCGGCGGCGCGGCCTACAGCCCGGCGCTGACGGACTTCGTCTTCATGGTCCGCGAGACCTCGCAGATGTTCATCACCGGCCCCGACGTGGTCCAGGCCGTCACCGGCGAGAAGATCAGCCAGAACGGCCTGGGCGGCGCCGACGTGCACTCCGGCGTCTCCGGTGTGGCGCACTTCGCCTACGACGACGAGCAGTCCTGCATCGAGGAGGTGCGCTACCTGCTCTCGATGCTGCCGCAGAACAACCGTGAGATGCCGCCGGCCACCCCCGCGGAGGACCCGGTCGTCCGGCGCAACGACTCGCTGCTGGACCTGGTCCCCGCCGACGGGAACCGGCCCTACGACATGCGCAAGGTGATCGAGGAGGTCGTCGACCACGGCGAGTACCTGGAGATCCACGAGCGCTGGGCGACCAACGTGATCATCGCGCTGGCCCGGATCGACGGGCACGTGGTGGGCATCGTGGCCAACCAGCCGCAGTCGCTGGCCGGCGTGCTGGACATCAACGCGAGTGAAAAAGCCGCCCGCTTCGTCCAGATGTGCGACGCCTTCAACATCCCGCTGATCACCCTGCTGGACGTGCCCGGCTTCCTGCCCGGCGTGGACCAGGAGCACGACGGCATCATCCGGCACGGCGCCAAGCTGCTCTACGCCTACTGCAACGCCACCGTGCCGCGGATCCAGCTAATCCTGCGCAAGGCCTACGGCGGCGCCTACATCGTCATGGACTCCCGCTCCATCGGCGCCGACCTCTCCTACGCCTGGCCCACGAACGAGATCGCCGTGATGGGCGCCGAGGGCGCCGCGAACGTGATCTTCCGCCGCGACATCAACGCCGCCGAGGACGCCGAGGCGATGCGCGCGCAGAAGATCAAGGAGTACAAGACCGAGCTGATGCACCCGTACTACGCGGCCGAGCGCGGCCTGGTCGACGACGTGATCGACCCCGCCGAGACCCGCGAGGTGCTCGCCGCCGCGCTGGCCATGCTGCGCACCAAGCACGCCGACCTGCCGAGCCGCAAGCACGGCAACCCGCCGATGTAACTGGCCCGCGGCCCACCGACTTTCACCGAACCGACTCGCTGGGGAGAACCAGACCACCATGAGCGAACCGCTCGTCCGCGTCACCCGCGGAAGCCTCACCGACGAAGAGCTGGCCGCCCTCACCGCCGTCCTGCTGGTGCGCGCCGCCGCCCAGCCCGCCGCCGCGACCGCGGTGGTCGAGCCGATCGCCAGCTGGCCGCGGCTGGACCGCCGCTCGGCGTACTACTCGCCGGTCAGCTGGCAGTGGGCGGCCTGACCGGGGCAGTCCCGGGGAGCTCCTTCTCGAACCAGTGCGCCGCGTACGGGCTGTCGTTGTACCGGGGGATCTCCCGGTAGCCCGCCCGGGCGTACAGTGCCCGCGCCTCCACCAGGTCGCCGCGGGTGTCCAGCCGCAGCACCGCCATCCCCCGCTCGCCGGCCGCCGCCTCCACGGCGGCCAGCAGCCGTGCGCCGCCGCCCTGCCCGCGCGCGGCGGGGTGCACGTAGACCTTGGTGACCTCGCCGGTCACCGCGTCCAGCCGGCGCAGTCCGGCGCACCCGGCCACCCGGTCCTCCTGACGGGCGATCAGGAAGGTCTCCAGGCCGGTCAGCGGCTCGTCCAGCACCACCTGGTCCAGCTCGGCCGCCGACACCGGCCGCCCGTAGTAGCGGGCCACGATCTCGGCCAGGTACTCCCGCACCACCGCGACCGCCTCCGGGTGTTCGACCGGGACGGGGGTGACGGTCCATTCGTGGGTGCCCATCGGGCCATCCTGGCCGCTCGACCGGCTCCGGGCATCAGGTTTTCAGGCGGCCACCAGCGCCGGCGGCCGGCCGGCGTGCATCACGCGCAGGTGCTCGGCCAGCAGCTGCGGGTCCTGGGCCAGCCAGAGCCGCAGCGCTCCGCCGAGGATCGCGCTGCCGCAGCCGAGCCGGACCCCGGTGGCCAGCGCCACCCGGGCGGCCGCCGGCACCAGCAGGTCGGCCAGCGGGGCCGGCAGCCACACCGTCAGGCCGCAGGGCGCGGGCGTGGTGACGGCGGCCAGCAGCCGGAAGGCCGTGTCGCTCTCGCAGAGCGCGGGAAGCACGTCCAGCAGCCCGTCGGCGACCACCTCGGACAGGTCGCTGCGGTGCCCCTGGGCCAGCTTCCGCAGCAGCGCGCGCTCCGCGACGGTGATCCGCACCGTCAGCATGATCTCGTCGCTGTCCACGTCGCGGCCTCCTCACTGCCGACGCACCCGGTGCGTAGCGGTCCGTCCCACCTCGGCGCAGCGGTTGCTGCGCACCCGTATCAGGCTGCCCCCGCAAAGCCCCCGTCAGCCCTGGTTGCCACCCTGTCCGGGAACTGTCCAATTTCGGTCCGGCGGGCTCGCGCTGCCCGACGGCTGCCGGTACAGCAGCACCGCGGCCAGCACCAGGACGCCGGGGAGTCCGGCCGTGCTGAACAGGTACCCGGTCCAGGCCGAGACCGCGCTCGCCGGGAAGCGAGGCAGGCCGTTGGCGACCAGGCCGGCCACCCCGACCAGCAGATCCACCAGGGCGAGCGCCGCCAGGACCAGCGCCGCCCGCCGGCGCGGCTGCTGCGGGACCAGCGACCGGCGGGCCGCCCCGCCCGCCTCCCCGGGGCCGGTTGACCCGGTCACCGGGCGCCCGCATAGGCGCGGTCAGCCATCGTCGCCACCATCACCGGGAACTGTCCGAGCTCGATCAGCGGCGAGGCCGGGAAGTCCGGGCGCAGCGCCCCCGCGGCGAAGAAGACGCCCGGGCAGTCCAGGCAGACCTGGGCGTGCTCCCAGACCTGGGTGCGGCGGGTGTAGACGGCGCGGTTGTGCAGGTGGACGTGCTGCTCGACCGGGCCGGCCACGGGCCAGCGGCGCGAGCGGTGGTTCCAGTACCCGGAGGCGACCAGGCACAGGCCCAGCACGAGCCGCAGCAGCGGTCCGGCCTCCCAACCCCCCTGGTAGGTCTGGTCACCGGCCACCGAGCCGACCAGGAGCTCCAGCAGCCCGGAGCCCGCCATCAGCCCGCCGACCACGAAGAGCACGATCGACTTGCGGCCCGTCGGCGGCCGACTGGCCGGGACCGCCACCGTCGCCGGGTCCACCGGGGCCGGCGGCGGCGCCAGCAGCATCGGGTTCAGGCCGAGCGGCAGCGCCACCGTGCGCTCGTACACCTGACGGGCCGTCGCGGTGTGCTCGCGGCCGCACTTCGGGCAGGTCATCGGTCCCCCCTGGGACGTGGCGTCACCCCACCCCGGCGTAGGAGTGCTTGCCGGTGACGAAGATGTTGACGCCGTAGTAGTTGAACAGGAAGCACGCGAACGCTAGCAGGGCCAGGTAGCCCGCCTTGCGCCCCTTCCAGCCCGCGGTCGCCCGGGCGTGCAGGTAGGCCGCGTAGACCACCCAGGTGATGAAGGACCAGGTCTCCTTCGGGTCCCACTCCCAGTACTTGCCCCAGGCCGCCTCGGCCCAGATCGCGCCCGCGATGATGGTGAAGGTCCACAGCGGGAAGACCATCGCGTTGATCCGGTAGGAGAGCTTGTCCAGGGTCGCGGTGGCGGGCAGCCGCTCGAAGACCGAGGCCGGGATCCGGAACGGGCCGCCGGCCAGGCCGGCCGCCTTGCGCTTGTCGTAGGACTCCCGGCCCAGGTACAGCGCGGTGGTGGCGAATGCCGCGTAGAAGGCGCCGCCGCAGATGATCGCGGCGGTGACGTGGATCGCCAGCCAGTACGAGTGCAGTGCCGGGACCAGCTGCTCGGAGTCGGTGTACAGCACGCTGGTGGCCATGCCCAGGGTCAGGCAGGCGGCCAGCACCGCCGGCAGGCCCAGCCAGCGCACCGGCTTGCCCAGCGCCAGCAGGACCAGGTACGCGCCGACCATGGTGACCGCGAAGGCGCAGGAGAACTCGTACATGTTCCCCCACGGCCAGCGCAGCACCGACAGGCCGCGCAGCAGCACCCCGCCCGCATTGAGCATGAAGCCGAGCACGGTCAGCGAGACGGCGATCCGGCCGAACAGGTCGGCCCGCTCGCTGGTGCCGGCCGCGCCCGGGCCGTCCACCGCGGCCTCGCCGCGTCCGCTGGTCACCACGGTGGCCCCCGCGCCGGCCAGCGCGGTGCGGGTCAGCGTGGTGGTGCCGCCGTCGGCGGCGGCCACCGTGACGGTGACCTTCTTGGCCTTGCCCGGCACGGGCAGCGCGGCCTCGGCGGCGGCCTCGGCGAGCGAGGCCTGCTCGACCGAGCGGCGGGCCACCGCGCCCTTGCTGCCGAAGGTCCACTCGAACATGTGGGCGAACATGGCCAGCGCGTACACGCCGGTGGCCGACCAGATGCACTTGTTGGAGAGGTCGGCCAGGTGGGGGTTGACCCCGGAGGTGAGGAGGGACACCGTCTTACTCCTTCGGGTTGTCGGCCGGGTCCGACCCCGGATCGGCGGGTTCGGGTACTGCGGGTCCAGCTGTTTCGTGCACTGCTTCGCCTACTGCCTCGTCCGCTGCTTCGTCGTCCTCGTCACCGGCGGCCTCGTCGGCGCCGGCAGGCTCGTCCTCGTCCAGCGCCGGGGCGTCGTCCTGCAGGTCGACCGCCAGCTCGGCCAGCTCCTCGGCGATCTTGGCCGACTCGCTGCGGGCCAGGCCGGCCAGCTCCACCAGGGTCCGCCCGTCGGGGGTGGTGACGGCGCGCACCCAGATCCGGCGGCGCTGCACGAAGAGCGAGCCCACCAGCCCGAGGATCGCCAGCACGGCGCCGGCCAGCGCGACCGAGTTGCCCGGCCGGTGCGAGACCGAGAAGGTGGCCCACTTCTTGTAGCCGTCGAAGCTGATCGAGCCGTAGTTGTCCGGCAGCGTCCAGCCCTCGCCCGGCTTCAGCTTCACCTTGGCGATCTGGCCGTCCTGCTGCAGCTGCGTCAGGTGGCTCAGGTTCAGCTGGTACACGTTCTGCGGCGACCCGGCGTCGGTGCCCAGGTCGCCGGCGTAGGCGGTGAGCACCAGGGCCGGGTCGGCGTCGCCCGGGAAGAGCGAGCGCGGGCCGGTGTTGACGCCGAAGTTGGCCGGGGCGGTGGGCAGGAAGAAGCCCTGGAAGCCCAGCTGGACCTTCTGGCCGTCCTTCTGCCCATAGTCGCCGACCTTGACCACGCCGGTGGAGGTCAGGTTGGAGTCCTGCGGCAGGAACGGCACCGCGTCGTGGTAGACCACCTTGCCGCTGGCGTCCTTGACGGTGATCACCGGCGCGTAGCCGTGGCCGATCAGGAAGACCTTGCTGCCGCCGATCTCCAGCGGGTGGTTGACCTGGATCTCACCGGCCGTCAGCTTGCTCGGGTCGGCGCCGTTCCAGTACCGGATGTGCGCGGTGAACTCCCGGGCGCTGCCGATCTGGTCACCGGTGGTCTGGTACTTGTCGGTGAAGCCGTCCAGCTTGAAGCCGAACGGGTCCAGGTCGGAGGCCTGGTAGAAGGCCGAGCCGGAGAAGTCGTCCAGCTGGGTCATCGTGTTGGTGTAGCCGCCGCCCTCGACCACCAGCTTGCCGCCCTGGCCGCTGGCCAGGCTGGCCCAGGCGAAGCCGGCCAGCAGCGCGAACAGCGACAGGTGGAAGAGCAGGTTGCCGACCTCGCGCAGGTAGCCCTTCTCGGCCGCCACCGCGGTGCCGCCGCGGTGCGCGCGGAACCGGCGGGCCTTCAGCAGCCGCTCGGCCGCCGCCACCGCGGCCTGCGGATCGGCCGAGGTGCGCCAGGCCGCGTAGACCGGCATCCGGGTCAGGTTGGCCGGGGCGGCCGGCGGCGCGGCCCGCAGCACCCCGACGAACTGCCAGGTGCGCGGGACGATGCAGCCGGCCAGCGAGATGAAGAGCAGGATGTAGATCGCCGAGAACCAGACCGAGCTGTACACGTCGAACAGCTGGAGCTTCTCGTAGAGCGGGGTGATCCCCTGGTGCGCGGCCTTCCAGGTCTGCACCTTGAAGGCGTTCTGGCTGGTCTGCGGGATCAGCGAACCCGGGATCGCGGCCAGCGAGAGCATGAAGAGCAGGATCAGCGCGACCCGCATCGAGGTGAGCTGACGCCAGGTCCAGCGCAGCCAGCCCGCCACTCCTATGCCGGTCGGGCCGTCGGAGTCCACCGGCGCGCTGCTCAGCCGCTCGGCGTCCTCACTGCCCTGGGCCCGGAGGTCGGTGTCGCTCACGCTCAGATTCCGATCTCGCCGCTGGGGGCGATGTATTGGAGCTGGTTGACCAGGTAGTCCCAGCCGCCGCTGATCAGCAGCACCCCGACCGCGACCAGCATGGCCCCGCCGATCCGCATCACCCACTGGTAGTGGCGCTTGACGAAGCCGAAGGCGCTGATCGTCTTCCGGAAGGCCAGCGCCGCCAGGACGAACGGGATGCCCAGCCCCAGACAGTAGACCGCCATCAGGAACGCGCCGCGCCCGGCACTGGCCTGGCTGTACGACAGCGCTTGCAGCGAGCCCATGGTGGGGCCGATGCACGGGGTCCAGCCCACCCCGAAGACCACGCCGAGCGCGGGCGCGCCGATCAGGCCGACCGCGGGCCGGCGGTGCGAGCGCAGCTCCCGGGTACTGAAGCCGGGCAGCACGCCGGCGAAGGCCAGGCCCATCAGGATGGTCAGCACGCCCATCACGATGTTCAGGGTGTGCCGGTAGTCGCGCAGGGTGTGGCCGAAGTAGCCGAACAGCGCGCCGCCGGAGACGAAGACGGCGGTGAAGCCGGCGACGAACAGCAGCGCACCGGCCAGCATCCGGCCGCGCCGGGCGCCCTGGGCGTCCGCCAGGTCGGCGGCGGAGAAGCCGGTGACGTAGGACAGGTAGCCCGGCACCAGCGGCAGCACGCACGGCGAGAAGAAGGAGAGCAGGCCGGCCAGCACCGCGATCGGGGCGGCGAGCAGCAGCGAGCCGCTCAGCACCGTCTGGTTCACTTCTGCTCCGCGAGCACCGGGGCGATCATCGAGTCCAGCTCGTCCTGGGTCAGGCCCTTCATCGCCCGGGCGGCCATCCGGCCCTGGCGGTCGATCACCACGGTGGTGGGGATGGACTGCGGGTTGAAGGCGCCCTTGGGGAACTTGAGGATCTGGGTGCCGTCCGGGTCGTAGATGCTCGGGTAGCTGATCCCGTGGGTGGACTCGAACTGCTTGGCGTTGGTCACGTCGGTGTCCCGGGTGTTGATCCCGAGGAACTGGACGCCCTGGCCCTGGTACTTCTCGTAGACCTGCTCCAGGCCCTTGGCCTCGGCCCGGCAGGGCGAGCACCAGGAGCCCCAGATGTTGATCACCACGATCTTGCCCCGGTAGTCGCCCAGCGCGACCGGCTTGCCCTCCAGGTCGTTGCCGCCGATCGCCGGCGCGGCCTCGCGGGAAGCGGCGGCCGCGGTGTCGATCCCGCCGCTGCCGGTGACGAAACCGGCCTGCGCGTCACCGCTGCTGCCGGCACCGGTGGAGCTGCAGCCGGTCAGGGTCAGGGCGGCGGCGGCCGCGGTCAGCGCGGCGGCCAGGCGGAAGCGGGGCGTACCAGACATGTGAAAAGTTTCGCATGGCAATTCTGGCCGGATCAGGGGGGTCCGCACTTGCGTGTCGGACCCCCGCTGAGCTGGGCGTGTAAGAACGTCCTAAGGGACCGGGACGGCTGTGGGCGCGCCCTACGCCCCGAAGCTCTTGCCGACCGGCTTGTCGCCCTTCTTCCCCTTGCCGACCAGGTGTGCCGGCAGCAGGTCGCGGGCGGGCTCCCGGTAGCCGATCGAGACCAGCTCATCACCCTCGTAGGTGAAGCTGGTCAGCGAGGCCAGCGAGCACTGCCGCTTGCGCGGGTCGTGCCAGAGCCGGCGTTTCTCGGCGAAGGACCGGGCGGTCCAGATCGGCAGCTGGTGGCTGACCGCCACCGCCTCGTGCCCGCGGGCCGCGTCCCGGGCGGCGGCCAGCGCGGTCATCATCCGCACCGCCTGCTCGATGTACGGCTCGCCCCAGGACGGGCGGAACGGGTTGGTCAGGTACTTCCAGTAGCCCGGGTTGCGCAGCGATCCGTCGCCCACCCCGAAGGTCTTGCCCTCGAAGATGTTCTCCGCCTCGATCAGCCCCGCGTCCACCGCGACCTCCAGGCCGTGCGCCTTGCCGATCGGCGCGGCGGTCTCCTGGGCCCGCTCCAGCGGGGAGGCCACCACGTGGGTGATGTCCCGGTCCGCCAGGTGCTCGGCCACCCGGTCGGCCATCTGGCGGCCGAGCTCGGACAGGTGGTAGCCGGGCAGCCGGCCGTACAGGACGCCCTCGGGGTTGTGCACCTCGCCGTGGCGCATCAGGTGCACCACCGTGATCTCGCTCATCCGACGCCCCCTCAGTTCGCAGTGGCGCGGGCGGCGGCCCGGGCGGCGGCGGGCAGGGCGGCGGCGATCTTCTCGATCGCCCGCTCGTCGTGCGCGGCGGACACGAACCAGGACTCGAAGGCGGACGGCGGCAGGTAGACCCCGTCGGCCAGCAGGCTGTGGAAGAAGTCGGTGAACCGGAAGGCCTCCTGGCGCTTCGCCGTGGCGTAGTCGGTGACCTCCTCCTCGGTGAAGAAGACCGAGAACATGTTGCCCGCGCGCTGCAGCCGGTGCGCCACGCCCTCCTTGGCCAGCG
This sequence comes from Streptomyces tateyamensis, assembly GCF_003205575.1. Classification (GTDB taxonomy): domain Bacteria; phylum Actinomycetota; class Actinomycetes; order Streptomycetales; family Streptomycetaceae; genus Kitasatospora; species Kitasatospora tateyamensis. The sequence goes on from NZ_PYBW01000143.1 coordinate 12,763, forward strand.
CCTCGGTGACCAGCCCGGAGACCTCGGCGGCCACCCGGTCCACGGTCGCGTAGACCTCGTCGGTGCAGTTGCGCAGCTGGACCAGGCCGGCCGCGGTGGCGATCGGGTTCCCGGACAGGGTGCCGGCCTGGTAGACCGGGCCGGCCGGCGCGAGGTGGGCCATCACGTCGGCCCGGCCGCCGAAGGCCGCGGCCGGGAAGCCGCCGCCCATCACCTTGCCGAAGGTCAGCAGGTCCGGCGCCCAGCCTTCGCGGGCCGCCTCCAGGCCGTACCAGCCGGCCTTGGAGACCCGGAAGCCGGTCATCACCTCGTCGGAGACGAACAGCGCGCCGTTCTCCCGGCACAGCCGGGCCAGGCCGCCGTTGAAGCCCGGCAGCGGGGGGACCACGCCCATGTTGCCGGGCGAGGCCTCGGTGATCACCGCGGCGATCTCGCCGGGGTGGGCCGCGAAGGCCGCCTCGACCGCGGCCAGGTCGTTGTACGGCAGCACGATCGTGTCGCCGGCCTGGGCACCGGTGACGCCCGGGGTGTCCGGCAGCGCGAAGGTGGCCACCCCGGAGCCGGCGGCGGCCAGCAGCGCGTCCACGTGGCCGTGGTAGCAGCCGGCGAACTTGACGATCTTGGCGCGGCCGGTGAAGCCGCGGGCCAGCCGGATCGCCGACATGGTGGCCTCGGTGCCGCTGGAGACCAGCCGGACCTGCTCGACCGGAGCCACCCGGGCCACGATCTCCTCGGCCAGCTCCACCTCGCCCTGGCCGGGGGTGCCGAACGAGGTGCCGCGGACCACGGCCTGCTGCACCGCCTCGAGCACCGCGGGGTGCGCGTGGCCGAGGATCATCGGTCCCCACGAGCAGACCAGGTCGACGTACTCTCGGCCGTCGGCGTCGGTCAGGTAGGGCCCGGTGCCGGAGACCATGAAGCGCGGGGTGCCGCCGACCGCGCGGAAGGCGCGCACCGGGGAGTTGACCCCGCCTGGGGTGACGACCGAGGCTCGCTCGAAGAGCGACTGGGACTGGGGTGCTTCATACGGGTAGCTCACGAGACCCCATCCTCTCAAAACTGCTCCGGTCTCAAATCGTGTCCTTGACCTCTGCATGTACGGGCCGATCATCTGGAACGATGATCCGTGTGCGGCCACCGCTCGGTTCATCCCGCACACTGGAGAGCGCGACCTCGCGCCCCGGTGCGGCGGCGACCTGATGCGATCCGGTCGGGCATGGCCGTTTACGGGCGCACAAGCGAGACATAACGGGTAGACGGGACCTGCGGCGGGACTCCGGGGGTCCGGGGGTCTGTCGATTCCGGCGAATTCCGGTGAGGATGGTCCGAGTGTCCGAGGAGCAGGACGGCTTCGAGGAGGCCGCGGGGGCCGGCCGCAAGGCTGCCCGCGCGGGAAGGGGAGAGCGGGGTGAAGGTCGCGTGGGGGTGACGTACAAGTACTTCGGCGCACCCGACCGCGCGACCGCCGCGAGAGTCCCCACCGCCCTCGGCCCCGGGGGGCTCGGCCTGGACGCCGGCGAGCTCGGCTCGCTCGGCCGGCTCGGCGACCTGATGGAGACCAGCGGCTCACCCAACGGCCACCTCTCCACCAAGATCAAGCCGGAGACGATGAGCGCCATGGTGCTCACCGGCATCACCGGCGTCCCCCTCCACCAGGTCCCGCCCCTCGAACTGGTCGTCCTCCACCCCGACTACGCGGTGGTCCAGCTCCCACCCACCGTCGTCGAGCCCCTGCGCAAGGCCGACGACACCGAACTCGGCGCCGCCGCCTTCATCTGGTCCACCGTCCCCGACCGCCGGGGCCCGCGGGACGCCTTCGTGATCTACAGCATGCTGCACGAGTGGCAGGACTTCGCGAACCGGCTGCACGACGCGGGGCACCAGCTGTACTGCCTGGTGTGGCCCTGAGCCGGGAGTTCCTGGCTTCCTGAGGGCCCGTCGGCAGCCGCCTGACGGGCCCTCAGCGGGCTGGCCCGCGAGTCGCCAGGGCACATTGAGGGCATGTCGCTTCGAAGGTGCCCCGGCCGCCGCAGGCACGGGTGGCAGCCCCACGTACCCTCACCCGCATGGATCTCCCCGACTGCGGCTGCCTGCTCTGCGAACCGACCGGCGAACCCTGCAGCTGGGACGCGCGTGACAGCCTCATCTCCAAGAACATCCGAGAGTACGACTGGCACGTCCAGGGCGTGGCCGGCGTCGCCGCCGGTCTGCCGGGCGACTGGTCGTACTCCATCGGGCTCTGGCACGGCCTGCGCAGCCCCGAGGTGAGCTTCTTCGGCATCCCCATGCAGACCGGGATGAGCATCGTGAACACCCTCGCCCACCGGATCCGGGAGGGCCGCCCGCTAGAACCGGACCAGCGCCGCGACGACGTCCTGGGCGGCGGCTTCTCCGTCGCGATCCGGCCCGTCCACCCGAGCTGGTACTACGACTTCTTCGGCGCCGGCGTCGACTTCTACCAGCGCCCGCCGCTGCCGATCACCCAGATGTTCTGGCCCGACAAGCAGGGCCGCTTCCCCTGGGAGGACGACGTCGAGGAGTCCTGCCGCGCCGCTCAGCCGCTGCTGTGGATCCCGCGCGAGCAGTCGCCCGGGCCGTGGGCGGTTGAGGACCAGAGCTAGCACTGAGACCACCCAAAGTCAGCGCTGGCCGCTGCCGTGGGCCGACTCGACCCGGCCCACGTGACGAAAGATCAGACTGCATGGCCGACAGCTTCAAGTCGTTGCCCCCGCTGAACGGGGACCTCTCCCAAGTGACACCGGAGAAGTCCAGCTCAGCAGGGTTGGGCTTGGCGGTGCTCACGCTGACAGCTCCTTGAGGATCTTGTTGATCTGGCTGCGGGTCTCGGGTGGGCCGAGGGCACGGGCCCGCAGGCGGTCGACCACACTCTCCACGCTGACGCTCTGTCCCCTACGGGATCGGTTCAGTCAGAGAGCGGCGGGATCCGGCCAGTTCGGTCCGTGGGGCGGACTTGCCGGAGTGCAGGCGGTATCTGTGGGGGCCGCGCGGTCTCACGGGGGATCGGCGGAGCCCCCGGGAGGGGATCAGGATGAGGATCCGCAAGTCGGCGAGTGCGTTGATGGTGGCGAGCCTGGCGATGTTCGGGACGGTGGCGACCGCCTCGCAGGCCCATGCCGGCGGGTACGGCTGCAACGGGAACCTGGTGTGGTCGCACGGGATGGCGGCCGGGACGGTGTACACCTACTTCGACGGCACGAACAACTGCTCGGTCTTCGTGAAGTCCAGCTACTACGGGACGCCGACCACCGTCGAGCTCCAGATCGAGAACAACGCGGGCCAGTGGGGCGCCCTCGACAACCACGGCCCCTACAAGTACTACGCCGGCCCGTCGAGCGTGAACGGCGTCGGCCACTGCGTGCGCGAGTTCATCTACGCGGAGGACCCGTCGGGCGCGTTCATCGAGAACGACTACACCGACTGGCACTCCTGCCGCTGAGTCAGAGACCGCAAAGGCCCGGTGCCCCCTTCCCGTGGGTGGTGGGAAGGGGGCACCGGGCTTGCGCTTGCTGCCCAGGGGTCAGCGGGGTGGGTCTCAGATGCTGAGGACCTGGCCCGGGAAGATGACGTCGGGGTTGGCGCCGACGGTCTTGACGTTCTTGCCGTACAGGGCGTCGACGGTGGTGCCGTGGGCGGCCGCGATGGCGCTCAGGGTGTCGCCGCTCTTGACGGTGTAGCTGCCCGCACCGGCGGTGGTGACCTTGTAGCTCTTGCGCTCGGTCGGCTGGGCCTGCGGGGCGACGGCGGGCTTGTCGGCCTGCTTCTGCACCGGCGCCTGGGCCTTGGCCGGGGTCTGGGCCGGGGTGGTGTCCT
>NZ_PYBW01000144.1 GCF_003205575.1 Streptomyces tateyamensis
ATCTGCCGCAGTGCGTCGGTGAGCACCGCGATGTGGTCGGCGACGGTGTTGGAACCGGCGTTGCCCGGTCTGAGCAGCATCGACAGCGACTCCTGCGTGTTCGCGCACCAGCACGCGAGCGGGTGGAAGCCCCACGTCTTCTTGAACGTGACCGCTGTTCCGGCCTTGTTCGATGCCGAGGTGATGATCGTGGCGTCGATATCGATGACGATCCACCCGGTCAGCCGCTTGCCCGCCACGCTCAGCCAGGGGAACCCGCCCGGCCGCAGGTGCAGCAGGTGCCACACGTGACGGCGTACCTTCGCCCGTGCCTTCGCGATCCGAGCCAGCGCGCGTTCGTCAAGGGCGGCCAGGGTGCGGCGCGCGGTGGAATCCGACGCTGGAACCCCGAACAACGGGCCGTGGTGCGCCTGTAGTTGCTCGGCTTCGGACAGGTTCGTCGCCCCGAGCACGATCGCGCCCGCCAGACCCAGCAGCACCTGCGCGCGGTCGCGCCAGGTCGCGCTTCCACCGCCCGGCCACAGACGGCCCAGCGCGGCGGTCAGCCCCACACGGTCCGCGACCTGGTGCAGCAGCACCACTCCGGCGTGCCCGACCAGCCCTTTCCCGTCGGCGGCCACAGACAGCCGCCGGTCCCACCCTGTACGCTCTGCCACCAGAAAGGTGCCCCTGGCTCTGTGCTGGATTCGACGTCGACACTCGCATCCTTGCAGGCCGCGGGCACCTTTTGCCTAACCCGACATCAGACCGGCCTGACCCGCTGAATACCCGAGG
>NZ_PYBW01000145.1 GCF_003205575.1 Streptomyces tateyamensis
GGTGAACTTCAGGGTGACGGTCTGGCCGGCGTAGGAGGAGAGGTCGAAGGACTTCTGCACGTAGCCGGTGGCGGCGTTGACGTTGGAGTAGGTGGCCAGCGAGGTGCCGTTGGCCGTCACGGTCAGCTTGTCGTAGGCGGTCGAACCGGTTTCGGCGGTGTCGATGTGCAGCCAGAAGCTGAAGGTGGCCTTGCAGCCGGCCGGGATGGTGACGGTCTGCGAGACGGTGTCGGTGTGGGCGGAGCCGTAGCCGTTCATCCAGGCCTTCCAGGAGCCGCTGTGGGCGGCCTCGGAGGAGCTGTTGTCGACGACGCCGGTGGAGGTGGTCCAGGGGGCGGCGGTGCCGGTCTCGAAGCCGGCGTTGCCGAGCAGCTGGGCGGCGGTGCAGCCGGTGCCGCCGCCGCCCACGGTCCAGGAGAAGGTGGTGGAGCCGGTGGCGCCGGTGGTGTCCTTGGCGGTGACGGTCACCGAGGAGGTGCCGGCCGCGGTCGGGGTGCCGGAGATCAGGCCGGAGGTGCTGATCGACAGGCCGGCCGGCAGGCCGGTGGCCGAGTAGGTCAGGGTCTGGCCGGTGGCCGAGTCGCTGCCGCTGACCTGCAGGCTCGCGGCGGTGCCGACAGTGCCGTTCTGGCTGCCGGGGTTGGCCACGGTGACCGTGTTGCCCGGGGTGCTGGTGCCGCCGAGCAGGGCGGTGGTCAGCGCGTCGGCGACCGGGGTGCCCCAGCCGGTGACCTGGTCGTAGCCGGTCTTGGTGCTGAAGTCCTGGTTCTTCCCGCTGGTCACGTCGTGGAAGGAGGCGCCGTAGGAGGAGGAGTTGGCGACCTGGTAGAGCGCCGGGTTGGCCGGGCCCAGGTTGGGCTTGGCGGCCGCCTTGGCCTTCTGGTTGAACAGCGCGGCGTAGCCGGACCACAGCGGGGCCGCGGCGCTGGTGCCGCCGTAGACCTGCCAGCCGGCGCCGGTGCTGCCCTGGGTGTAGATGGCGAAGCCGCTGGCCGGGTCGGCGTTGGAGGAGACGTCCGGGACGGTGCGCATGGTGCCCGTGACGCCGGTGCCGGTCTGCCAGGAGGGCTTGCTGAACTGGGTGGAGACGCCGCCGCCCGCGGTGCTCCAGGCGCTCTCCGAGGAGTAGCTGGTGCCGGAGACCGTGAGGTTGGTCCCGCCCACGCCGGTGACGTTCGGGTCGGAGGCCGGGTAGTCGACCGACTTGACGGTCGAGCCGCTGGTCGAGCGGGTGCAGTCGCGCGAGCCGTCGTCGCCGGAGGCGGAGAAGACCGACATGCCCTGGGCGGCGGCCTGCTTGAAGGAGTTGGCGACGGTGTTCATCACCGAGGCGGTGGTGTCCGGCTCGCAGGAGCCCCAGGAGATGGAGATGACCGAGACCTGGTTGTCCGCCACGATCTTGGCGGCCATGTCGATCTCGCCCTGGTCGCTGTTGGGGGCCTCGTAGACCAGCTGGGTGGCCTTGGGCGCCACGCCGCGCACGATCTCCGAGTCCAGCTCCACCTCGCCCTGGCCGTCGCCGGGCTTGCTGTCGTAGTTGGCGCCGTCCACCGAGACCGTGCTGACGGCCGGGCCGGTCAGGCCGTACTGGCTGTCGTAGGTGGTCAGGTTGGAGCGGGTGTAGCCGTCGAACTCCCAGAGCGCGACCTTCACGCCGGTGCCGTCCGCGCCGACCTTGTTGAGGTTGTAGGCGCCGTCGTACTGGCTCGGCCCGAAGCCGCCGGGGGTGGCGTTCGGGGTGGCCGCGTTCGGCTTGGCCAGCCGGGTGGTGCGCACGGTGTGGTTGTTCAGGCCGTTGACGCCCACCACCAGGGAGGCGACGTCGGCCGGCAGCGAGGCGGCGCCGTCGTTGGCGAAGAAGGAGCGCTGCGCGGCGGCGTCGAAGTAGGAGCTCTCGTGGGTGCCGAAGGCGGTCTGGATCTGCTCGGCCGAGCCCTGCACGTCGATGACCTGGCGGTTCGCGCTGACCGAGGCGGTCAGGCCGTGCGAGGTGAGGTACGCCACCACGTGGTCCACGTCGGCCTGGGCCGGTGCGTAGCGGGCGGTGAACTGCTCCGGGGTCAGGTACCGGCCGTAGCCCGCCGACTTCGGGTTGGCCACGTCGGCGAGGAACTGGTCCAGGCCGGCCTCGTTGCGCAGCTTGAGGCCGACGGCCACCGAGAGCTTCTCGGCGGCGGGCAGGTCGCCCTGCTTCTGCGAGTGCGCGACCGCCGGGGTGACGGTGTTCGGCAGGGCCACCCGGGCCGTGACGTCGGGGGTGGCGGCCTGGGCGCTGACGAGGCCCAGCGAGGCGGCCGAGAACGGCAGCAGGGCTATGGCAGCGGCGAGGGCGAGGGAGCGGGGGCGCACGGGACCTCCTTGAGCCGGCCTGCGGGCCGGAGGGGGTGGGGGCGTTCGGGGTCGAGAACGCTTCCGAAGAAGATCCCAGAAGTAGCCTGGGAAATGCGCAAAGAAAAGGTAAGGAGATGCTAAATAACAGTCAAGTGTGAAAACGGCCGACCGTGAACAGAATTAGCCGTTTTCTATTCAGTGAATACATTTGGCCCGGGCTTTTCGGGAACGCGGCGGGCGGATTATTCCGGACAAGTGGTCTGGACCGGTACGGCGAAGTCGAACCAGCGGTGCGGCGGTCGCGGACGGACACCGCGCCGTCGTTGTTCCGGAATTGGCCGGATCAGGTGCCTGGGCGTCAGAAGACCGACGGCGCGGTGCGCACAGGGCGCACCGCGCCGTGGCGGTGGGAGAAGCGGCCGGCGGTCAGTGGTCGGGCGCGCCCAGCCACTGGGTGAGGGCGCCGCGCAGCTCGCCGCGGCTGGGGTCGGCGGCCGCCCAGGCCGCGTACCCGTCCGGGCGGACCAGCAGGACGGTGGCGCGCAGCTTGCCGTGCGGGTCGGCCGGGGCCACCTGCACCACCCGCTCGCCCCACTCCTGGGCCACCTCCGGCTCCAGGTCAGAGAACGGCGCCCCGGGCGCCCGCTGGTCGGTGCTGACCAGGACGAAGCTGCCGCCGCGCAGCGCCTCGTAGAGCCGGCTGGGCCGGCCGGGCGCGTCCACCGCCAGGCGCAGGTCCGGCACCCGGCGCCCGGCCAGCGGGTGGGCGCCCGGCTCGGAGCGGTAGGCGATCCCGATCCCGGAGACGGTCCGCGCGCCGCGGGTCACCAGCGGCCCGAGCCGGTCGGCCAGCGAGGTCACCACCGAACGGGCGGTGCGGGCGGCGCTGCTGCGGGCCAGCGCGAGCCGGACCAGGCCGCCGGAGGTGCGCAGCACCAGCTTGCCGACCGGGTGCCGCTCCTCCTGGTAGCTGTCCAGCAGCACGGCCGGCCAGTGGCCCTTGACCACCGCGGCCAGCTTCCAGCTCAGGTTGGCCGCGTCCTGCAGACCGGTGTTCATGCCCTGGCCGCCGGCCGGCGAGTGGCAGTGCGCGGCGTCCCCCGCCAGCAGCACCCGGCCGTCCCGGTAGCGCGGCACCTGCCGCTCGTCGCTGTGGAAGCGCGACATCCAGCGGGCGTCGTGCAGCCCGTAGTCCGCGCCCAGGGTGCGCCGGGTGATGTCGGCGATCTCGGCCAGCTCGACCGGTGCGTCGTCCGGCAGCTGCCTGGTCCGGTCCCAGGCGAGCACCCGGTACCAGCCGTCGCCGAAGGGGGCCAGGAAGCCGAAGCCGTCCTCGGTCGCGCCGACGGTGAGCACCGTGCTGGGCGCCCGCTCCAGCCGCACGTCGGCCAGCAGCACCGAGCTGACCACCGACTCGCCCGGGAACGGGATCCCGGCCAGCTCGCGCACCGCGCTGTGCACCCCGTCGGCGCCGACCAGGTAGTCGGCCCGATGCACCGTCAGACCGCCCGGTGTGCGGGCCTCCACGGTGACCCCGTGCGCGTCCTGCCGCAGCCCGGTCACCTCGTGCTCCCGCAGCAGCACCGCGCCCGCCTTCAACGCCCGCTCCTGGAGCAGCCGTTCGGTCTGGTACTGCGGGGTGATCAGGACGAAGGGGAACCGGGTGGGCAGCGTGGACAGGTCCAGGTTGAGCTTGCCGAACAACTGCAGCCGGTCCACCGCGGTACCGGTGGCCACCAACTCCTCGGCCAGGCCCCGGGCGTCGAACAGCTCCAGGGTGCGGGCGTGCACCGCGAACGCCCTGGTCAGGTTGGACTCCTTGCCGCGCTTGTCCAGCACGGTCACCCGCAGGCCGGCGGCCGCCAGGTCACCGGCCAGCAGCAGGCCGGTGGGGCCCGCACCGACCACCAGTACGTCCGACTCGGTCACCTGGTCGGTCATGCGCATCCTCCGTACTCGGCAGCTGCCAGGGCCCGCCGGTGCACACTTTCAGGCCCCTCTCAGCTTCCCATCATCGCGGGCCCATGCGGCGCTGTGAATCTCCTTCGCATGACAGAGTCCGCGCCCCAGGCCCCGCTCGCCCCGATCCGGCCGGTGGCCGTGCGCACCCGGTCGGTCGAGGTCGTGGTGCCGGTCTACAACGAGGAGCACGTGCTGGAGCAGTGCGTGCGCCGGCTGCACGGCTACCTGGCCGAGACCTTCCCCTACCCGTTCACCGTCACCGTCGCCGACAACGCCAGTACCGACTCCACCTGGCGGGTCGCCACCGCGCTGGCCGCCGAGTTCGCCGAGGTCCGCGCGGTGCACCTGGACCTCAAGGGGCGCGGCCGGGCGCTGCGCGAGGTCTGGGGCGCCAGCGAGGCCGACGTGGTGGCGTACATGGACGTCGACCTGTCCACCGGGCTGGAGGCCTTCCTGCCGCTGGTCGCCCCGCTGCTCTCCGGCCACAGCGACCTGGCCATCGGCAGCCGACTGCACCGCGGTTCGGCGGTGGTGCGCGGACCGAAGCGCGAGTTCATCTCGCGCACCTACAACGTGCTGCTGCGCGCCACCATGGCGGCCAAGTTCTCCGACGCCCAGTGCGGTTTCAAGGCGGCCCGCACCGAGGTGATCCGGCGGCTGCTCGGCGAGGTGGAGGACAACGCCTGGTTCTTCGACACCGAGTTGCTGCTGCTCGCCGAGCGCACCGGGCTGCGGATCCACGAGGTGCCGGTGGACTGGGTGGACGACCCGGACAGCCGGGTGGACCTGGTGCGCACCGCGCTGGACGACCTGCGCGGGATGGCCCGGGTGGCCCGCCGCTCGCTGGCCGGCGCGGCCCGGGTGGAGCTGCCACCACGGGTCCGCCAGGCCAAGCTGGCGCCGGGCCTGGGCTGGCAGTTGACCAGCTTCGCGGTGATCGGGGCGGTCTCCACCCTCGCCTACGTGCTGCTCTACCTGGGACTGCGGCAACTGCTGCCGGCGCTGGCGGCCAACTTCCTGGCCCAGGCGCTGACCGCGGTGGCCAACACCGCCGCCAACCGGCGCTTCACCTTCGGGGTGACGGGGACCCGGGACCGGCTGCGGCACCAGGTGGAGGGCGGCCTCGCCTTCCTGATCGGGCTCGCGCTGAGCAGCACGGCGATCTGGCTGCTCGGCGCGGCGGCCCCGGGGGCCTCGCACGGGGCCGAGCTGGCCACCCTGGTGCTGGCCAACGGGCTGGCCACGGTGGTGCGGTTCGGGCTGCTGCGCGGCTGGGTCTTCCACCCGCGCCGGGCCCGCTGACGGTCCGTCGGCGGAACGGGGTGACGGAGCGTCAGCGAGCCGGGTTGCGGGAGCGTCAGACGGCGGGGAGGGTCAGACGGCGCCCACGTAGGCCGCCAGGTGCTCGCCGGTGACGGTGGACCGGGCGGCCACCAGCTCGGCGGGGGTGCCCTCGAAGACCACCCGCCCGCCGTCGTGGCCGGCCCCGGGGCCGAGGTCGACGATCCAGTCGGCGTGCGCCATCACCGCCTGGTGGTGCTCGATCACGATCACCGACCGGCCGGCGTCCACCAGCCGGTCCAGCAGCCCGAGCAGCTGCTCGACGTCGGCCAGGTGCAGGCCCGCGGTGGGCTCGTCCAGCACGTAGACCCCGGCCTGCTCGGCCATCTGCGCGGCCAGCTTGAGCCGTTGCCGCTCGCCGCCGGAGAGCGTGGTGAGCGGCTGACCGAGGGTCAGGTAGCCCAGTCCCACGTCGGCCAGCCGCTCCAGCACCCGGTGCGCCGCCGGGGTGCGGGCCTCGCCGGCGCCGAAGAACGCGGCCGCCTCGTCCACCGACATCGCCAGCACCTCGCTGATGTCCCGGCCGCCCAGGTGGTACTCCAGCACCGAGGCGTCGAACCGCTTGCCGCCGCACTCCTCGCAGACGGTGGCCACTCCGGCCATCATCGCCAGGTCGGTGTAGATCACCCCGGCGCCGTTGCAGCCCGGGCAGGCGCCCTCGGAGTTGGCGCTGAACAGGGCCGGCTTGACCCCGTTGGCCTTGGCGAAGGCCTTGCGGATCGGGTCCATCAGGCCGGAGTAGGTGGCCGGGTTGCTGCGCCGCGAGCCGCGGATCGGGCTCTGGTCGATCGCGACCACCCCGCCCGGCACGCCCCGGGACCACTGCGGCAGCGAGCCGTGCACCAGCGAGCTCTTGCCGGAGCCGGCCACGCCGGTGACCACGGTGAGCACCCCGAGCGGCAGGTCCACGTCCACCGCGCGCAGGTTGTGGCTGCTCGCGCCGCGGATCTCGGCCGCCCCGGTGGGCGTGCGGACCTTCTCCTTCAGCCGGGCCCGGTCGTCGAAGTGGCGCCCGGTGCTGGTGCCGCTGCCGCGCAGCCCCGCGACGCTGCCCTCGAAGCAGACGGTGCCGCCGGCCGGCCCCGCGCCCGGGCCCAGGTCGACCACGTGATCGGCGATCGCGATGGTCTCCGGCTTGTGCTCCACCACCAGCACCGTGTTGCCCTTGTCCCGCAGCCGCAGCAGCAGCTCGTTCATCCGCTGGATGTCGTGCGGGTGCAGGCCGGTGGTGGGCTCGTCGAAGACGTAGGTGGTGTCGGTGAGCGAGGAGCCCAGGTGGCGGATCATCTTGACCCGCTGCGCCTCGCCGCCGGACAGCGTGCCGGCCGCCCGGTCCAGCGACAGGTAGCCCAGGCCGATCTCCACGAAGGAGTCCAGCAGGTGGCGCAGCGAGCCGAGCAGCGGGGCCACCGTCGGTTCGTCCAGTCCGCGCACCCAGTCGGCCAGGTCGCTCAGCTGCATCGCGCAGGCGTCGGCGATGCTGACACCGCCGATCCTGGAGGACCGGGCCTGCTCGCTCAGCCGGGTGCCCTCGCAGTCCGGGCAGGCGGTGAAGGTGACGGCGCGCTCCACGAAGGCCCGCAGGTGCGGCTGCAGCGACTCCTGGTCCTTGGACAGCATCGACTTCTGCAGCTTGGGGATCAGGCCCTCGTAGGTGAGGTTGACGCCCTCCACCTTGACCTTGCGCGGCTCGCCGTACAGGAACTCCTGCCGCTCGGCCTCGGTGAAGTCGCGGATCGGCTTGTGCGGGTCGAGCACGCCGGACTCGGCGTACAGGCGCACCGTCCAGAAGCTGTCCGACTTCCAGCCGGGGATGGTGAACGCGCCCTCGGCCAGGGACTTGGCATCGTCGTAGAGCTGGGTCAGGTCGATGTCGGTGACCGAGCCGCGGCCCTCGCAGCGCGGGCACATGCCGCCCAGCACGCTGAAGCTGCGCCGCTCCTTGACCTGCTTGCCGCCGCGCTCGACGGTGACCGCGCCCGCTCCGCTCATCGAGGGGACGTTGAAGGAGTACGCCTTGGGCGAGCCGAGGTGCGGCTGCCCGAGCCGGCTGAACAGGATCCGCAGCATCGCGTTGGCGTCGGTGGCGGTGCCGACGGTGGAGCGCGGATCGCCGCCCATCCGCTGCTGGTCCACGATGATCGCGGTGGTCAGGCCCTCCAGCACGTCCACCTCGGGCCGGGCCAGGGTGGGCATGAAGCCCTGCACGAAGGCGCTGTAGGTCTCGTTGATCAGCCGCTGGGACTCGGCGGCGATGGTGCTGAACACCAGTGAGCTCTTGCCCGAGCCGGAGACCCCGGTGAAGACGGTCAGCCGGCGCTTGGGGATCTCGATGCTGACGTCCCTGAGGTTGTTCTCACGGGCGCCGACCACTCGGATCAGATCGTGGCTGTCGGCAGCGTGGCTCGCGGTGTCTGCGTTCATAGCGGCCAGGCTAGGCCTGCCGCGGGCCCCGGCGCTTCTCGGTTCCTGACCGGCGCGGGGGTGCCGTCCCAGGGCACCCCCGCGAGCCGCTCAGACCTCCTTGCGGAAGGCCTCGGCCACCGAGAGGAAGAGGTCGTTGGCCGCGGTCTCGCCGATCGTCACCCGCACGCCCTCGCCCGGGAACGGCCGCACGATCACCCCGGCCGCGCCGGCCGCCGCGGCGAAGTCCACGGTCCGCTCGCCCAGCCGCAGCCAGACGAAGTTGGCCTGCGACTCCACCAGCGGCCAGCCCTGCTCGCGCAGCGCCGCGCTCACCCGGGTGCGCTCCTCGACCAGCGCCTGCACCCGCACCAGCAGCGCGTCCTCGGCCCGCAGCGAGGCCACCGCGGCGTCCTGGGCCAGCTGGCTGACCCCGAACGGGACCGCGGTCTTGCGCAGCGCGGTGGCCACCGGCTCGTGCGCGATGGCGAAGCCGACCCGCAGCCCGGCCAGGCCGTAGGCCTTGGAGAAGGTGCGCAGCACGCAGACGTTGGGCCGCGAGCGGTACAGCTCGACGCCGTCCGGGACCTGCTCGTCGCGCAGGAACTCGCGGTAGGCCTCGTCCAGCACGACCAGGATGTCGCCGGGCACCGCGGCCAGGAACCGCTCCAGCTCGGGGCGCCGGATCGCGACCCCGGTCGGGTTGTTCGGGTTGCAGACCAGGATCAGCCGGGTCCGCGGGGTGATCGCGGCCAGCATCGCGTCCAGGTCGTGCGCCTCGTCGCCGGTCAGCGGCACCGGCACCGGCGTGGCCCCGGCCACCTGGGTGATGATCGGGTAGGCCTCGAAGGATCGCCAGGCGAAGATCACCTCGTCGCCGGGGCCGGCCGTGGCGAGCACCAGGGACTGCGCCACCGAGACCGAGCCGGTGCCCAGCGCGACGTGCTCGGCGGGCACCTCGAAGCGGCGGGCCAGCTCCTCGGTCAGCTCCACGGCGGCCATGTCCGGGTAGCGGTTGAACGAGCCGGCGGCGGCCACCGCGGCCTCCAGCACGCCCGGCAGCGGCTCGTAGGGGTTCTCGTTGGAGGAGAGCTTGAAGGAGTCGGCGCCGGCGGGCTTGCCGGGCTTGTAGGTGGGGATGCCGTCCAGGCTGGCCCGCAGCCGCGGTCCCTGCGCTGCCGTTCCGCTCATCTCGTGTACTCCTGGTTTCTCGGTTCGGGCCGGCCCGGTGGGGCGCGCCCGGTACCGGTTCTGCGCCCTGTTCGCGCCCGGGCGCTGGTGCGCGCGCCGGTGGCGTACGGGGCTTCCTGTCCCCGGTCGGGTGCCCAGAACGATACCGAGCGCGCTCACCCGTGCGGGTGAGATGTTCGGCCTGGTCACCGGCGCGGATCAGCCATTGTCTCTTGTTCCTATGGCACATGTCAGAGGTAATCGACCGAAAACAGACCACCGATCCAAGGGGTCGGCGCGGCGCGGTCGTGAAGAAACGGTTCTGCCGAGCCGCCGGACGGCGTGGTTCAACCAGGAGCTGACGCACCATACGATCGGTGGGCCATGACAGCAGCAGCCAACCAGAGCGGTCGGCGACCCACCACCACCTCACGACGTCTGGAGCGGGCCGGCATCCGGGATGTGGCAGCAGCCGCCGGAGTGTCCATCACCACCGTCTCCGACGCGCTGAACGGCAAGGGGCGCCTGCCAGACGAAACCCGCAGCCGAGTGCGCGAAGTAGCCGAGCGCCTCGGCTACCGGCCGTCCGCCGCCGCCCGCACGCTGCGCACCGGCCGGTCCGGCCTGATCGGACTGACCGTCACCACCTACGGCGAGGAGCCCTTCACCTTCACCGAGTTCGCCTACTTCGCCGAGATGGCCCGGGCCGCCACCAGCGCCGCGCTCGGCCGCGGCTACGCGCTGGTGGTGCTGCCCGCCTCCTCCCGGCACGACGTGTGGAGCAACGTCGCGCTGGACGGCACCGTGGTGATCGACCCGGCCGACCAGGACCCGCTGGTGAGCGAGCTCTACCGGTCCGGGGTCCCGGTGGTCAGCGACGGCAAGCCGGGCAACTGCCCGGTCACCGCCTGGGTGGACAACGACCACGAGGCCGCCGTGCTCGGCATCCTGGAGCACCTCAGCGAGGCCGGCGCCCGCCGGATCGGTCTGCTCACCGGGACCAGCACCGACACCTACACCCGGCTCTCCACCGAGGCCTACCTGGGCTGGTGCACCCGGGTGGGCCAGGAGCCGGTCTACGAGGCCTACCCGGCGCACGACCCGGCGGCCGGCGCGGTGGCCGCCGACCGGCTGCTGGCCCGCCCGGACCGGCCGGACGCGGTCTACGGCCTCTTCGACCCCAACGGCACCGACCTGCTGGCCGCCGCCCGCCGCTACGGGCTGCGGGTCCCGGACGACCTGCTGCTGGTCTGCTGCAGCGAGTCCGACGTCTACGCCGGGACCGAGCCGCCGATCACCACCCTGTCGCTCAAGCCGCGCCGGATCGGCACCACGGTGGTCAACCTCCTGATCGACGCGATCGAGGGGGTGGACTCCGGCGCCGGCCTCACCCCGGACACCCCCACCGCCGGCGCCCGGCTCTTCCCGCCCCGGTACCGCACCGCGGGCACCGGTCCGCCCCCGGGCACCCTGATGCCCACCGAGCTGATCGTCCGGGCCTCCTCGCAGCGCCGCAGTCCCCGAACCACCGTCAGCCCGCCCCGGGCCCCCGGTGAGGTCTGAACCAGCGGCGGAGCGTCCGCGGCGGCCCTGGCACGGATTGGATACCCACCGGGTGAGGACTAGGGGAGAGCGGTCTTCCTATGATGGGCGGATGACACCCGAGGACCGCTATCCCGGGCCTGACCCGCACCACGCAGGCCGCCACCCGCAGCAGGACCTCGACGTGCTGCCGTACGGCTCGTACTTCGAGCCCAATCCCCCCCAGGAGCACCCGGATTCGGCGGCCGGGGCCGGCGAGCCCACCGGGCTGCCCGGCGGCCAGGACGCCACCCAGAGCGGCTACGGCGGTGCGCGCTACCTGGAGCAGCACTGGCCGGTGGCCGGCCACCCCATGCCCACCGCGTACCCGGTCTTCCAGGCCTCCGAGCACCGCGAGCCGGCCGCCGAGGACCCGCCGACCATCGAGCTCGGCCCGCCGATCAGCGAGGACGACCTCTACGTGGCCGGCTACCCGCAGCCCGCCGCCGACCCCGGGCCGGTCGGCCCGCTGTACGTGGTCGGCGACGTGCACGGCTACCTGGACGAACTGCTGCACGCACTGCACCAGCAGGGCCTGGTGGACGCGGAGGGCCACTGGTCGGCCGGCCGCGCCCGGATCTGGTTCCTCGGCGACTTCACCGACCGCGGCCCCGACGGCATCGGGGTGATCGACCTGGTGATGCAGCTGGCCGCCGAGGCGGCCGCGGCCGGCGGCTACTGCCGGGCCCTGATGGGCAATCACGAGCTGCTCTTCCTGGGGGCCCACCGGTACGGCGACGAGCCGGTGCAGTCCACCGCCGGCACCGCCTCGTTCCGCGCCGCCTGGCTGCTCAACGGCGGTCAGCAGCACGACCTGGAGCGGCTGCAGGGCCACCACATCAGCTGGCTGAAGCGGCTGCCGGCGATCGCGCTGGAGGACGGCCACCTGCTGCTGCACTCGGACACCACCGCCTACCTGGAGTTCGGCGCCTCGATCGCCGAGGTCAACGACGCGGTGCACGGCCTGCTGGCGGACGAGGGCGCGGACGAGTGGTGGGACGCCTTCCGCCGGTTCACCAAGCGGTTCGCCTTCCGTGGCCCGGGCGGGCCGATGGCGGCCGGCGAGCTGCTGGCCACCTTCGGCGGGCACCGGGTGGTGCACGGGCACAGCCCGATCCCGTACCTGACCGGCGAGGCCGGCAACGACAGCGGCGAGCGGCCGTACGTGCCGGGTCCGTACATCTACGCCGACGAGCTCGCGGTGGCGATGGACGGCGGGGTGACCATGGAGGGCCGGCTGCTGGTGGCCCGGCTGCCGGTGGACTGAGCCCGGTCCGGCCCCAACCCGTCCGGGCTCAGCCCTGGTCGGCGCTGGCGGCGGCCAGGGTGGACCGGTAGCGGGTGGCCAGCGCGGTGTTGGCCAGGCAGAGCAGCGCGAAGCCCAGGCCCGAGCCCCAGCCGGCCCGGTCGCCCAGGGCAGCCGCGGCGCTGCCGAAGACCAGCGCCTTGACCGCGAGCACGGCCGGCACCGGCAGCCGCACGGGTGCCTTGGGTGCCGCGTACCGGCCCCAGAGGAGCGCGGCCAGCAGCGGCAGGCCCAGGCCCAGCAGCAGGTGCAGCGGCAGCGAGTGGCCCAGGGTGAAGCCCCACCAGGCCAATAGGCCCAGGGCCGCCAGCTCCAGCAGGAAGGCCAGCGCCTCGTTGGCGACGCGCACGGGACCGGGGATCATGGCCCGCACCCTAACCGAAATCCGTGGCTCCGGGCAGGGTCGGAGGTCTGGCGGATCCCGGTGGACCGCAAGGTATTTCGGCCACCCCGCAAGTCGGCCGGGGCGGCGGACCAGAGCGGTGCGTAATCCAAGCTCAACGCCGTCGTGACAGGCCGGATTCCCGGCTACGGCGGAGTGTGACGCGGCTGACATGTCGTCAGAAAACGGCTGGATCTCGCTCCTCCCTTGGAAGCAACTCCCTTTCTGATCACAGCGGTTGACCTGTCCTGATGGCCCTGGGTGGTCGGCCGGCAGCGGTCGGTGGAAGCGAATTCCGGCAAGGGTTTTCGTGATTGACCGAAAGTCAATTCGATCTTGTTACGTTGATTGACGAGAGCCACTCCAGTGACGGGATCACCCTGATGACTGTTCTGATCGACGCTCCGTTGACCGACCTGCGCGACCGCGAGCCGGCCCCCCAGGCCCCGCAGGTCCCCCAGGCCCCCACCGACCGGCTGGCCGAACTGCGCCGGATCCGCGAGCAGGTGGCGGCCGGCCCGAGCCACCGGGCTACCGAGGCACAACGCGCCAGGGGCAAGCTCACCGTGCGCGAACGCCTGGACCTGCTCTTCGACGAGGGGTCCTTCACCGAGGTCGAGCCGCTGCGCCGGCACCGTGCCCAGGGCTTCGGCCTGGAGGCGAAGAAGCCGTACGGGGACGGCGTGGTGACCGGTTGGGGCACCGTGCACGGCCGTACCGTCTTCGCCTTCGCGCACGACTTCCGGGCCTTCGGCGGCTCGCTGGGCGAGGCGCACGCGCAGAAGATCCACAAGATCATGGACCTGGCGCTGGACGCCGGGGCGCCGCTGGTCTCGCTCAGTGACGGGGCCGGCGCCCGGATCCAGGAGGGGGTCACCGCGCTGGCCGGCTACGGCGGCATCTTCCAGCGCAACGTCAAGGCCTCCGGGGTGATCCCGCAGATCAGCGTGATCCTCGGCCCGGCGGCCGGTGGCGCGGCCTACTCCCCGGCGCTGACCGACTTCGTCTTCATGGTCGAGGACACCGCGCAGATGTTCATCACCGGGCCGGACGTGGTCCAGGCGGTCACCGGCGAGGCGGTCAGCCACAACCAGCTCGGCGGCGCCCAGGTGCACGGCTCGGTCTCCGGGGTGGCGCACTTCGTCCACGACAACGAGGCCGACTGCCTGGCCGAGGTGCGCTACCTGCTCTCGCTGCTGCCGCAGAACAACCGCGAGGTGCCGCCGGCCGAGCCGACCGCCGACCCGGCCGACCGCGCCGCCGAGCGGCTGCGCGAGCTGGTTCCGGCCAACCCCAACCAGGCCTACGACATGGCCGAGGTGATCGCCGAGCTGGTGGACGACGGCGAGTGCCTGCAGGTGCACGAGGGCTGGGCGCGCAACGTGATCACCGCGCTGGCCCGGATCGACGGCCAGGTGGTGGGCATCGTGGCCAACCAGCCGCAGTACTTCGCCGGCGTGCTGGACATCAGCGCCAGCGAGAAGGCGGCCCGGTTCGTGCAGTTCTGCGACGCCTTCAACATCCCGATCGTCACCCTGGTCGACGTGCCCGGCTTCCTGCCCGGCGTGGACCAGGAGCACAGCGGCATCATCCGGCACGGCGCCAAGCTGCTCTACGCCTACTGCAACGCCACCGTGCCGCGGATCCAGCTGATCCTGCGCAAGGCCTACGGCGGCGCCTACATCGTGATGGACTCCCGCTCGATCGGCGCCGACCTGTCCTACGCCTGGCCGACCAACGAGATCGCCGTGATGGGCGCCGAGGGCGCGGCCAACGTGATCTTCCGGCGCGAGATCGCCGCCTCCGACGACCCCGAGGCGACCCGGGCGCAGAAGATCAAGGAGTACAAGACCGAGCTGATGCACCCGTACTACGCGGCCGAGCGCGGCCTGGTCGACGACGTGATCGACCCGGCGGAAACCCGCCAGGTGCTGGCCCGGGCGCTGGCCATGCTGCGCACCAAGTACCGCGCCCTGCCCACCCGCAAGCACGGCAACCAGCCGGCCTAGGAGGACGTCGTGGTGGAGCTGGACATCGTGCGCGGTGAGCCGACCGCCGAGGAGATCGCCGCAGTCACCGCGGTGCTGCTGGCCCGTGCCGCCGTCGGCGCGGTGCGGCCGGCCCGGCCCGCCGGGCGGTCACGGGCGGGCTGGGACCGGTCCTGGCAGGGGCGGCGCGAGGCCGTCGCCGGGGGCTCCTGGGTCAGTGTTCCTGACTGACCGTCAGGAGCAGCGGGTTACGCTCACGCAGCCGCGGACCGTGCGGCCCCGGGCGCCCCACCGCCGGGACCGCGCGGCCCCGGCGCCAGGGAAACCGGAAGACGGAACGGAGTCCGTGCGATGCTCGACCTGACCTGCCTGGGCCTGACCCCGGCCGCCGTCGCGGTCTACCGCCACCTGCTGGAGTACCCCGAGCAGGCGGGCGAGGTCTGCCACCCGGAGACCGCGACGGCGCTGGACCTGGACTACGACACCGTCTGCGACGCGCTCACCGAGCTGCAGCAGTACCTGCTGCTCAGCCAGGACGAGCAGGGCGAGCACCAGCTGGCCGATCCGGCCATCGGCATCGAGCGCCTGATCGAGCAGCGGTTCACCGAGCTCAACGAGACGCTGCGCCGGGTGGCCGCCGCCCGCACCGCGATCGGGGAGCTGTCGCGCGCCTTCGAGCTCGGCCGCTCCCGCGAGCTCCCGGTGGAGATCGAGCGGTTGGAGGAGCCGCTGGCCATCGAGGCGCGGCTGGACAACCTGGCCTTCTTCACCACCGCGGAACTGATGTGGATGCACCCGCAGTTCGGCCAGGCCCAGATCGAGGCGGCGCGCGCGGTGGACCTGCGCTGCCTGCACCGCGGCCTGCGGGTGCGGGCGGTGGTGACCCGGTCGGCGGTGGCGGACCCGCTCGCCCTGGCCTACCTGCGCGAACTGGTCGGGCTCGGCGCCGAGGTCCGGGTCTCGGCCCAGCCGCTGGACCAGATGGTGGCGTTCGACCGGTCCACCGCGGTGCTGCCGGTCTCGCCGGTGCCGCACGAGGAGGACCGCGGTTACCTGGTGATCCGCCAGCCCAGCCTGCTGGCCAGCATGGTCCGGCTGTTCGAGCAGATCTGGGCGGGCGCGGTCGGCCTGGCCCAGCTGCTCGAGGAGAGTGCGGCCGAGAGACCCACCGAGGTCGAGCGGGAGGTGCTGCGGATCCTCGCCGAGGTGGACAAGGACGAGGTGGGGGCCCGCCGGATGGGGGTCTCGCTGCGCACCTTCCGGCGGCACGTGGCCGAGCTGATGCAGCGCCTCGACGCCGGCAACCGCTTCCACGCCGCGCTGCTGGCCAAGGAACGTGGCTGGATCTGACCGGTCCCCACCGGTACTCCACCGCCTCACCCGACGCACTCTGTGCAGTCGGGACGTGACTGTGTCATCATCGGAGTGGCAAAGCTCTGATAAGTGCACGGAGGCTTGAGATGAGTCTGGATGCTGATCTCATGGGACCGCGCGCCGGCTGGCGCCTGGGCCAACTGGTGAAGCGGCTCGACCAACTGCTGGCAGCGGACAAGAGCGAGGTACTGCGCAAGTTCGACCTGACCATGCCGCAGTACTCGACGCTGGCGGCGCTGTCCGCCTCCACCGGGATGTCCGGGGCCCAGCTGGCCCGGGCCTCGGGGGTCACTCCGCAGACCATGGCGATCATCCTGGGCAACCTGGAGGTCAAGAGCCTGATCGAGCGCACCCCCTCGCCGCTGCACCCCAAGGTGCTGGTCACCAAGCTGACCCGGGAGGGCCGGGCGCTGGTGAAGAAGGCGGACACCCAGGTGCAGGCGCTGGAGGACCAGCTGGCTGACGCCTACCAGGAGAGCGAGCAGGCGCAGCTGCGCAGTCTGCTGGACCGGGCGATCAGCCTGCTGGAGAACTGAGGCAGTCGACAGCGCAGCGGGCCGGCC
>NZ_PYBW01000146.1 GCF_003205575.1 Streptomyces tateyamensis
AAGATCAGGGGGGAACTTCATCTTCGACAAGCTGCTGCAGCTCCTGCGATTCGGCTGCTCGTACCAGGCGATCGCCGACACGACCTGCTCTGCCACCACGATCCGCAACCGTCGCGACGAGTGGATCCGGCTCGGCGTCTTCGCCAAACTCAAGCAGATCGCGCTGGAGTCCTACGACCGGATCGTCGGCCTCATCCTCGACCAGATCGCCGTTGACGGCTCCATCACCAAGGCCCCAGGCGGCGGTGAGGTCGCAGGGCGGTCGCCGGTCGATCGAGGCAAACAGGGCCTGAAGCGCTCTGGCATGACGGATGGTTACGGAATTCCGTTGGGTCGCGTGCTGGCCGG
Organism: Streptomyces tateyamensis; assembly: GCF_003205575.1. Lineage (GTDB taxonomy): Bacteria > Actinomycetota > Actinomycetes > Streptomycetales > Streptomycetaceae > Kitasatospora > Kitasatospora tateyamensis. Next base: position 349 of record NZ_PYBW01000146.1, read on the forward strand.
GGCGAACCGTCACGACTCCCCGCTACTCGCCCCGACCCTGGACCGCCTGGACGACCTGGGACCGCTGCCCGACGACATCACCGTGCACCTGGACGCCGGCTACGACTCGGACAAGACTCGTGTCCTGCTTGAAGAGCGCGGCCTGCGCGGCCGTATCGCGCACAAGGGCGAGAAGGCGCCGATCCAGGCAAGCCAGCGGTGGCATGTCGAACGGACCCATGCCTGGCAGAACGCCTTTCAGCGCCTCGCCCGCTGCTACGAGCGAAGGGCCACCGTCATCGACGCCTTCTTCGACCTCGCCGACACGATCATCACAGTGCGTAGCCTGATCCGTCGGGCATGGACGACCCACCGCTGGGACCAACGCCCGAGCCGCCGCCCATGAACACACGCCTACCTGCGCGACCTCTAAGCCGATGGTGAAGTCGTCCGGAGGGCAGCGGGAGTCCGATGGGGTCGTAGTACCGCTGATCGGCGTGCAACACAACGCGCCGGGAGGGAAGGGCCCCAACTTTGATCACGTTCGTGGCGGAGGTAAGTGCGAGGGCATGGCCGGAGAGAGTCTGGTCAACTACCCCGGCGGGCGATTGCCCGTTGTAGTGGATGGGCGTGCGTCCGTTCTGAAAGTGCGACAACTTCAACGCGCGCTATGGGCTGCGGCCACGCAGTCTCCGGAGCGGCGTTTCCATGCCCTGTACGACCGTATTCACAGGGGTGACGTCCTGTGGGAGGCGTGGGAGCGGGTCCGGGCCAACAGTGGGAGCGCCGGGGTGGATCGGGTCACCCTGGAGTTCGTGGAGAAGGAGTATGGGGTTCGGCGGTTGCTCGGCGAACTCCAGCCCCCGGTTCTGGTCGCAGGCGCTCGGTTGGGGCATCGACAGCGAGGCGCCCGGGGTGACCAACCTCGAACCCGTGGGCTTCGTGTACCCGGACCCGGCGGCCGTCTGCATCGACATCGTCGCCCGTCCCGAGGCCAAGACGGTGAAGAACCGCGTGCACCTCGACCTGGCCACCAGCTCGGCGGCCCATCAGGCGGAGCTGGTCGCCCGCCTGAGGGGACTTGGTGCCACGCTTGCCGACGTGGGCCAGGGCGAGGTGCCGTGGACGGTGATGGCGGACCCCAACACTCCGGACTACCAGTTCTGGAGTGACCCCCGGTGTCGACCGCCACCCTTACCCGTGACCTGCGGAATTCGTCCCCCTCCCCGGAGGGTATGACTAGGACGACCCTGCCCGGTACCGAGGGCACCGTGTTCTCCGGGCGCCTGCGGGGCGTCTCGGCTATCCGCCTGTCCGTGCTGACGGACGAGACCACCAGCCCCGAGCGACAGCGCGAGTCCAACGAGACCGCCGCCGCGGCTTTGAACATCGACTTCGGCGAGGGTGACCAGCGCCGCGAAGCCGTCGACCTTGACGTGTCGGCGAGCAAGACGGCTCCGTGGGAACGTCCGGAGCTTGGCCGCTGGATCGCGGACCCCGACAGCGGGGCGATCTCCCGATCCGCGAGCAGCAGCACCAGGCCGATACCGCTGGACAGGGTGGACTTCCCGGCCTTGCGCGGTACCTCGATCCACACGGTTCAGTTCGGGTCACGCGGACGGGACGGCCAATCTCCGGGTCGTCCCACAGCCACCCGAAGACAGGGGCGATGATCCACGCGATTTGCCAAGGGGCGAGGCGGAGTTGAGTCCCGCCCCACCTGCCCTTCGTGTGCTTCATGCTCTCGATGGCGCCGATGGCCCGTCGGGCAGCATCCACCGAGAAGTAGGCACCTGGCTGTTGGGGCTGCTGGTGCGCAACCACCAGGGGCCGGGAGCGCAGGGCCTCGGCTATGTCGTCGTCGGTGAGCCCGAGTTCGAGCAGCGCGTCACGGGGGACGGGCAGGGCGTCAGTCGAAGATCCCGTCATCGTCGCCCCCGGTTTCCGGCGGCGTCAGACGCCCCCGAGCCGAGGGTGAAAGTCCGAGTTCGCCGATGTAACGGGCGAGTTGGGAACGGTACTGCCCCACAATCGTGGTGGCGCCGTTCTTCTGCCAACCCCGCTCGCCCTGCATCAGAATTCCGTGCGCGGAGATCTCCCGTTCGCACTGGTCGATCCGCGCGACGCACACGCAGTAGTCCGTGAGCGTGGACGTGTCGACCAGGCCGATACCGGCGACGTGTTCGAGCACCGGGACCACCCGGCGCCACTCGCGCGAGGCCACGTCCCGGCACCGCTCGTTCACCGCGGCTTGCTCGCCGTCGGCCTGGTCGCCGAACAGCTCGAACCAATCGGGCTCTGTCAGCTCGGCCGGAGGGACCTTGACGTCCTCGGGGACGGGCCGCTTGCCCGGGTTCCCCTCTCGGATGACCTGCAACGGCGGCTTGCGCCTGGTCGGATCGGCCATGATCCCCCCTCTCTCGATTTGTAACTCTCCGCGCAAACGGCTCTACCTGCGGCGAGAGTCTTTTCCCTCCCTGCCGCGCCTTATGGCACCGGGAGGGAGTCACCCCCCTGGGGTGTCACCGCAGGCCAGGGCCTCGGACAGGCTTAACGCGCTCGCTCGCCCAACCTCCGGGCTGGTGAACGGCCGTCTCACGACTGTGACACTGCGTGCACAGCGGACGCAGACGCGACCACGCGTCAGGGTCGGCGACACCTCGGGCGACCAGCGACCGACGCGACTCCGCGAAGTGGTCGGCGGTGGTCGCCTGCCTCGCGCACAGCACGCACCACGGATGGGCGTAGAGATAGGCCCGACGGATGCGCGGCCACCTCGGGCCGTACGCGCTTCCGCCCGGCGTGCCTCGCTGTGCGTCGGCCTCGGTCTGGTGCTCGGGGCAGCGACCACCACGAGCGGTCAGCTCCGGGCACCCGGGCACGCTGCACGGGGGGCGGGGCTTGCGTGGCACGGGGCAGCTCCGATCTGTCAAGAGTGATGGCCTGATGACGGTTCGTCATGGGAAGATCCACACGGGTCCGGCACCGAGCCGGCCAGAGGGAGGCAGAGCTATGTCTGACGAGTAGGGTGTTACCGAGGTCGGCCCCGGCCTCACCGTCACCGAGAACACCGACCTGAACCTGATCCCCGCGTCCGAGGTCAAGCCCGAGGACATTGGCACGCTGAGCTTGCGGTACGTGGACGGCGTGCCCCAGCTCGTTGTCAGCGGCGGGACGGCCATTCCGGCGGGGCTGACGGTCGTGGATCGGTCCGGAAGTACTATCGCGGCGTACTCGGCTCGGCCAGCCACAAGGTCAGCTCTCCAGAATGCGGTGTCTGTCGCATCGCTGATCCTCACGACTGACGCCATGATCGCCGAACTCCCAGAGGACAAGTCAGGGGGCGGCATGCCAGGCGGCCTGGGCGGCATGATGTAGGCACCGACGCGAGTGACCTAACAGCGCGTCGCGGCACCCTGGTACAGCCCCCTCCGAGCCCGTGCCGGGGCGTCGTGCTGTCTGACTCGGGGCATCCGGGTACCGAGCACGGGGGCGGGGTCTGCGCGGCACAGGGTGCCTCCGATCTGTCAAGAGTGATGGTGTGCTGACGATCCGTTATGAGAAGATCCACGCGAGTCGGCACTCTGCCGGCCTCGGAAGGGGACATAGCCATGACCGACGAGACCCCGCAGGGCGGCGCACCGGGCAGCAGCCCCACCCCGCGTGATGGCATCTACTCGGCCACCTTCATTCCGCCTCTCGACTCCAGTTACAGGAGCGCCGAAGTGACGTCCGAGGCAACCGACCTCGGCGCGATCCAGGGGACCGAGGGCGGCCCTGCGTCGCCCGACCTGAGCGCCGTCCCGGTGACTGAAGTCAAGCCCGAGGACATTGGCACGCTGAGCCTGCGCTACGTGGACGGCGTGGCCCAGCTTGTTGTGAGCGGCGGGACAGTCATCCCGGCGACACTCGCGGTCGTATCCGGCTCCGGCGACAACGTAGCGACGTACGAGGCAAGCAAGCCGGTCTCGTCCCGATCCTCTAGCAATCTGAACGTCTGCTTCGTCGGGCACGTCGACTCTGGGAAGTAGCTGCGGCTACGCATCAACAACACCGAACAGCGAGGAGACAGTCATGTCCGACACCACACCCGAAGCCAACGACCACGGCCCTGCCCAAAGCCAGCTGTCACCGGAACTGGCCGCAAAGCTCGGCCTAACTCCCACACCCGAGGGAACAGCACCCGCGCTCATCCCGTTCGACCAGGTCAAGCCCGAGGACCGCGCCAAATTGGCAATCGAGTACCGCAACGGTGAACCCGTGATCGTCGTCAGCGGCGGGACGGTATTTCCAGCGGTGATCGAGACGGTAGACACGTCCGGCGCTCCTATTGGGGCATACAAGGCAGCGGCAGCAGCGCGGTGGAGGCTAGCTGGCCCGAACCCCTTGGCGGGGGAGAACTGCGACGCGAACGGAAATTGGATCCCCCCGCGCGACCGCCCCGGCTATGGCAGCGGAGTCTAAACCCTGGAGTGCCCCAACTGGTCTTGGCCCTTGTGACACGGACGGCAGAGCGGTTGAACGTTCCCGTCCGTGTTCATCACGCAGCGGACCTCGTACTACAACCACGAGCACAGGCACTCCGGCATCGGCTTCCACACGCCCGCCAGCGTCCACTTCGGCACCGCGGAGGAGATCCGCGACCAGCGGGCCGTCACCCTCGCCGCGGCCTACGCACGCCACCCCGAAAGCTTCGGCTGCCGCCCCCGACCGCCCGAGATACCGCAGACAGCGTGGATCAACGACCCCGCCAAGCGCAGGGAACCCGCACCACAAACCTCATAGCGTCACGACCGTCTCACTGGACTTGAAATCTTCCGGGGGGAGTTGTGGAACGCGTGTTGAAGCGCTTCGTTGGCTACGCAAGTTTCCGACTGGTCGCACGGGAGACGACCAGTCAAGGGATTCTCGGGCTGGTCGAGTGGACGCACGACCCGGGCTCGGGGCTTTGGCGGATGCACGACACCCCTTGGACCAATGCCACTTAGCTTAAGT
>NZ_PYBW01000147.1 GCF_003205575.1 Streptomyces tateyamensis
TCCTGTTTCTCGCCGGAGGCGAAGCGGGAGATGATCAGGGCGAGGATGATGATGGCGCCGTTGAGGAATTGGTTCCACAGGGGTGGGACGCCGGCCAGGGTCATGACGTTGACGACGAGTTGGAGGGTGAGGACGCCGGTGAGGGCGCCGAGGAGGGTGCCGCGGCCGCCGTTGAGGCTGACGCCGCCGATGACGGTGGCGGCGAAGACTTGGAAGATCCAGCCGTTGCCCTGGTCGGCGGAGATGGAGCCGTAGTGGCCGGTGTAGAGGATGCCGGCGAAGGCGGCGAGTGTTCCGCCGAGGATCAGGACGGTCCAGACGATGCGGTCGACGTGGATGCCGGCGGTGCGGGCGGCTTCGGGGTTGCCGCCGATGGCGTAGAGGGCGCGGCCGTGGCGCAGCCAGGCCAGGGCGGCGGCGCCGAGGAGGAAGAGCAGGGTGCAGATCCAGATGGCGGCGGGTGCGCCGAGCCAGTTGGCGGAGCCGAGGTAGCGGAAGGAGGGGGGGACGTTGACGATGGACTGGCCTTGGGAGGTGGCGACTTGGAGGCCGCGGAGCAGGGTGAGGGCGCCGAGGGTGACGATGAAGCCGTTGAGGCGCAGTTTGAGGATGAGGAAGCCGTTGACGGCGCCGATGGCGGCGCCGACGGTGAGGCAGAGGGGGATGGCGGTCCAGGTGGGGAGCAGGGCGATGCCGTTGAAGCGGGCGCCGTGGTCGGGTAGGACGAGCCACATGGCGATGACGGGGGCGACGCCGATGGTGGATTCGAGGGAGAGGTCCATGCGGCCGGTGATGAGGATGAGTGCTTCGGCGAGGACGAGCAGGCTCAGTTCGGTGGCTTGTTGGCCGACGCCGAGGAGGTTGTCGGTGGTGAGGAAGGCGGGTGAGACGGCGAAGCCGATGATGGCGAGGGCCAGCAGGACGGGGACGAGGGACAGGTCGCGGTAGCGGGCCAGGTCGAAGCGCCGGCCGGCGGGGGCGGGGAGTGTGGTGGGGCGGCCCAGG
>NZ_PYBW01000148.1 GCF_003205575.1 Streptomyces tateyamensis
CTTTCGAGCAGCGTGACGTCGGGCTGGTTGCCGGATTCGCCCCCGGCGGCGGGCTGGTGGATGGCGACCAGGCCGGCTTCGGCCAGGTCGGCCACGAGGATCCGGGCCACCCCCAGCGGCAGCGAGAGGAGCGCGGAGACCTCGGCCACCGACTTCACCTCGCCGGCGCACAGGCCGCAGATCCGCTGGTGCTCCGGCAGCAGGGTGGCCAGCCGCGCCGGGTCCACGGTGGCCGAGACCAGCGCCTCCAGGGCCAGCTCGTACCGCGGCCGGGTCCGCCCGCCCGTCATGGCGAACGGCCGGATCAGCGGGCCGCTCTCCTCCTCGTCCTCGCCCTGGTAGGAGGGCGCCGGCTCAGCGGCCGGCTGCGGGACGTAGGCCGGCTGCTGCTGCTCCGGGTACTGGCCCTGCTCCGGGTACTGGCCGGACTGCGGGTACGCAGCCGCCGGCCGGCCGTACTGCGGCTGGCCGTACTGGGGAGCGTGGCCGGAGCCGGGTGCCCCGAACGCGTCGTGGCCGGTGCCGGGGTACGGAACGCCGTACTGGCCCTGGCGGTCGTCGGGCGGTGTCACGGTTCCTCTCCTCACAGGGTGCTGCGGTGCGTTGCAAGGTGCGGTGACGGTCCGGACCGGCCGGACCGGTGGTGCGAGGGGCCGTACAACGCCCGAATCCGAGCCCGCCGGAGCGGGCCCGGAGCGGGCGGTTGGATACTACAAGTACTACGGAACTGACAGCATGCCAGCACCGGGGTCCTGCTGACGGGGCATCAGTCGAACGGACTGTCAGTGCAGCAGGCTGCCCTGCAGTTCGGCCCGCAGGGCGGGGGTGAGGACGGCTCCGGCGCGGTCGACGAGGAGGGCCATCTCGTAGCCGACGAGGCCGATGTCGGAGTCGGGGGAGGCGAGGACGGCCAGGGAGGAGCCGTCGCTGACGGCCATCAGGAAGAGGAAGCCGCGTTCCATCTCCACGACGGTCTGGTTGACGTCGCCGCCCTCGAAGATCCGGCTGGCGCCGGAGGTGAGGGAGGTGAGGCCGGAGGCGACGGCGGCGAGCTGGTCGGCGCGGTCGCGGGGGAAGCCTTCGGACATGGCGAGCAGGAGACCGTCGGCGGAGACCACCACCGTGTGCGACACCCCGGGGGTGTTGTCCACGAAATTGGTGATCAGCCAGTTCAGGTTCTGTGCGGCCTGGCTCATCTGAGTCAACTCAACGCTCCTGGTGGTTCGAGCCGCCGAAGAGATCGGTGCTGTCGTTCTGCTGTGGGTCGATCCGGAAGCTACCCGTACTGCCGGGGTCCCCACCGGCGTTACGGCCCTGCTCCACTCCGCGGCGCAGGTTGGTCAGCCGGCCGCGGACCTCCTCGGGGTTGCGGGAGACCTGGGGCCCGTCCGTAGCCACCGGCTTGGCGTTGCCGGGGACCAGGTTCTGCTTGGGCACCCGGCGCGGCAGACCCGCTCCGGTCACTCCGCCGGCCGCGGGCTCGCGCACCTGCTCGGCGCGCTGCCACGACTCGTCGTTGCGGGAGGGCCAGGGGCCCGCGGCCGCTCCGGCGGGTCCGGTCGGACCGGTCGGTCCGGAGGCGCCCAGCTGGGACACCTGGTGGCCGCGGGCGGCCGGGTCGGAACCCGAGGTGTCCTTGGCGCCGGTGAACCAGTTGGGCTGCTCACCGGTGTCCAGGCCGCCGATCGCCCGGGCACCGAGCCCGGGGCCGCTGGCCAGCTGCTGGCCGGGGCGGCGCTGCGGCAGGCCGGAGCCCAGCGTGTCGTTGGGCGACCCGGCGGGCGCGGCCGGCAGCGCGGGCTGCTGCTGCTCCGGGTACGGGTGGCCGGCGGCCGGCTCCTGGTACGACTGCTCGTACTCGGCGTAGCCGGACTCGGCGTACGGCTGCTGCTGGTCGTAGTAGCCGCCCTGGTACTGCTGCTGCTGGTACGGCTCCTGGTAGCCCTGCTCGCCGTAGTAGCCGCCCTGGTAGGCCTCGTTCTCGACGAACTCGGCCTCGACGTACTCGGTCTGCTCCGCCGGGTGGCCGCCGGCCGGCTGGTACCCGGGCTGCTCGTACTGCGGCTGCGCCCAGTCGGCCCGGTAGCCCTCCTGCGCCTGCTCCTCGGCCTGGTAGCCGCCCTCGTAGGGCTGCTCGTACGCCTGCGGCTGGTACGGCTGCTCCGCCGCGGCGGGCTCGTAGCCGGACGGCGACGGCTGGGCGGGCAGTGCCGGGTCGAGCGGCTCGGCCGCCTCGTCCTCACCGGACTCCAGCGCCGCCCGGCGGCGCTGCTCCAGCCGCAGCGAGCGCTGCATCGAGTCCAGCGCGGGGCTGAAGCCGCCGGCCGCACCACCGGCCGCCGCCAGGTTGTCGTCGAAGCCCAGCTCCGCGGCGCTGCGGGTGCCGTAGAGCTCCTGCTCCCAGCCGCCGGGGGCCGGGGCCTCCTGCTCGGCGAAGATCCGCGAGACGGTGAACTGCTCCTCCGGCTCCGGTGCGTGCCGCAGCTGGGTGATCGCGGCCGGGAGCATGACCAGAGAGGTGGTGCCGGCCGACTCGCCGGAGGGGCGCAGCTGGACCCGGATGTCGTGCCGGTCGGAGAGCCGGCCGACCACGAACAGGCCCATCCGGCGGGAGATCGAGGCGTCCACGGTGGGCGGCTCGGCCAGCTTCTCGTTGATCTCGGCGAAGTCCTCGGCGGTCAGGCCGATGCCCTTGTCGTGGATCTCGACCAGCACCCGGCCGTCCGGCAGCCGGGTCGCGGTGACGTGGACCCGGGTCTGCGGGCTGGAGAACGAGGTCGCGTTCTCCAGCAGCTCGGCCAGCAGGTGGACCAGGTCGGTCACCGCGGCGCCGGTGACCTCGGCCTCCGGGATGCCGGAGAGCTCGATGCGCTCGTACTGCTCCACCTCGGAGGCGGCCGCACGCAGCACGTCGACCAGCGGCACCGGGGTGTTCCACCGGCGGCCCGGCTCCTCGCCGGCGAGGACCAGCAGGTTCTCGCCGTTGCGGCGCATGCGGGTGGCCAGGTGGTCCAGCTTGAACAGGTTCTCCAGCTGGTCCGGGTCGGCCTCGTTGTTCTCCAGGTCGGTGATCAGCGCCAGCTGGCGCTGGATCAGGCCCTGGCTGCGGCGCGACAGGTTGGAGAAGATCGCGTTCAGGTTGCCTCGGAGCAGGGCTTGCTCGGCGGCGAGCGAGACCGCCTGCCGGTGGACCTGGTCGAAGGCGCGGGCCACCTCGCCGATCTCGTCCCTGCCCCAGAGCGGGATGAGCTCCACGTTGGTGTCGACCCGGTCCGGGTCGGTCTTGGAGAGCTTCTCGACCAGGTCGGGCAGGCGGTGGTTGGCGATCTCCAGCGCCGCGGTGTTCAGGGTGCGCATGCCCAGGATCATCGAGCGGGCGATGAACCCGGTGAGCAGACCGGCCAGGGCCAGCGCCGCGATCACGATCGCCGCGTTGAGGATGGCGTCGGTCTGGGCGTTGTCCTTGGTGGCGACCGCCTCGTTCACGACGCTGTCGATCAGGATGGTCTCGGTGCCGCGCAGCGGCTTGAGGTGGCTGTTGGTGGCCTGCAGCCAGTTCGGCGGGTTCAGCCCGGCGTCCTGGGCGTTCTCCAGTGCCTGGTCGGCGGCCTGCTTGCCGAACAGCTGGCCGGCCTGGGCGGCCTCGGAGTAGGCCAGCGCGATGTTCATCAGACCGGCGACGGTCGGGATGGTCTGGCCGTCCGGCATCCGCTGCGGCACGTGGGTGTCGGCCTGCGCCTGCTGGACCAGCTGGTCGGCGTAGGTGCGGCCGTCCTCGGGGCTGGAGCCGTTCTGGAACTCGGTCAGCGAGACCTGCTCGAGCTTGGCCGACACCAGCAGGTCCTGGATCAGCTCCGAGTTCTCGTGCCGGGTGGTCTTGTTGAGCGAGATGCCGACCAGCAGCTGGAGCATCAGGTCACGCTGGGTCGAGGCGGAGGCCTTGGCCAGCGAGACGGCGTAGATGGCGCGGCCACGGGCCACACCCGTGGAGCTGCCGGTACCGACCGAGTTGTCGAAGGCCATCAGCGGGGAGATCATCGCGGAGTACGCGGCCTGGGTGGCGCTGGCGTACAGCTCCGGCTTGTAGGCGTTGGTACGCAGGTGCGGCAGGCTGGCGAGCACCGACTCGGCGGCCTGGTCGCGGCGGCTGATCTCGCTGTCGTTGTCGCCGGCCACCTTGGCGTACGCGGCCTGGTAGTCCTTGATCGCCTTGTCGGTCAGCCCGCGGTAGCGGGCGACCTCGTTCTGCCCGTCCTGACCGGTCATCAGCGGGATCAGGGTCAGGTCACGCTCGTTCTCCAGCGCGTCGGCCAGCGAGGTGGCCGCGCGGGCCAGCTCGGCGGCGCGCTCGGAGTGGCTGGCCTTGACGTAGCTGTCGAACGAGGTGTTGACGCGCAGACCGCCGAAGACCAGGCCGATGACGACCGGGATCAGCATGATCGCCATCAGTCGGGTGGGCACCCGCCAGTTCCGGAAGGCCAGGAACTCGTAGCGGCCGCCGCCCGTTGACCGGGCGTTGGCGACCGTGCTGGACAGGGTGTCCCGCCCTCGGCCCGAGTCACCGACCCCGGGGGGTGTGGCGCCGGGCGCGGTGCGCTCGCCGGCCGCCGCGAAGGGCGAGAAGGCGCCGCCGGCGGCCTGGGCGCTTCGGTCGGTCTCGCGGGGCTCGGGGCGCCGCTGCGGGGTGTCTGGCTGCTTACGCCTCACTCGACAACAACCTCTCGGCCGACTCGGCGGCCATGGATCAATCCGGCGGCTTCCCCCTGGCCGCGTCCCCGCTGTGGGGTGGAACTGCCTTGTACTTCGGGGTAGCTCGCATTTCAGCACGTGCGGATGACCGGGACAAACAGCTCCGGTGTTCCCACACGTCGTGCGCAAATCGGACATTCGGTCACATGGGTCGCGAATGCCCCGGGCGCGGTGAGCCGAGTGAACCGGAACCACCACGCTCTGTCAGGAAAACGTCCGAAATGCCTACCGAACCGTTATCCGATACCCAGCGGGGACCTCGACCGAGGTCCCCGCTTGTCACGCTCGTGCTCGCGGTCAGCGCAGGCGGGCGAGGAGG
>NZ_PYBW01000015.1 GCF_003205575.1 Streptomyces tateyamensis
TCCCAGATCTGCAGCCGGGTGCCGTTGGCGGAACTCGGGCCGGTCGCGTCCAGGCATCGCCCGGACTGCGGGTTCACCAACTGGTGCGTGGCGGTGGCGGTCCACTGCTGGGCGCCGGTGCCGTTGCAGTCGTACAGCTGGGCCTGGGTGCCGTTGGCGGTGCCGCCGGAGGTCAGGTCCAGGCACTTGCCGAGCGCGCGCAGGGTGCCGTCACCGGGGACGGTCCACTGCTGGGCGCCGGTGCCGTTGCAGTCGTAGAGCTGGACGGCGGTCCCGTTCGCGGAGTTGGCGCCGGCCACGTCCACGCACTTGCCGCCGTAGCCGGTGACCTGGCCGGTGGTCGAGCCGCTCTGGGTGCCGGCCCAGGTGAAGGTGGCCGAGGTGTGCGCCGGGAGCTGGTAAGTGAACGACTGGCCGCCCCAGTTGACCGCGAGGTTCTGCGCGCTGCCGCTGTCGTTGTAGGCGACCAGCGCCTTGGAGCCGTCCGGGTTGAGCCAGGCCACGTTCGGCACCGCGGTGCTGGCGGTGGAGGCGATCCGGTAGGCGCCGGGCTTGACGAACTTGGTCAGCTGGCCGAGGTCGTAGTACTCCACGGTGTAGTCGACCTGGCCGCTGCGCGAGTCGCCGTTGTGCACCGTCACCAGGCCGGTGCAGGTGCCGCAACCGCCGTTGTGCGGGCCCATGTTCTGGTCCACCGCGAGCGACCACTTGACCACCGACTTACCCCAGTTGCGGGTGTAGTCGATGATGTTGAGCATGTCCTCGCGCTGCTGGTCGGCGATCCAGGTGCCGCCGGAGTGCTCGGTGTCGAAGGCGTCCAGGGTCGGGTACTGGTTGTGCACGGTGGTCTGCTCGGAGACGTCGCCGCCGTAGCCGTGCCAGGCCAGGCCGCCGAACAGCGGGTCGGTGCGGATCGCCGCGTCGTCCACGGTGGGCTGGGCGAAGCCGGCGTACTGGTCCCAGTTCCAGTCCAGGGCCAGCACCTTGGTGCTCAGGCCGGCCGCGTGCAGGGCGGGGAGCAGGTCGGTGCCGACGAAGTAGTGCAGGCCCGAGCCGTTCCACTGCATCGACGGGTAGCCGGCGCAGCAGGTCGGCTCGTTCTGCGCGGTCACGTAGTCCACGTGCACGCCGTTGGCCTGGTAGCCCTGCAGGTACTTCACGAAGTACTGGGCGTAGGCGGCGTAGTACTGGGACTGCAGCCAACCCTGGCTGACCGCGCCGCTGTCCTTCATCCAGGCCGGTGCCGTCCATGGGGTGGCCATCACCTTGAGGGCGGGGTTGAGCGCCTGCGCCTGCTTGGTGAGCGGGAGCACGTCAGCGAGGTCGTGGGCGAGGGAGAAGCCGTTCAGCGCGGGGTCGCTCTGGCCGGCCGGCTGGTCGTCGAAGGTGTAGTTGTACCGGGCCAGGTCGGAGGCGCCCATCGGGTTGCGCAGGAAGTCCAGGCCGATCCCGTTGACCGGGTCGAACAGGTTGCGCATCACGGTGTCGCGGGTGCCCGAGCTGAGCGCGCCGGAACTGTTCATCAGCCAGGCGGCGGTGTCGGTGAAGGAGGCGCCCGCACCGGTGAACTGCTGGTAGCGGGTGGACTCGTCGACCGAGATGGTCTGGCTGCCGGTGGCGGAGCCGGCGTTCAGGGTGAGCGGGGCCTGCTGCTGCAGGCCTCGGCTCACGGCTCGGCCGCCGGAGTCGGTGGTGGTGGTCAGCCAGACGTTGACCTGGCCGCCGGCGGCGTCGGCGTGGCCGGGCAGGCCGAGCAGCCCGCCGAGCGCGAGCACGGCCGCGCCGAGCAGGGCGGTGGCCCGGCCCCGGGTGGGGGTGGTGGTGGAGACCATGATGATGTGCTGCCTTCTCGGGTGGGGAACGGGAGTTGAGGCAGGGAGCGGTCGGCGGAGGGCCGCTGGGGGATTTCCGGCTTCCTCCGCAGGTGTGCAGGGCACCGTGGCGCGCTGGAGCGCTCGGGCGCCGCGCTGCTTTCTTTGCGTCGTGATTAAACTGAGACCGCAAGCTCGGCGTCAAGGGTGCGCGCAAGCCCGCCGGTCCGGCAGACTTGCGGGGACCGCACGGGGGCGGCCGCCCAGGAGCCGCACCCCTGACCCGGAAGGAGGCGGCGCCCGATGCCCGCGCAGCCGCCGCAGACCGTTCGTGACCTGCGCCGCGGCAACCGCGCCGTGCTGCTGCGCCGACTCTGGTTCCACGGGCCGCTGGCCCGCCAGGACTTGATCCAGTCCACCCGGCTCAGCCCCGGCGCGGTCAGCACCGTGACCGGCGAGCTGATCGAGGACGGGCTGCTGGTCGAGGCCGGCACCCTGGGCTCCGAGGGCGGTCGGCCCAAGGTGCTGCTGCGGGTCGACCCGAACGCCCGTCAGGTGATCGGGGTGGAGATCGGCGAGACCCGGGTGCGGGTCGAGCTGTACGACCTGGACCTGACCGAACGCGCCCGCGTGGAGCTGGTCCTGACCCAGGACCGGCACGATCCGGCGGCGGCGCTGGCCGCGCTGGACCAGGGCCTGCGCACCGTGCTGGCGCAGGCCACCGCGCCGGTGCTGGGGATCGGGGTCGGCGTGCCCGGCGTGGTCGAGCACCGGGACGGCGGCACGCTGCTGGTGCACGGTCAGACCGCCGGGTGGGACGGCGTCCCGCTGGCCGCGATGATCGGCGAGCTGACCGAGCTGCCGGTGCAGATCGACAACGGCGCCACCACGATGGGGCAGGCCGAGCTCTGGTTCGGGGCCGGCCGCGGCGCCCGCACCGCCGTGATCGCGCTGCTCGGCTCGGGCGTCGGCGCCTCGCTGGTGCTGGACGGCGCGCCCTACCGGGGCGTCGGCGGCAGCGCGGGCGAGTGGGGCCACACCACCGTGCAGGCGGGCGGCCGGCGTTGCCGGTGCGGCGCGCTGGGCTGCCTGGAGGCGTACGTGGGAGCCAGCGCGCTGGTCGAGCGTTTCCGCGAGCTGGGCGACCTGGCCGGCCTGACGGCACCGGTCGGCGAGGAGGAGGCACTGGCCGCGATGCTGGCCGCCTGCGCCGACGGGGGCGCCGGGGCCAAGCTGCTCGCCGAGGCCGGCGAGTACCTGGGCATCGGGCTCGGCAACCTGATCAACCTGGTCAACCCCGAACTGATCGTGCTGGGCGGCTGGGCGGGCCGACTGCTCGGCGCGCAGATGCTGCCCGCGATCCGCGAGGCGGCGGGGCGGCACGCGCTGCGGCACCCCTTCGACAAGACGCGGATCGTGCTGGGCGAGCTGGGCCCCGACGCGGTGGCGCTCGGGGCGGCGACGCTGCCGGTGGAGCGGTTCCTGGCGGGCGGCGGGGTCGGGTAGCCCGCAGCCCGGGGGTGCGTCCGGCGGGCGCAGGCGGGAAGCTGGATGGCATGGTGACCGCGCCGGCTGACCGACAACGGACGTACCAGGGCCTGCCGAGCGGGCCGGTGCGCCCGCAGGGGCTGGCGCGAGTGGCCGAGGTGGCCCCGGGCGGGCGGACCGAGACGGTGCGGGTGCGGTGGGACACCGCGGGCCTGCGGCTGCGGGCGCACGGCGGCGCGCTGGAACGGGGCCCGGACGGGCAGTGGACGCTCACCCTGCCCGGGGGAGCGGTGCACCACGGCGAGCCCTCCGCAGCGGTGCCGCCCCCGGAACTGCTGGCCCGGGTCCAGGCCTACACCGGCGGCCGGCCGCTGCGCCCCGTGCTGCGCCTGGCCACCCGCACCGAGCGCGCCCTGCTGCTGGACAGCGCGGGCCGCGCCCTGGCCGAGGTCGAGCGCGGCACCACCCGGGCCGAGGGCCTGGACGGACCCGGCCGGACCGCCGGCTGGTCGCGCACCGGGGTCCGCCTGTTGGCCGGCCGGCGCCGCCTGCTCACCGCGCTGGACCGGCGGCTGCGCGCCGACGGCCTGTCCGAGATCCGGCCCGCCCGCCCGCGCCGCACTCCGCCGCACCCCGGCAGCGCCGGTGCCGCGCTGACCCGCTACCTGCGCACCTGGAGTGCCGAACTCCTGGCGCTGGACGCCGCGGTGCGCCGCGAGGAGGCGGACTCGGTGCACCGGATGCGGGTGTGCGCCCGTCGGCTGCGCAGTGCGCTGACCGGCTGCCGGCGCTGGCTGCGGACCGCCGAGACGGCCCCGGTGGCGGAGGAACTGCGCTGGCTGGGCCATGTGTTGGGTGCGGCCCGGGACGCGGAGACGATGGGCGAGCGGCTGGCCGCGGAGCCGGTGGCACGGGAGGCGCTGCGGCGGCGGTACCTGGAGGCGTACGCCGTGCTGCGCCAGGTGCAGGCGAGCGGGCGGTACTTCGCGCTGCTGGCGAACGTGGAGCGGCTCGCCGAGCGGCCGCCGCTGCGCGGTCGGGCGCGGCGGGGGCGGGCGCGGCGGGGGCGAGGTGAACTGGAGCGCCTGCTGCGGGGCGAACGGCGGCGCACCGGGCGGCGGTTGCGGGCGGCGCTGGCGATGCCGGCCGGGCCGCGGCGGGACGAGGCGCTGCACGCGGCCCGCAAGGCGGCCAAGCGGGCCCGCTACGTCGCGGAGCTGGCCGGCGCGGACCGCGCGGCGCACCGGCTGCGCGCCGTCCAGGACGCCCTCGGCGGCTACCAGGACGCGGTGGTGGCCCGCGCCCTGCTGCTCGACCTGGCCGAGCAGGCCCGGGCGGCGGGCGCGGACACCTTCGCCCTGGGCTGCCGCTACGCCGAGCAGGCCTCGGCCGGCGAGGCGGCCCTGGCCCAGGCCGGCCCCGCCTGGCGCCGGGCGCACCGGGCGAAGTGCTGGCGGCCGGCGCGGTCCTAGGGCTGGACGGATCCGGGGGCGGAGGGGTCCCGGATGGTGGGGCACGGCCTGACCGCGACTTGGCCATGCGGGGGCGCGGGAGGCCGGATCCCTTGACGGTGCGTCAGCGGAGCTGTCACGTTATGGGCCATCAGATTCATCTCAGCTCATAACAGGAGTCGAAGATGGCCGTGCTCAGCAAGCTGGTCGGGCTGGCGGCCGCCGCCCTCGCGGTGTCCGGTGCCGGGGTGGCGCAGCTCGCCACGGCGGCCCCGGCCGCCGCGATGCCGATCTGCCAGCGGTACTGGACCTGGGACAGCGGCACGATCTTCTGCCCCAGCGCCGACAACTACTGGAACGGCTACGAGTTCCAGGTCGTCATCACCTGCGTCCACGACGGTGTGCCCTACGCGGTCACCAGTCCGCTGGTCCGTGCCAACACCACCGTCAGCGCCTACTGCAACGGCAGCGATCCGCTGCAGAGCACCAACCCGCCGAGCGTCACGTGGCAGTTCGGCTGATTGTTCGGTCGAACAGGGGTCGGACTGGGAGAATCCCGCTCGGACGGCCCGGCGACTGCCGGGTCGTCAGCACCAGTGCACGAGTGAAGGGACCACCCGGTGATGTCCACCAGTCGCCGTCTGGCGGCCGCGGCCGCGATCGTCGTCCTGTGGGGCGGGCTCGCCGCCTGCGGACCGAGCCACAACGGGCAGAACAAGGGAGCCGACCAGGCGGCGCCGCCGGCGGCGGCCCATCAGATCCCGGCCGGGGCCGGGCCGCAGGACAGCTACCATGCTGCCGCGCAGCCGGCAGCGGGCAGCTGCCACTACCGCTACAGCGCCGACAAGCAGCCGCTGCCGGACCTGACCTGCACCCCCGGGGCGACCAGCCCCGCGGTCACCCAGGCCACCCTCAACCAGACCATCTGCAAGCAGGGCGGCTACACCTCGGGGATCCGCCCGCCGGCGAGCGTGACCGGCAAGGAGAAGTCGGACAACGCCAAGTCGTACGGCTACACGGGCCCGATGGCGGACGCGGAGTACGACCACCTGATCTCCCTGCAGCTCGGCGGCGACCCCAACGACCCGCGCAACCTCTGGGTCGAGCCCCCGTCCCCGGGCCACGTCTCCGGCAAGGGGCCGAACAACCCCAAGGACTCGGTGGAGACCCACCTGCACACGGCCATCTGCAAGGGCCAGACCACCCTGGCGGCAGCCCAGCAGGCCATCGCCACGGACTGGACCACGGCCGAGGCCAAGCTGGGCCTGTCCGGCGGCGCCCCGGCCACGGCCGACCCGGACGACGACGCGAACTGACCCCGCCCCGCCGGGGTGCCGCGCACCCCGGCGGTCGGTCACCCTAGACCTCGCCCAGCGGCACGTCCGGATCGGCCAGCCGGGCTGGGTCGATCGGGTCAGGGGAGCGGACCAGGGTGCGGATGGTGTCGGTGACGTCCCAGGTGTTGACGTTCATCCCGGCCAGGACGCGGTTGTCGGCCAGCCAGAAGGCGATGAACTCGCGGGTGGCGGGGTCGCCGCGCAGGACGACGCGGTCGTAGCCGTCCGGCTCGACGTAGCCGGTGTACTCCATGCCGAGGTCGTACTGGTCGGTGAAGAAGTACGGGGTGCGGTCGTAGACCGTGTCCTGGCCGAGCATCGCGCGGGCGGCGGTGCGCGGCTGGTGCAGGGCGTTGGCCCAGTGCTCGACCCGCACGGGTTTGCCGATCAGCGGGTGGTCGGCGCGGGCCACGTCGCCGGCGGCGTAGATGTCGGGGTCGGAGGTGCGCAGCGAGGCATCGGTGCGGATGCCGTTGTCGACCAGCAGGCCGGCTGCCTCGGCGAGTTCGGTGGCCGGGGCGGCGCCGATGCCGACCAGGACGGCTTCGGCCGGGACCAGGCTGCCGTCGCCGAGCCGGACACCGCTCACCTTCCCGTCGGTGCCCTCGAAGGCGCTGACCTGCACGCCGAGACGCAGGTCCACGCCGTGCTCGCGGTGCAGGTCGGCGAAGACGGTGGCGACCTCGGGGCCCAGCACCCGCAGCAGCGGGAGCTCGAGGGCCTCCAGCACGGTGACCGCGACGCCGGCCGCCCGGGCCGCAGCCGTCGCCTCCAGGCCGATCCAGCCCGCGCCGACCACCGCGATGCGCTGGGCGGTGCGGAACAGCTCGCGCAGCCGGTCGCTGTCCTCGACCCTGCGCAGTTGGTGCACGCCGGCCAGGTCGGCGCCGGGGACCGGGAGCCGGCGCGGGCGGGCGCCGGTGGTGAGCAGCAGCTTGGCGTACCCGAGCGTGCTGCCGTCGTCCAGGGTGAGCCGGTGGGCCGCCGGGTCGAGGGCGGTCGCGGTGGTGCCCAGCCGCAGCTCGACCCGGTTCTCCTGGTACCACTGCGCGGGCTGCACGTAGATCTTCTGCCGGGGCTCCTTGCCCAGCAGGTAGCCCTTGGACAACGGCGGCCGCTCGTAGGGGAGTTCGTCCTCCTCGCCGATCAGGACCAGCGGGCCCTCGTAGCCCTCGGCGCGCAGCGTCTGGGCGGCCTGGGCGCCGGCCAGGCTCGCGCCGACGATGACCAGGGGGGTGTTCGCGACCATGCGTGCTCCTACGGTCCGGCGGTGGTCTCCATCTCACCGGATACCCGGCGGCTGGGCGCGCGCCGACACGCGCACGGGCGCACCATGGAAAGCACTCGCGCGCCGGCGGGCGGTGCGCCCAGTGGAGGAGGCCGGTGATGGCCGAGACACCGACGGCGAACCCCGGGGCCGCGAAGGTCCACCCGTTCCGCGACATCCGCGACCGGCTGCTGAACGTGACGCCGAAGGCGGTGTTCGTGCTGGTCGCGGCCTCGATGGGGCTCGGGTTGGTGGGGGCCCAGGTGCAGACGTTCTGGGTGCTGGTGCTGTTCGCGATCTTCTGGGGGATCACCGTGGTCGCGATGCTGGTGCTGGCCGCGCGGATGATCACCGAGCACGAGTCGACGACCGGCGGCGGACGCCACCGCGCGGTGCACTGACGCGCGTCGGGTGGGCCGAGCCTGGTCAGCGGGTCAGTGGTGGTTGCCGAGGAAGAAGAGCAGCATCACGAAGAACGCGAAGAAGTGCGTGCCGGCGATGTAGATGGCGGCGCGCACCCAGGCCGCCTTGCGCCTGCTCCGTTCGTCCCGCACCGTACCGTCGGCGGCCGCCCGGGCGGCGATCGCCATCAGGGCCGCGTGCTGGGCGGGGGTGATCGAGGCGGTCGGGGTGGTCGGCTGCTCGGTCACGAGGTGCTCCGGGGGAGGGCCGGCTGGCGCAGCTGGTCGAGCAGTGCGCCCTCGTCGGTGATCATCTCGGTCAGGATCCGGCGGGCGGCGCGCAGCAGCTCGGTCACGTCCGGGGTGCTCAGGGCGTAGACCACGGTGTTCCCGCCGCGGGTGGCGGTGACCAGCCTGGCCCGGCGCAGCACGCTCAGCTGCTGGGAGAGGCTGGAGGGCTCGATCTCGATCTCGGCCAGCAGCTCGCGCACCGGGCGCGGGCCGTCCTGGAGCAGTTCGAGCACCCGGATCCGGGCCGGATGGCCCAGGGTGCGGAAGAACTCGGCCTTGGCCTGGTAGAGCGGGATCGGCATGCGCTCATCATTCACTGGAATTGAAGAAATCTTCAAGTCGCGGCAGCGCGGGGGCGGAGGGGGCAGCGGGGAGCGGTGGGGGTGGGGGCATGCTGGAGAACGGCGCGGGCCGGAGCGGTGGTCCGCTCCGGCCCGCGCGCCGCACGTCGACTTGGCGTCAGATCGACTGCCAGGACGGCTTGGCCGCGTAGGTGGCGCGGAAGTAGTCGGCCAGCTTCAGGCGGGCGGCGGCCGCCTCGTCCACCACCACGGTGGCGTGCGGGTGCAGCTGCAGCGCCGAGGCCGGGACCAGCGCGGACAGGGGGCCCTCGACGGTCTGCGCGACGGCCTCCGCCTTGGCCTCGCCGGTGGCGAGCAGCACCAGGTGGCGGGCCTCCAGGATGGTGCCGATGCCCTGGGTCAGCACGTGGTGCGGGACCTCGTCCAGGCTGTCGAAGAAGCGGGCGTTGTCCACCCGGGTCTGCTCGGTCAGGGTCTTGATCCGGGTGCGGGAGGCGAGCGAGGAGCAGGGCTCGTTGAAGCCGATGTGGCCGTCGGTGCCGATGCCCAGCAGCTGGAGGTCCACCCCGCCGGCCGCGGCCAGCTCCTGGTCGTAGGCGGTGGCGGCGCCGGCGATGTCCTCGGCCGCGCCGTCCGGGCCGATGAAGCGCTCACCTGGGATGCCGAGCGGCTGCAGCACCTCGCGCAGCAGCACCTCGCGGTAGGACTCGGGGTGGCCGACCGGCAGGCCCACGTACTCGTCCAGCTGGCAGACCCGGGCCCGGGAGACGTCGAGCGAGCCCGCCTTGACCTTGGCCTCCAGGGCCCGGTAGATCGGCAGCGGCGTCGAGCCGGTGGCCACACCGAGCATCGCGTCGGGCTTGCGGGTGAGCAGGTCCGCGATCGCCGAGGCGATCAGCTCACCGCCCGCAGCGGCGTCGGGAACGATCACAATCTCCATGCTTGACCCACCGTCCGAAAAGCGAGTATTGAGGTCTAGACCAATCTTCGCTGAGTTTAGCGTGCCGGTAGGTCGCACAGGAACCCGCGCTCACCCGCTGGACGAGGTCAGGGGCGCCGCTCGGCGCCGCCCGACCCGGGGTCAGCCGCGCGTCGGGGAGATGATGCAGAAGAAGGCGCCGCCGTCGTCGCGGGCCACCGCCATCCGTCCGTACGGGGAGTCGGTCGGCGGCACCAGCAGCTCGCCGCCCAGCTCGACGATCCGGGCCGCCGCCATGTCGGTGTCGGTGACCGCGAAGTAGGTGCTCCAGAACGAGTCGGAGCCGGGCGGGACCATCGGGGGCAGCTCGCCGATGCCGCCCACCGGGGCGCCGTGCACCTTGGCCACGGTGTAGTTCAGGCCCGGGACCTCGT
The DNA here is from genome assembly GCF_003205575.1 of Streptomyces tateyamensis. Lineage (GTDB taxonomy): Bacteria > Actinomycetota > Actinomycetes > Streptomycetales > Streptomycetaceae > Kitasatospora > Kitasatospora tateyamensis. Next base: position 9,702 of record NZ_PYBW01000015.1, read on the forward strand.
CGTACTCGTAGCCGAACACCTGGCTGTAGAAGATCCGGGCGGTGCGCGGGTCGTTGGACAGGTTCTCGTTCCAGGTGAACGAGCCGGACTCGTTGGCCAGGCCGGAGCCGCTCTGCTCGCGCCCCTGCCAGAGCCCGAAGACCGCGCCGGCCGGGTCGCGGGCCAGCGCGATCCGGCCGGCCGTCATGGCGTCGAACGGCTCCGTCAGCAGCTGGCCGCCGGCGTCCGTGATCCGGGCGGCCACCTGGTCGGCGTCGTCGGCGGCCAGATAGCTGACCCAGGCGGTGGGCGTCCCCGCCGGCACCGCGTTCACCGCGGCGACCAGCTGCCCGCGCAGCGTGGCCGGCCGGTAGTGGCCGCCCGGCCGGTCCGGGTCGGCGAACTCCCAGCCGAACAGGTCGTGGTAGAACGCGCAGGCCCGGTCCGGGTCGGCGGCGTTGAGGTCCACCCAGCAGGGCATGCCCTCGCGGTACTCGGTCATCCTGGGCATCGGCTGGCTCCTGGGGCGCGGCGGCAGTGTTCTGGCCAGGCTCGGTGGGGAGGCGGGGAGGCCGCAAGGGGGGTGGGCCGGTCGGGGGATCAGCGTGCGGAGAGGGGCAGGAACAGGGACGGCCAGCGGCACCCTAGGCGTCGTCCCGCTGCCTGGTGGCGTCCTCGATGCCGCGCAGCACGGCCTCCTGCTCGTTGCTGCGGCGGCGGCGCTCGGCTGCCTGGTCGCGCAGGTGGGACATCCGGGACTCGTCGGCGAGCGCGTCGCTGTCGACCACGGTGATGAAGCCGCTGCCCACGTTCACGATGTGCTGGTCCATCCGGCCGGTCAGCAGAATGGCGACCAGCACCATGAGCTCGTCGCGCACCTCGTCCGTGTAGTACTCCTCGTCCTGCGGCGCGGGGACCTGTTCGGCGGCCCGGCCCGGGGAGCCGACCAGGCGGACGATCTCCTGCAGCATCTCGCCCAGCACCCGGTAGGGCTCGGGGTCCATCCGCAGGCGCAGCGTCTCCAGGTACAGCTGGGCCTTCTCGCCCGGGCTCGGCTCGGTGGCGTCGTCCATGGGTCCATCCTGCCCAGCCGAACCGGGCGCCGTGCGTGAACGGCTGATCTGCGGGCGGCTTCGTCGGCTTTCCGCCACCGGCCGGTCGCCACAGGGCACCAGTCGGCCCGTCAGCGCAGGCGGGCGCGCAGGGTGGTGATCCGGTCGACCGCCGAGAGGAAGGAGGCGCGGTCCAGTCGGCCGGAGTCCAGTGCGTCGGAGAGGGTGGCGGTGGCGTCCGCGCCCTGCGCCGGGTCCTGGGCCGAGCAGAGGATCAGGTCCATCCCCGCCGCCGCCGCGGCCACCGCCCGTTCGCCCGTGTCCCCGTAGGCCTTCAGCGCGCCCGCCTCCAGTGCGTCGGTGACGGTGACCCCGTGGAAGCCGAGCCGGTCGCGCAGCTCGCCGCCGACCACGGTGGGCGACAGTCCCGCCGGGCGGGACGGGTCCAGCGCCGGGTAGACGGCCCAGGAGACCATCACCAGGTCCACGTCCGCCACCAGCGCCGCCGCGTAGGGCGCCTCGTCGACCGCGCTCAGCTCCTCCTGGCCGGCCGGCAGGGTGACCGGGCCCAGGTCGGTGTCCGCCTTGGCCGGCGCCGTCCCGAGGCCGGGGAAGTGCTTGGCGGTGCCCGCCACCCCGCTGGCGTGCTGCCCGGTGACGAAGGCCTGCCCGAGTGCGGCGACCAGCGCCGGGTCCTGGCCGAAGGAGCGCTGCGGCTTGTCGATGAAGTTGCCCGGATCGCGGTACACGTCCAGCACCGGCGCGAGGTTGACGTTGAGTCCGGCGGCCGCCAGGTTGGCCCCGGCCTCCTGCCCGGCCCGCTGGGCGGCGGCCACCGCGTCGGGCTGCGCGCCGAGCGCGCGGGCCGACAGCTCCGGCGCCCCCGGCAGCCGGCGCACCGAACCGCCCTCCTGATCGGTCATCAGCAGCAGCGGCTGATGCACCGGGCTCTGCAACTGGGCCTGCCGCAGCGCCGCCACGGCCTGCCGGAACCGCTCCGGATCCGCGGTGTTCGAGCCGAAGAAGATCACTCCGGCGGCCCGCCCCGTGCGGATCGCGGTGAGCAGCGGCTCGGGCGGGGTGGACCCCTTGTACGAGTAGACCACCCGCTGGCCGGCCAGCTGATCGTCCGTCAGCGGCGGGGTCTGCGGGCCCGGCAGGCTGCCCGGGACCGGGGAGGCGTCGGCGGCGTTGCGCACCGGCACCGTCGGCCCGCAGGCGGCGAGCAGCAGGACCAGGGCGCTGAGCAGCCAGCGGGTGCGGGGAGGCATGGCCAGGGGCTCCTATGGGCGGACAGGGAACCGTACTACAGAACTACGGACGAGGATCACCCACCGGGGCCGCCGTGGAGGGCATTTCCGCGACCTCGCCCGGCGCGTCGCGCTCCGCGGTACCTTCGGCGGCGGGCCCCGTGCCGTCGGCCCGGTGCGGCCCGTGGTGCGGCCCCGGTGCGGCCGCCCCGCCCGAGCCCGGTGCCCCCGCCCTCAGCCGGCCGGCGGGAGCACGTCCACCAGTGCCGCCAGCGCCGCCGGGTAGGCGTGGTCCGGCGGCGCCGCGTACCCCACCACCAGCCCGTCCTGCCCCGGTCCCGCCGCGCCGGGGTGCCGGTAGCCGGCCAGCTCGTCCACCCCGACCCCGGCCGCCCGGGCGGCCCGGCAGGCGGCGGTCGCCGTCCCGGCCGGCAGCCGCAGCACCACGTGCAGCCCGGCGGCCACCCCGGTCACCGTGACGTGCGGGGCCCGCTCGGCCAGCAGCGCGACCAGTTCGTCGCGCCGCCGCCGGTAGCGCTGGCGCATCCGGCGGATGTGCCGGTCGTACCCGCCGGACTCGATGAAGTCCGCCAGCGCCAGCTGGTCCAGCGCACTCGCGTACGCCTCCCAGCGCCCCTTGGCCGCGAGCACCGCGTCGACCAGTCCCTCGGGCAGCACCAGCCAGCCCAGCCGCAGGGCCGGGGACAGGCTCTTGCTCACCGACCCCAGGTACACCACCCGGTCCGGGTCCAGCCCCTGCAGCGCGCCCACCGGGGTCCGGTCGTGCCGGAACTCCCCGTCGTAGTCGTCCTCCAGGATCACCCCGCCGCTCTGCCGGGCCCAGTCCACCGCGGCGGCGCGCCGCTCGGGGTGCAGCGCGGCGCCGGTCGGGAACTGGTGCGCCGGGGTGAGCAGCACCGCCCTGGCGCGCGGCAGCTCGGGCAGCTCGGCGGTGCGGGCGCCGTACCCGTCCACGCCGAGCGGGTCGGTGCGTACGCCGGAGCGGTCCAGCAGCTCGCGGTGGAACGGCAGTCCGTACTCCTCCAGAGCCAGTCGCCCGCGCAGCACCCCCTCGCCGTACAGCAGCCGCAGCGCCGGGCCGACGCCCGAGCCGACCACGATCCGCTCCGGGTCGGTGCGCACCCCGCGGGCCCGGGCCAGGTAGTCGGCCAGGGCCCGGCGCAGCTCCTCCCGGCCGCGCGGATCGCCCGGCCCGAAGGCCGCGCTGGGGGCCGAGGTGACGGAGCGCCGGACGGCGGCCACCCAGTCGGCGCGCGGGAAGCCGGCCGCGTCCGGCTGGCCCGGGCGCAGGTTGTGCTGCGGGGCCACCGGGAGCACCCGGGACCCGCGCGGGGGTCGGCCGCGTCTGGGCCGGGCCCGCTCGGCCACCTGGGTCCCGGCGCCCTGACGGGCCGTCAGCCACCCCTCGGCCACCAGCTCGGCGTAGGCGTCGGCCACCGTGTTGCGCGCCAGCCCGAGATCGGCGGCGAGCGAGCGGTACGGGGGCAGCCGGGTGCCCGGGGCCAGTCGGCCCTCGCGCACCGCCTCGCGCAGCGCGCGGATCAGCGCGGCCCGTCGGCCGCCCGGGGCGGACAGGTCGAGCCGCAGGTCGAGATGGAGGTCACGACCGATCCGCTGGGCCGAATTGACCCATGTTTCTGCCATCGAAATGCACCCTACTCGTGGTCGATCACGGAGCTGGCCTGAGGTCATGACGACGATGCGGCCGAACAGCCTTGGGACCGCCCGGATCAACCTCGCCCGCACCGCTCCCGAGGTCTTCGCGCTCCGACGGGAGGTGCCGGGTTTCTTCGGCGAGCGGGAGCGGGCCGCACCGGCGCCGTCAACACCTGGAACCGGATCGCGATCACGTCCGCGAAGCTGCCGGGCACCGACGAGCGGGTACGGCGCCGACCGGTCGGGCGGGCTGACGGTGCATCGACCGACCGGCCGTCAGGCCGCCGAACGCGGTTCCGGCAGCGGCACGGTGTGCAGGCACTGGTACTGGTGGCCGACGTCGCCGTCGACCACCGCGGCCACCCCGTCGGCGTCGATGGTGACCTGGAAGGTGCCGGTGTGGTCGGCGTAGACGGTCCGCCCGCCCACTGTGCGCGGCGTCCAGTGCACGATCACCACGGTGGAGGGGCGGTGGCTGCCCACCTGGCCGGGCAGCGAGACGGCATAACGGCGTGCGGGATCCACGACGGGTCCTCCTCGGGATCGGGTCGGGGTCCCGAGGACGCCGGTGCCGGTCCGACGGAGCATGCCGGGCGCCGAGGGGGGCGCCTTCGGCCGAAGGCCGGGGGAGCCGCGCGCCGATTCGACATGATCCGTGGACAGGCCCTGTCCCCGGGCCAATCCCCTTGGCTCTGCCCGTCCTTGGGCCGTTCAATCCCGTCCCGGCATGGGCATGGCAGCCGAGGGCGTGACCCTGGCCACACCGGCTGCTGCGGGTACGTCCCAGCTGTCCCGCGAGTGCGCCCCAGGCCCTGTGGTGGCTCGCCCGGGGAGCGGGCACTCACCCCGCGAGCGCGTACACCGTGGTTGCCTGAGCAGCCGGCTCGGTCTCGCCCTCGGCGGTCAGGGTGATCTCGGCGAAGGCCAGCCGGCGGCCGAGCTTGGTGACCCGCGCGGTCACCAGCAGGTCCCGGCCGACCACCGCGCGCTGGAAGCTGGACGACTGCTGAACGGTGGTCATGGGCGCGAAGCCGCCGAGCGCACTGGACAGCGCCACCACGGTCGCGGTGTCGGCGGCGGCCATCATCGCCTGCCCGCTCAGCCCGCCGCCCTCGCGGGCCAGCCGGTCGGACCAGGGCAGCCGAAGGACCGCGTGGCGCTCCCCGGTCTCCACGACCGTCAGGCCCAGGTCGAGCACCCAGGGGGCGAAGTAGTCGGCGAGGATCTTGTCCGCCTCGGCGGTGGTGATCGGCATACCCGTCATCGTGGCGGCGGCGAAGGTCGTGCTCTACCCCTTGAGACCTGAGACAACTCGTCAGTAACCTCTGGGCTCACAGCTGGGAGGCGGCGCGGATGCGCAGAGCGGTGCTCACGCTGGCGGCGGTGGTGCTGCTGGTCGAGGCGCTGGTGGTGGGACTGATCGGGCTGGTGCTCGGGTTCGCCGCCAGCAGGCAGCACATGGTGATGGGCGGGATCGCCAGCTCCCGGATCGCGCTGGCCTCCTGGGTCGGGCAGGGCAGCCTGGCAGTGTTCCTGCTGGTCTGCGCGGTGGTGGTGGCCGTGACGGCGGGTCGGCCGCAGGTGCGGCTGTTCGTCCGGGTGCTGCTGGTGCTGTGCGCGGTGCTCAACGGGGTGCTGATGGCCCTGATGCTCGCGCTCTCCGGCTGGCCGGCCTTCTGCCTGCTCGCGGTGGTGACGGGGGTGCTGGTGCTGGTGCTGGTGTACGAGCGACCGTCGCCGGTGCCGGCCGCGGAGCCGGTGGCGGCGGGAAATGCCGTGGCGGAGCCGCCGATTCCGCTGGAATGATCATCCGTATGAATACTCGGATCCGCCCCGTCACCGCCGAGGACTGGCCCGAGGTCAAGGAGCTGCGGCTGGCCGCGCTCCAGGACCCGCTGGCCGCCATCGCCTTCCTGGACACCTACGAGCAGGCCGCCGCGCGGCCGGACGAGTTCTGGCAGCAGCGGGCGGCCGGCACCGGCGGCGGGTTGATCAGCCGCCAGTTCGTTGCCGAACAGTCGGACGGGCGCTGGGTCGGCTCGGTCAGCGTGCTGATCGAGCAGGCGGGCGGCGCGGACGTGTTCGGCGGGCCGGTCGCCCAGGACCAGGCGCACCTGGTCGGCGTCTTCGTCCGCCCCGAGTGCCGGGGCACCGGCGTGGCCCGCGAGCTGTTCGAGGCGGCAACGGCCTTCGCCCGCGGTTACGGCGAGCCGCCGATCTCCCGGGTCCGCCTCTTCGTGCACCAGGACAACCACCGGGCCGAGGCCTTCTACCGCAAGCTCGGCTTCGCCCGCACCGGCCACACCGTCCAGGTGCCCAGCGACACAGCCAAGGTGGAGAACGAGCTGGTGCTGGCCTGACCTCGTACGGGCCCGACGCACGGTAAGGCTCCCGCTCAGGAGGGCGGGTTCCGCTTCTGGTCGGCCGCGCCGGCGCGAGGTCGGGGGGCGGCCTTCGGGCGATCCTGCGCCGGGTCAGCTCGAGAAGGTGCGGCGCAGGTGAGCGGTGAGGCGGGGCGGCTCCGCCGTGGGGAGGCGGGCGCCCAGGTAGCCGTCCGGGCGGATCACGAAGGCCTCGCCGTCCCGGGGTGCGTACGCGGTGATGAAGCTGCCGTGGTGGTCGCGGACGTACGGCAGTCGCAGCTCGGCCGGGTCGAGGGCCGCGTCCGGCGCGAGAACGGCGTGCACGTCCAGCAGTTGGTGCGCCGCCGCCCGGGCGGTCGCCGCGTACCCGCGCAGGGCCTCGGCGGTGGCGTCCGGCCCCGCGTACAGCAGCAGGGTGTGGCGCGGGCCGCGCAGCAGGTCGAACAGGCGCGCCGGGTAGCTGGTGAGCGGGCGTCGCAGTCCGGTGCAGTCCGGCGCGCGGTCGCCGGCCGCGGGACCGGGGCCCCGGTAGCCGTTACCGTCGGTCAGCGGGCCGCTGCGGTAGCCGAGCAGCAGTTGGGCCTCCCGGAGCAGCAGGGTGGCCGGGTCGTCCGGATCGGCGTCCATGCCGCCCCGGGCGTGCCGGACCGTGCGCCCGACGACCTCCTCGCCCACCGGGTGCCGTTCCGCGTGGTAGCTGTCCAGCAGGTCGTCGGCGGCCAGGCCGTGCACGGCCAGGGCCAGCTTCCAGGCCAGGTTGTAGGCGTCCTGCACGCCGGTGTTCATGCCCTGGGCACCAGTGGGCGGGTGGATGTGGGCGGCGTCACCGGCCAGGAAGAGGCGGCCCGCCCGGTAGCGGCCGGCCAACCGATGGCTGATCCGGAAGACCGAGGACCAGCGCAGGTCGGTCGCCGTGGCCGGCCGCGGGGACAGCCGGTCGAGCACCGCCTGGATGTGCCGCAGCTCCGGGGCCCGTCCGGCCTCCAGGCCGTGGGCGACCTCGCCGCCCGGCCCGTGGGCCAGCTCGGGCGGGACCAGCATCGAGATCCGGTACCGGTGCCGGCCCGGTAGGGGCACGCAGACCAGCAGGTCGTCCACGGCACCCTTGGCGTCCAGGCGGGTGGCGCGGACTGCGTACCCCGCGGGCAGGTCCCAGTCGACCTCGACGTCCCCGAGCATGTACTGCTCCGGGAAGGCGTCGCCGCCGAAGCCGATCCCGGCGGCGTGCCGGACCAGGCTGTGCGCACCGTCGCAGCCCACCACGTAGCGGGCGGACAACCGGGCCGGCCCGTCCGGGGTGGCGAGCGAGACCAGCACCTGCCCGTCCCGCTGATCCAGCTCGGTCACCTCGGTGCCGCGCTCGACCTCGGTGCCGAAGTCCGCCAGGTGTCGGGCCAGCAGCCGTTCCGTGGCGTACTGCGGAAGTGCGGCGAACCCGTACGGCACCTGGGGCGGCAGCTCCAGCTCCAGCCGCGGTCGGGCCGCCCCGTCCACGAAGGTCAACTGGCCTCGCATCGGCACGGCCGCGTCGAGCGCCGCGCCCACCAGCCCCATGTCCTCCCAGACCTCCAGCGTCCGTGGCTGGATGCCGACGGCCTTGGCGTACGGCTGCGGGGTCGCCAACCTGTCGACGATCCGGCAGTCGACCCCGTGGCGACGCAGTTCGGCTGCGGCCGTCAGGCCGACCGGACCCGCTCCCACCACGAGCACGTCGGTGTCGTCCATGACCGCTCCTCGGTTTCCGGGACCGTCCCCGTGCCCTTCCAGGCTGCCCCGGTGGCAGCGGCCCCGGCCACTCGGGCACCGTCGTGCGGCGGTGGCGGCGGGTTGTGCCCATCGGTCACTCGAAGCGGACGGTGTCGCCGGCCCCCCGCCGGACGATCTCAGCGCTGCCGCTGGAGAAGTCGATGACCGTCGTCGGGACCGTGCCGCAGTCGCCCGAGTCCACCACGGCGTCCAGCACGTGGTCGAGTCGCTCCTTGATCTCCCATCCCTGGGTCATCGGCTCGTCCTCGCCGGGCAGGAGCAGGGTGCTGGAGACCAGGGGCTCGCCCAGTTCGGCGAGCAGCGCCCTGGTGACGGCGTGGTCGGGGATCCTGACCCCCACCGTCTTCTTCTTCGGGTGCAGCAGCCTGCGCGGCACCTCCTTGGTGGCAGGCAGGATGAACGTGTAGCTGCCCGGCGTCGCGGCCTTGACGGCCCGGAACACGTTGTTGTCGAGCTGGACGAACTGGCCCAGCTGCGCGAAGTCCACGCACATCAGCGTGAAGTGGTGCCGTTCGTCCAGCCGCCGGATGGTCCGGATCCGCTCCAGCCCGTCGTGGTTGTCCAACTGACAGCCCAGGGCGAAACAGGAGTCGGTCGGGTACGCGATGAGCGCCCCGGACCGGAGACTGGCGGCCACGGTGCTGATGGTGCGCGGCTGGGGAGACTCTGGGTGCACGTCGAAGTACTTGGCCATTGGCCGACCTTATGGGATCCCGGTGCCGGATGGAGGGAGCCGCGGCAGCACGCGCCCGCGCCCGCCCGCGGTCGGTCGGTTTGCGCCGCCGCGGTGGCCGGGGAAGCCGTTGGGTGTGACGGTGGATCAAGTGGATGTGGACCGGATCTTCCGGCCGCAGACGTACGCGGTCGGCGTGCCGTACGAGCTGTTCGCGCAGTTGCGGGCGGCGCGGGCGGTGTGGTGGGTGCGGGAGCCGGCGGTGGGGGCGTGGCCGGCCGGGCCGGGGTACTGGGCGGTGCTGCGCCATGCGGAGGTGAAGCAGGTCCTGCGTACGCCGGGGGTGTTCTCCTCCTACCTGGGGGCGACGCAGATCCGGGATCCGGACAGCTCGGCCGACCTGGAGTTCGCGCGGACGATGATGCTCAACCAGGATCCGCCGGAGCACGCTCGGTTGCGGCGGATCGTGGCGGCGGCGTTCACGCCGCGGGCGCTGGGGGAGCTGAGCGCGGCGATCGAGGAGTGTGCGCGGGAGCTGGTCAACTCGGTGCGGGAAGTCGGGCAGGCCGACTTCGTGCGGCTGGCCGCCGAGCTGCCGGTGCGGGTGCTGGCGCGGGTGCTCGGGGTGCCGGAGCAGGACCGGCAGTTGCTGGTGGACTGGTCGAACCGGGTGATCGGGTACCAGGACGCGGACTACGCCGACTCCTGCACCGTGGACCCGGCGAGCCTCACCGAGCTCGGCCGCACCGCGCTCGCGGCCCGCCCGGCCACCCGCACCACACCGGACGGACGCCCCGTCAACCCGCGCTCCCGGGCCGCCCTGGCCGACATGTTCGCCTACGCGCACGGCCTCGCGGTGAACCCGCGCCCCGGCAGCCTGCTGGCGCGGATGCGCGAAGGGGGGCTGAGCACCCAGGAGTTCGAGACCGCGTTCTTCCTCTTCGCGGTCGCGGGCAACGAGACGGTGCGCAACGGCCTGCCGGGTGGCCTGCTCAGCCTGCTGAGCCACCCGGCGCAGCACCGACTGCTGCTGGCGCAGCCGGAGTTGCTCGGCTCGGCGGTGGAGGAGATGCTGCGCTTCTGGCCGCCGGTGGTCTCGTTCCGCCGGACCGCGACCTGCGAGGTGGACCTGGGCGGGGTGCGGATCGGGCGAGGGCAGAAGGTGGTGGTGTACCACGCCGCCGCCAACCGGGACGGGGCGGTCTTCCGGGACCCGGACCGGTTCGACCTGACCCGCACCCCCAACGACCACGTCAGCTTCGGCTTCGGCCCGCACTTCTGCCTGGGCGCCCAGCTGGCCCGGATGCAGTACCGGGCGATGATCCGGGCGATGCTGGAGCTCCCGGGCCTGGAGCCGGCAACCGGGGCACCGCCGGGCCGACTTGTGTCGAACTTCCAGAACGGCCTGAAGGAACTGCCGGTGCGATGGGCGCCGAACCGCTCGACCCGGACGGCTTCGACACCGACGTAGTCGAACAGGCTTCCAGAGCCGCCGGGCCGATCAACTCCCCTGGCGTTCGCGCAGGAGGGTGACGCCGTCGCCGTCGAGGTAGCAGCCGCGGCCGGCCATCGCCATGATCAGGGCCGGCAGTTGCCCGCGGGGCCGTCGTCCCCCGGGACGACGGCCCCGCGGGCCAGGGCGGACTCAGGCGCCGGCGAGCAGGTCGAGGGTGTCGACCACGCGGTTGGAGAAGCCCCACTCGTTGTCGTACCAGGCGACCACCTTGACGTGCCGTCCGTCCACCCGGGTCAGCTCGGAGTCGAAGATCGAGGAGGCCGGGTTGCCGGTGATGTCGGCGGAGACCAGCGGGTCGTCCGAGTACTCCAGCACGCCGGCGAGCCGGCCGGCGGCCGCCTCGCGGTAGGCGGCGAGCACCTGCTCGCGGGAGACCTCGCGGGCCACCGTGGTGTTCAGCTCGACGATCGAGCCGACCGGGACGGGGACCCGGATCGAGTCGCCGGAGAGCTTGCCCGCCAGGTTCGGCAGCACCAGGCCGATGGCCTTGGCCGCGCCGGTGGTGGTCGGCACGATGTTCACGCCGGCGGCTCGGGCCCGGCGCGGGTCGCGGTGCGGGCCGTCCTGGAGGTTCTGCTCCTGGGTGTAGGCGTGCACGGTGGTCATGAAGCCGTGCTCGATGCCGGCCAGCTCGTCCAGGACGCTGGCCAGCGGGGCGAGCGCGTTGGTGGTGCAGGAGGCGTTGGAGACGACGGTGTGCACGGCCGGGTCGTAGGCCTCGGTGTTGACGCCGTAGGCCAGGGTGACGTCCGCACCGTCCGAGGGGGCGGAGACCAGGACCTTCTTCGCACCGGCGGTCAGGTGGGCGCGGGCGGCGTCGGCGGAGGTGAAGCGGCCGGTCGCCTCCAGCACGATGTCGACATTCAGCTCGGCCCAGGGCAGCTGCGCGGGGTCGCGCTCGGCGGTCACCTTGATCCGGCGCCCGTCAACCACCAGGGTGTCGCCCTCGACGCTCACCGGGCGGCCGAGCCGGCCGGCGGTGGTGTCGTAGGCGAGCAGCCGGGCGAGCGCGGTGGGCTCGGTGAGGTCGTTGACGGCGACCACCTCGAGCTTGCTGTCGCGCTCGAGCAGGGCGCGCAGCACGTTGCGGCCGATGCGTCCGAAACCGTTGATCGCGATGCGGGTCATGGTGGGTTGCTCCTCGTCTGGGTGGCTGCCTCCACTCTGGTCCGTGTCGGCAACCGGTGGCAGTGGCATTAATGCCACCTTCCGCAAGGATCGTGCCAAACTGTCAAAGCCCCGCTGACCAGGCCGTTCGCCGCAGATGTCGGGTCACTCGCCGCGGGTGAAGGTGCGCCGGTACTCGGCCGGCGAGGTCCCGAGGATCTGCTGGAAGTGCTGGCGCAGGTTGGCGCCGGTGCCCAGCCCGACCACGGTGGCGATCTGCTCGACGCTCTGCTCGGACCGCTCCAGCAGTTCGCGGGCCAGGTCCAGCCGGGCCCGCATCACCCACTGCATCGGCGTGTACCCGGTGTCCTCGACGAACCGCCGGGAGAAGGTCCGCGGCGACACCGCCGCGTGCCGGGCCAGCAGCGGCACGCTCAGCGGCTCGTCGAGGCGGTGCAGCGCCCACTCGCGGGTGGCGGCGAACCGCTCGCCGACCGGCTCGCGCAGGCTGCGCGGCACGTACTGGGCCTGACCGCCGCTGCGGTAGGGCGCGGCCACCAGGCGCCGGGCGGCGTGGTTGGAGGCGGCGACCCCGAGGTCGCCGCGCAGCACGTGCAGGCACAGGTCGATCCCGGAGGCCGCTCCGGCCGAGGTCAGCACGGTGCCCTCGTCCACGAAGAGCACGTTCTCGTCCACCCGCACCAGCGGGTACTTGGCGGCCAGCGCCCGGGTGTAGTGCCAGTGCGTGGTGGCCCGCCGCCCGTCCAGCAGGCCGGTGGCGGCCAGGGCGAAGGCGCCGGTGGAGATCGCGGCGAGCCGGGCGCCGCGCCGGTGGGCGGCGACCAGGGCCGCCAGGACGGCCTCCGGCGGATCCTCGCGGTCCGGCTGCCGGTAGCCGGGGACGAAGACCAGGTCGGCCCACTCGACGGCCTCCAGGCCGTCGGCGACGTGGTACGACAGGCCGTCACCTCCGGTCACCAGCCCGGCGCGGGCTCCGCACACCCGCACCTCGTAGGGCATGCTCGCGCGGTTGGTGAAGACCTGCGCCGGGATCCCGACGTCGAGGGGCTTGGCCCCGTCGAGGACGAGGACGGTGACGCGGCGCAGGCGGGAGGTCGACACAGCACCAGGGTAGGCAGCCCGCCGCCGGGCAGCGCCTGCGGCTCGTGGTGGCCAGGCGCCGTGCAGTTCCTTGCAAGGCCGCCGGGCTACCGTCCGGGCCACCGGCACCACGCGACTGGCCACCGTGCCGGCCGGTACCCCGCAGACGGTGGCCGCCGCCCTGCTGGACCACTACGTCCTCGGGGTCCGGATCCTCTCGTGCGCGGCTTCGACGTCCTCGCGGACGCCGAGGGTTTCGGCCGGACCGTCATCCCGCTGGTGCGCGCCGCCGTGGCCCGGCACGACGCGGACCAGCCCGCCTGAACCACCGGAACGGAGTCGTCTGATGGAGTACCGAAGCCTCGGCCGCAGCGGGCTGCTGGTCAGTGAGATCGCCTACGGCAACTGGCTCACCCACGGCTCCCAGGTCGAGGAGGAGACGGCGCTGGCCTGCGTGCACGCGGCGCTCGACGCGGGGATCACCACCTTCGACACCGCCGACGCGTACGCCGGGACCCGGGCCGAGTCGGTGCTCGGCCGGGCCCTGCACGGTCAGCGGCGCGACGGGCTGGAGATCCTCACCAAGGTGTACTTCCCGACCGGACCGGGCCGCAACGACCGCGGGCTGAGTCGGAAGCACATCCTGCTCTCCATCGACAAGTCACTCCGCCGCCTGGGGACTTCCTACGTGGACGTGTACCAGGCGCACCGGTTCGATCACACCACCGAGCTGGTGGAGACCATGGAGGCGTTCGCGGACGTGGTGCGGGCCGGCAAGGCGCTGTACCTCGGCGTCTCGGAGTGGACGGCCGAGCAGATCCGGGCGGCGCACGCGCTGGCCCGCGAGCTGCACGTGCCGCTGGTCGCCAACCAGCCCGAGTACTCGGCGCTGTGGCGGGTCATGGAGGCGCAGGTCGCACCGGCCTGCCGGGAGCTGGGGATGGGTCAGCTGGTCTGGTCGCCGGTGGCCCAGGGCGTGCTGGCCGGCAAGTACCGCCCCGGCGAGCCCGCGCCGGCCGACAGCCGGGGCGCGGACGAGAAGGGCGGCGGCACCAGCTCCATCCGGGGCTACGTGCGGGCCGAGGTGCTCGAACGGGTCGCGCGACTGCGGCCGCTGGCCGCCGAGGCGGGGCTGAGCATGGCCCAACTCGCCCTGGCCTGGGTGCTGCGGAACCCGGACGTGTCGGCGGCGATCATCGGCGCCTCGCGTCCGGAGCAGGTGGCCGAGAACACCGCCGCCTCCGGCGTGGTGCTGGAGCCGGAGCTGGTGGCCAGGATGGACGAGCTGCTCGCCCCGGTCGCCGAGTGCGATCCGCGGCTCACCGAGAAATCCTCGCCGCGGAGCCGGCCGTGAATGCATGCAAGACGCCGGAGGACATCCCCAGGTCAATTCGATGACAGCTTCCTGCCTGTCCGCTTGTGCCCCCCTTAAACGGCCACTGGGGTGCGTTGACAGCCTTTCGGGTGCTGACTGATAGTGAACCATCAGAACGGCCAAGCGAGTTCACGAAGCGACAGGAGACGTATTCATGACCGAGAACACTGCTCCCCAGAACAACGAGAACACCGAGGACCAGACCGCGGAGGAGGCGGCCGGCACCGTGCCGTTCACCGTCGAGCTGACCGAGCTGGACAGCAACCCGATCGTTCTGCAGCCGAAGTCCTACTGATTATCCGCCGCTGATGTCCACCTCGTTCTCAATGCCCCAGAAATTGACATTCGGACCGCTCGAGAACGAGGGCTCGCTCTTTCGTCTCGCTCCTTGGGTGGCCGTCACCACCCAGGGAGCGAGCGTTTTTCTGCTCGGCCCGCAGCTGGCGCTGGTGCGGGTGCAACTCGATGCTGTCGCCGCCGATCAGGTCGGCGCCGAGCCTGCCGCGGCCACCGCTGCGGCGGCGATCGCCGGTGCGCTGGCCGCCCGACTGGGGGCGGCCCGCGCGGTCGAGTCGGGCTTCCTGGAGCCGGTGCGACCGGCCCACCGTGCGCCTGCCGAGGCGTCCGCCGGGCCGGTGGCCGGTGTGCTGCTGTGCCGCGATCCGGCGACGGCCCGGGAGTTCGCCGACCTGGTGCGCCAGTTGGCCGCCGTGGGCGCCGGGCGGTGGATCGTCAGTACGGACGGCGAGCTGCCCGCCTGCGGCCGGCCGCTGTACGTCCTCCCGACCGATCCGCTGACGCCTGCTCGGCCCCTTTCAGTGCCGACCTCCCTACTCACCCAGCAGATCCACCTCGGCGAGGGCTTCGAGGGCAGCCACCTCACCCTGGCCGACCCGGCGCGTGCCGACCGCGTGCGGTGGGCCTTCGAGGAGCGGCTCGACGCGCTCGGCTTCACTGAGCGCCCGCGACCGCTGCTGTACCGGGCCCGCCGGGACCCGGTCGCGCTGGCCCGGGCGATCAAGGCGGCCACCCGGCTCGGACCGGACCAGGCGGTGCTCGTCGACTCCCTGCGCACGGTCGCCTTCGCCACCGCGCGCGCCGTGGGAGCGACCCCGTTCCGGCAGCTGCCGGACACCCAGGCCTGGACGTACGGAATGGTGCGCGGGCTCCAGGTGCGGCCGGGCTCGATCGCCGGGAGCCACGTCGCCACCTGCCGCACACCCGCCGGCGGTCAGGACCACCTGGAGGGCAACAGCGGCAAGGGCGTCACCTCCCGGGCCGCGCTCACCGGCGCGGTCGGCGAGGCGGTCGAGCGGTACGCGGCCTACCAGGCCAACTGGAGCCTGCCGCCCGCCGATCCGGGCGCGCCCCGGCTCGAGCTGGCCGACCTGCACCCGTACGGGCCGGCCTGGGAGCGGCACCGAAGGGCGCCCCGCGCCGCCCGGGTGCCCGTCGCCTACGTGGCCGGCACCCGCCTCGCCGACGGCGCCAGCGTCGCGGTGCCCAAAGCCCTGGTCACCTTCCCCTACCTCGGTCCGGACCGGCCCACCGACGGCGTCACCACCGGCCTGGCCGGAGCCGCGAGCGAGGAGACCGCTGTGCTGCGCGGGCTGCGCGAGGTGCTGGAGCGGGACGGCCTCTACAACGGGTTCAGCGGACTGCGACCGGCCGTGCGGCTGGACCACACCGGCGCACTGGCCCGGCTCGGGCTGGCCGGTGCGTTCCCCGGGAGCGTCTGGGCCCTGCACTGGCCGCAGGACGGCCTGGTGCTGCCGGACGTGCACGCCTTCCACCACGACCCGCAGACCGGGGTGCTGGTGCGCGCCAGCGGCTCCGGCACCTCGTTCCGGCAGGCGCTGGACGGCGCGGTGACCGAGCTGTGCCAGATCCACTTCGAGGCGGTGCGGGCCCGGGCGGCCGGCACGCCGACCAGTGCGGCCCATGCCGCCTGGGCCCGGCCGCAGGTGTCGGCCCGGGCCCGGCGCTACCTGGACGAGCAGCGGACCGGTCCGCCGCCCGCCGTGCCGTACGCCGACGAGGCCGGGCAACTCGGTTACTTCGTCGAGCGGTTGGCGCAGCGCGGACACAGTCCGATCGTGGTCCGGCTGCCGCTGTGCGGGCCCGACTGGACGGTGGTGCGGGTCCTGGTTCCCGGGGCCACCACTTCGCCGTACGGGTCGCACAGCCGCGGCGGCGGCGGCCTGCTCGGCGCGCCCTGGGAGCACGGCATCCCGACCTGACCGAGCTGACGGACCTGACCGACCTGACCGAGCTCACCGACCTGACCGAGGGCCCCGCCCCAGGGACTCTCCGAACTTGATGGACCGTCACCACCCGGACCGAAAGGATGTGCTGTGAAGACGTTGGACGCCTTCCGCGACCTCGCGGACGCGCTGGCGGCTGCCGAGGCCGGCGGCGGCCCGGACGGTGACGAGCAGCGCGCGCACCGGCTGGCCGCCGTGCTCGCCGACTCGCCGCAGCTTCACCGGGTCGACCCCGGCCTGCTGCTCGCGGAGCTGATGGCCGACCCGCGCAACTGGCCGGACCAGTCCTGGAAGAACTACTTCGGCAACGCCTGCGTGACGGTGGTCCGCACCGAGACCCTCCGGGTCGACGTGCTGTACTGGCTGCAGAACTCCTCGACCCTGCACAAGCACGTGTCCGCTGGGGCGTTCCTGGCCCTCAGCGGCCGGCGCCTGCACTGCGAGTACGACTTCGCCGCTGCGGACCCGCTGGACAGCGGGGTGACCTTCGGCGCCCTGACCGCCACCGGCCGCACCATGATGCGGGCGGCCTCGGTCTCGCCGATCCTGCCGACCCTGGTGCACGAGCTGTACTGGATCGAGAAGCCGTCGGTGACGGTGTCGATCCGCGCCGTCCCGCGGTCGCAGTCCGAGGGGGCCGACCGGCACCGCCCGCACGAGTTCATCGCCCCCGGCGCGGGCTACCTGCCCGCCGCGTTCCAGCGGACCTCCAACCTCCAGCGCTGGATCGACGGCCTGGGCATGCTGCGGCTGGCCAACCGGCGGCTCTACCTGGACACCTTGGAGCGCGCGCTGCCGCTGGTGGACCCGATCCACCTGATCCACGTGCTCGACGAGCTCTGCGACAACCCGCTCGACGAGGTGTCCGCGCTGCTGCAACGGGCCGACGCGGCCCGGTCGGACGACGCGCTCGCCCGACTGGCGCCCGCGGTCCCGCAGTTCCGCCGCCGGAAGATCTTCTCCCGGGTGCAGATCAGCGGTGCGGACGGCTACCTGCTCGCGGCCCTGCTCTGGTCCGGCGCCGAGGGCGAGGAGCTCGCCACCCTGCTCAAGGCCGAAGGGGTGGACGAACCAGGGGAGTTCGTCCGCAGCCGGGGCGAGCGGCTGATCGCCGTGGACCCGCGGACCGGGCCGTACGTCGAGCAGGCGGGACGGTCGCTGCGATGAACTCCGCTCAGGCCACCGGGCCGGACGCCGGTTGGGAGGTCGGGAGCTTCTGGGAGACCCGGCCGACGGTGCTCGCCCGCCGGGACCGGGAGCCCGCCTTCACCGAGGACGCGCTCTTCGAACTCGCCTGCGCCGCCTCGGCCCAGCGCGCCACGCTGCCCGACCCGCAGGACGTGCGGGTGTTCGCGGACGAGAGCATGGTCAACCCGTCCATGGTCCAGGCGTACCTGCCGACCCGGGAGGGCGACGGCAGCTTCGCCGGCTACGCGCGCCGCCTGCGGGCCACCGCCGGATCCTTCGCGCTGACCATCAACTCCCTCCAGCAGTTCGACTGGGAGCTGTTCCGGGCGCTGCGCCGGCAGGTGGACCCGGTGCTCGACGCGCTCGCGCACCCGACGGCCGGCGGGGTCGACTGCCACCTGATCGCCTCGGTCTACGGGACCGCCCCGACCCTGGTGCACAAGGACACCGCGGGCGTCTTCACCTACGTGGTGAGCGGGTTCAAGCGGTTCTACACCTGGCCGTTCGAGGTGTTCGGCGAGCTCGCCGGACCGGAGGCGATGCAGCGCCAGGTCAACCTGCCCGCGTCGATCCGCCACCACGACCACCTGGCCACGGCGACCGTGGTCGAGGGCGGCCCCGGCACGGTGCTCTACTGGCCCTCGGACCGCTGGCACTGCGCCACCTCCGACGGCACCTTCGCGCTCTCGCTGCACATCGCGCACTACCAGTGGGACGACCGGCTCGCGCTGCTGATCCGCCGCCTGCAAGCGCTCGCCGCAGGCGAGTTGGGCACCACCCGGTTCGAGGGCGGGCCGCTCGGCGCGGGCTCCGGCGAGGTGGACAGCCGGATCCGCAAGACTGTCACCGCGCTGCTCGACGGCCCGGAGCTGGAACTGGAGCTGAAACTGCGTCAGTTGAAGCGGCGGACCGCCTCCAACTTCGAGGTGCTGCCCCGGCTGCGCGAGGCGGCCGAGCCCGCCCCGGCCGACCGGCTGACGGTGACCGCCGACTCCGTGCTCCGCACCCTGCGGGCCGACGGCACCACCCACCTGGCGGCCAACGGCCACCTGCTGCGGGCCCGGGGCGGCGACTGGCTCGACGCCTTCCTGCCCGCGCTCACCCCCGGCACCACCAGGACCCCGGCCGACTGGTGCGCGCTCGCCCGGGCCGCCGGCGGCCCGCAGGACGACCGCCAACTCACCGCCCTGCTCGCCGAACTGGTCAAGCGCGGCGCCTTGGACCACGAAAGGGCTTCGGCATGAGGATCAACGACGGCGCGTTCGTCGCCGCCCGGGACGGCCGCCTGCTGGTCGGCCACGTGGACCGGCCCTTCGACCTGCTGCAGGCCGACACCGGCATCCTGCTGCTGCTCGCGGAGGCCACCCGCGGCACCGGGCCCGAGCAGCTGGCCCGGGCCCTGTCCGGCGGCGCCGCCACCGACGAGGCGCCGGTGCGGGCCGCGCTGGCCCGGCTGCACGAGGCCGGGATCCTGGTGGACGAGGTGAGCCCGGCGCTGCGCGACGTGAACGTGGAGATCGCCAAGGTCATCTCGGCCGCCCCCGACCTGGAGGCCGACCCCGCCTTCATCCGCGCCGCGCGCAGCTGCGAGGGCCTGACCCTGACCTCCCCGGCGGCCCGGTACGCGCTCTGGTCCGCGGTGCGCTACCTGGTGGCGGGCGGCATCACCGGCGCCCTGGTGGAGTGCGGGGTCTGGCGCGGCGGCAGCATCCGGCTGGCCGCCCTGGCCCTGCTCGAACTGGGGGTGCGGGACCGCGAGCTGTACCTGTTCGACACCTTCGACTGGAAGTGGGAGCAGACCGGCGAGCAGGACGGCTTCATCGGGCAGGTCCGGGCCGGCGCCGAGCCCGACGCGAGCGGGGTGCACCCCGAGCAGATGGCCGCCGGGACCACGGCCGAGGAGGTGCACCGGCGGGTCGCCGAGACCGGGTACCCGGCCGAGCGGATCCACTGCGTGCCGGGCCTGGTCCAGGACACCGTCCCGCAGCTGGCTCCCGAGCGGATCGCGCTGCTGCGCCTGGACACCGACCAGTACGACTCGACGCTGCACGAGCTGCGGGAGCTCTACCCCCGGGTGGTTCCGGGCGGGGTCGTCGTGATCGACGACTACGGCAAGCTCGCGGGGGCCACCCGGGCCACCGACGAGTACCTCGCCGAGCTGGCGCAGCCGCCGCTGCTCCACCGCCTGGACACCCAGGGCCGAATCTTCGTCAAGCCCGAAAGGAGCCAGTAACCATGGTCGAGGTCATCGACTCCGCGGTCCGTCCGCGGTTCAGCCGCGACGTGTCGCTCACCACGGACGGCGAGCTGGTGCGGATCGAGGACGGCACCTACCGCGCCGCCTTCCCGTCCAGCGCCGTCACCCTGGCGGACCTGGAGCGCTGGGCGGCCGGCGGCTCGCCCGCCGAGCTGCTGGCCGACGTCCGCGGCTGGCTGGACTGCCCCGAGCCGCGGGCCCGCGAGGTGGTCGAGCGGCTGTTCAGCACCGGTCTGCTGGTGGACCCCGAGGCCGCCCGCCTGGACTCGGTGCCGGGAGCGTACGTCGCCTGCCGGCTGGTCGACGCGTTCCGGCGGGAGTTCCCGCGGGTGCTGCGGGACGCACCGCTGCTGCGCGCGCTGGCCGCCGGTCCCGACCACGGACTGGCCGCGGGCCTCCTGCTGGAGACCTACTTCGTGGTCCGGGCGGCCTCCTGGTCCGCCGAGCCGGTGTTCCGGCACCGGATGACGGCTGTGCAGCGCGCGGCCCTGGAGGAGTTCCGGGCCTCGGAGTCGGGCCACGGCAACCTGCTGCTGGGCGGCTTCGCCGCGCTCGGCCTGGACGTGGACGTGCTGCGCACCGCCGAGGAGGCGGTGGAGACCATGGCCTACAGCCACGCCTATGGCGCCTTCGGCTGGCAGGGCGTCGCGGAGTTCGCCGCCGCCCTGATCCTGCCCGAGGTCCGTGCGGCCGGCGCCGACAGCGCCCGGCCCGGCACCGACGTGCTCGACCTGCTGGAGCGCGAGCACGGCATCCCCGAGGCGCTGATCCGCCGGTTCCGGGCGCACGACGCGGACGACGTCGAGGGCGACCACGGCGGACTGCCGAGCCTGCTCCTCTCGGAGGAGCACGAGCTCGGCCAGGCCAAGGTGACCCGCCTGTTCACGGTGCTGCGGCAGATGATGGACCTGTACCGCGGGCACCTGGACGCGGTCCACCGGCGCTACGCGCGCTGGCTGCCGGGCGAGGACCCGACCCGTCAACTTCCCGACAACGCCTACCGGTTCTGACCCCGCAGCGGAGGACGGTCCGACCATGACCACCACCACCGGCTTCTACGACGGCCTGATCGGCGCCGTCTACGCGGCCGCCATCGCCGACCAACTGTTCGACGAGGACGCGCTCTTCACCCGCATCGTGGCCGAGGCCCGGGGCACCGCGCTGGAGCTGGGCAGCGGCACCGGCCGACTGATGCTGCGGCTGCTGCAGGCCGGCCACCAGGTGCACGGCCTGGAGATCTCCGAGGAGATGATCGGGATCTGCCGCGCCGACGCCGCCCGGCAGGGCCTGGTCCCGACCATCCACCAGGGCAGTTTCGCGCCGCTCGACGCCGAGCTGAGCGGCTACGCCGCGCTCTACTGCCCGCTCAACGGGTTCGCCTTCATCACCGACGACGAACTGGCGCTCGCCTCGGTGCTCAGCTACGCCGCCGCCCTGGCGCCGGGCGGCATCCTGGCGCTGGCCGGGTCGGCCGGTGACGCCCGGCTGCGCAGCAGCGCCGAGTGGGTGCGGCGCCCGGACGTACCGATCGCGGGCGGCCTGGTCGCCCAGGTGGACGAGCGCCGCACCGTCGACACCGCCGAGCGCTGCCTCAAGGTCGAACGGACCATCACGGTCCGGGACGCCGACGGGCGCACCACCGCCGAGGAGGACGGCGTGCAGTGGCGTCGGCTGCGCCCGATCGCCGAGCTCGCCGAGCTGTTCGCCCAGGCAGGGCTGACCGGCCTGCACGCCTACGGCAGCGACGCCGACCACATCCTGACCGGCCGCAAGTGAGCACCGCCACCGTGGCCGCGGCCACCACCCAGCGGCACCGCGCCGCCAGCGCGGTCTTCCTCGGCGCCGTGTTCGCCTCGGCCGTGGGGGACGAGGTCGCCTCGATCGCCGTCCTGGTCCACCTGGCCGGCAGCCGCCAGTCGCTGCTGATCGCCGCGCTGCTGGTCCTGCAGATCGCCCCGGCCGTCCTGCTGGCGCCACTGACCGGCCAGCTGCTGGACCGCCGCGACGCCGGGCGGATGCTCGCCCTGGCCTCGGCGCTGCAAGCCGTCGTGCTGCTCGCGATGAGCAGCTGGCCGAGCACCGGGGTGCTGCTGGCCGGTACCGCGGCGGTGGGGGCGCTGGGTGCGGTGGCGGCCCCGGCCGCGGTGGTGCTGATCCCGGTGGTGGTCGGGGAGGCTTTCCCGGCCCGTGCCAACAGCCTGCTGGAGCTGAGCCGTTCGGCCTCCACCCTGGTCGGACCGGTGCTCGGCGGGGTGCTGGTGGCCGCCGCGGGAGTCCGCTCGGCGCTGCTCGCCGACGCCGTCTCGTTCGGGCTGGCCACGCTGGTGATCGCGGTCATGCGGGTGCGCCGACCGGTGGCCGGGGACGACCGGGTCTGGTGGCAGGGGGCCACCGAGGGCGTCAGGTTCCTGGCCCGGCAGGGCGAGTTGCGCGCCGTACTGCCGATCCTGGTCTTCACCGTGTCGGCGAGCTCGATGGTCAATGTGGCCACGGTGTTCTTCGTCCGCGGCCCGCTGCACGCCGGCGGGGCCGCGCTGGGCCTGCTGACCGCCGCCTGGG
The DNA here is from genome assembly GCF_003205575.1 of Streptomyces tateyamensis. Lineage (GTDB taxonomy): Bacteria > Actinomycetota > Actinomycetes > Streptomycetales > Streptomycetaceae > Kitasatospora > Kitasatospora tateyamensis. The sequence continues at coordinate 31,830 of NZ_PYBW01000015.1, forward strand.
GGGTGGGCGCGATGGCGGGGGCGGCGGTGGCCTCCCGCCGGGAGTGGCGGGCGCCGGAGCGCGCGGTGCAGGCCGGGGCCGCCGCCATGGGGTTGGCGATCCTGCTGTACGGCGCGTTCGCCGTGCTCGGCGTCACGGTGCTGATGGCCCTGCTGGCCGGTGCGGCCAACGCCTACCAGAACATCGCGATGCGCACCGCGGTGCAGACCCGCACCCCGGCGGAGCTGCTCGGGCGGGCGCACGCGGCGGCCGGCTCGGTGGTGAACACCTTCTTCCTGGTCGGCTTCGCGCTCGGCGGCGTCTTCGCGGCCGCCGACCCGCGCAGCACCTTCGTGGCGGCCGGGGCGGTCACGCTGGCCGCCGCAGGCGCCGGCCTGGCGCGGGACGGGCTGCGCGTGCGGCGCCGGGCCGCTCCGGTGGCGGAGACCGAGTGCTGACGACGACTCGGCAGGGGCGGTTGCGCACCGGTGTGCGCACCGCCCCGGGCAGTCCCTACGCGGCGGTCTGCGTGGCCTTCGACCGCGGCTATCTCGACGATCCGGCCTCCCACGTCGGGCTCGCGCACCTGTACGAGCACCTATGGTTCCTGCGGGCACCTGCCGACCTGACCCTCGAATGGGGAGCCACCCACGACCACGCGACGGTGCTGCACCACGTCTGCCCGCCCGACGAGGTGCCGGTGGTGCTGGCCGCCCTGGCCGACCGGCTGGCCGACTGCTGTGCACCGTCGCCGGTGGCCGCCCACGGCATCCGTTCGGCGCTGCGGCTGATCGAGCTGGAGCGCCGCGGCGGACAGGAGCGCCGGCTGTCCGGCTTCCCACGCCGTCAGATCGCCCGGCTGCTGCGCGCGGACCCGCAGTTCGAGCCGACCGCCGTCGCACCCGCCGGGCCGGAGCTGGTCGAGCTGGTCGACGGGTTCGCGCACGGGGTGGCGGTGGCGGTGTGCGTGGCCGGACCGGAGCCGGGGTGGTCCGCCGGCGACCTGCGGCGCAGCCTTGGCGGCGCGGTGCCGGGAGCCGGTCGGCCGCGCCCGGGGCCACCGGTCGGCGGCGCCTGGCAGTTCCGGGCCCCCGAGGGCAACGCCTGTGCCGCCGCCTGGATTCTGCCGCCCGATCCGGCGACCGCCGCCGCGGCCTGGGTGCTCGGCGGGCTGATCGACCGGGGGCGGCCGCCGACCGGGCTGCACTGGCTGTCCGGCCGGGTGCTCTCGCCGCGCGGCACCGAACCGGTGCGCGGCGGCCTGCTCTACGCGCTGGCCGCGGGCCTGGACCCGCGCCGCCCGTTGGACCTGGCGCCGGAGCTGCTGCTGCCGGTGCTGGCCGCAGGCGCCGACGACCTCGCGGCGGTGCGCGACACGCTGCCGGACAGCGCCCCGGACCCGGGCGAACTCGCGGCGCTGGACGCCCTGTCACTGCTGCACGGGTCCCCCCGCTTCGAGGCGGTGCTCGCGGCCACCCGCCAGGTCGACCACGCGGCGCTGCTGCGCTTCGTCGACCTGCTCGCGGCGGCTACGGCCGCGGCGGGGACCGACGCGTTGGTGGGTCGGTGAGCGCCGGCCGCGGCTCCGTCGCCACCGACGGCACCGTGGGCACCCTCGACCTGCGCCTGGCGGCCGGCACCCTGCGCTGCTTCGCCACCGGGGAGGCGCAACCGCGCCTGCAGGTGCGGACCGGCTGCGTGCCGGGCGAGGACGTCTCGCTGCGCCTGGTGCACGACGCGCTGGTGCTTCCCCGACTGCGCGACTGCTTCACGCGGCTGGCGCCGACCCGGCCGGTGACCGACCACGAACGCCTGGTCGGCGTTGAGCTGACGGTACCTCAGCTCGATGCGGGCCAGCTTCTGGACCAGGCGGCCGAGGCGCTCGCGAGCGGCCGACAGGCCGTCAGCGCGGCCCGGGCCGATGACCTGGACCTGGACCGGGTGATCGCCGTGCTCGCCGCCGTGCGCACCCGAGGCTCGCACGACCTGGCCACCCTCGCGACCCTCGGCTCGGCCCCCGGGGGTCCGGTCCACCAGGTGGCCGGAGCCCGCCTGACGGCCCGCCAGGTCACCGAGCGGCTGATCGACGGCGGGCGGGCGGTGATCGCCGACGCCCCCGCGCAGGCCGACCGGGTCGCCGGCGCCGCGGTGCTCACCGCGACCCACGGGCCCGCCCCGGCGCCCGCGGCCGTCGAGTCCGAGGCTGTCGGTGGCCCGGAACAGGATCTGCCGATCCGGTTGCCCCGGCCGGCGGCCCCGCCGCGCTGGCTGGAGGTCGAGTCGCCCCGCGCCGAGCTCGCCTACCTGCAACTGCGCCGGGCGATCCCGCAGGTGGCCACGGTCCGGGCACTCGCCGCCGCGCTGGTCGCCAACCAGGCCAGGTTCGGCGCCTACAGCTCGGTGGTCGACGACGCGATCCGGTCCGAGCTCGCGGCCAGCTACCTGTGGGACTGCGTGGTCGACCTGACCCGGGGCGAGTTCCTGATGCTCGCCGCCCCGGCGGTCGAGGACGCCGACCGGGTGGCCCGCCTGGTGCTGGCCGAGCACGCGGGCGGCGCGGCGCTGTCCCGGCGGGCGGTCGCCACCGCGCGCCGCATCGTGCGGTCCGCCCTGCTGCGCCGGATCGGACCGGCCCAGCTGGTGCTGACCACCCAGTCCGAGGTCCAACGAGCCGGCCTGCCGATCGAGTTCACGGCTTCCCTGCTGGCGGCGGTGCAGGACGTAGGCCATGAGGAGGTGGCCGCGGCCCGGGACGCGGACGACAGCCCGACGCCTGCCGTCACTCTGGTGCTCCCGGCCGCCCGGCCCCGCTGACCGTCACCCGAGGGCCAGCGTCACCCGAGCGTGACCGAGCCTGCCGCATGGGCCGCGGCCAGCACCGTCCCCGCGTCGCCGAGCAGCCCTGCCGGACCGGACCACGGGGCGAGGTCGAGTGCCGCACCGGCCTCCAGCGAGGCCAGCGCGGTGAGCAGCTCGATGGTGGCCGGCTGCGAAGCCACCCGCAGCGAGAGGCCGTTGGCCGCCACGATCAGCTCCTCGGGCTGCCCGGCGTCGACGGCCCAGGAGACCGGGAACCGCTGGACGGCACGCGCCCGACGGGCCGTCGGCTCCGACCCGGAGCGCGGCGAGAGATCGGGCAGGATCTGGAAGTTGGCGGTGCTGTGCCGGGCCAGGCTCCACTGGTGCACGGCCGAGGTGGCCGCCGCCGCGGTCTGCTGACCGAACATCAGGGTCTCGCCACCGAGCGCCCGTTCGGACACCTCCCAGTGCGGCGGCAGATCGGCCCCGATCCCCGCGCCGGCGAAGGCGCCGGCCCAGACCGGCGCGAGATCGCGGTACCGGTGGGTGGCCAGGTGCAGGCTGAGCGAGGGCCGGCCGTCGGACTCCGCGCAGTGCCAGTAGGAGGCCGGCCAGTACAGCACCTCGCCCGGGCCGCCGGTCAGGCGCAGCGGCTCGGCCGCGATCTCGTCCGGAGTCACCTTGAGCGGAACGAAGTTGTGCTCCGGGTCGGAGTCCGGCGGGGCCTGGTCCACCAGCACCTCGTACGGCCACAGCAGCATCGTCTTGACACCTTGCGCGACGTAGAGGAAGACGTCCGCGGTGTCCTTGTGGATCCGGGTCGGTCCGGTGGCGTACGAGCCGCCCACCAGGAAGCAGTCGGAGAGGCCGGCCGGCAGCCCGTCCGCCGTCCCGCGCAGCCGCAGCAGCACCTCGCGGGCCAGCCGGTACAGCTCGGGGGAGAACGCCTGGGCGGAGTTGAGCACGAAGCTCCAGTCGCGGCCGAGCTCGGCCGAGACCCGGGCCGCGTAGCCCGCGAAGTCCGGTTCGGCCGCAGCCGGCAGCAGCCGGCCCAGGTCGGGCGGCCCGGGCGGGGCGGTGAACAGCTTGACGTCGTCGGGGCGCCGGTGGGTGCCGGCCCGGACGGCGGCGCCGATCCTGGCGTACAGCTCGTACACGTCCACCGTGCCGAACTCGTCCAACCCGCGGACCACGCAGGGCCGCCTGTTCCAGTGCTCCGCGAACCCGGCGAAGTCCACCACCGGAAGCGCCCGCCCCGGGGCGGTCACGAGGCCACCGCCGCAGAGCGCCGGTACTGCGCCGAGCCGGACCGCTGCACCAGGCCGAGGTCCACCAGCAGCCGCCGAAGCCGGGCCACGTCGTCACCGGCCTGCCCGAGCAGCTCGTTGACCTCCGCCTCGGTGAGGGTGCGGTCCGCGGGCAGCAGGTCGGCCAGCGCGGCCGCGAGCGCCGCCAGGTCCTCCGGGCGCTTGGGCAGGTCGGTGACCCGTCCGTGCGTCAGGAACCGGCGCAGCGGCGAGTCCGGCGGCACCGTGCGGCCCAGTGCGGTGAACTCGGCCACCGCTTCGCCCAGTTCCCCGAGGGGACCGAGCTGCGCGGTCAACGCCCCCTGGTCCCGCCGCAGCAGGCCCGCCTCGGTCAGCCGGACCACCTCCTTGGCGAGCTGCCGGGCGTCCAGCCCCACCCGCTCGCCGAGCTGCGCCAGCCCCACCGGGCCTACCTGCGCGTTCAGTTCGACGACCGCGTGCAGGATCGCCAGCCGTCTGCCGTTGGACAGCGCGAGCAGCACGTCCGCCGCACTGCTCAGGACGGCCGAACGGGAACGGGAGGACGGGGCGGCGGCAGCAGACATACCGCCCAGCGTAGCCAGCGGGCCTTGCCTGGACCTGTAGGAAACCATGCACCCGGCTGTACCGCGCCCACCGGGCTCACACGGTTACCTCCTGCAGGGCCTGCGCCGGCGCCGCCTGAAGGGCGGGGGTGAGTATCCGGGCGACCTCGGCGAGGGCGCCCGGGCCGCCCATTCCGTTGTGGTCGCAGGCGATGCGAAAGTCCACGACGTGGCCGGTGCAGTACGGCTCCCAGGCGCCGGCACCAGGTGCGTCGACAGGACGGTTCTGGGCGGCGGTGAAGTAGACGAGGCTGCCGTCGAAGATCTTGGGGGCGAATCGCTCCAACATGTCGGCGTGCCGCAGGAAGGTGTGCAGCAGGGCTTCCACCGTCTGGCTGGTGATGACGCCCGGGAGGTCTGCGAGGGCAGCCACCTCGTCAGGCTTCAGCAGTCCGCCCGGGGGGACCTTGCCGAGGTCGGCCACCAGCGAGCCCAGCAGCCACTGCGCCAGCTCGTCGGTGTCCGTCGGGGTGGCGGCAAGCGCTGTCAGGTAGCTGTCGAGCAGGGCCAACATCTCGACGCGTTCGCCCGCTTGCTGCAGTTGGACCGCCATCTCATGGGCGACCACGCCGCCGAACGACCAGCCCAGCAGCCGGTAGGGGCCCGTCGGCTGGACCGCACGGACCTGCCGGACATAGTCGGCGGCCAGTTCGGACAGGCTCGCGGGCAGTCTGGTCGAATCACGCAGGCTGCGCGCCTGCAGTGCGTACAAGGGCTGCTCCGGAGGCAGCTGTTCGAGCAGGGCGCGGTAGTTCCACCCCATGCCGTACCCCGCGTGCAGGCAGAAGAGCGGTGGCAGCTCTCCGTGCGGCCGCAGCGGCAGCAGTACCTCCAGCGGATCGGCGACGGCTGCTGACGCGCCCGTCTCGACCAGCTTGGCGGCCAGTTCGGCCACCGAGGGTGCTTCGAAGAGCTCCCGGACCCCCACCGGTCGGCCGAGTGCCGCGCGGATCCTGCCGGCCAGACGGACCGCCAGCAGCGAATGGCCGCCCAGCGAGAAGAAGTCAGCCTCGGGGTCGACCCGTTCGACCCCGAGCTGTTCGGCGAAGAGCGCACACAGGGCGTCCTCCAGCGGTGTGCGCGGATCGCGGCCGGCCGTGACGGCGGCGTAGCGCGGCGCGGGAAGGGCCTGCCGGTCGAGCTTCCCGTTGGGGGTCAGGGGCCACTGCTCCAGCACCTCGACGGCGGACGGCACCAGGTGGCCCGGCAGCCGGTTCGCGACGGCGGCGCGCAGCACGCGTGGGTCGAGCGAGCCCGTGCCGTCCGACTCCACGTAGGCGACCAGGCGTCGGTCGCCGGGAGAGTCCTCGCGGACCATCGCGATCGCACGGCCCACGGACGCTTCGGCTGTCAGCGCCGCCGCCACCTCCCCGAGTTCGATCCGGAATCCGCGCAGCTTCACCTGATCATCGGTTCGGTCAAGGAACTCCAGTTCGGCCGCGGCGGTCCAGCGGACCAGGTCGCCAGTGCGGTACATCCGCTCGCCGGGGGCGCCGTAGGGGCACGGTACGAACCGTTCGGCGGTCAGAGCCCCGCGGCCGAGGTAGCCACGGGCCAGTCCGACACCCGCTATGTAGAGCTCACCGGGTACGCCTGGCGGGACTGGTCGCAGGCGGCCGTCGAGAACGTAGACCCGGGTGCCGGCAGTCGGACGGCCTATCGGGACGACCGGGCGGTCCAGCCCGGGACTCAGCGGCGCGCTCATGGTCGCGCAGACGGTGGTCTCGGTCGGACCGTACGCGTTGACCAGGGTCCGGCCGCGGGAGACCCGGCGCGCGAGCTCGGGGGAACAGGCCTCGCCGCCCACCACCACGGTCAGCCCCGCGGGCAGCGTGCCGGCGGACAGCGCGGCCAGGACGGCGGCCGGAAGCAGGGTGTGGGTCACGCGGTACTCGGTGAGCGTCTCCGCGAGGCCGGCTCCGGGGAGCAGGCGGTCGGCCGGCGCACAGACCAGAGCGGCACCGGTGAGCAGTGCTGTGCAGAGCTCGGCGACGGCGACGTCGAAGCTGGGGGAGGCGAACTGCAGCATCCGGGAACCCGGCTCGATCCCGAGGCTGTCACGGTGCGCGCGAACCATGGCCGCCAGCCCTGCGTGCGTGACCACCACGCCCTTGGGGCGGCCGGTGGAGCCGGAGGTGTAGATCACGTAGGCGGGCTGGTCGGGGCGCGGGGCGGGCAGTGCCCCGCCGTCGGACGAGGAGCCGAGTTCGGCCTGCACCGGCGGCGAGTCCAGCAGCACGGCCGGGCCGGGCACCACGGCCGCTGTGCCTGTCGTGGCGAGAACCAGCGTGGGCGCGCCGTCCTCGATCAGATAGGCGATCCGCTCGGCCGGGTACTTGGGGTCGACCGGCAGGTATGCGGCGCCGGCCTTGGCCACCGCGAGGACGCTGACGACCAACTCGACGGACCGCTCCAGCACCAGGGCGACGGTCCGCTCAGGGCCTGCCCCGCGCGAGACCAGCAGCCGGGCCAACTGCTCGGCCCGGGCGTCCAGCTCGGCGTACGACAGCTCGGTGTCCCCGAACACCAGGGCGGTCGCCCGAGGGGTGCGGGCCACCTGGGCTGCGAACAACTCGGGCAGCGTGGCGGCGGCCGGCGAGTCGGCGGTCGCCCCGCTCCAGTCGGACAGGAGGCTCCGGAGCTCGCCCGCGGTCATGATCTCCAAGTCGCTGATGGGCAGTTCCGGGGCGGCCACGGCAGCCCTGAGCAGGCAGGTCAGACGCTCGGCCAACCGTTCGACCGTGCCGTGGTCGAACAAGTCCGCGGCGTACTCGAACTCGCCCTCCAGACCCGCCGGGACGCTCTGCACACCGAGACGCTCGGAGAGCACCAGCGCGAGGTCGAGCTTGGCGGTCAGCGTGCCCACCGGCTGGGTGGTTGCCGCCAGCCCGGGCAGCTCGAGTTCGAGGGGGGAGGTGTTGCCCAGCGCGAGCATCACCTGGAAGAGGGGGTGGCGGGCGAGCGAGCGGGTGGGGTTGAGCTCGTCGACCAGCTGCTCGAACGGGAGGTCCTGGTGGGCGTATGCGGCCAGGTCGGTCTCACGCACCCGGCGCAGCAACTGGGCGAAGGACGGGTTGCCGGACAGGTCGGTACGCAGGACCAGGTTGTTGACGAAGAATCCGACCACCTCGTCCAGGGCGCTGTCGGTACGACCGGCCACCGGGGTGCCGATCGGCAGGTCGGGGTCGGCGCCGTGCCGGTGGAGCAGGGTGGCCAGGGCTGCGTGCAAGGTCATGAAGAGGGTCACGCCGTGGGCGCTGGAGAACTCGACCAGGCTCGCGTGGAGCTCCGCCGGGATGACGACGGGAACGGAGGCGCCCCGGTGGCTCGGCGCGGGAGGTCTGGGGCGGTCCACCGGTAGCGCGATCTCCTCCGGCAGACCGGCCAGCGCCTCCCGCCAGTAGGCGAGTTGGCGGCCGGTCAGGCTCTGGGCAGCTGACTCGTCGCTGAGCAGTTCGCGCTGCCAGAGCGCGTAGTCGGCGTACTGTACCGGCAGCGTCGACCACTCGGGTGCCCGACCGCTCAGGCGAGCGGTGTACGCGGTGGACAGGTCGCGGGTGAGGGTGGAGAGCGACCATCCGTCCACCGCTATGTGATGGGCCGTCAGAAGCAGCAGGTGGTCCGCCGCCGAGTGGGTGAACATCCTGGCGCGCAACGGTATGTGGCTGGAGAGATCAAAGGGCTCGGTAGCGGCGGCGGCCAACGCGGACCGACTGAACCGGCTCACCGGCATCGGCAGTTCGGCGTCCGGCAGGATCCGCTGGCTCAGTTCGCCGTCGGCCTCAGCCACGAACACGGTCCGCAGCGCCTCGTGTCTTGTCAGCAGGTCGTGCAGCGCGCGGCGCAGTGCGGTGAAGTTCAGGCGGCCGGTGAGCCGGATCGCCAGCGGTATGTGGTACGCGGCACCCGTCAGGCCGAGCCGGTCGAGGAACCAGAGTCGGTGCTGTGCCGCCGAGGCCGGGATGCGGTCCGGTCGGTGGCCGGCCCGAAGCGCGGGGCGGGCCGGGACGGCCGCCCTGACCCGCCCGGCCAGCGCGGCCACGGTGGGTGCGTCGAACAGGTCACGCATGGTCAACTCGACACCGAGGAGCGCGCGGGCGCGACTGATGAGGCGAGTAGCAAGCAGTGAATGCCCGCCCAGCTCGAAGAAGTCGTCCTCCGCTCCCACTTCGGCCGAGTCCAGCAGGTCGGAGAAGATGGACGCGAGCTGCTGCTCTTCGAGGCTCGCAGGGGCGCGTCGCGCCGAGTTGTCTGCAACGATCGGCGCCGGCAGGGCCCGGCGGTCGAGCTTGCCGTTGGGGGTCACCGGCAGCCGGTCGAGGACCTGCAGCGAGCCGGGGACGAGCTGGGCCGGGAGCACCGCCGTGAGCCGGGCCCGGAGAGCGGCCAGGTCCACCGGGCCGCGGGCGGGCACCAGGTAACCGATCAGGCGCTCGCCGTGCACCGCCGCAGCAGCGTGGCCCACCTCGGCGTCGGCAGCAAGTGCGGCTTCGATCTCGCCGAGCTCGATCCGGACACCGCGGAGTTTGACCTGGTCGTCAGTGCGGCCGAGATACTCCAGTTCACTGTCGTCGTTCCACCGCACCAGGTCGCCGGTGCGGTACATGCGCGAGCCGACCGGACCGTAGGGATCAGCGACGAATCGTTCGGCGGTGAGGCCGGGCCGGTTGAGGTAGCCGCGGGCGAGCTGCGTACCGGTGAGGTAGAGCTCGCCCGGGGCGCCGACCGGGACAGGCTGCAGCGCGGCGTCCAGCACGCGGACCTCGGTGTTCCAGACGGGTCTGCCGATCGGGACGGTGGGCGTGGCGCGGCAGGTCCAGGCGGTGACGTCGACGCTGGCCTCGGTCGGACCGTACAGGTTGTGGAGCGGTACGTTCAGTACGGCACGGAAGCGGTCCCGCAGTTCGGGCGTGAGCGCCTCGCCGGAGCAGAAGACGTCGCGCAGGCCGGTGCAGCCGCCGGCCGCGGGCTCCTGGACGAAGGCGTGCAGCATGGACGGGACGAAGTGCGCGACGGTGATGCGCTCGCGCCGTATCAGGGAGGCGAGTTGAGTCGGGTCGCGGTGGGCACCGGGGCGGGCCAGCACCAGGGTGGCGCCCTCCAGCAACGGCCAGAAGAACTCCCAGACGGAGACGTCGAATCCGAACGGGGTCTTCTGCAGGACGCGATCGCCGGGGCCGAGCCGGTATTCGGCCTGCATCCAGGCCAGGCGGTTGACGATGCCGCGGTGCGGCACGACGACGCCCTTCGGGCGGCCGGTGGAACCGGAGGTGTAGATCACGTACGCCGGCTGGTCGGGGTGCGGGGCAGGCAGTTCGCTGCGGTCCTCGGGCGCGGTGGTGAGCTCGCCCAGCAGCTGGGGTGAGTCCAGCACCAGGACCGGCCCCGGTAGAGCCTGGGACGTCTGGGCGGTGGCGAGCACCAGGACGGGCTGGGCGTCGTCCAGCAGGTGCCTGATCCGCTCCGCCGGGTACTCCGGATCCACCGGCAGGAACGCGGCACCGGACTTGAGCACGGCGAGCAGGGCGACCACCAACTCCGGCGAGCGCTCCAGCACCAGGGCCACGGTCTGCTCAGGACCCGCGCCGCGCGCCACGAGGAGCCGGGCCAGCCGGTCCGCGCGCGCGTCCAGCTCCGCATACGACAGTCGAGTGCCTTCGAAGACCAGTGCGGTCTCCTCGGGGCTCCGTGCTACCTGGACTTCGAACAGTTGTGGGAGCGTCGAAACCGGTATGCGCGCCGCCTCGCCGGCACCGAGCGCGAGCAGCCGCTCCTGCTCGGCCCGGTCGGACAACGCCAGCCTGCCGATCGGAAGATCGGGATCGCAGTCGGCCAGCAGATCGAGGGCCCGGAGCAGCCGGGCGGAGTGCTCCGCGAGGTCCTGCGCGGTGTAGAGCGCCGGATTGGCGTCCACCACCAGAGTCAGGCCGGTGCCGTTCTGGCGGTCGTAGACCACGAAGGCGAGGTCCTCGACCGGGCCGTTGGAGACGTTGCGGACCGTCCCGGTCAGTCCGGCGAAGGAGAAGTCGTAGTCGAAGGACATCACGTTGACCGTGGGACCGGTCAGCGGGCTCGTACTGCCGGCCAGCCCCAGCTCGCGGCGCAGTTCCTCGGCGCGGTACCGCTGGTGGCGGAGCACCTCACGGGCACTGGCGTTGGCCTGCCGCACCAGCTGACGGATCGTGAGATCCGGGCGGATCGACACGCGCAGCGGCAGTACGTTGCTCAGCATGCCGGGGATGCTGCGGGTGATGCGGCTGGTGCGGGCAGCGACCGGCAGGCCCAGCACGACATCGTCGGTGCCGGACAGACGGCCGACGCACAGCCCCGCGGCAGCGAACAGCAAAGCCGTCCAGCTGACGCCGAGTCGGCGACCGGCGGTGCGCAGGCGGTCGGCCTGTTCCGGGGCGATCCCCGTCTCGTGGCGCAGGTGCCAGGCCGAGGCGGGGGCGGCTCTGCCGGCCGGGGTGGGCGGTTCGGGGCGGTCGGCCATCCGGTCGAGCCAGTAGGCTCGATCGGCCGGGTACTGGGCGGAGGCGCGGTAGTCGGCCTCGTCCTGGAGCAGCAGGTGGAAGCTGGGGAGTTCGTCCGCGGGGTCGTGCTCCCGGCCCTCTACCAGGGCGGTGTACACCTGGGCCGCCCGTCCGGCGAACAGGGCCACGGCGAACCCGTCGAACAGGCTGTGGTGCATCCGGTAGTACCAGAACCACCGGGTCGGGCCGGCCCGGAAGAGCACTTGCGTCGTGGCTGCTCCGGACGCCGGATCGAGCGGCCGCGAGAGGTCCGCACGGATCCACTGCTGCACGGCGGCCTCGGGGTCGGCGGCAGCGGACACGTCTTCGAGCAGCAAGCGAGTGGGAATGTGCGGGCTGAGCAGTTGCCGGAGTTCGCCGTTGCTCGTCTCGAAGCGCAGTCGCAGTGCCTCGCACTCCTGAAGCACCTGTTCCACGGCCCGGGCGAAGAGTGTCGGGTCGAGCGTCCCGCGGATCTCGAAGCGTTCGGACACGTGGAAAGCCGGGTTCTTCGGGTCGAGCTGCTGGGCCAGCCAGATGCCGGACTGTCCGGGGAGCACGGGCCAGGAAGCACGGGGGGAGTCCGACATGGTCTCAGCACTCCGATGGGGGAAGGGTTCGATCCGACTGCTGGGCGGCTGTCGACCGGTGTTGGGCGGCCGCTGACTCTTCGTGATGTTGATCAACAAAGGGAGTGAACTACGGTGCAGGGCGGGGGTTAACGTACCAGGCGTGAAGATCGCGAAAACGTTGCGAAAATCACATGGGTATATGCCAGTGGCCTTGGGTATGACATGTCTCCCTCGGGTCGGGTGCGGCGGACAAGTTGTTCGATAGTCGGGCGAACCGAGCTTCGGAACAAGGCCGTTGACCAGCCGTCGGGTCGCTGTCACATTGGTCTCTACCAATCGCTAGGGTAACGGTCCATCAGCCCCGCAGCAGAGGACCCGGCATGACTCCTGTGTCCCGCACCCGACCGGCGCCGGCACTCACTCTGGGTGAGGTCGAGGCCCGGGCGGCCGCCGTCCTGCCACCCGGGGTACGGGACTTCGTGGCCGGAGCAGCCGGTCAGGAGTTGAGCCTGGCGGCCAACCGCGCCGCGTTGGACGAGGTCTTCCTGGTGCCGCGGGTGCTGCGTGACGTATCGGTCCGTAGTACCGGCTGCGAACTGCTGGGCAGTCAGTTCGCCATGCCGCTCGCCGTCGCGCCGGTCGCCTACCACCGGCTGGCTCACCCGGACGGGGAGTTGGCGGCGGCCCGGGCCGCCGCCGCGGCGGGGGTCCCGTTCACCGCGGCGACGCTGAGCAGTTTTCCGGTGGAGGAGATCGCCGCCGCGGGGGCCACCACCTGGTTCCAGCTGTATTGGCTGAAAGACCGGGCCCGGCGGCTGGATCTGGTCCGCCGTGCCGAGGCGGCCGGCTGCACCGCGCTGATGCTCACGGTCGACGTGCCGTGGATGGGCCGCCGACTGCGCGACATCCGCAACGGCTTCACGCTGCCGGCCGGGGTGACCGCGGCTAACCTGACCGAGGCAGCCGGTTCCGCCGCGCACCGCGCGAACGGCGGCTCGGCGGTGGCCGGCCACACCGCGCTGACCTTCGCCCCCAGCTTGACCTGGGCGGACGTCGAGGAGCTGCGCACCCTCACCGCACTGCCGCTGATCCTCAAGGGCGTGCTGGACCCGGCTGACGCCGCGCTGGCGGTGCGGGCCGGGGTGGACGCGCTGGTGGTCTCCAACCACGGCGGGCGCCAACTGGACGGCGCGGTGCCGGGGGTTCGACTGCTGCCGGAGATCCGGCAGGCGGTGGGGGAGGGGTGCCGGCTGCTGCTGGACGGCGGCATCCGCAGCGGCCTCGACGTGCTGCGGGCGCTGGCGCTGGGCGCCGACGGCGTGCTGGTCGGACGTCCGGTGGTCTGGGGGCTGGCGGCGGACGGCGAGGCCGGGGTGCGCCGGGTGCTCGAACTGCTCGCCGCCGAGCTGGACGACGCGCTCGGACTGGCCGGCTGCCGCACGGTGGCCGAGGCGCGCGCGCTCCGCACGGTCCGCCGCGGCGAGTGATCAAACAAAACCAAACGCCAGCTAGGTGACTTCTGGTGGATCGTGTCCTAAAGTGCTCGTCGCGGGAGGTCGTTGAGGGTCGGCCTTCTCGCCCGGTGGGGAGGCCGGCACCGCTCGTTCGGAAGCTGTGGCGTTGGCCTCCCCGATCCCGTCGGCGTGCCGGGCCTGCTCCGGCAAGTCCGGCATCCCGGCCGCTCGCGCTCTGCCCTGACCCGCGAGCGGCCGGGCGCCGCGGCCGCGCCACGCCCGACCAACCTGCGCCCGGTCGGGCGGCGCGCCGACGACAGCGGGGCCGGACGGCTGCTCGTTGCGCGCCGTCTGCTCTCCGGTGGTTGTGCCACCGTCTACGCGCTTCGGCGGGCCGTGCAGGACTTCCGGTCAGGTCCGGGTGTGCTCGCGGGTCTGCGCGCGGCGCGGGGCCGGCGGGCGGGTCGGCGGGTCCGCGCGCAGCGCCCGGCGCCGGCGCAGGCCGACCACGGCGCCCAGCACCAGCAGGGCGGCCCCGACTGCGATCAGGCCCGCCAGGCCCAGGGTGTGCAGCAGGTGCTCGGCGGAAGCGCCCAGAAAGTAGCCGAGCGCGACGTTGGCCGCGCCCCAGCTGACGGCGGCGGCCGCGCTGTACGCCAGGAAGGTGCGGTACGGCATCCGGGCCGCGCCCGCGGTGAACGGCACGAACGAGCGGACGAAGCCGATGTAGCGCGCGGTGAAGACGGCCGGCCCGCCCCGCCGGCGCAGGTAGCCCGCCGCCCGGTCGACCCGGGAGCCGGGCCGGATCCGCTCCCGCGCCCGGGAGGCGGCGGCCCGCCCGCCGAGCGCCCGGCCCAGCCAGTACCCCGCGCTGTCGCCGGCGATCCCGCCCACCACCACGGCGAGCCCGAGCAGGAACGGGTTGAGCAGACCGCGCCCGGACAGCGCGGCCGCGAACAGCACCACGGTCTCGCTCGGCAGCACCAGGCCGATGAAAGCGCTGGTCTCCCCCGCCGTCACCAGCAGGACCAGGACGTAGGACCACAGCCCGGCCCCGGCCACCAGTGCGGTGAGGTTCACAGCGGGCCCCCAAACGGCGTTCCCGGGTGGCGGACAGGTCCAACCCCCGGTCAGCGCAACACCGATCGGACCGCCGGCATTCCGCGGTCCCGGCCTGCCGCCGGCCTTCCGGGGACTCGGCAAGGGGGCGGCGCGGGAGTATTGTCATCAGCCGAAGACATCATCTGAAGACATCGATCGATGACCACCGGCGGACGGCCCGATCGACCGATGACCACCGACGGACGGCCCCATCGACCGATGGCCGCCGAGAGGAGCGCGATGGACGCGGCAGCCGCACCCCGGCGGGAACGGGCCCTGGTGCCCGTACTGGTCTTCCTGGGCACCGTGGTGGCGGTGATCAGCAGCCTGGGCGCCCCACTGGTGCCGACCATCGCCACCGTCGACCACGTCTCGCTCGCCGAGGCCCAGTGGTCGCTGACCATCACCATGCTGGTCGGCGCGGTCGCCACCCCGGTGATGGGACGCCTCGGCGACGGCCCCCGGCGGCGCCCGGTGATCCTGGGCGCCACCGCCGTGGTGGTGGTCGGCAGCGTGCTGGCCGCGCTGCCGCTCGGCTTCGCCTTCCTGGTGGCCGGCCGGGCGCTGCAGGGCGTGGGCCTGGGCCTGACCCCGCTGGCCATCGCCGCCGCCCGGGACAGCGTCCCGGCCGAGCGCTCCCGCTCCGCCGTCGCCCTGCTCTCCATCACCACGGTGGCCGGCGTCGGGCTCGGCTACCCGCTCACCGGCCTGATCGCCCAGTCCTTCGGCATCCACGCCGGCTTCTGGTTCGGCGCCCTGATCAGCGCGATCGCCCTGGTCTGCGCCGCCCTGGTGGTGCCGCCGGCCGCCCGCCGGGAGGCCGCCCCGCTGGACGGGCTCGGCGCGGTGCTGATCGGCCTCGCCGTGGCCGGACTGCTGCTGGTGCTCACCGAGGGCGAGAGCTGGGGCTGGACCGCCCCCGGCCTGTGGGCGCTGGCGGCCGGCTCGCTCGCGCTGCTCGCCTGGTGGATCCGGCACGAGCTGCGCACCCCGCACCCACTGGTCGACCTGCGCACCCTGCGCAACCGCACCGTGCTGACCGCCGACGTCACCGGCCTGGTCGCGGGCGTGGTGATGTACCTGCTGATGAGCCTGGTCACCCGGTTCGTCCAGACCCCCACCGCGGCCGGCTACGGGTTCGGCGCCTCGGTGGTGGTGGCGGGCCTGGCGCTGCTGCCGTTCTCGGTGGTCAGCGTGCTGTCCAGCAAGGCCGTGGTGCCGCTGGCCCGGCGCACCTCGACGACCACCGTGCTGACCGTCGGGTGCCTGGTCTCGCTGGCCGCGATGGTGGTCTTCCTGTTCGCCCGCGACCACCTGTGGCAGGTGCTGGTGGTGATGGCGATCGCCGGGCTCGGGGTGGGCTCCACCTTCGCGGTGATGCCCGGACTGATCGTCAGCTCGGTGCCGGCCGCCGAGGTGGGCAGTGCGGTGAGCTTCAACCAGGTGCTGCGCTACGTCGGCTACTCCACCGGCAGCGCGCTGTGCGGCGCGGTGCTGCAGGCGCACACCGCCGCCGGGCAGCGGCTGCCCTCGGCGGACGGGTACCGGGCCGCCGCGCTGCTCGGGTGTGCCGTGTGGGTGGTGATCGCGGTGGTTACCATCGTGCTGCCGCGCCGGGCCGGTGCGGCGACCACGGCGAGCGGGGTGGACGAGGAGCTGATGGTGGAGGAGAGCATCGCGGACATCGCGCCCGGCCCGGACGAGGTCCCGGCCAAGGTGACGCCTTGACCGACGAGCCCGCCGGCGGCGGCCGGCGCCGGGACTCCGCGCGCAGCCGCGAACTGCTGATCCGGGCGGCCGGCGAGCTGTTCGCCGACCGCGGCTTCGACCGGACCACCACCCGGGAGATCGGCGAGCGCGCCGGCGTGGATCCGGCGCTGATCGCCCGGTACTTCGGCGGCAAGACCCAGCTGTACCTGGCCGCCGCCAAGGTGGAGCAGGGCGAGGCGCCGCCGGCCGACCTGCTGGTCGAGGAGCGGCTGCGCTGGCTGCTGGACTGGCTGACCCGGCGCGGACCCGGGCCCTCCTTCCAGTCCGCGGTGCTGCCCGGGGACAGCACCGCGGCCCAGGAGGCGGCGCGCGAACACCTGAGAGAGCGCCTGGTCGAGCCGCTGCGCGCCCGGTTCGCCGCGGAGGGGGTGGACCGGGCCGACCTGCGGGCCGAAGTGGCGGCCGCGGCGTTCGCCGGAGTGGTGCTGTCCCGCTGGGCGGGGGCGTTCCCGGCGCTGGCGGCGGCCGAGCTGGACGACCTGGTGCCGCTGCTGCTGGACGTGCTCGGCGCGGTCCGGGGCACCCGGCAGGCTGACGACTAGGCCAGCCGCTTGGCCTCGGAGCGCAGCGAGACGGCGTGGCCGAGCTCCACCAAGCCGATCAGCACCAGCCAGATCCCCGCCATCACGGTCAGCGCCAGGATCGAGCCGAACGGATCGACCAACAGGATCACCCCCGCGATCGCGGTGATCAGGCCCAGGGCGATCTGCCAGCCGCGCCCGGGCGTTCCGCCGGGGAGGTCCAGCGCGGCCACGGTGGCGGTGGTGCCGCGGAACAGCCAGCCGATGCCGATCCAGAGCGAGAGCAGCAGGACCGACTGGTAGGGCCCGCGGAAGCAGAGCAGGCCCAGCAGCAGCGAGAGTGCGCCGCTGATGAAGCCGAGCACCCGCAGCCCGGTGGACACGTGCACGGTGCTGGCCAGCACGATCTGCAGGATGCCGCTGATCACCAGGTAGATCCCGAAGAGCACGCCGACCACCTCCAGCGTGCTGTGCGGCCAGGCCAGGACCACGATGCCCAGGCCGAGCGCGATCAGACCCAGCGTCAGCGCGGCGTGCCAGCCGAACCTGGCCAGGGCGGCCAGCGGGCTCGGCTCGGTGGGGTTCCCAGGTAGCGTCATGCCGCCAGCCTCACCGCCCGACCCGGGGCGCGCACCCGCCGACGACCGACCGGGTGAGCGCGGACCCGGTCGACGTGGCGTCGGGCGCGTCAGACCCGTCCGGTGTGTCCGGTGCGGCAGGCCCGTCCGGCGTGCTCGGCGCAGCAGGCCCCTCAGGCGGTCAGGGCCGACCCCACCCGCCGGACCGCGGCGAGCACCACGCCCGCGCACCCCGCCCCGAGCAGCGCACCCGCCAGCACGTCACCCGGGTAGTGCACGCCGGTGTGCACCCGCGAGTAGCCCACGCACCCCGCCAGAGCGGTGAGCGGCACCGCCGCCAGGGGCAGCTGCGAGCCGACCGCGGTGGCGAAGGCGAACGCCGCCGCCGTGTGCCCCGAGGGGAACGAGGCCGACCCGGGCATCGGGATGTGCCGGGTGGCCGGCACCTCGGCCGCCACCCGGTCCGGGCGCGGGCGGCGGACCAGCGTCTTGGTCAGCTGGTTGGCGGTCACCGAGGCCGTGCCCAGCGCGAGGACACCGAGCAGCGCGGCCCGGCGCGGCCGCCCCGGGGCCAGCGCGAGCAGCCCCGCGACGGTGAACGAGATGCGGGACCGGTTGGCCGCCACCGACAGGCGCCGCAGCCCGGAGTCCAGCGCGGGCGCCGGGCTGGGGGCGGCGGCCACGGCCGCGTACACGGCCTGGTCGAGCGCGACCAGCGCACGCAGGGCGGTGCCCACCGGCGTCAGGCCGGCGGAGGGAGCGCGGCCCCGCCGCCGGAGCGGACCGCCTCCACCGCTTGCTGGTGCAGCGCGCGGGCCGCCTGTTCGTCGCTCACCTCGATCGGGCTGCCCTGCAGGGTGTACCAGTCCTGGGCGTCGGTGTACTGCACCGTGAGGATCGCCTCGGTCCCCGTCCAGGTGGTGTGCACGCTCAGGTCGCCGCTCAGTTGGGCGCCTTCCGCGCTGCGCACCCCGCCGGGGCCGGAGCGCACGTTCTTGGTCGTCCAGGTGGCCCAGTCGGCCGGTTCGTCAGCCATCGCGCGGTCTCCAGGGTCGAGTCGGAGTGCTACTCGTTGTGACAACCCGTCACATGCTAGTCGGCCGGAGAAGGCGGCGCTCACCGGGGCGGGGGACAGGACAAGAAGACCTGGACCATGACAGAGCGCGCGGCGGACTGCGGGAAGTGGCGGGGTGATGTCACGCAGCGGCGGTGGCGTGGCGCGCGGAGCGGACAGGCCCGGCCTGGGCCCGGTACCGCCGACCCCAGCGGTACCGGGCCCAGGGGGCATGGCGGGTAGTGCGGGCCAGGGAAACCCGTCTACCCGAGAGCCGGCAGCTGATCTCTGCACAGTCAAAGCTGCCGGCTGTCCGACAGGTGGCGTGCCCGGGGAAGCCGCCACCGTGTCGGAGCCTTGGGTGCTCCGTTCACTCCCTACAGCGAACGGCGGGCATGGAATGTCACACCTTCGCGGAAAGTTTTTTTCGGCCGGTGTTTCGCGAGGTCAGCGCGGTGGGCCCGGGGTGAGGCTGAGCCCGACAGACTTGGACGGCGGCTGGAGAGACAGCATGTTCGCGGTGACCTTCGCGCGGTACGGCGACCCCTCGGTGCTGGAGGTGGCGGAGGTGCCCGCCCCGCAGGCCGGGCCAGGGCAGGTGCGGATCGCGGTGCAGGCCGCCGCGGTCAACGGCTACGACTGGAAGCTGCGGGCCGGCTACCTCCAGGAGATTGCGCCGGTGGCCTTCCCCGCGGTGCCGGGGCTGGAGGCGGCCGGCGTGGTGGACCAGGTGGGGGACGGGGTGCTCGGGGTCGCGGTCGGCGACAAAGTGTTCGGCCTCGGGCAGCGGACCTGGGCGCAGTACGCGCTGCTCGACCACTTCGCCGCCAAGCCGGTCGGCCTCGGCTGGCCGGAGGCGGGCGGGCTCTCGGTGGTCGCCGAGACGGCCCAGCGCTGCCTGGACCTGCTCGGCGCCCGGGCCGGCCAGACCCTGCTGGTGGACGGCGCGGCCGGCGGGGTGGGCAGCACCGTGGCCCAGTTCGCCAAGGCGGCCGGGCTGACCGTGGTGGGCACCGCGAGCGAGGCCAACCACGCCTACCTGCGCACCCTGGGCGTGCTGCCCACCGTCTACGGGCCCGGGCTGGCGCAGCGGGTGGCCGAGCTGGCGCCGCAGGGGGTGGACCTGGCCCTGGACACGGCCGGCCGGGGCTCGGTCCCGGAGCTGGTGGCGATCACCGGCGCGCCGGACCAGGTGCTGACCATCGCCGACTTCTCCGCCGCCCAGTACGGGGTGCGCACCACCAGCCGCAGCTCGGCCTTCGGCGCCCTGGCCAAGGTCGCCGACCTGGTGGCCGCCGAGGAGTTCGCGCTGCGGGTCGACTCGGTCTACCCGCTGGACCGGGCAGCCGGCGCGCACCAGCACAGCGAGCACGGCCACCCGGCGGGGAAGGTGGTGCTCTCGCTCACCGAGGAGTGAGGCGGGGGCGAGCGGAGCACCGGGCGGCGCACTCCTGCTGCTGTGCCGTGTCGCCTGACGCACCGTCAGCTCCGGTACAGAGCCTCGACGTCCTTGCGGTAGGCCTGCAGTACCGCCTGCCGCCTTAGCTTGAGCGAGGGGGTGAGCAGGCCCCGGTCCTCGGTGAAGTCGCCGGCCACCACCCGTACCCGGCGGATCGACTCGGCCCGCGAGACGCTCGCGTTGACCTGCTCGACCGCGGCCACCAGCTCGGCCAGCACCGCCGGTTCCACCGGGACGGCCGAACCGGCGGCGCGCGGGTCGACGGCGGGCGGGTCGGCGGGGGCGTGGGCGAGG
Organism: Streptomyces tateyamensis; assembly: GCF_003205575.1. Classification (GTDB taxonomy): domain Bacteria; phylum Actinomycetota; class Actinomycetes; order Streptomycetales; family Streptomycetaceae; genus Kitasatospora; species Kitasatospora tateyamensis. Next base: position 51,814 of record NZ_PYBW01000015.1, read on the forward strand.
AACTGGGCCACCGCCTCCCGGTCCAGGGTGACCAGCGCGCCCACGTACGGGCGGCCGTTGCCGACCAGCAGGCACTGGCTGACCAGCGGGTGGGCGCGCAGCCGGTCCTCCAGCGGGGCGGGGCTGACGTTCTTGCCGCCGCTGGTGACCAGGATCTCCTTCTTGCGGCCGGTGATGGTCAGGTAGCCGTCGCCGTCCAGTCGGCCCAGGTCGCCGGTCGCGAACCAGCCGTCCGTCGCGCCCGGCTCCCCGCCCAGGTAGCCGCGGAACAACTGGCCGCCGCTGAGCAGTACTTCACCGTCGGGGGCGATCCGCACCGCGGAGCCTGGCACGGGCGGCCCGACGGTGCCAGGGCGTTGGCGCAGCGGCGGGTTGACGGTGGAGGGGCCGGTGGTCTCGGTCAGCCCGTAGCCCTCGTAGATCTGCACCCCGGCGCCCGCGTAGAAGAGCAGCAGGTCGGGGTTGAGCGAGGAGCCGCCGCTGATCGCGTGCCGGACCCGGCCGCCCATCGCCTGGCGCACCTTGCGGTAGACCAGCGCGTCGTAGAAGGCGTGGGCGGTACGCAGCGCCAGCGGGGCGCGCGGGCCCTGGCCCGCCTGGGCGGCGAGTTCGGCCCGGGCGTAGCGGACCGCGACGTCCACCGCACGGTCGTAGACCCCGGCCGCCTTGCGGCCCTGGGCCTCGACCCGGCCCAGGTGGTGGATCTTCTCGAACAGGTAGGGCACCGCGACCAGGAAGCTGGCGCCGAACGAGGCCAGGTCGGGCCGCAGTTCGTCCGGTGCGAGCGAGGGGCTGTGGCCGATCCGGATCCTGGCGTACACGCAGGTGACCTGGATCATCCGGCCGAGCACGTGGGCCAGCGGCAGGAAGAGCAGGGTGGACGGCGGCTCGTCGGAGACCGCCTCGAAGACCGGCTGCAACAGGGCGTGGCAGTTGGCGGCCTCGTCCAGGAAGTTGCCGTGGGTCAGTCGGCATCCCTTGGGGCGGCCGGTGGTGCCCGAGGTGTAGATCAGGGTTGCCAGGCTGTCCGGACTCAACTCTGCTCTGCGGGAATCCAGTTCGGCGTCGGGAACGGTGGCGCCCCGGTTGGCCAGCTCGGCGGTGGCCTCGTGGTCGAGCCGCCAGAGCGGGACCGGGTGCCGGCTGCGGGCGATCGCGATGGTCAGCACCTCGGCGGCGGTGGCGTCCTCCGCGACGGCCATCGCCGGGCCGCAGTCGCGGATGATCCACTCGGCCTGCTCGGCCGAGGAGCTGGGGTAGACCGGGACCAGCACCGCGCCCGCCGTCCAGGCGGCGAAGTCCAGCAGGGTCCACTCGTAGCGGGTGCGGCTCATCAGCAGGATCCGGTCGCCCGGGCGGATCCCGGCGGACACCAGGCCCTTGGCGGTGGCGGCCACCTCGGCGGCGAACCCGGCGGCTGTCACCGGCCGCCAACTGCCGTCGGGCGTACGGCGGCTGAGGACGACGGCGGTGGGGTCCGCAGCGGCGTTGCGGACCGGCAGGTCGGCCAGGCTGCCCTGGGTGGGGGAGAGCCAATCAGCTTTCGAGGAGCGCCCAGGGTATGTACTGGCGAGTAAACTTACTAGACGGTAGGTAAGAATGGCACGGCTCGCCGAGTGGGGTGACCGGGTGGTGACGCGCCGTCAGGACCGTGCTGTACGCCGCGCGGCCGGCGGGAGCCGCTAAGGGCTGACCGCGAGCACCACGTAGGCGGCCAGGACGGACAGGTGCACCCCGCCCTGGAGCGGGGTGGCGCGGCCGGGGATCACGGTGAGGGTGCCGACCGCCACGGTGAGGGCGAGCAGCACCAGGTGGGTGGGGTCCAGGCCCAGCACCAGCGGGCCGCTGAGCCACAGGGTGGCGAAGGCGACGGCCGGGATGGTCAGCCCGATGCTGGCCATCGCCGAACCGAGCGCCAGGTTGAGCCCGATCTGCACCTGGTCCCGGCGGGCGGCGCGGGTGGCGGCGATGGTCTCCGGGAGCAGCACCAGCAGGGCGATCACCACGCCCATCACCGAGGCGGGCAGGCCGGCCCGGGTCAGCCCCGACTCGATGGTGGGCGAGACCGCTTTGGCCAGCCCGACCACTGCCACCAGGGCGACCAGCAGCAGTGCCGCGCTGGTCCAGGTGGCCCGCCGGGTGGGCGGCTCGGCGTGCTCGTCCTGGCCGGGGCGGTCGGGATCGGCGGGCGCGTGGACGATCTGCGGCGGCAGGAAGTACTCGCGGTGGCGCACCGTCTGGGTGGCCACGAAGAGCCCGTAGAGCACCAGGGCGGCCAGCGAGGCGAAGACCAGTTGGGTGGGGGAGAACTGCGGGCCGGGCGTGCTGGTGGTGAAGGAGGGCAGCGCCAGGCTGAGGGTGGCCAGGGTGGCGATGCTGGCCAGCGCCGCGCCGGTGCCCTCGGGGTTGAAGACGGCGACCTGGGTGCGGAGCGAGCCCACCAGCAGGCAGAGGCCGACGATGCCGTTGCAGGTGATCATGATCGCGGCGAACACGGTGTCCCGGGCCAGGGTGGCGTTCTTGCTGCCGTAGTCCGCCATCAGGGTGACGATCAGTCCGACCTCGATGACGGTGACGGCCACCGCGAGCAGCAGCGAGCCGATCGGTTCGCCGACCCGGTGCGCCACCACCTCGGCGTGGTGCACGGCTGCCAGTACCGCGCCGATCAGGGCGAGTCCGGCGAGTCCGGCGACAGCGGCGGGCAGGCTCTGTCCCCAGACCAGGGCCAGCAGGACCGCGGCCATCGGCGGTACCAGCAGGCTCCGCCGGTTGAGGGCGGCGGTCAGGGAGTCGCTCACGGGTCCGGTCATCGGCCTGAGCTTCCCAGATGGAAGGTCATATATCCGGCATGTCGGGCGTGTCGTGTCGTTGCCGGGATGGTGATATGGCTGGCCCGGGTGTGTCGTGTCGCGGAGGGCCGGGCCGGGGTCGCGCTCAGGCGGCCTCGGTGTGTTGCGGGGCCGCCGGCCATGGGGGTGCCGGCGGCCCTGCGTTCCCTGCAGGCGCGGTCGCCGGACCGGGATCACGGGGGGTTCCCGGTCCGGCGCAGAGGTGGGCGCCTGGAGGCATGGGCGGGCCGGGATGCCGCGACCGATCCGGTCGCCGGCCCGATGCGCTGCCCCGGGTACGGGGCGGGTGCGCGAAGTTGCCGCTGGTGGGTGGCTATGCCATGACAAGCAAACTAGGCGGACGCCCCGTCCACCGCGATGGACCGGACTCGGGGAACGTGGTGATTCTCCCGGGTGGCGCCGCCGCCGTGCCCGACCGGGGTGTCGTCGGGGTCGTCGGGACGGCCGTCGGCCCCGGTTCTGGTGACCGCCGGTCGGTCCCGCGCCGCCCGGGCGGCCCGGCGGAACTCGCCCGGGCTCACCCCGCTCTCCCGCCGGAAGAACCGGCAGAAGTACGACGGGTCCCCGAAGCCGACCCGCTCAGCGATCTGACGGATAGTCAAGTCGCTTGCGAGCAGAAGCCGTTTCGCCTCCAGGGTGTGCCGGTCGCGGACCAGCTGGCCGGGGGTGCGCCCGGTGGCGCGCTTGACCGCCTCGTGCAGGTGCGCGGCCGACACGCCGAGTTCGCGGGCCAGCGCGCCCACCGACTGCTCCCGCGAGCCGGGCCGGGCGGCGAGCCGGGTGAACCGGGCCGCCAGGTCGCCGGCCCGGTCCGGGCCGGCCGGGTGCGCCACCGCTCCCCGGCCCCGCAGGATCAGCAGCACCAGGATGTGCAGGTAGCAGGCGAGCACCGCGACGGAGCCGGGTTCGCCCGCCCGGTACTCCTCGTGCATGGCGCTGAGCACCGCCTCGAACTGCGCCTCCCGGTCCGGGTCCAGGTCGAGTCCGGGGCGTTCGGCCAGCGTGCGCAGCGCGTCGGCGTCCTCCGGGTGGGAGAGCAGGAAGTCCTCGTTGAAGATCAGCACCCAGCCGGTGAGTCCGGACACCTCCCAGTGGTGCACCTGGCCGGGGGCGATCACGTAGAGGGTGGGCGGCAGCAGCGGGAGGCGTTCCAGATCCACCACGTGGGTGCCGGTCCCGCTGCTGACCAGGGCTATCTCGTAGAAGCTGTGCCGATGGGGGAAGGGCGCCCTGGCGAGCGGCCCGATGGTGTCGAAGGAGCCGATCGCCAGCGGCAGCACGCCGGGGCCGGCGACGCGCAGTTCGTGCAACTCCATTGGCTGGGGGTGGGGGTGGGGTGTGCGTGGGGGTGGGGTGGTCATGGCTCTCTGCTGCCCATCCGCTGCACCCGTCACCCCAGGTGCCCCTGTGAGCTGCGGCTCAGCGGGCCCGGCCGAACTCGCGGTCGGCCTCGGCGCCGGACAGCAGCAGGGTGGTCTCCTCGATCCGGCGGAACCGGCCGTCGGCGACCAGCTCGCCGAACAGGTAGACCTCCATCCGGACCCGCGAACCGTCGGTCTTCACCGCCTCGACGGTGTGCCGGTCCGCGTAGCAGCTTCCGTCGCGCAGTTCCTCGTGCACGGTGACCGTGCCGCTCGCCACCACCTCGCGCAGGTGCGCGATGTGGGTGAGGAAGCCGGTCCGGTCGTCCCAGTGGCCGTCGGTGCGCTGGCGGTAGTCGGGGGCGAAGTGGCGGTCGGCGGCCTCCTCCAGGCTGAGGCCCGGGGTGAAGAGCAGGTCGGTCACGGCGGTGGCGATGTCGGTCATGGCAGGCTCCCGTTCTTGATGCGTGCTCGATGCACGCATCTCGATAGCGATGACAGTCTGATTTGCGTGCGCTGTGCACGCTATCCTTGGGGGCATGGAAAACCACCAGTTGGGAACCGAGATCGCCGACGCCCTGGGCCTGCTGCTGCGCCGCTCCACCCGGGCCCGCCTGTACGGCCGACTCACCGACGGACTGCCGGTGGACGAGTTCGGCTACCCCGTGCTCAGCGCCCTGGCCCGCGCCGGAGCCTGCAGCGCGGCCGAGCTGGCCGGCGAGGTCGGCCTGGACCGCACCGTGGTCACCCGGCGCGCCACCCACCTGGAGACCGCCGGCCTGCTGCGCCGCGAGCCCGACCCCGCCGACCGCCGGGCCACCCTGCTGCTGCTCACCGACGAGGGCACCGCCGTGGTCGCCGAACTACGCCGCCGGCTGGCCACCCTGATCGCGGACTCCCTGCACGACTGGCCCCCCACCGAGGCCCAGGCCTTCGCAGCAGGGCTGACCCGCTTCGTCGCTGACGGACCGTTCAGCTGAGCGCGGACCCCGGACCTGGAGGCGGACCTTCGACCGGCCGGGCCCGCATCCGGCCCAGGGCGGCTAGGCTGCGCCGGTGCTCACTCAGGCCCTGACCGCGACCGACGACCCGTCACCGCGCCCGCTGCCGACCGCCGTCGCCGAGCTGCTCACCAGGCTGGCGGCCCCGCCTCGGTTGGCTGCCCACCTGCGTCTGGTGCATGACGCGGCGCACCAGTTGCTGGACGGGCTCGCGCAGCAGGCACCCGAGTTGTCGGTCGACCGGGAGGCTGTGCTGTTCGGGGCAGCCACCCACGACATCGGCAAGGTGTGCCACCCTGCCGAGCTCTCCGGTCCTGGTTCCCAGCACGAGCGTGCCGGGCAGGAGTTGCTGCTCTCCCACGGCTTCCCGCCCGAGCTGGCCCGGTTCGCCGCGACCCATGGCGACTGGGCAGGGGCCGACCGCACCATCGAGGACCTGCTGGTCAGCATGGCCGACAAGGTGTGGAAGGGCCGCCGGGTGGCCGACCTGGAGGATCTGCTGCTGGACCGGCTCACCGGGCGCACCGGGGGCGAGCGGTGGACCGAGTACCTGGCGCTGGACGACCTGCTGAGCCGGATCGGCGAGGCGGCCGACCGCAGGCTTGCCTTCCAGGCCGCCTTCCCCCTCTGAACGGGGCGGCCCTGACGGGACCGGGCGGGCCGAGCACGTCCCCGCCAGGCCCGCGCCCCGCCCCGCCCCGTCAGTAGGTCACTCCGCCTTCGGGGCCGCCTGCTGGACCACCTCGAAGGACCACAGGGTGGAGCCGGAGGCGGCGGGCTTCGGCTGCGCGCCGCCCTCGCCGGTGCCGGTGCCGCTGCCGCGGTGGGCGGCCTTCATCGGGCCCTCCAGCCAGGCCTGGAACGAGGCCTCGTCGCGCCAGCGGGTGTAGACCAGGTAGGTGTCGGTGCCCTCGACCGGGCGCAGCAGCTCGAACCACTCGAAGCCGTCGGAGTTCTCCACCGCGTGCGCCCGGGCGGCGAACCGCTGTTCCAGCACCTCGCGCTGCTCGGCCGGCACGGTCAGGACGTTGATCTTCACTACGCTCATGGCACCATCCTGCCCTGGATCCGCCCAGCCGTCGGACGCGGGGCTCAGGCCTCGCCGGGGCGCCAGGCGGGCCACTCCCAGGGGTGGTCGGCCCAGTGCACCTGTTCGGGGTCGTCCAGGTCGATGGCCGGGAAGAACCGGCCGGCCTCGGCCCTGAACTCCTGCTCGTCCAGCGGCTCGGTGCCGTGGCCGCGGAAGCGGACCAGGCGGTAGCGGGTGTCGGCCGACAGCGCGGCCACGTCGATCAGCGGTTCGGACTCGTTGCGATGGGTTTCCATACGGCCAGGGTGCGCCCGGCCGTCCCGGCACGCACCCAGAGTCCGCCCCCGCCCCGCTGCCACCCGCGGGGTGCTACCGCTTGCGGGCCAGGCCCGCCCAGTAGTACGCCGCCTGCGGGTCGGCCGGCAGCTCGCCCTCGGGGCGCCAGGCCATCACCGGGACGATCCCCGGCTCCAGCAGCTCCCAGTCCGCGAAGAACCGGGCCACCTGGTCCCGGGTGCGCGGCACCAGGACCACACGTCCCTCGCCCTCGGCGTCCACCACCGCGCCGACCGCCGTCGGTTCGAAATCGGCTGTGACGTGGCTGAGCGCCATGCAACTGCCGGACGGCAGCGCGGCCATCAACTCGTGCACGTGGTCCCACGGCCGCTCCGCGTCGGCCACCAGCATCAGCACGCCCAGCAGCATCAGGGCGACCGGCTGGTCCAGGTCCAGCGTCTCGCGCAGCGCCGGGTGCTCCAGGATCGAGCGCGGCTCGCGCAGGTCGGCGTGCAGGTAGGCGGTGCGCCCGGCCGTGCTGCTGTCCAGCAGGGCGCGGGCGTGCGCCAGCACGATCGGATCGTTGTCCACGTAGACCACCCGACAGGCGGGATCGGCCTGCTGGGCAACCTCGTGGGTGTTCCCCTTGGTCGGGATCCCGGTCCCGACGTCCAGGAACTGCCGGATGCCGTGCTCGCGCACCAGGTGGCTCACCGCGCGCCCGAGGAAGCGCCGATTCTCCCAGGCCATGGTGCGGATGGTGGGGATCAACTGCTCCACGGCGGCACCGAGCCGGCGGTCGGCGGCGAAGTTGGTCATGCCCCCGAGCCAGTAGTCGTACATCCGGGCCGAGTGCGCCACGGTGGTGTCGATCACCACCTGCGGTTCCTCCTCGCCCGACCGGGCCTGCACGTCCGGCACGCCCTGTACATCCTGCGCGTGCTGCGCATCCTGCGACATGAGTGACCTCCCCCACGAAACCGGGCACACCCTACCGTACGGTGTCCGAACACTGACCGAGGGTCAGCCGGACCGTCACATGGGCATCACCGGTGCCCCTTCCGGCCGAGCTCCGGGCCGGCCGTCCCCGACAGTCAAGCCGGGCGAGCGGGTGAGTGGGCGAGCGGGTGACCGGTCGGCCGGTCAGCTGGTCCGGCGGATGTTGGCCGCGGTCAGCCGTTCGCCACGGTGTAGGTGCCCTGGAAGACTCTAAGGCCGCATCCACCACCACCGCGCATCCGCCCGACGGGACGAATACCGTCCGCTTCGTCCCGGAGAAGGCGTTGTGCGGAGCCTTCTCGTCGGGCCTCGGCGATGCGGTCAGCGAGGTTGTCCTTGATCTCGACGAGGCGCCTCCGCTTGCGCGAGGCGGGGCGGAGCATCGGGCAGCGGATGCAGGCTTATCCGAACCAGTCCAGCTCGACGCTGAGCTCGTCCGCGAAGTGCGTTCGCGACGGAAAGTAGTCGTGAAGCAGCCGGGCGACAGGCCGTCCCGGGCGTGTCGCGCTCCGGGATGGGCCGTTACGCGGGCCTAATGGGAGAACGCGTAGGTTCGGACGGGGTCGAGGTGCAGTTCGTAGGGCCCGAAGCAGTCCGCCGCGAGCGTCGCGACGGCGGCGCCGCAGGGACAGGCTCGGTTGAGTCCTTCGTTGCCGGTCGGCCCGCAGCAGCCGGTGCTGTTCTCCCAGTTGGGCAGCGGTTGAAGGTCGGGGGCGTCCTCCGGGTGCATCAGCACCGTGCCCGGGACGCCCGCCGAGACAACGAAGCCCTCCTCACGGCAGACCAGCGGCCCTCGGGTCTGAGCTGGCTTCGGGTCCTCCTGATCGTCCTGCACGACGTAGGGAGGCCCCCAGGGCTCGGGATCGATCGCGTAGCGGCCCCGCGGAACGGTGGAGGGGGCCCGGCGTGTCTCCTTGTCCCGGTCGTGTTCGTCGTCGGAGACGTTGGGGACGGCGGCGAGCTCGGCCAGCTCCGGCGTGATCGCGGTGCCGCACTTGGAACAGAGAAAGACAGTCATCCCCTCGTTGTAGTCCTCGGGACTGCTGCTTCGCACCTTCGTTTGGCTGCTCGGAGTCGATGCGCGCGGCAACGCTGCGGAAATCGGGCATGCCGAGGTGGGCAGTGGTGTGCCGCGCGGCGACGTCGCGCATCGGGGAGCTTCTGTTTGGCGGCGACCAGCACCTCGCATCACGCGACGCTACTGGGCCTTGGCGTTCCCGGATTCGGTTGCAAGCGTGGCCATCTCGCGCAGGCGCTCGTAGTACTCGACCGCACCGCCCTCATCGCTGATCGATGGCACGACCTTCTCCAGAGCCGCGAGGCACCGGAGCAAGATGCTGCGGCGCCGCTCATCAAGGGGGCCGGACAGGGACGAGGAGACACAGCCGGCGATGTCCGCGTCCAGCATCACCATGTCTTCGCCCTCGATGTCCTGGCCGCGTAGGTGCGGCGGGAACGTCGCGCGCTTGTGCTCGTCCCACAGCCGTGAGAGCAGGTCCAGTTGAAGTTCCCCCCTGATCTT
>NZ_PYBW01000149.1:0-503 GCF_003205575.1 Streptomyces tateyamensis
CTGCCACGCGCTGACCCGCTCGCCGCTGGCCCCGCTGGTCACCGCATCCCCCGGACCCCGCCCCGGCGGCCGCCGCCGGCCCGGTGCCGCGCCGGGTGGCCGCCCTGCTCGCCCCGCACCGGGACCCGGCGGCGGACCGGCGCGGCCGGCGCCGCCGGGTGGTGGCCGCCCTCGCGCTGGTCGCCTGCCTCGGCACCAGCACCGCGGCCACCCTGGAGGCCACCAGCGACCTGCACCAGGCGGTGGAGCACGCCCAGGCACGCGACGCCGGACAGCACTGAGGGGCTCACCGCTCCCGCGCACGGGGTGCACGGCTCACCGCCCCGGCTCGCCGCACCATCGCGCGCCCCTGCCAGTGGCATGTGCCTTAGACCGGCCCCGATCTGCGCCGGATCGCCCGCCGGGCCGCCGGCCGGCCCGGTCCCGACGCCCCCGACCAGCGGCACAACCGGAAGCCCGGATGCCGCACTCCACCCCCCGGCACCCCCGGCCGGGGTGCGGAT
>NZ_PYBW01000149.1:625-794 GCF_003205575.1 Streptomyces tateyamensis
GCAGCCGGGCCGGGCCGAGGACGCGCCGCACCGTCCGCCGTCCGCGGAGACCCACGAGCTGGTGGTCAACGGCGAAGTCCCCCGCCAGGGCCCCCGACCGGAGATCGGCGACTCCTGGGAGCGGCTGCGCCGGCTCGGCCTCGACCCGGAGCGCGGCCGCGACCCCGAG
>NZ_PYBW01000150.1:0-402 GCF_003205575.1 Streptomyces tateyamensis
CCGTCCACGTCCAGGAAGAGAATCGGTTTCCCCATACCGCTTCGACGACGGGCCGATCGGCGCAGTTCCCGCAGCGCGCGGCTCCGGCTGCGGGAGGACGGTCAGCGGGTGATGATGTCGACAGACTCACGCCCGGAAAGGTGCGGTGCGATGTTCCAACTGATCTGGATCCTGCTGATCGGATTCGTCCTCGGTCTGCTCGCCAAGCTGCTGCTGCGCGGCCCGCAGGCGATCCCCTGGTGGCTGACCATGCTGCTCGGTGCCGCGGGGGCCTGGCTGGGCAACGCGGTCTCCGGCTGGATCGGGGTGCGGCACACCTCCGGCATCGACTGGATCCGCCACCTGCTGCAGCTCGGCTTCGCCATGCTGCTGATCGGCTGGGCGGCCCCGGCCTGGTCCAGG
>NZ_PYBW01000150.1:565-16718 GCF_003205575.1 Streptomyces tateyamensis
TGGCGGTCGGAGCCCCGCCAGGGCTTCGGCATGAGGCTGTGACCTGGTCGCCTGCGCGGACTCGGACCCGGCGAGCTGGGAAATCCCATTGCGCACCACCCTCCCCACGGTTATCGTCACCCTGACATAAACCGAAGGGGGAGCCCTCATGTCGTCGATCATCGACGCCCTCAACCACCCGCTGTTCCAGCTCGGCAACGACGCCGTCAGCTCGGCCGAGCTGCTCGGCTTCGTCACCGGCGCCGTCGGCGTCTGGCTCTGCGTGCGGGCCCAGGTGTGGAACTTCCCGATCGGGATCGCCAACAACGTCTTCTTCCTGGTCCTGTTCTGGAGCGCCCGGCTGTACGCGGACGCCGCTCTGCAGGTGGTGTTCCTGCTGCTCGGCGCGCACGGCTGGTTCCAGTGGCGGTGGCGCGACGGCGAGCAGGGCGGGCGCCGGGTGATCGGGCGGGCCGGAACGGCGGAGCTGCTGTGGCCCGCCGCGCTGGTCGTGCCGGCCACCTGGCTGCTGACCGTGCTGCTGACCCGGGCGCACGACACGGCGCCGTTCTGGGACGCACTGACCACCGCCCTCTCGCTCGCCGCCCAGTGGCTGCTGAACGCCAAGCGGGTGCAGAACTGGTACTTCTGGGTGGCCGCCGACCTGGTCTACGTGCCGCTCTACGTGGTCAAGCGGCTGGACCTGACCGCCCTGGTCTACGTGGTGTTCCTCGGCATGTGCCTGGTCGGCCTGCGCGACTGGCGGCGTCAGCTCGCCGTCCCCGCGGCGGTGGCTGCGGCATGAGCTTCGAGCACGGGCTGGTGATCGGCAAGTTCTACCCGCCGCACGCCGGGCACCACTTCCTCGTCCGGGCCGCCGCGGACAGCTGTCGGCGGGTCACCGTGGTGGTGATGGCGGCCTCGCACGAGTCGATCCCGCTGGCCGAGCGGGTGGCCTGGATGAGCGCGTACTGGGCCGACGAGCCGCAGGTCGCGGTGGTCGGCACCATGGACGACCTGCCGGTGGACTACCAGGACGAGGCGGTCTGGGCCGGCCACGTGCAGCTGATGCGCGAGGCGGTGGCCGCGGCCCCGCCGGCGCCGCCGGTGGACGCGGTGTTCAGCTCCGAGCCGTACGGCACCGAGCTGGCCCACCGGTTCGGTGCCGCCCCGGTGCTGCTGGACACCCCGCGGCAGACCTTCGCCGTCTCCGGCACCGCGGTGCGCGCCGACCCGGTGGCGCACTGGGCGGACCTGGAGCCGCCGGTCCGCGCCTGGTTCACCCGGCGGGTGGTGGTGCTGGGCGCCGAGTCCACCGGTACCACCACCCTCTCCCGGGACCTGGCCGCCGCCCTGCGGGAACGCGGTGGCCCGCATGCGCTGACCGGCTGGGTGCCCGAGTACGGGCGGGAGCTGACGGTGGGCAAGCTGGCCGTGGCGCGCGCCGCCGACCCCGGTGCCACGGTCTTCGACCTGGACTGGACCGATGCCGACTTCGAGCTGGTGGTCCGCCGCCAGCAGCAGGCCGAGCAGCGCGCTGCCGCCGCCGGCGGACCGGTGCTGGTCTGCGACACCGACGCGCTGGCCACCACCGTCTGGCAGGAGCGCTACTGCGGCCGCACCACGCCCGAGGTCGCCGCCCTCGCCGCCGGCGGCCCGCCCCGCGCCCTCTACCTGCTGACCTCGGACCTCGGCGTCCCGTTCGACGACGACGGCCTGCGCGACGGCGAGCACCTGCGCGCCTGGATGACCAGCCGCTTCCGCGAGGTACTGGCCAAGGCGGACCTGCCCTGGCGGGAACTGACCGGGGACCGCTCCAGCCGGCTGGCCGCCGCCCTCGACGCGGTCGACGAACTCCTCACCGCGGGCTGGGGGCTGGCCGACCCGTTCGGGTGAGCCCAGGTGGGTTCGGGCGCGCCTGCCGGGGCGGGGCGGGCGGGGGGAGTAGGCAGGGGTGGGAACCCGACTCACCCGGAGGTGTGCCATGCCCAGTCCGCTCGCCGTCTGTCTCTGGTTCGACGGTCAGGCCGAGGAGGCCGCGCAGTTCTACGTCTCGGTCTTCCCGGACGGCCGGCTGGGCCGCACCGCCCGGTACAACGAGGCCGGGCCGGGGCCGGAGGGCTCCGTGATGGCCGTGGAGTTCGAGGTGAACGGCCTGCAGTTCACCGGGCTCAACGGCGGCCCGCAGTTCACCTTCTCCGAGGCGATCTCGATCCAGATCCCGTGCGCCGACCAGGCCGAGGTGGACTACTACTGGGACAAGCTCACCGAGGGGGGCGAGGAGGGCCCGTGCGGCTGGCTCAAGGACCGGTTCGGGGTGTCCTGGCAGGTCTTCCCGGCCGAGCTGATCGCGCTGAACAGCGACCCGGACCCGGTGAAGGCCGCCCGCACCATGCGGGCCATGATGCAGATGGGCAAGCTCGACCTGGCCGCGCTGCGCCGGGCGCACGCGGGCGAGGAGGGGTAACGGCCGAGGTGCTGTTCGCCGTTCGTTAGGCTGACGGCCCATGACAATAGCTGCCTCGCTCTGGTCCTTCGTCCTGGTGGTCGGCCTGCTCACGCTCACGCCCGGGCTGGACACCGCGCTGATCCTGCGCACCTGCGCGGTCGGCCGGCGCCACCGGGCCTGGGGAGTGGTGCTCGGCATCCAGACCGGCACTCTGCTCTGGGGCGCCCTCAGCTCGCTCGGGGTGACGGCGCTGCTGACCGCCTCGCAGCTGGCGTACCAGGTGGTGCGCTGGGCCGGGGTCTGCTACCTGCTCTGGATGGGCGGGCGGATGCTGCTGGACACCTTCCGCGGGCGCGGCGCCCCGGACTCCGCGGCGCAGGCGGCACTGTTCGACGGGCAGGACACCGTCGCGGGCGGCTGGCGGCAGGGGGCGCTGACCAATCTGCTCAACCCGAAGATGGGCGTCTTCTACGTGGCGGTGCTGCCGCAGTTCATCCCGCCGCACGTGCCGCACCTGGGCATGGGGCTGCTGCTCACCTCGGTGCACATCGGGCTGGGTCTGGCCTGGTCCAGCCTGCTGATCGCCTTCGCGGGCGTGCTGCGCGGCTGGCTGGCCCGGCCGGGGGCGCGCCGGGCGCTGGACCGGGTGACCGGCACGGTGATCGCCGCCTTCGGGATCCGGCTGGCCCTGGGGGACTGACGCGGCGTCAGTCCCCCAGCACCACCCACCCCAGGTACCACGTCAGTCCAGCCGGGCCTCGTAGGCCAGCTCCCCGGACAGCTCGTCCACCCGGGCCTGCGGCAGCCCGCGCGCGGTGAACCAGGCCCCTACGTTGCGCACGTCGCGCTCCAGGAAGCTGCGCCCGCGCGGGTTGGCGATCACGTCCACGATCTGCGGCACGTCGATGATCACCAGGCGGCCCTCGTGGACCAGGATGTTGTAGGCGGACAGGTCGCCGTGCGCGAACCCGTCCCGAGCCATCAGGGCGAGCGAGCGGCCGAGTTGGGCCCACAGGTCGGCCAGGTCGGCCTCCTCGGTGCGCAGCTGGGCCAGCCGGGGCGCGGCCTGGCCGGCGGCGTCGCCGATGAACTCCATCAGGATCTCGGTGCCGAGGATCTGCACCGGGTACGGCACCGCGACGCCCAGCTGCCAGAGCCGGCAGAGCGCGCCGAACTCGGCCCCGGCCCACTGCCCGGCGATGGCCTGCTTGCCGAACTCGGTGCGCTTGGCCATCGCCCGGCTGACCCGGGACTCCTTGTGCTGACGGCCCTCCAGGTAGCCGGAGTCGCGGTGGAACAGCCGGTGGTGGCCGTCCCGGTAGCGCTTGGCCGCCATCAGGGTGCGCCGGTCGGTGCCGGGGACGGCGCGCTCCACCAGGAAGACGTCGCCCTCCTTGCCGGTCTTGACGATGCCGAGCTCGGTGTCGACGGCGGCAAGCTCGGTGACCACCCAGTCGGGGCGCGGCTCGGGGCCCTTCTCGGTGGGGGTGGACTGGTCCCAGGTGGACCAGCGGTCGCCCTGCGGGGGGCCGTCCAGCGGAGCCGGGCTGACGGCGGTGCTGCTGGTGCCGCTGCTGTCGGCAGCGGCGGTGGGGTTGAGGATCGCCTCGAACTCGGCGTAGGCGGTGAAGGATTCCTCGTAGGCCGGGTACTCCGCCGCCTCGCTGAGGCGGTTGCGCTTGGCGCCCTTGGCGCGGATACGGCTGAAGGAGTCGGAATCGGCGAAACGGTCACGCACTGTGGTGGTCTCCTGCGGAGTGGGCCCACCGGGGTGCGTCTACGGACGCGGTGTCAGCCGGTGGGCGAGAGAACGGAGGGGGCGTCTGGCGCGCACGACGAGGCGCGCCGCATCACGGCGGCAGCCATGAGGTCACACCTCCCCTCTCGGACGAACTCTCGGCGCACGCGGGCCCGAATCGGCCCCGTGTCGCAGGAACGTGGACGATAGTAGCCGTCCCACCGGGACGCGCAACCGATTTGATTCGGGCCCCGGCGGAGGCCGACCGCGTCGACCCGACGCACTGTCAGACCCCGCCGCTAGCCTCGCGCGCATGAGAGCCACTGCGATCTTCAGCGTGAAGTCCTTCGTCCCCACCGATGTGGTGCCCGACCCGCCCGTCGCCACGGCCGCGCCGGTCGGCGTCTCCACCATGGAGAAGCACTTCGAGGGCGAGGTGATCGGCCGCTCCGCCACCCTGTTCACCGCCGCCTTCGACCAGGCCACCGGTGTGGGCACCTACCTGGCGATGGAGTCCTTCGAGGGCTCGGTGCACGGCCTGGACGGCGCCTTCAACTTCGCCCACTCGGCGACCACCACGGGGGCGGACCGGCTCAACGAGTTCTTCGTGATCGTCCCCGGCAGCGGCACGGCGGCGCTGGCCGGCATCACCGGTACCGGCGGCATCGCGGTGGACGAGGACGGCACGCACCGGATCTGGCTCGACTACCAGCTCGGCGAGTAGCGCGGCCGCGCCTCGCCGCTCCTCCCCCACTACTGCTCCCCCGCTACTCCTCCCGCACCAGCCCGTTGAGCAGCAGCTCCGCCAGGTGCCCGTAGGCCGCCGCGTCCGCCAAGCCGGTGGCGGCGGCCACCTGGCGGCGCTGGATCCGCACCATCACCGAGGTGATCACCTCCGCCGCGAACGCCACGTGCACCTCGCGGAACGCGCCGTCGGCCACGCCCTCCTCGATCAGCTGGCCGACCCGCGCCGCCGCCGCCCTGGTGTTGCGCTCGTACACCTCGGCGGCCGGCTCGAAGGCCGCCAGGTCGTCGAAGAACTGCGGTGACAGCGGCGCGAGTTCGGCCGCCACGGCCCGCAGGTAGGCAGCGAGCCGGCGGGCCGGCTCGGCCTGCGCGGCAGTGGCCGCCTCCACCCGCACCGTGGCCCGCCGGAAGAAGTGCACCACCACCGCCCGGACCAGCTGCTCCTTGCTGCCGGCCAGCCCGTACAGGGTGCGCTTGGAGCAGTGCAGCCGGGCGGCGATGTCGTCCAGGGTCAGCTGGGCGAACCCCTCGCCCACCAGCAGCTCGACCAGCTCCTCGAAGAGCTCGGTCCGCCGGGCTGCCCCGCGCCCGGTCCGCTTCGGGCCGATCTGATCCGCCGTGCCCGGCTCCGCACCGGCCACCAGCGCGTTCTCGATCATCCCGCCAGTATGGCAGCCACCCCTGCGCAAGCAGCCCACAACCCGGGCGGCCAAGCTCTGCGCTACGCTAACCGGTACTGACGTACCCTCTTCAGTACCGTTTCGAGTCGGTGTCCATCGACACGACCTGCCAGGAGTCGCCATGGCCGTCGACCGCCTGCTTCCCACCCCCGAAGCAGAGGACCTGATCGCGCTCACCCGTGAGATCGCGGACAAGGAGCTCACCCCCCGGGTCGAGCAGCACGAGAGCGCCGAGAGCTACCCGGAGGGCCTGTTCGCCACCCTGGGCCGCGCCGGTCTGCTCGGCCTGGCCTACCCGGAGGAGTTCGGCGGCGGCGGCCAGCCGTACGAGGTCTACCTGCAGGTCCTGGAGGAGCTGGCGGCCCGCTGGGCGGCGGTCGCGGTGGCCACCAGCGTGCACACCATGGCCTGCTACCCGCTGACCGCGTTCGGCACCGACACCCAGAAGGAGCAGTGGCTGCCCCGGATGCTGGCGGGCGAGCTGGTCGGCGGCTACAGCCTCTCCGAGGCCCAGGCCGGCTCCGACGCGGCGGCCCTGAACTGCAAGGCGCAGCGGACCGAGAACGGCTACCGGATCACCGGCACCAAGGCCTGGATCACCCACGGCGGCAAGGCCGGCTTCTACACCCTGTTCGCCCGCACCGCGCCGGGCAGCCACGGCGTCTCCTGCTTCCTGGCGCCCGGTCAGACCGAGGGCCTGAGTTTCGGCAAGCCGGAACGGAAGATGGGCCTGCAGGCCGTCCCCACCACCTCCGCCCACTGGGACGGCGCCGTGCTCGCCGCCGACCGCCTGATCGGCACCGAGGGCCAGGGCCTGCAGATCGCGTTCAGCGCCCTGGACAGCGGCCGCCTGGGCATCGCCGCCTGCGCCACCGGCCTGGCCCAGGCCGCCCTGGACGCGGCCGTCGCCTACGCCAACGAGCGCACCACCTTCGGCCGCCGGATCGTCGACCACCAGGGCCTGGGCTTCCTGCTCGCCGACATGGCCGCCGCCGTCGACTCGGCCCGCGCCACCTACCTCGACGCCGCCCGCCGCCGCGACGCCGGCCGCCCCTTCGGCCGCCAGGCCTCCGTCGCCAAACTGGTCGCCACCGACGCCGCGATGAAGGTGACGACCGACGCCGTCCAGGTCCTCGGCGGCTACGGCTACACGCGCGACTTCCCGGTCGAGCGCTTCATGCGCGAAGCCAAGATCATGCAGATCTTCGAGGGGACCAACCAGATCCAGCGGCTTGTCATCAGCCGCACCCTGAGCGCGGGCTGACAAACCACCAGCGTCAACGAAATTCCGCTTGCCTTCGATGTACTGGTGTACGTCTCGGATCTGACGTGCCAGATGTGCAGCCATGGCTTTGAGCCCCCGGCGTCACCTGACCGCGCAGACGAGTACAACCGAACTGGATCGTGACAGCACCCAACGAACCGGCCCCCATCAACCTTCGGACCGTCGGCGCGTTTCGTCGTGCTCAGGCGCCGATCGCGGCCTTGTACTGGGCGACTTGGTCGGCGGAGAGCAGGTGGCTCACGCGGACGACGACGGGTCCGGCCTGGTAGATGTAGTCGGGGGTGAGGAGTGCGCCGAGGGCCTGCTGGGCCTTGTTGTGGTCCCCCCCTGGGGGCGTGGGTGGTGATGGGGGGACCGTAGCGCTGACGGCTGTCGGACGGCGGAGAGTTGCCGACCTGTGACCGCTACCGCACGATATCGCCCTCGCCGAGGCGTTCGGCGGGCCTCGACTACGCTGCCGCCATGACGATCAAGGCAGTGGTTTTCGATGTTGGCGAGTGCCTGGTAGACGAGACCCGCGAGTACGGCACGTGGGCCGACTGGCTCGGCGTCCCGCGCCACACCTTCGTCGCCCAATTCGGCGCTGTGATTGCCCAGGGGCTCGACTACCGCGAGACGTTCCAGGTGTTTCGGCCCGGCTTTGACCTCTACGAGGAACGCGAGCTCCGCGCCGCTGCCGGCCAGCCCGAGACCTTCGACGAGGACGACCTCTACCCGGATGTCCGACCGGCACTCACCCAGCTGCGGGCGGACGGATTGTGGCTGGGCATCGCCGGCAACCAGACCGTGCGGGCCGGCGGGATCCTGCGCGAGCTGTTCAACGGCAGCGTGGACCTGATCGGCACCTCGGACGACTGGGGTGCCAGCAAGCCCGATGTCGCGTTTTTCGAGCGCGTCGCCGAGGTAACCCCAGCCGAGCCTCGCGAGATCCTCTACGTTGGCGACCGCATCGAGAACGACATCCTGCCCGCGATCGAGGCCGGGATGCAGACGGCTCTGATCCGTCGTGGGCCGTGGGGCTGGATCCAGCAGTACGACCCCGCCAACGAGCAGGCCACGTTCCGAGTCGACTCGCTGACGGACCTGCCGGAGCTGATCAACAAGTTCAACGCTGCAGAGCGTTGAGCGTCGGCCCCCACGCGTACAGGCGGTCGTCGACCCGCTGGACGGCGGCCGTGCCCTGCCAAGGCGTCATCTCGCGCCGAGCCTGACGGACCCGTTCAGCGCCAGCGGCATACCAGGTGATGGCGAGTTGGTCGAGGGCCTCCTCCAAACGAGCGCACGCGGCGTCGGGGTCGCCGCTGGCGACCTAGACTGCGGCCAGGTCGCCAAGGATGACGGTGCGCTGCTTGCCGTCCGTCGCGGGCAGGTGCGCGAGGACATCCTCCAGTGTGGTGCGGGCCTGCGGCAGGTGGCCGGCGAGCAACTCGGTGTTGCCGCGGAATGCGGCGAGGCGCAGCGGGCTGAACCAGGTGAACCAGTCGGGCGAGCTGTAGTCGCTCCCGGCGTCCAGGATGTCCTCGGCGTGCCGCAGAAGGGTGAGTGCCGCCCGCGGGTCGCCGCAGCGGGTCAGGCATTCGGCTTCGACGGCGTCCAGCCAGGCGAGGAACTCGGCGCTGGCGGGGGCGCGGCGGGCAGCGCTTGGCGCATCACCGCGAGCAGGCACAGGGTCGGAGACCCGCAGCGAGTGGCAGCTGATCGTTCCCCCTTCCCCCTTACCTGAGGCTGGAGATCGTAGCGACGGATCGGCGGGGTGCGCTAATGACTTCGACAGGGTGACCAGATGACCGGCGGGCCGGCCGCCGCAGCACAGTGGCGCCGGGAGACGGTGCGGACGCGGGCGGCCGAGCGACACCCCCTCGGAGGACGTGGACTCGGCAGGCGTTTGAGCCGGTTGCGAGCTTTGTTGCTCATCCCGTTCATCTTCTTATCAGTCAATATCGTGGCGCCATGACCTCTCCCGTGAGATTCCAGATCGCCGTGGACGCTGCCGACCCGCACCGCCTGGCCGACTTCTGGGCCGCGGCCCTCGGCTGGGCCGTCGAGGACCACGAACCCGCCGTCCGCGCCGCGCTCGAGGCCGGGCACGCCGACGACACCGACGTTGTCACCCACAACGGCCGGCTCGCCTGGTCCGCCGCCGCGGCCGCCGTACTGCCGGGCAGCACCCGCGAGGACTCGGGCCGGCGCCTGCTGTTCCAGGCCGTGCCCGAGGCGAAGGCCGGCAAGAACCGGCTGCACCTGGACCTCAGCGTCGGCCGCGACCGCCTCGACGCCGAGACCGAGCGGCTCACCGCCCTGGGCGCCACCGTCCTGTACCGGGTCGACGAGCCCGCCGGGTTCCACGTGACGCTCCAGGACCCGGAGGGCAACGAGTTCTGCGTGCAGTGAGCACGGCGTCGGGTGGGCGCCGATCGGGGAGCGGCACCACCGTGGCGTGGGCGGCCGGCAGGCGGGTGAGCGCACCATGGGGCAAGCACCACCGAGAGGCAGCGCCGATGAGCCACACTGTTCCGCCCGATGCGCAGGGCCCGTCCTGGCCCGGGGGTCGGCGCGGCAGCCGCGGGCCCACCCGTACGGGCAGGCCCGCGTCCGGCCGACCGTTCCCGCTGGCGCAGCCGGTGCTCGGCGACGCGGACGAGCCGTGGTCGGAGCGGGAGCCGTCGCAGCCCCCGACCGAACCGCCGGGCGCACCGCCCCGCGACCCGAACCCGCCTGCCGAGCCGACCGAGTAGGCGCATAGCGCGGGCCGGGCGGCCGACGGTGAGCCCCGGACACCGCGGGCGCGCTGCGCGCATCCTTCGACGGTCACGACCGGGTCGTCGTGGTCACCGACGAGCAGGTGGCGGGCGAGGAGGTCGGCCGGTCGATACCGGCGCAGGTCCCGATGTACACCTGGAACCTGGCCGGCTACCGGGTCGGGCACGCGCCTTCGGGTGCGGAGAACCGCCACACCTTCGGCGGCCTGACCGACCAGGCCTTCGGAATGATCCCGCTGCTGGAGGCCGGGGTCGGCGGAGCCTGGCCGTGGCAGGATCCCCCACGCTCCGTCACCTGACGCAACCTCAGGCAATGCCGGACCGGCAGCCGGTGGCGACCCGGTGGGCGAGCCTTCCGTGCCCATACTGGGAGGACTGCTGACCACCGACGGCGGCACGCGGACCGGTTCCCCGTCCGGGGCCGGTCCAGGACTCGTCCAGGAGGAGAGACATGGCAACGGAGCAGGACGTCGACACCTCGGTCCCGCCGAGCGGCTCGGGCTGCGTCGAGTGCGAGGCCGCCGGCGGCTGGTGGGTGCACCTGCGGCGCTGTGCCCTGTGCGGCCACATCGGGTGCTGCGACTCCTCCCCGTCCCGGCACGCCACCGCGCACTGGAAGGAGACCGGGCACCGGATGATGCGCACCTACGAGCCCGGCGAGGGCTGGTTCTGGGACTACGAGACCTCGGAGTACTTCGAGTCCGGGCCGGAGCTGGCCGCGCCGCTCAGCCACCCCCTCGACCAGTCGGTCCCGGGCCCCGCGGACCGGCTGCCCCCGAACTGGGAGGAACAGCTGGACCGCGACTGAGGGCTGTGCGGCGCCGGCCCGGGCCCGGGCTGGTCAGCCCTCGACCGCCCCGGGCCGGCGCCGGGCCAGGTGCACGGTGAGTCCGGCGTCCAGCTCGACCGCCTCGGGAAGCACCCGGGCGATCTGCCGGAACACCTGCGCCCGGTCCTCGGGCGCCAGGACCAGGTAGGCCGAGATGGTCGACAGGTGGTCCAGGTACTCCCGGGCGGTCATGGTGAGCCGGCGCGCGATCTCGCACTGGCGCACGTCAGTGAACCAGGCGGACTGCTGGAGTTCGGTGCCGGGCCACTGCACGGCCTGCTCGGGCGGCGTGCCGTCGGGGGACGGGATCTCGTCGCTCTCCAGGAACGGCGCACCGGCCGCCCCGACCGCCCGCGCCAGCTCCGGGTCGGCCAGTCGGACCGGGCCGCCGAACGAGGCGAACACCCCGGCGGGCGCCAGCAGCGCGGCCCCTCGCGGCCAGCGGCCCTCGGGGGCGGTCCAGTGCAGCGCGGCGGCCGCGTACACCAGGTCGTACCGCTCCCCCGGGCTCAGCTCCTCGAAGGCGGCCTGCTCCGCCCGGACGGCAGGCAGTCGCTTGCGCAGCTCGGCGAGCATCGCCGCATCGGGTTCGGTCGCGGTGACCGCGATCCCCGCGCCCGCGAACAACCGGGTGGCCTTGCCGGTCCCGGCGCCGATCTCCAGGGCGGTCCGCACCGGGTGTTCCGCGTACTCGGCGACCAGGTCGAGGAGTTCGCGGGGGTACCCGGGGCGGTGCCGTTCGTACGCCTCGGCGACCGCGCCGAAGCTCAGTGCACGTTCCGTCATGCCGAGCATCCTGGCACCGCGGCCGCTCGTCAGTTCGGGAGTTTCCAGAGCTGGTTGGCGGTGCCGGTGCAGGTCCAGAGGATCAGCGCGGTGCCGGGCGCCGAGCTGCCGCCGGAGGCGTCCAGGCACAGGCCCGACTTGGTGTTCTGCAAGGTGCCGTCACCGCGCGGCACCCAGGACTGGGCGGGGGTGCCGTTGCAGCTGTAGAGCTGCACCACGGTGCCGGCGGCGGTGGCGCCGCCGCGCGCGTCCATGCACTTGCCGTCGGCGCGCACGGTGCCGTCGCCCGGCAGGCTCCAGCTCTGCGCCGCCGTGCCGTTGCAGGTCCACAGTTGCAGCGGGGTGGAGTCGGCGGAGCTGCCGTTGGTGACGTCCACGCAGCGGCCGCCGATCCCGGTCACCGGGCCGGCCGGGACGACGGGCGGCAGGGTGGCGGCGATCTGCCCGGCGGCGGCGACCGGGTCACCGGTGGGGGTGGTCGGGTAGGCGGTGCCGGCGTGGGCCCAGGCGTCGTCCATGGCGAAGAAGTCGAGCGCGGCCGGTGCCGTGCCGGTGCTCAGCGCGGTGTCCAGCGAGGCGAAGTAGG
This sequence comes from Streptomyces tateyamensis, assembly GCF_003205575.1. Lineage (GTDB taxonomy): Bacteria > Actinomycetota > Actinomycetes > Streptomycetales > Streptomycetaceae > Kitasatospora > Kitasatospora tateyamensis. The sequence goes on from NZ_PYBW01000150.1 coordinate 12,404, forward strand.
CCGACCAGCGCTTGGCGTACAGGTCCTTGACCAGGCCCGCGTACTCGCGGGCGGCGTAGTCGCGCAGCCCGTTGCCTTCGGCCTGGGAGCGGTTGCCCCAGGTGGTGACCAAGGCGCGGTCGTCGTACTGGAGTTGCGCCCGCTCGGCGTCGGTGGCTGCCCAGCCGTTCACCTCGGCCAGCCAACTGCCTGCCAGGAAGCGGGAGTCGGTGGCCAGCAGCTGGTCCAGCTCGGCCTCGTCGCCGTTCCACTCGGTGACCAGCGAACGGAACGCGGCCAGGTTCTTGGCGTTGTAGGCGGCGGCGAGCTGCGGGAGCAGCGCCCGGCTGCGGTCGTCCAGCGCCTGGCGGGCGAGGTTGACCAGGTCGAACCGGTAGGCGTCGGTGGCCTGCTGGGCGGGGGCGGCCTTCAGCAGGTCGTTGAGTGCGGCGCGCACGGTGGCCGGGTCGTAGCGCAGTGCGGTGGGGCTCCAACTGGCCGTGCTGCTCGCGGTGAGCGAGGGGCGGGCGGTGAGCAGGCTGTCCTGCGGCTCGGCCCAGCTGCCGGACGCCATCGCGTACGGGCCCTGGGCCAACTGGGCCCAGGCGGCCTCGGTGTTGGCGTCCGGACCGCCGTAGCGGGCGTCGGCGTAGCCGCGGAACCAGGCGGTGCGGTCGATCGCGGTGCTCGGCAGCCCGCTGCTCGACAGCCCGCTGCTCGGCGACCAGGCCAGGTCGGCGAAGAGGGCCAGTGCTGCCGGATCGGTGCCGGTGCCCTCGGGCAGGTACGCGATGCCCTGTTCCGCGCTGCCGGCCTTGGTCAGCCACTGCTGGAACCGGGCGGTCCACACGGCCGCGTTGGCACCGCTGGTGGTCTTGCCGCCCATGTCGGAGATGGTGCCGAAGGCGTACGGGGTGCCGGACCAGGAGCTCTCCCGGTCGAGGTTGTCGTAGCGGTCGGAGAGGCCGTCGACGATCAGCATCCGGCTCCTGTCGACCCCGGCCAGCAGGGCGGGGGCGGGGTTGTCCTGCCAGCCGAGGATCGCCCAGGTGGCGCCGGGGTGGGCGGTCAGCAGGGCCTGCTGGATCGCGGTGGCGGCGTTGGTGACGTTGACGCTGCCGGCGGTGCCGCCCTCGTGCAACGGGTCCATCTTGTACATCGTGCTGTCACCGAAGGCGGTGTGCTGGGCGGCGTAGTAGGCGGCCGCGAGCCGGGCGAACAGCGCGGTGGTGGGGTCGAGCCAGGAGTCGCGGGTGTAGCCGACCCAGCTGCCCTGGGCGACCACGGCGGCACCGGGGTTGCGGGTGGCGAAGTCGGTCGGCACGGTGCCGTAGAAGCCGGGCAGTACGGGGGTCATGCCCAGCGCGCGCAGTTGGTCGCAGAGCCGGCGCCCCAGCGCGGCCCGGGCGGTGACGAGCTGTTGGGAGACCGGACCGCCACCGGACATGTTCTGCAGCAGCCACCAGGGCTGGTGCCCCGGTTCCGGGATCCAGGAGAGCAGGTCGGCGGCGGAGTAGCCGAACTGCTGCAGCGCCTGCTCGTAGGGCTGTTCGGCGCCGACGGTCAGGTAGACCTCGTTGAAGCCGTGCAGTGCGAGCACGTCGATCTCGTGCTGCCAGTCGGCGAAGGTGCGGTAGGCGCCGGAGTATCCGTTGTCGGTGTCGTTGAGCGCGTAGCGGTGCGGGACCACGGCGCGGTCGGTGAACGGGGCGGCCACGGCCGGCAAGGTGGCGGGCAGGGCCTCGGTGCTGCTGCCGGGCAGCCCGATGTCGGCGTGCGCGACGTTGCGCAGGTACCAGCCGACGCCGGCCAGCAGGGTCGCGGGCGAGGTGCCGGTGACCCGGACCGCCCCGGCGCTGCCGGCCACGGTGTAGGCGTCGGCGCCCTTCGCCGGCCGGGCGGCGGGGACCAGGGTGAACTGCCCGGCCTGCGCGGGGAGCAGGCGCTGCAGGGCGGCGACGGCGGGAGCCGGGTCGAACGGGGAAGGGGTGGCTGCGGCGTGCGCGGGGGCGGTGGCCAGGGCGGGGGCGGCGATCAGCAGGGACAGCGCGGCGAGCGCGCGCAGCAGCCGGGGTCGGCGGGGGTTGCCCATGTCTGCCTCTTCACGGAGTGGGGGTCGGGCGTGCGGGGCATGGCTGAGACTTATTAACGGAGCGTTCGTTAATATGGGCGTGAGGTTCCGTACTGTCAAGGACTCTGACAGCACGGGGCGGCTAGATTGCACCGAACGGCGCCGTGGCGGGACGGCGGCGCACAGGCGGAGGAGCGGAATGCGGGTGACCCGGTGACGGACGAGGCGACGGCTCGGCAGCAGGCGGCCACCGGCCCGGCGGTGCTGCGGCGGATCAACGCCGTCGCGGTGCTGGACGCGCTGCGCGTGGGCGGCCCGCAGGCAGCCCGGGTGGCCGACCTGGCCGCCGCCACCGGGCTCTCCCGCCCGGCCGTGACCAGGGCGCTGGCCGCGCTGACCGAGTCCGGACTGGTCGTCAGCACCGACGCCGACCAGAGCGCCGGCGCCGCGGGCACCGCCGGCAAGCTGGGCCGGCCCGCCCAGCACGTACGGTTCCGGGCCGAGTTCGGGCACGTCGTCGGGGTGGACGTGGGCCCGCACAAGGTGCTCGCCGTGCTCGCCGACCTGGCGGGCCGCACCCTGGCGACCTGTCAGCTCGCCGTCCCCGCGCAGGTCGACGGCCCGCGGCTGTTCGAGACCGTCCGGACCGCCCTCACCGCGGTCGCCGGCCGAGCGGCCACCGCCCCCGAACGACTGCTCGCGGTCAGCGTCGGCACCCCCGGCGTGGTGCCCCCCGGCAGCGACACGGTCCGGGTGGCCCCCAGCATCCCCGGCTGGGCCGGCCTGCCGGTGGTCCCGCGCCTGCGCGACTGGCTGAACTGCCCGGTGACGATCGACAACGACGTCGACCTCGCGGTGCTCGGCGAGCAGTGGCGCGGCGGCTCGGCGGCCGCCCGCAGCCTGGTCTTCGTGCAGTGGGGCGAGCGGATCGGCACCGGCCTGGTGCTCGACGGCCGTCCGCATCGGGGCGCCACCGGCGCCGCGGGCGAGCTGGGCTTCGTCGACCTGCTCGCCGAGCCCGACACCGTCCCCGACCGGCCGCTCACCGAGCGCCTGCCGGACGGCCTGGGCCCGTTCGAGCACCTGGCCGGCGCGGCCGCGATCCGCCGACTGGCCCGCGCGGCGGGCGCCCCGCTCGGGCCGGACGGCGACACCGCCCCGCTGTTCGCCGCCGCGGCCGCCGGTGACGCGGTCGCGCTGGCCGTGGTGGACCAGGTGGCCGCCCGGTTCGCCCGCGGCCTGGCCGTACTGCTTCTCCTGCTGGACCCGGACAAGGTGGTGATCGGCGGCGGGCTCTCCCGGGCCGGCCGCACGCTGCTCGACCCGGTCCGCGCGCACCTGCGCCGGCACACTCTGGCGGACACCGAGATCACCGCCTCGGCCCTGGGCGACGGCGCCGTCGCGGTGGGCGCCGTGCGTCGCGCCCTGGACCTGGTCGAACCGCAGCTGACGGCCGCTCTGGGCTGACCCGGCAGCGGGCGGGACCCGAAGGCATGCGCGCACGTCCTGCGGGCAGACGCTCGGTCGACCCGAAGTCGAACCGAACCACCGGAGGTTGCGATGAACCAGCCCGTGCCGTACCGGATCGGAGCGGAGGTCCGCTGCGCGGACGAGGACTGCGGAACATTGGAGCGGGTGGTGGTCGACCCCGTCGCGCACCGGGTCACCCACCTGGTCGTGGCCGACCGCCTGGTGCCGGTCGCCCTGGTCGAACCGCCCTCGACCGCGGCGCCGGACGAGCCTGAAGAGGCCGTCGTGCTGCGCTGCACCCGTGCCGAACTGGACGCCCTCGACTCGGCGGTGGAGACCGAGTACCTGGCGCCCGAGTCGCGCGGCGCCGGCTACGCGAGCGGCGAGGCGCTGCTGCTGCCCTACTACGGCCTCGGTGCCGGTACGGCCGGCCTGACGCCCAATCTGCTGCTCCCGTCACCCGATCCGGTGCTGGAGGAGCACGAGCGGGTGCCGGCCGGCGAGGTGCAGATCCGGCGCGGGGACCCGGTCGAGGCGGAGGACGGGTCGATCGGCAAGGTCCAGGGCCTGGTGGTCGACCCGGCCGACCACGCCGTCACCCACGTGCTGCTGCAGGAGGGGCACCTGTGGGGCCGCAAGACTGTCGCCATCCCGATCCGGCGCACCTACTGGAGTAGTGGCCTGGTGCACGTGCGGCTGACCAAGAGTGAGGTGGCCGACCTGCCGCCGGCCGAACTCACCGGCAGCTGACCCATCGGCCGAACTCACCGGCAGCTGATCCGCCGGAGGCCGCCC
>NZ_PYBW01000151.1 GCF_003205575.1 Streptomyces tateyamensis
CCAGCGCGCGGAACTCCTGACGGGGCCTCAGCACCCGCCGCTCGCCCAGCAGCGCGACCGCGGCCGGGATGCCGGGGCTGAGCAGGAAGGCGGCCAGGAAGGTGGTCGCGGGCCCGGCGGCCAGCGGCGCACCGAGCAGCGGCAGCCACCGGCGGGCGCCGCGGGTGGCAGCAGGTGACGGTGTCTCGGCGGGCATGCCCGACCTCCCCGTGGATCGCCGCAGGTCGCGGTGGACGCAACGTAACAAGCACCGGGTGCCGCAGCACCCGGTGCTGCGGCACCCGGGGGGTGTCCGTCGGCGAGCGGGCTCAGGAGGCGAGCGCCGCCCGGCCCGCCAGGACGATCCGGGCCTGCTCGGCGACCCGGCGGCCCAGGTGCTCGGCGGTGGCCACGTCTGCCTTGTTCACGCCCTCGACGCCCTCGTCGACGTTGGTGGCGGCGGCGGCGCCGAGGTTGAAGGCGAGCCGGTTGAGGTCGTTCTCGGTGCCCTCGGAGGTGTACCAGCCCGGCATCAGGCCGAGGCTGACCCAGCTCATGCCGTGCTGGGCGGCCAGGATGGCGAAGTACTCCAGGGTGTGCAGCTTGTCGCCGCTCTTGCCGCCGGAGTTGGTGAAGCCGGCCGCGAGCTTGTCCAGCCAGGCCCGGGCGAACCAGCGCTTGGAGGTGGCCTCGCCGAAGACGTGGAACTGGCCGGACGCGGTGCCCATGTAGGTCGGCGAGCCGAAGATGATGGCGTCCGAGGCGTCCAGCAGCTCCCACTGTGCGTCGGTGATCTCGTCCACCTTGATCAGGTGCACGGTGGCGCCCGCGGCGGCGGCACCGGCCTGCACGGCCTCGGCGAGCACCGTGGTGTGGCCGTGGCCGGAGTGGTAGGCGATGGAGATGACAGGGACGGTCACGATGACTCCCTACGTCGAGGATCAGTGGACGTTGAATTATTTACTAATTCTATGACAGGGAGTCAATCTGCATGTGACACAGTGGGATCGGCACTGGTGCGCAGTGGCGGGACCGGCGAGTCGACCAGGTGCGGGTCGGCGTCTTTTGAAACTGGTTGCACAGAGCCCGCCGCGACCCCTACTCTTCGGTAACAAGCCGTCGCGAGGAGCCGCCATGTCCGCCTATCCCCACCTGCTGAGCCCGCTGGACCTGGGCTTCACCACGCTGCCCAACCGGGTGATCATGGGCTCGATGCACGTGGGCCTGGAGGAGGCGCCGGACGGCTTCGAGCGGATGGCCGCGTTCTACGCCGAGCGCGCCCGGGGCGGCGTCGGCCTGATCGTCACCGGCGGCATCGCCCCGAACGAGGCCGGCCGCCCCTGGGACGGCGGCGCCAAGCTGACCACCGAGCACGAGGTGGCCGAGCACCGCACCATCACCGACGCCGTGCACGCGGCGGGCGGCCGGATCGCGATGCAGATCCTGCACTTCGGCCGCTACGCCTACCACCCGCAGCTGGTCGCGCCCAGCCCGCTGCAGGCGCCGATCAGCCCCTTCGCGCCGAACGAGCTGACCGCCGAGCAGGTCGAGCAGACCATCGAGGACTTCGCCCGCTGCGCCGAGCTGGCCCAGCAGGCCGGCTACGACGGCGTCGAGATCATGGGCTCCGAGGGCTACCTGATCAACGAGTTCATCGCCGCCCCCACCAACCGTCGCACCGACGAGTGGGGCGGCAGCTACGCCAACCGGATGCGCTTCCCGGTGGAGATCGTGCGCCGGGTCCGCGAGCGGGTCGGCGCCGACTTCATCCTCGTCTACCGGCTCTCCATGCTGGACCTGGTCCCCGGCGGCTCCACGCTGCCCGAGGTGATCGAGCTGGCCAAGGCGATCGAGGCGGCAGGCGCCACCATCATCAACACCGGCATCGGCTGGCACGAGGCCCGGATCCCCACCATCGCCACCTCGGTGCCGCGCGGCGCCTTCGCCTGGGTGACCAAGAAGGTGATGGGCGCGGTCTCCGTCCCGCTGGTCACCAGCAACCGGATCAACACCCCCGAGCTGGCCGAGCAGCTGCTCGCCGACGGCCACGCCGACCTGGTCTCGATGGCCCGCCCGCTGCTGGCCGACCCGGCCTTCGTCAACAAGGCCGCGGCCGGCACCCCCGAGGCGGTCAACACCTGCATCGGCTGCAACCAGGCCTGCCTGGACCACACCTTCAGCCTCAAGATCACCTCCTGCCTGGTCAACCCGCGGGCCTGCCACGAGACCGAGCTGGTGCTCGCGCCGACCCGGCTGCGCAAGCGGATCGGCGTGGTGGGGGCCGGCCCGGCCGGGCTCGCCCTCGCCGTCTCGGCCGCCGAGCGCGGCCACGCGGTGACGCTGTTCGACGCGGCCGAGGAGATCGGCGGACAGCTCAACATCGCCCGCCAGGTCCCCGGCAAGGAGGAGTTCAACGAGACCCTGCGCTACTACCGCCACCAGCTGGCCGAGCACCGGGTCGAGCTGCGGCTCGGCGCCCTGGTGACGGCCGATCAGCTGGCCGCCGAGGCCTTCGACGAGGTGGTGCTGGCCACCGGCGTCACCCCGCGCGCCGCCGACATCCCCGGCAGCGACCACCCGAGCGTGCTGACCTACCTGGACGTGCTGCGCGACAAGGCGCCGGTCGGCGAGCGGGTGGCGATCATCGGTGCCGGCGGGATCGGCTTCGACGTGGCCGAGTACCTCACCGACCCGGGCAAGGGCGCCAGCCAGGACCCGGCCGTCTTCTTCGAGCAGTGGGGCGTGGACACCGAGCACACCACCCCCGGCGGCCTGGTGCCGCCGGTGCGGGCCGCCGCGCCGCGCTCGGTGCACCTGCTGCAGCGCAAGACCAGCAAGGTCGGCGCGGGCCTGGGCAAGACCACCGGCTGGATCCACCGCACCGAGCTCAAGCACCGCGGCGTGGCCATGGTGGCCGGGGTCGGCTACCAGCGGATCGACGACGCCGGCCTGCACGTCACCGTGGACGGCGAGCCGCAGCTGCTCGCGGTGGACACCGTGGTGCTCTGCGCCGGCCAGGAGCCGCGCCGCGACCTGGTGGAGGCGCTGCGGGCCCACGGCATCGAGCCGCACCTGATCGGCGGCGCGGACGTGGCGGCCGAACTGGACGCCAAGCGCGCCATCGACCAGGGCACCCGGCTCGCGGCCAGCCTCTAAACTGCTCCGATGTCGCTGCCGCACGCCATCCTCACCGCCCTGTTGGAGAAGCCCTCCTCGGGGTTGGAGCTGACCCGGCGGTTCGACAGGTCGATCGGCTTCTTCTGGCCGGCCACCCACCAGCAGATCTACCGGGAGCTCGGCCGACTGGAGACGGCCGGCCGGATCCGGGCCCTGCCGCAACCGCCGAGCCGGGGGCGGCGCAAGGAGTACGAGGTGCTCCCGGCCGGCCGGGCGGAGCTGACCGGCTGGGTGGCCGAGCCGCAGGACCCCAAGCCGATGCGGGACGCCCTGGTGCTGCGGCTGCGGGCCGCCGCGGTGGTCGGCAGCCACGGCCTGCGCGAGGAGCTGGCCCGCCACCTGGAGCTGCACCGGCGTCAGCTGGCGCAGTACCAGGAGATCGAGCAGCGCGACTTCCCGCCCGAGCGGGCCGGCACCGAGAACCGCCTGCAGCACCGGGTGCTCAGTGCGGGCCTGGAGCTGGAGCGGTTCTGGATCGGCTGGTTGACCGACACGCTGGCTGATCTCGACTGACGGGTGGGCACGGTGCGAGCCGTGCCCACCCGCGGATCAGCTCACGGGGATCGCGCCCAGCCTGGCCGCGCGCCCGTACCAGTGCGCGCTGGCCTTGGGGGTGCGCTGCTGCGACTTGTAGTCCACGTACACCGCGCCGAACCGCTTGGCGTAGCCGTAGGACCACTCGAAGTTGTCCAGCAGCGACCAGAGGAAGTAGCCGCGCACGTCCGCCCCGTCGGCGATCGCGCGGTGCACGGCGGCCAGGTGGCTCTGCAGGTAGGCGATCCGGTCCTGGTCGTGGACCTCGCCCTCGGCGGTCAGCTCGTCCTCGAAGGCCGCGCCGTTCTCGGTGATCAGCAGCGGCAGGCCCGGGTTGGCCCGGCTGGTCTCGGTGATCAGGTCGTACAGGCCCGAGGGGTCGATCGCCCAGCCCATCGCGGTGGTGTCGCCCGGCGGCAGGTGGAACTGCACCGCCTCCGAACCCGGCCAGGGCGAGGACGCGCTGTTGCCGTGCGCGTCGTGCCGGGCCGCCTCGCCCGGCGTGGTGCCGGGCGCGGCCGCCGAGACCAGGGTGGGCGTGTAGTAGTTGATGCCCAGCAGGTCGATCGGTGCGCCGATCGCTGCCTCGTCGCCGGAGTGGACCAGTTCGTCCCAGTCCACCAGGTGGGCGGTGTCGGCGCGCAGGTCCTCGGGGTAACCGCCGTGCAACATCGGGCCGGTGAAGATCCGGTTGCCGACCGCGTCGATCCGGCGGGCCGCGTCCAGGTCGGCGGGGGAGCGGGTGAGCGGGCGGACCTGGTGCAGGTTCAGGCTGACCGCGATCCGGGCGGAGCCCGGCAGGGCGGCGCGCAGGGCGGCCACCGCGCGGCCGTGGCCCAGGTTGAGGTGGTGGGCGGCGCGCAGCGCGTCGCGCGGGTCGGTGCGGCCGGGGGCGTGCACGCCCGAGCCGTAGCCGAGGAAGGCGGAGCACCACGGCTCGTTGAGCGTGGTCCACACCGCGATCCGGTCGCCGAGGGCTTCGGCCGCCAGCGCCGCGTACTCGCCGAACCGCTCGGCGGTCTTCCGGGCCGGCCAGCCGCCCAGGTCCTCAAGGTCCTGCGGCAGGTCCCAGTGGTAGAGGGTGGCGACCGGCTGGATGCCGGCGGCCAGCAGTTGGTCGGTGAGCCGGCGGTAGAAGTCCAGGCCGCGCTCGACGGCCGGGCCCCGCCCGGTGGGCTGCACCCGGGACCAGGAGAGCGAGAACCGGTAGGCCTGCACGCCGAGTTCGGCCATCAGCGCGATGTCCTCGGGGTACCGGTGGTAGTGGTCGCAGGCCAGGTCACCGGTGTCGCCGGCGTGCACCTTGCCAGGTGTGTGGCTGAAGGTGTCCCAGATCGAGGGGGTCCGGCCGTCCTCCCGCACCGCGCCCTCGATCTGGTACGCGGCGGTGGCCGTGCCCCAGAGGAAGCCGGGCGGAAAGGTGAGGAGATCGGTGGCAGGGGATACCAGAGTCATGGATGGAGCGCTCCCATGGCGAAGAGGGGGTGGAGGAGGAGGGGTCAGCCCTTGACGGCGCCCTGGGTGATGCCGCCGACGATGTGCCGGCCGAAGAGGAGGAAGACCAGCAGCAGCGGCAGGGTGCCGATCAGCGCCCCGGCCATGATCACCGACCAGTCGGTGGACCAGCCGGTGCCCAGGCCCGCCAGCGCGACCTGCACGGTCGGGTTGGTGGCGCCGTTCATCGCGATGATCGGCCACAGGAAGTCGTTCCAGGACTGCACGAAGGTCAGCATGCCCAGAACCGCCATCGCGGGGCGAGCGATCGGCACCACGACATGCCAGACGATCCGCAGCGAGTTGGCCCCGTCGGTACGGGCCGCCTCCAGCAGTTCGGTCGGCAGTGCCTGGACCAGGAACTGGCGCATGAAGAAGACGCCGAAGGCGGTCACCAGGGTGGGCAGGATCAGCGCGGTCAGGTGGTTGGCCAGCCCGAGCCGCTTCATCAGGATGAACAGCGGCACCACGCTCAGCTGCGCGGGCACCGCCAGGGTGGCCACCACCAGGCCCATCAGCACCCCGCGCCCGGCGAACCGCAGCTTGGCGAAGGCGAAGCCGGCCAGCAGCGAGAAGGCGACCGTGCCGATGGTGACCGAGCCGGCCACCAGGGTCGAGTTGAGCAGGGCCACGCCCATGCCGCGCCCGCCGGCGTTGTGCCAGACGTAGGCCAGGTTCTTGAACAGGTTGCTGCCCGGCAGCAGCGGCGGCGGGGACTGGACCACCCGGTGGGCGTCGCTGGAGGCCGCCACCAGGGTCCAGTAGAGCGGGAAGAGCGAGGCCACCGCCACCAGGCCGAGGACCAGGTAGGTGACCGGGCCCGCGTGGTGGGTGCGACCGGCCCGGCGGGTCCTCTGACGGTCAGTCACGGCGCAGCCTCCGGGCGATCAGGGTGTTGACCAGGCCGAGCAGCAGGAGCAGCGCGAACATGCTCCAGGCGATCGCGCTGGCCCGGCCGAGCATGCTGTGGCGGAAGCCCTGGTCGTACATCAGCACGCCGAGGGTCTCGTACTGGTTGTCGGCGCCGCCCTGGTGGCCGCTCTGGCCGCCGAACAGGAAGGGCTCGCCGAACAGCTGGGTGGCACCGATGGTGGAGACCACGGCGGTGAACAGGATGGTCGGGCGCAGCGCCGGCACCGTGACGTGCCAGAACTGGCGCAGGCGGTTGGCCCCGTCGATGGCCGCCGCCTCGTACAGGTCGCCCGGGACCGCCTGCATCGCCGCCAGGTAGATCAGCGCGTTGTAGCCGGTCCACCGCCAGGTGACGATCAGTGCGATGGCGAACTGCGAGCTCCAGTGGCCGGCCTCCCAGTTGAGCGGGCCGATGCCGAACAGGTGCAGCACCCAGTTGGCCATGCCGCCCTCCGGGCTGAAGATCAGCGCGAAGACCAGGGTGGCCGCGGCCACCGAGGTGGCGTACGGCGCCAGCAGCGCGGTGCGCAGGAAGGTCCGGCCGCGCAGCTTGTAGTTGAGCAGGTGGGCCAGGCCCAGCGCCATCACCAGCTGCGGAACGGTGGAGAGCAGGCCCAGGGTCAGGGTGTTGCCCAGCGCGTTCCAGAAGAACCGGCTGAGCGAGCCGCTGAACAGGTCGGAGTAGTTCTGCAGGCCCACCCACTGCGAGTTGTTGACGTTGTAGAGGCTCACCTTGTGCAGCGAGAGCCAGCCGGTGTAGAGCAGCGGGTAGAGCCCGAAGGCGGCGAAGACCAGGAAGAACGGTGCGACCAGGAGGTAGGGCGAGCCCTTGCTGTCCAGGCGGTAGAGCAGGGTGCGCAGCCGCTGGCGCCGGGGGGTGGGCCCGGGGTCGGCGGTGCCTGCCGGCCGCGGCCCGGCAGCCCGGCCGGTGGCGGTGGTGGAGGTGGCCACGGGGTGGCTCCTTGAAGGGGGTGTGGGCCGGGGCCGGCGCGGTTGGCGCCGGCCCCGAGCGGCTTACTGGACGCTGCTGTCGATCTGCTGGACGGTGGTGTTCCAGGCGTCGGTCGCGCTCTTGTGGTTCTGCTCGACCAGCAGGATCCCGTTGCTGAAGTCGCTCTGCAGGTCACCGGCGTGCGGGCCGGTCTCGGCCGGCTGGATCGCCTTGGCGGCGGTCGAGAAGATCTGGCCGGTGGGCGCGTTCGGGCCGATGTACGGGTTCTTGAAGTCGGTGACCGCGGTCAGCGAGTAGGCGCCCTGGTTGGACGGGATGTTGCCGACCTTCTGGAACACCTTGGCCTGCTGCTCGGGCGCGGTCAGCCAGGCCACCAGCGCCTCGGCCTCGGCCTTGTGCTTGCCGGCGCTGGGCACCGCCAGGAACGAGCCGCCCCAGTTGCCGGCCGCCGGCGCCTGGGCGATGTTCCACTTGCCGCTGTTGGCGTCACCGGAGAACTTCTGGATGTTGGCCTGCTGCCAGGACGGGCAGACCGTGGTGGCGAAGCTGGAGTTGGCGAAGGCGGTCTGCCACGGCGTGTCGAACTCCTTGAGCCCGGCGGACTCGCCGGCCGCGTCGGCCTGCATCGCCAGGTCCCAGGCGGTCTTCACGCTGGGGGAGTTCTTGTAGTCCAGCTTGCCGCCCTTGTAGTACTGGCTGGTCGAGGAGGAGACCACGCCGTTGAACATGCCGGTGGCCGAGTCCATGAAGAAGGTGCCCTTGGGCGCCTTGGCCTGGTACTCCTTGCCGACCTGGACGAACTTGGCCCAGTCGCCGGCCCAGAGCGCCGTCACCGCGGCCGGGTCGGCGGGCAGGCCGGCCTGCTGGAACAGGTCCTGGCGGTAGCAGATGGCCATCGGGCCGACGTCGGTGCCCAGGCCGATGGTGCGGCCGTCCTGGGTGGTGGCCTGCTGCCACTTCCACGGCAGGTAGTCGCCCTTGTTGACGCCCTTGACCTTGGACAGGTCCTCGAAGCTGTTGCTCAGCGCGTCCGAGGTGGCCAGCGCGATGCGGCCGACCTCCAGCGCCTGCACGTCGTCGAGGCCGCCGCCGGACAGGTGGGTCTGCAGCGCGGTCCAGTAGTCCGCCTCGCCGGTGGTGGTGTCCTCCTTGATCGTGATGTTCGGGTGCGCGGCCATGTAGGCGTCGAACAGGCCGGCCTCCTTGTAGCCGAAGGTGCCGAAGTCGCCGACGGTCAGGGTGATCTTGGCGCTGCCGGCCGAGGAGCCGGCGTCGCCGCTGGAGCTGGACCCGCTGCTGGAACAGGCGGTGGCCAGCAGCGCCGTGCTGGCGAGCACGGCCGCGCAGAGCAGGGCGGATCTGCGCGGGCGAGTGGTCTCGGACAGGTTCAAGGTGGGCTCCTGGAGGGGGTGGTCGGGTACGCTCAGCGGGTGTAACAGTGGGAGCGCTCCCATTTGCGGCCTGCCGGAAGGTTCCTGCCTCCCGGCCCCCGGTGTCAAGGGGGGAAGTCGAGGGTGTAACCGCAGCGTGTCCTGCCCGGTCCGGCACCTGTCAGAATGACCGCGTCCCCACGGCGCTCCCTGTGCCCGCTCGTCCCCGCCCACCCGACCGCTCACCGAGGTGACCATGAGCTCCACCGCACACCGCCCGCCAGGGGCCCTGACCGGCCCGGAGGAGCGCCGCGGCCCCGGTCGGCCGACCTTGGAGGAGGTCGCCGCGCTGGCCGGGGTCGGTCGCGGCACCGTCTCGCGGGTGATCAACGGCTCGCCGCGGGTCAGCGAGAAGGCCAAGGCCGCCGTGGAGCAGGCGGTGGCCGAGCTCGGCTACGTTCCCAACCGGGCCGCCCGCACCCTGGTCACCTCGCGCACCGACGCGATCGCCCTGGTGGTCCCCGAGGCCGAGACCCGGCTGTTCTCGGAGCCCTACTTCTCCGACATCATCAGCGGTGTCTCCGCCGAACTCGCCGACGGCGACATGCAGTTGCTGCTGGTCCTGGTACGCAACCAGCGCGAGCGGGACCGCTTGTCGGCCTACCTGCGGGCCCAGCGGGTGGACGGCGTGCTGCTGGTCGCCGTACACCGGGACGACCCGCTGCCTACCGTGCTGGAGGACCTGCGGATCCCCTCGGTGCTGGCCGGCCGGCGCGGCGACCAGGAGCCGCTGAGCTACGTGGCCGCCGACAACGCGGGCGGTGCCCGGATGGCGGTGCGACACTTGCTGCGCCGGGGCTGCCACCGGATCGCCACCATCACCGGCCCGCTGGACATGGAGGTCGCGCAGGCGCGGCTGGGCGGGTACCGGGCCGCGCTGGAGGAGGCGGGGCGGCAGTACCGCGAGGAGCTGGTCGGGCTGGCCGACTTCACCGAGCAGGGCGGGCGCGCGGCGATGCGTGAACTGCTGGCCCGGGTGCCCGAGTTGGATGCGGTGTTCTGTGCCTCCGACGTGCTGGCCGCCGGTGCGCTGCAGGAACTGCGGGCGGCCGGGCGGCGGGTGCCGGACGACGTGGCGCTGATCGGCTTCGACGACTCGATCGTGGCCCGGCACACCGACCCGGCGATGACCAGCGTGCGCCAGCCGATCGAGGAGATGGGCCGCACCATGGCCCGCCTGCTGCTGGAGGAGATCGCCGACCCGGGTCGGGCCAGGCGGCAGGTGGTGCTGGCCACCGAGTTGGTGGTGCGCGAGTCGGCTTGACGGGGAGTCGGGCGCCGGCGGCCCGGGCCCGTTGCCTGGACCGCCACAGCCCTGGTAAGCCGGGCGAAGAGGCCGTGTGCGCACCGGGCGCGACAGGGGGCGGCACCGGGGAGGGATTCGCGTGTGCCGTGCCGGGCCTGACGGGACGTACAGCTGCGTGGGGGAGCCGGAGGCGGTGGCCGCCCTGAAGGCGCTGCGGCCGACCCGCTCCGCCGGGCTGCCCCGACCGCGATGGGCCCCGTTCGAGCCGGCCGCGCTGGTGGCCGGCTACGGCGCGCCCGCCTGCTGGCACGCCGCCGGGCGGCTGGGTCCGCTGCTGGACGGCGAGCCCGCGGTGACCGCGGCCCTGCTCGCCTGCTGTCCGGCCGACGCTGAGCCCGCCGGGCTCGACCAGCGGGTCAAGAGCGTGCCCGGCACCTGCGAGAAGGTGCGCCGGCTCGGCGTGAAGCACGCCTGCACCCCGGCGGCGGCCGCGCTGCGGGTCACCGACGTGCTCCGCTACACCCTGCGGGTCACCGCGGCGCAGGCCCTCGTGCCGGCTGCCGCGGAGTTCATCTCGCGGGCCGGCGCCCAAGGCATCGCCTTCCTCGCCGCCCGGCACTACTACCTGCCCGGCTCCCGCTACAAGGGCCTGCACCTGGTGGGCGAGGAGCCGCACCGGCGGGCGGTCTTCGAGGTGCAGTTCCACACCGAGCAGGAGTGGGAGCTGATGCACGGTCCGAGCCACGCCCTGTACGAGGTGTACCGCGACCCGCGCACCCCGCGGGCGACGGCCCGCTCGGCGCTGGCCGAACTGCGCCGGCTGGCCGCCGACCTGCCGCACCCCCCGGGCCTGGACCGGCTGGAGGACCCCTGGGGTCCACTGCGGGCCTGCGGGGGGTGCCGGGCCGCGCCGTCCTGAGCGCGAGGGGCAGGCGGTGCCTCAGGCCTCCTCAGGGGCGTCGGTGGGACGATCCACCGGCAGGTCGAGCGCGGCGGCCAGGCCCTCCACGTCGGTGCCCGTCTTACGGTGCACCGCGGCGAGCCGACGCTGGATCAGACTGACCGGGACCTCCAGCCGTTCCGCGATCTGACTGGGCGTCAGTCCTTTGACCGTCAGCTCGGCTACCCGGTACTCGGCCCGGCTCAGCGCGTTGCGCTCGGTGCCGAGCGGGCGGCCGGGGCGCAGGCCGGAGGCGTTCAGCTCGTGCCGGGCCTGGCTCACCAGCCCGTCTGCGTTGCACACCACGGCCGCCTCCATGCCCTGGTGCAGCTGCTCGGTGGCCTCCATCAGGCGCCCGACCCGGCGCAGCGCGGCCCCGTAGTCGACCAGCGCGCGGGCGTGCTCGTAGGCGGCGGGGGTGGTGCCCAGCACCGTGACGGCCTCGGAGAGCAGCTCCACCGCCTGCTGGCCGCCGACCACGGCGGCGTTCATCCGCAGCGCGCTGCCGATCGCCGACCCGACCCCGTACGTCCGGGCCCGCTGCACGTTCCGCTCGGCGATCCGCACCGCCTCCTCGGGCGCAGCGCCTGGGCGAGGTGGCCGGCCCAGGGCGCCCAGATGGGGTTGTGCCAGCCGCGCGCGGAGAGCTGGCTGCCCACCCCCTGCAGCACCTCGGCGGCCGCTGCCCGGTCCTGCTGGGCGAGCAGCAGCTTGCCGTAGAGGGTGGCCGCGTCCGGCAGCACCATGGCGCTGGGGTGGTAGGGCGGGGCGAAGGAGTAGTCGGCCGCCAGCTTCCAGGCCTCCTCGGTGCGGCCGCGGGCGAGCAGGGTGTCGGCCAGCACGCCGACCGCGTCCCACTGCAGCGGCAGGCCGCTGCCCAGCCGGCGGGCGATCCGCAGGGCGTTGCGCAGCTCCACCTCGGCCTCGGCCAGCGCGCCGCGGCGGAACTTCGCCAGGCCCATCAGGAAGATCGCGATGCCCAGGTGGCCGCCCTCCCAACCGGCCACGCCGAACGCCCAGATCGCCTCGTCGATCAACTGCTCGGCGCGGTCCAGCCGGTCGGTGTAGATGTGGGCCAGCGCGATGATGCCGGGCAGTTCCAGGCCCCACGCGTTGGTGGTCCAGCCGAGCTCGACGGGCAGCCGGCCCTGGTCCAGCACCGAGTCGAGCAGCGCCTGCACCTGGGTGACGTTGGCGCCCTGCAGGGTCAGGTCCCAGGCCTGGACTGCCCGCGCGGCCCGGGCGTTGACGTCGTCCCCGGTCAACCCGGCGGTCAGCTCGGCCAGTCGGGCCGAGCGGCCGCGGCCGTCGGCCTCGTCGCGCTGGAAGGCCGCCCAGATGAAGTGCGCGACCTGCAGCCTGGTCCGGCCCGGGCCCGGTTCGGTCTGCTCCGCCTCGAACTGGGTCAGTTCGGTCGCCTCGCTGACCTGGCCGCTGTGCGCCAGCACCTCGGAGAGCCGGAACGCGGCGTCCACCCGCAGGTCGGCCGGCAGGCCGGGGACGGTGTCCAGTGCCAGCTGCATCTGGTTCGCGGTGGCGACCGGGTCGGTGAGCAGCGTGGCGCAGGCCAGTTCGTAGATCACCTGGGCGCGGAACTCGTCCTCCGGCGGCTCCTCCAGTGCGCGCTCCAGACAGCGCACCGCGGCGGCCGGTGCACCGACCGCCAGGTGCTCGCGGGCCGCCCGGCGCAGCTTGGCCACCACTTCGAGGTCGTTGTCCGGATGGGTCTCCAGCAGGTGGCGGGAGGACTCGACCAGCGGCCGCCCGGCGATCTCCAGCTCGACCGCGGCCTTGCCGTGCATCGCGGTGCAGGTGGCGGGTCGGATGGACTTGTAGAGCGAGGTGGCCAGCAGTGGGTGGACGAACTCCAGCGGACCGTCCGCCGGGCCGACCAGCACCTGGTGGCGGCGGAGTTCAGCGATCGCGTCGGTGGCGGCAGCCGGGCTGATCACGGCGATCCGGGCGGCCACCCGGGGCAGGATCTCGGTCCCGAGCATCGCTGCGGCCTGGGCGAACTTGAGGGTGGTGAGGGTCAGTTTGCCCATCCAGTAGGCGCTGTCCATGCCCTGGGCGTCGGCCGCCAGGTCGTGCAGCAGCGGCACGTTCTCGTGGACCGGGGTGATGCCGCTCTCCCGGACCTTCCGCAGCAGGCCGCTGACCAGGAACGGGTTCCCGTCGGTGACGGCCCAGACCTGGCGGGTGAAGGAGTCCTCGGCGTCCTGGAACTCGGCCCGGACCAGCTTGCCGACGGTCTGCGGCGTGAGGCCCTGGAACTCCAGGTGCTGGTGAGACTTGTTGGCCACCAGTGACCGGAACCCGCGGAACCCCTCCGGGAGTTCGCCCGGTCGCCAGGCGATGGCGAGCAGCAGCGGCAGTTCGGGGCAGCGCACCGCCAGCGACTCCAGCCAGACCATCGACTCCGGGTCCGCCCACTGCAGGTCGTCGACCAGCATCACCAAGGGCGCCTGGAACCGGGCCAGTTGGGTCATCACCACGTCCAGGCCCTGTTGCACGCTCTGCGGGTCGAGGTCCTCGCCGGTGGGCGGCACCAGGCCGAGGGCGGGGCCGGCCACCGCGCGCCACGGGCCGAGCACCTCGGAGAGCTTGTCACCGGGCAGTGCGAGCAACTCGCCGAGCAGGAGTTGGCGCAGCAGGTAGAACGGCTCGTTGGTGCGCTGCTCGGCGGCCCGCCCGCTCAGCACGGTGAGGCCTTGGCTGCCCGCCAGTGCCCGGATCTGCTGCAACATGCTGGTCTTGCCCATGCCGGCCTTGCCGCTGTACAGGAGCAGCGAGCCGAGCTGGACGCCGCCGGCCGCGTACCGCACCCGCAACAGGTCGATCGCCTGCTGCGCGGTCTGGATCGCGGCCTCGCGCTCGTAGAGGCGGCCCTTCGCCGATTCGGTCGGGCCCGCCCGATACCCCGCCTCCTCGCTCCGGTTCTCGGTCACCCTCGGTCCCCTCTGCCGCTACGCCTTGTGTTCCGGTTCGAGGTTATCTCCGTCGCGGCCGCTCGGTACCGGGTTTGTGCAGGTCCGTCATCTGATGATGATTCAAGTAGCGGTGCACGGGGAACGCCATGCGACATCAGTTCTATCCGAGGGCGCTGCGGGGGAGACCCGCTCCGTCCGTCGTCGCGAACGCGGCGCCGACCGGGACGGGGCGGTCGCAGGTGCCGACGTGCGCCTAATGCGCCACCCTTCAGGAGTCCGATGTTCGATGCGATGACCCTCGACGTGCACTACCCCTACCGCCGCAATCCCCACCGAGCAACTGCCGAGGCCCATCACCGACGCTGGATGGAAGAGTTCCGGATGCTGGGCAGCCGGATGACTCCCGACTCCTACGCCCGCTGGGAGATACCGGACCTGGCGGCGCTCACCTACCCGGACGGTGATGCCGAGGACCTGGCCCTTGCCACCGACCTGATGGGCTTCTACTTCGTCTTCGACGACGAGTTCGACGGAGTGCGCGGCCGCCGGCCGGCCGGCAGCACCGAGCTCTGCGACCAGCTGATCGGGGTGCTGCACGGCAGCGCCGCGCCGGCCGACTCGCCCTGCGTGCAGGGGTTCGAGTCCATCTGGTGGCGGATCCGGCAGGTCATGTCACCGCGCTGGGTGGCCCGGGCCGCCTACAACTGGGAGGCCTACTTCGCCAGCCACCCGGCCGAGGCGGCCAGCCGGCTGACGGCCGAGGCCCCGGGCCGGACGACCTTCCTGTTCCTGCGCCGGGGCACCTCGGCCATGGAGACGGTGCTCGACATGGTCGAGCGGGTGGGCCGGTTCGAGGTCTGCCCGACCGCCTTCCACAGCCCGGCGCTGCGCGAGGTGCGCCAACTGGCCGCCGACATCGCACCGCTCAGCAACGACGTGCACTCCTACCCGCAGGAGGTGCGCCGCGGGGACGTGGCCAACCTGGTGCTGGTGGTTCAGCGCGAGCGCGGCTGCACGCTGAGCGAGGCCAGCGCCGTGGCTATCGCCGAGGTGCAGGAGCAGGCCGACCGGCTCGCCGAGCTGCGTGAGGAGCTCCCCCGGACCTACCGCGCCTTGCAGCTCACGGCGGACCAGGTCCGGGACGCCCAGCGCTACGTCGAGGGCCTGATGGCCGTGGTGGCCGGCTATATCGACTGGGAGGGCCGCACCGTCCGCTACCGCTCGCAGGCGGTCGCCCGGTCGGGTTGAACGCTCGGGCCGCTCGGCGGCATGACGGCCCGCCAACTCCGTCGTAGGAGTTGACGGGCCGTCATTCTTTTCGGTGCAGCGGTGGGTGGCGGATCAGCCGAGGGCGGCCAGGTGGGCCTTGTAGCCCGCGCCGAAGGCGGTGGGGGTGCCGTCGTAGGCGGAGATCAGGGCGGGGCCGGTGGAGCAGTTCCAGGTGTTCCAGGTCCAGCCGAGGTAGGAGATCCCGTGCTGGTCCAGCCAGGGCAGCAGCGAGTCCAGGTACCCGTGGGCGCAGTCGTTCTCGCCCAGCTCGCCGGTCACCACGGGCACGGCGGCCGCGACCGGGGCGAGCTGGCTGTCCCAGCAGCTCGACGAGGAGCAGGTGTTGAAGTTGTACGAGTGCCAGGAGGCGGCCAGGTCGTGCAGCGGATCGGTGGGCTGGTAGGCCAGCCAGGAGGTCAGCTCGTTGGAGTACTCCTCGCCGCCGAGCAGCAGCACGTTGGTCGCGCCGGCCCCGCGCACCGCGTTGACCATGGCCTGCATGCCGGCCACCTGGTAGGAGATGCCCGGGCAGTTGCCGCCGTCGCGCCAGCAGGCCCAGCCGGAGGCGTCGGAGCCGGTGGCCCGGGAGGCGTAGGGCTCGTTGAACAGGTCGAACAGGGTGGCGTTGTCGCCCTTGAAGGCGGTGGCCACCGAGGACCAGAACGGGATCGCGTTGGCGGCGTCCGGCATCGGCTTCTGGCAGGTCGCGGTGGCGCTCGCGCAGCCGGAGGAGTTGCCGGTGTAGACGCCGTCGGTCCAGTGCAGGTCGAGGATGGTGTTGAGGCCGTTCTGGTGCAGCAGCGCGACGTAGGACTTGATCGCGTTGATGTAGGTGGAGCCCGCGTAGGCGGCCGGCACGTTCGACAGGCCCAGCCAGCAGTCCTCGTTGAGCGGGATCCGGACCGCCTTGAGGTGCCAGCTCTTCATCGCGTCGACCGAGGCCTGGTCCACCGGGCCGTCGAAGATGCCGGTGCCCTGGACGCAGGCGAACTCGGCGCCGGAGCGGTTGGCGCCGTGCAGGGTGACGGTGTGGCCGGCCGGGTCCACCAGCTGGTTGCCCGCGACGTGCAGCGCGGGCGCCGGACCGCCGGGGGAGGGGGTGCCGGTCGGGGTGGGTGTCGGGGTGGGGGTGGGGGTCGGGCTCGGCGTCGGAGTGGGCGTCGGGCTCGAGGACGGGCTGGGGGACGGGCTGGGGGACGGCGAGGACTGCGGACCGCACGGCGTCCCGTTGATGGTGAAGGTGGTGGGGGCGGTGTTGGTGCCGCTGTAGTTGAAGTTGGCGCTGGTGGTGTAGCTGGTGCCGGGGTTGATGGTGGTGGCGTAGCTGGGGTTGGTGACGGTGACGTTCTTGCCGGTCTGGGTCCAGTTGCCGTTCCAGCCGTTGGTGAGGGTCTGGTTGCCGGCGTAGCTGTAGCCGAGGGTCCAGCCGTTGATCGCGGTGCTGCCGGTGTCGGTGATCGTCAGGTTGGCGGTGAACCCGCTGCCCCAGTCGTTGGCGGCATAACTGACGTTGCAGGAAAGCGGGTTCGCGGCCGAGGCGGAGCTGCCGGGGGGTAGCAGCAGGGCCGCGCCGAGCGCGCAGGCGCCGACGGCCGCGGCCGCCAGTACGGTGCGGGTGGTCATGGGGGCTCCCTGGGGGCGAGGAGAAAAGGGGCCGGCCGGTGGGTGGTGGCCGGCCGGCCCCGGACTGCGGGGAGGGATACTGATTACTGCACGAGGGTCAGCTGGCGGTGCAGCTCAGCGTGGGCGCGGGGTTGCTGCCGGAGTAGCTGCCCTGGAAGCCGAAGCTGGTGTTCGCTCCGGCGGCCAGCGCCCCGTTGTACGCCATGCTGGCGGCGCTCACCGAAGCCCCGGACTGGGTGACGGTGGCGTTCCAGCTGTTGGTGACCTGCTGGCTACCGCCCCAGCTCCAGGTGACCTTCCAGGAGTTGGTGGCCGTGCTGCCGGTGTTGGTGACCGTCACGTTGGCGGTGAAGCCGCTGCCCCAGTCGTTGGCGATCGCGTACGTCGCCTTGCAGCCCGCGCTGCCGCCCCCGCCGCCGGAGGTGGTGCCGGTGACGGCCGCCGAGGCGGTGGAGGTGTTGCCGGCGGCGTCGTAGGCGCTGACGGTGTACTGGTAGGCGGTGGCTGCGGTCAGGCCGGTGTCGGTGTAGCTGGTGGTGGTGGCGGTGCCGACCTTGGTGCCGTTGCGGTAGACGTTGTAGCCGGTGACGGCGACGTTGTCGGTGGCGGCGCTCCAGGAGAGCGAGACGCTGCCGGCGGTGGTGCCGGTGACGGTCAGGCCGGCCGGGGTGCTCGGCGGGGTGGTGTCGCCGCCGCCGGTGGTGCTGCCCAGCGCCGGGTAGGCGTTGGCCACCAGCTGCTGGAACTGGGCGGCGAACCAGTTGCCGGCCGGCACGTCGTAGCCGGGGATCGCGTCGGTCGGGTAGGTGCCGCCGTTGCCGTCAGTCTGGGTGCCGGCCGGGTCGCAGTGCGGGTCGCCGTGGGTGTGGCCGGCCGTCGGGTAGTCGCCGTCGGACTCGCCCGGGGGCTTGATCCAGACGAACGCGATCACCGGGTCGGTCGCGCCGTACGGCTGGGCCTGCGGCCGGTAGCCGATGCCGGCGCCGTTGACGTTGCACCAGTCACCGCGGAACGGGCGCTGGTCCACCTTGTTCGCGGCCACGTAGGCCCCGACCGTGGTCGGGGTGGAGTTGAGCGCGGTCGGCCGGGCCGAGCCGCCCCAGCCGTTGCGCGAGGTGTCGATCAGCATGCCGACGCTGCTCGGGAAACCGGCGCTGACCAGGGAGGCGTGCATCGCCTCGTCGTAGCTGTGCTCGTCGAAGTACGGGTTCCACTGGTAGAAGTTGGCCGAGTCCAGCGGCTGACCGCCCACCTGCATGGTGGTGTTGGGCAGGAACGGCTCTTCGGTGGGGGTGGTGTTGGCGGTGTTGGAGACGAAGCCGTCTACGCTCGCCACGCCCGCCGGGGTCGACTTGGCGACCTTGGCGAGCTCCTGGGCGGCCGGGCCCATGTTGCTCGACCAGCCGAGCCAGCCGGAGTGGCCGATGTCCAGGTAGTTGTAGACGTTCGGGATCGCGTGCAGCTTGTTGAGCGCGTAGGCAACGCCCGTCTCGTAGTACGGGGTTGCGGTCGTGCAGGCGGGCTTGCTCTGGTTGGTCACCGCGTTGGGCAGCGAGTCCGGCTCGATGATGGCCGAGACCCGCAGGTTGCTGTACTTGCTGTTGCCGAGGAGGGTCGCGATCGGGTCGATGTACTGCGACTCGTACTGGGTCAACCCGGCGGCCGTGGCGGGGATCTCGCCGTTCGAGGCGAGCGCGGCGCAGTCGCGGCCGGGCAGGTCGTAGACGACGATCTCGACGAGCACCGGCAGGGTGCTGGTGGCGGCCTGCGCTTCGGCGGCGTCGAGCTGGGCCTGCAGTCCGCGGTGGGTGGCGTCGCCGGCGATGGCGCCGATCCGGTCGAGCCAGATCGCGGTCTGGTTGGCGGCCACCTTGGCCTCGATGCTGCCGTTCGAACCGTCCTGGGCGGCTTGGGCGTTGACCTCGGCGACGTAGTCCGGGTTGAGGAACGGGGTGGCGCCCACGTACGGGTTGGCGACGTGGGTGGTGGCGGCCTGCGCGCTCGGCGCGGCGGCGACCACGGGGACGAGGGCGGCGGCGCCGAGGGCGGTGGCGACAGCCGCGGCGCGCAGTCTCCGCAGCGGCCTGGGGAGGCGGTGGTGCACGGTCGGGTCCCTTCGGGTGGGGGTGGGGGTGGCCCGGATGGTGCCTTGCGTGGATCGGGAAGTCGTGGGAGCGCTTCCACTCCCAGGCAAGGGCAGTCGTGCCGGTGCCGAGAGACATCAAGCCAGGCCTGGGAATAGTCGTCAAGAGTCGGCGCAGGGGTCTTTGGTCAAAAGTGGGCACGCTCCCACACTGTCGTCATGTAAGTTTCCTGCGCTGCCAGTTGACCCCGGTCGGGCGTCGGGGCAGGTCGGCGCGGTGATCCGGGCAGCGCGCAGCGCCCGCGCCCAGGAGGCGGGGTTTCCGGGGTGCACCGGGCGCGGCACGCTGCGGCCAGCAGGGGTGTCCGGGCGGCTCCAGGACGTGGACCGCCCGGCACCCGCTCCCTCCACCCCCACTCACCCGGAGGTCGCGCATGCGACGCAAGCCCCTGCGGTCCCGCGCTCCCGTCCCGCTGCTGGCAGCCGCCAGCGCGCTGGCCCTGGCCGGCACCAGTGCCGCGCTCACCACCCCCGCCCTGGCGGCCGGCTCCGTCTCCTGCACGGTCGCCTATGCCGCCAACGACTGGGGCAGCGGGTTCACCGCCAACCTGACGATCACCGACACCGGCAGCACCGCGATCAACGGCTGGACCCTCGGCTACAGCTACGCCGGCAACCAGACCCTCACCAACGGCTGGAACGGCAACTGGACCCAGACCGGCAAGAACGTCACCGTCACCAACCCCAGCTACGCCACCACCATCAACCCCGGCACCAGCTACACCACCAGCGCCAACTTCAACTACAGCGGCACCAACACCGCCCCCACCACCTTCACCATCAACGGGACCAGCTGCACCGGCCCCAACCAGGCGCCGACCGTCTCGCTCACCGCTCCGACGGCGGGCCAGACCTTCACTCCCGGCTCCACCGTGAGCCTGGCGGCCACCGCCGCCGACGCCGACGGCTCGGTCGCCAAGGTGGACTTCTACGCCAGCACCGGCGCCGGCAACAACACCCTGATCGGCACCGCCACCACCGCGCCCTACAAGCTGAACTGGGCCACCGTGCCGGCCGGCGACTACTCGCTGACCGCCGTCGCCACCGACAACCTCGGCGCCACCACCACCTCGACGCCGGTGGCGATCAAGGTGGCCGGTCCGAGCGTGCTGGTCAACCCGAGCACGCTGGCCGTGCAGCAGGGCTCCAGCGGCACCTTCGCGGTCACGCTGTCCCAGGCGCCGACCGCCAACGTGACCGTGGCGGTGACCCGTTCGGGCACCGACACGGACCTGTCGGTGAAGTCAGGGGCCGCCCTGACCTTCACCCCGGCCAACTGGAACACCGCGCAGACCGTGACCATCGCGGCCGGCACCGACGCCACCCAGGCCGGCGGCACCGCCACCTTCACGGCGGCGGCCACCGGCTACGGCGCGGCCGCGGTCACCGTCACCGAGGCAGCGAAGAGTTCGGGCTACGACCAGTACTTCCTGGACCTCTACAGCAAGATGAAGAACCCCGCGAACGGGTACTTCAGCCCGCTCGGCATCCCGTACCACTCGGTCGAGACGCTGATCGTGGAGGCGCCGGACTACGGGCACGAGACCACCTCGGAGACCTACAGCTACTGGCTCTGGCTGGAGGCCGACTACGGGCGGGTGACCGGCGACTGGACCGGCTTCAACAACGCCTGGACCAACCTGGAGACCTACATGATCCCCGGGCACGCGGACCAGCCCGGGCAGAGCACCTACAACCCGTCCAAGCCCGCCACCTACGGCCCGGAGAAGGCCCAACCCGACCAGTACCCGATCAAGTTGGACTCCACCGTGCCGGTCGGCTCGGACCCGCTGGCGAGCGAGCTGAACAGCACCTACGGCAGCCCGGACATGTACGCGCCGGCCTGGATCATGGACACCGACAACAAGTACGGCTTCGGCAAGTGCGAGGACGGCAGCACCAAGCCCAGCCTGGTCAACTCCTACCAGCGCGGCCCGCAGGAGTCGGTCTGGGAGACCGTGCCGCAGCCGGACTGCGACACGCTCAAGTACGGCGCGTCCGGCTCCGGCTTCCTGAGCCTGTTCAACGACGGCGGCGGCTCCTTCGCCAAGCAGTACAAGTACACCGACGCGCCGGACGCCGACGCCCGACTGGTCCAGGTCGCCTACTGGGCCGAGACCTTCGCCAAGGCGCAGAACAAGAGCAGCACGATCAGCGGCACCGTGGCCAAGGCGAGCAAGCTCGGCGACTTCCTGCGGTACGCGCTCTACGACAAGTACTTCAAGCAGGCCGGCAACTGCCTGGGCTCCAAGGCCTGCCCGGCCGGCACCAGCAAGGCCAACGAACAACTCGGCCTGCTGACCTGGTACTTCGCCTGGGGCGGTGACACCGGCGGGGCCTGGTCCTGGCGGATCTCCGGCTCGGCCGCGCACCAGGGCTACCAGAACCCGATGGCCGCCTGGGCGCTGTCCACCGACGCCGGGCTGCAGCCCAAGTCGCCGACCGCGACCACCGACTGGTCCGGCAGCCTGGACAAGCAGCTGCAGTTCTACCAGTGGCTGCAGTCCACCGAGGGCGGCATCTCGGGCGGTGCCACCAACAGCTGGGGCGGCAACTACGGCGACGACGCGGCCCCGCCGACCGGAGACCCGACCTTCTACGGTCTGTACTACGACTGGCAGCCGGAGTACCACGACCCGGCGAGCAACCAGTGGTTCGGCTTCCAGACCTGGTCGATGGAGCGGGTCGCGGAGTACTACTACGCGACCGGTGACGCGCGGGCCAAGTCGGTGCTGGGCAAGTGGATCCCGTGGGCGATGTCGGTCTCCAAGGCCGACCCGGCCACCGGCACCCTGACCACTCCCGACACGCTGACCTGGACCGGCGCCCCGGACACCTGGAACGCGAGCAGCCCGGGCGCCAACGCGGGCCTGCACGTGACCGCGACCGGCGGCTCCACCGACCTGGGCGTGGCCGGCTCGCTCGCCAAGACGCTGTCCTACTACGCGGCCAAGGCCGGGGACGGCACCGCACAGAAGTTCGCCCAGAACATCCTGGACATCATCCACGGCAAGTACGCCGACTCGCTCGGCTACTCCGCCCCGGAGACCCGCACCGACTACAGCCGGTTCACCCAGGCCTACGACCCGACCACCCACCAGGGCCTGTACATCCCGCCGGGCTGGACCGGCAGCTACCCGGACGGGACCAAGCTCAGCTCGTCCAGCAACACCTTCCTGTCCATCCGCCCGTGGTACACCAGCGACCCGCAGTGGTCCAAGGTGCAGAGCTACCTGAACGGCGGGGCGGCACCGGTCTTCAACTACCACCGGTTCTGGGCGGAGGCGGACATCGCCACGGCCTTCGACACCTTCGCGCAGCTCTTCCCGGCGGTGAACCCGGGCTCCTGACGGTTCATCAGCCAGTCGCTGCTGTTGCCCCTCCACTGCGGGCCCGGTGCAAGTCCCGGGCCCGCAGTGCCGCTTCCGCCATCCGCGCCCGATCCCGGGCAGGTGCGGCCGGCCACGGTGCCGCGGCGCCGAGTCGGTCGCGCTCAGGCGGGCGGGGCCGGCGGGCAGGGCTACTGTTCCGGGTCGGCGTTCAGGTCCCCGCTGAGGTCGGGGAGGGTCGCCGCGACCGCCGGGGAGACCACGCCCAGCGCGTCCGCCGGATAGCGGGTGGCCCCGGCCGGCGCAGCCACCTCGACATAGACGTTCGGCCGCTGGGTCAGCGTGAACCGGTGCCCGCCGTGGCCGTCGTCCTCGTCGTACCACTGCACGCCGTTGACGTTCGGGCCGAGGTCCTGCTGATGCCGGTCCAGCGACTTCGGCCGCGGCACCCCGCACCGCACCACGGTGCGCGGGTGGGTCGCGTAGACGGCGACATCCTGGGCTGCGTCGGTGCGCGCGGCGCCGAGCAGACTGGCCGGCAGCGCCGCCATGAACGGCCGGCAGAGTGCCGCGGCCCTGGCATCGGGATGCGGCGCGGCGGTCGGCGGCTGGTAGTCCCCGCCGGTCAGCAGCAGCGCGCCGGTGCAGGCCAGCAGCACCACGGGCGCGGCCAGCCACCGGACCGGTGCGGGCAGCGACCGCAGCGGACGCAGGACCGGCTCCAGTCGGGACACCGACCGATGGTAACCGGGCCGCCCACGCCACCCGTGGGCGGCCCGGCGTCGGTGTCGGCGTCGGTCACCAGGGACTGGGGTCCGGGGTCCGGGTCAGGCAGGCGCCGGTGGGACGGGCGGCTCGGGGCCGTCCGGCACGGGATCGGCCGGGTCAGGCGGTGGCACCGGCGGCCGCGGCGGGACCGGGCCCGGCTCGGGCGGCAGCGGCTCCGGTGGCAGCGGGCGGGTCGGCGCGGCATCGGGATCGGACGGGAACGGGATGGTCATGGCCCTCACCTCGCCCTTCCAGAGTAGTTCCGCCGGGGCGCCCACGAACGGTCCGGCAGCCCCCACTAGAGTCCGTTCCCGGATGACGATCACCATCGGGGAGGGCAACGTGCCGGGGGACCTGGCTGCGTACTGCGCCGAGGCGCTGGCGGAGCATGACTGCGCATCAGTCTCCGTGGCGGTGGCCGAGGGCGGTGAGATCGTCCGGCAGGAGGCGCACGGCTGGGCCGACACCGCCGGGCGCCGCCCGGCCACCCCGCAGACGGTCTACCGGCTGGCCTCGGTCACCAAGACCTTCACCGCCACCGCCGTCTGCCTGGCCGCCGACCGGGGCCTGCTGGACCTGGACGCGCCGGTGCCCGGCCCGTACGGCGACCCGGCTCCGACGGTGCGTCAGCTGCTCCAGCACCGCGGCGGCTTCAGCACCTTCTACGCCTTCCACTACGGCCCGGGCGAGTCACCGGTCGACCCGGCGGACTACCTGCTGCCGCTGCGCCCGCCCGGCACCGGGTTCGAGTACGCCAACCTCGGCTACTACCTGCTGGGCCGGCTGCTGGAGCAGGCCACCGGGACGGTGCTCGACCAGTACCTGCGCCGCGAGGTCTTCGAACCGCTGGGGATGGCGGACACCCACCTCGGCGCGGACTACCGGGGCAGCGCGCCGACCGCGGTGGGCTACACCCGCGACGGCCGGCCCTACCCGCGCACCAGCACCCGGCACCCGGGCGCCACGGCCGGCTGGTCCACCGCCACCGACCTGGTCCGCTTCGCCGAGGGCTACCGTTCGCTGCTGCGCCCCGGGACCGCCGCGGCCGCGGTCGACCGCTGCCGATCGACGCCGCGATGGGCTACGGCCTGGGGTGGCAGGTCTCGACCGGAACGGGGCCGACCGTCCTCGGGCACGGCGGGGGCATGGGCGGCGCGGCGGCGATGATGCTCACCGTGCCCGAGCGCGGGCTCTCCCTCGCGGTGCTCTGCAACAGCACCGACAAGGCGGTGCGGGACGCGGTCCTGGACCGCCTGATGACCGGCCTCGTCCCCGGCAGCCGGCCGGCCGACTACCTGGTCGGCTTCGACGCGCCGGCCGAGCCGCTGACGCTGCCGGCGGGGGAGTGGGCCGGGACCGTGGACACCCCGCAGGGCGCGGTGCCGTTGCGGCTGCGGGTGCTGACCCGGGATCGGGTCGAGGTGGAGCTGCCCTCGGTGGGCGCACGGGCGGTGGCCCCGGCCACGGCCTCGGCGCGGTGGGCGCTGCGGGTCCAGGTCCCGCTGCAGTTGCCGACCCGGGACGCCGAGCTGGCCGGCCCGCTGCTCGGCCTGGAACTGCGCGCGGGCGGTACGGCGGTCGGCGGGGCGGCGGTCGGCGGGGCGGCGGGAAGTGCCGAGCTGGTCGGGGTGGCCCGGTGCTACGGCCCTGGCGATGCGACCGGCTACCTGGGCGGCTTCCTCACCCTGCCGTGCCGGCTCGGTGCCGCATGAGCATCCTGCTGACCGGCGCCGAGCCCGCCGAGGTTCCCGAGCTGGCCCGGGTGCACTACCGGTCCTGGCTGGAGACCTACCCGGAGCCGGCCGCCGGGATCGACCTGGCCTGGCTGCGGGCCAACCGGGCCGAACTGCTGGAAGCGGCCGGCCGCCGGCGCTGGCTCGGCCTGGTGGAATCGGCCGGCCGCGACCCGCAGGACTGGTTCCTGCGGGTGGCCCGGTCGGCGGCGGACGGCGAGATCCTGGGCTTCCTGTGCGGCGTGGTCGGCGTGGGCGGCCAACCGGTCAGCCTAGGCCCGATGTACCTGCTGCGCGCGGCCCAGGGGCAGGGCGTCGGGGACCGGCTGATGGGCGAGTTCCTGGACTGGGCGGCGGGCCGGCCGATCGCCCTGTGGGCCACCGAGTACAACGCGCGGGCGATCCGGTTCTACCAGCGGTACGGCTTCGAGCTGACCGAGGAGCGCGAGCTGTGGCGCGAGCGGCTGCCGAACGTGCGGATGGTGCGGCCGGGGGACTGAGGCGCCGGCCGGGCCGTCGGCCCGGCGCGGTGTGCCACAGTGGCAGGGAAGGGGAGGTGGAACGCATGAGACTGGGCGACACCTTCTGCCGCCAGGTCGCCGACGCCGATCCGCTGGGCGCCGACCGGTTGCTCGCCCTGCTGCCGCGGCACAACGAACGGGCCGACCGCCGGGCGCTGGTGGCCCTGCTCGCCGAGCTGGTGGCCGCCGCCGAGCGCGCGCCGCTGACCGGGACCGCCGAGCAGCTGGCCGCCGTGCGCGACCTCGGCCTGCCGCTGGGCTCGCTGCGCCGCCACGGGGTGGAGCCGCTGGGGGCGGTGCCCGGCGCCGAGCCGCTGCTGCGGCGCCTGGGCGGGTCCGTCGGCATGGTCCCGCGCGACACCGTGCTGCACTACGGCGCCTGGAACCCGACCGGCGCCCGGCAGCGGATGTACACCGGCGCGGCCGCGGAGAGCGTGCTGATCCACTCGGTCCGGGTCGGCGCCCCCAGCGCCGAACGCACCGCGCTGGCACTGGCCGCGCTGTCCGAGCAGGATCCGGCCGCCCCCGAGTACGCCGACGCGCTGGCCGAGGCCGGCGCCCGGCTGCGCCCGCTCGTCGAGTCGGTCGACGCGGTCGCCGAGCAGGTCGCGCCGGCCGAGTTCTTCACCGCCCGGCTCCGCCCCTTCATGCAGGAGGTGCGCGTCGGCACCCGCGCGTACTACGGCCCCGCCGCCGCCCACCTGCCGCTGCACCTGGTCGACCAGCTGCTCTGGGCCGGCGACCGGACGGACCCGGTCCACCGCGGCCTGCAGCTGGACCTGCTGGAGTACGGGCTGCCGCAGTGGTCCCGGCTCTACCGCGAGCGGACGGGCCGCGAGTCGGTGGTCTCCGCGGTCCTGCGCGCGCTGCGGGCGGCCGGGACCGGCGCCCCGACCACGCTGCTCCGCTCGGCACAGGCGGCCGCCGCGCTGCTGCGGCAGCTGGTGGTGTTCCGCGGCCGGCACCTGCGCCTGGTCCGGGCGGCCTACACCGAGGACGGTCCGTTCCGGGCCGGCAGTGCCGGGGCCGCACCGGAGCTGGTCCGGCACCTGCTGGACCTGACCCGGGAGCGGGCCCGGCAGGTGGCGGGGGCCCACAGCGGGACGGGGCATCCGGTCAGTACGGGCGCCGGCCCCACGCCGTGACCATCAGGTTCGGCAGGTAGCGGGCCTCGGGGTGCGTCAGCGCCTCGATCAGCTCGGTCAGCTGTTGCTCCGTCAGCAGGCCGGTGGCGAGCAGCGGGGCCCGCAGCTGATCCAGGGTCAGCGGCAGGAACGCCGAACCGCCCGTCAGCAGCGGCCCGTGCACCTGGGCGCCGACCTCGGTCAGCCCCGCCTCGGTGAGGGCGTCCGGCAGCCGGCGGCCGTAGCCCGGGTCGGCACCCGCCGCGGCGAACGCGGCGGCCAGCGCGCGGTACAGCCGTTCGGCCGGCAGCTGGTGGCCCTCGGGCCAGTAGCGGGCCACCGCCTCGCCCATCGGGCCCGCCACGTCGAAGTCCTCCACCACCACCCAACCGCCCGGCCGGGTCGCGGCCAGCATCCGGCGCAGTGCCTCGTCCCGCCCCGGCAGGTGCTCCAGCAGCGCGCGGGCGTGCACCAGGTCGAAGGCGCCGGCCGGCAGCGGGTCGACCAGCAGGTCGTGCCGGCGGACCGTCAGCTGCGCCGGGCCGCGGCCCGCGGCGAACCGCGGGTCCAGGTCGGTGGCCAGTACCTGCCCGGTCGGGCCGACCCGTTCGGCCAGCCAGCGTGCCACGCTGCCGGCCCCGCACCCCAGCTCCAGGCAGGCCCAGCCGGCCGCCACGCCCAGCGCGGCCAGCCGTTCGGTGGTGGCCGGGTCGTACACCTGCTCCAGGGCGGTCAGCCGCTCGTGCTCGTGGGACCAGGTGCGGTCGAAGGCGTACGGGGTGCTGGCGGGGGGCTGGGGTTCGGGCACGGAGCGAGGCCCTTCGAGGAGACAGGAGTCGGTGCGCCTAGTCTGGAGGATCACGAGGTCCGATGGGTGGAGGGGGTACGCGGATGCGGCGGGTCGGTCGGGCGGTGGTGGGGGTCGTCGCGGTGCTGGCGCTGGGGATCCTGGTGCACGGGGTGCGGGGCAGGGAGGGCGCGTCGGCGGCGCCGTCCGCCTCGCCTTCCGCAGCTCCCGCCGGCTCCCCCTCCTCCGCTCCCGTTCCCTCCGCGTCCCCCTCCACCACGGACTACGACCCGGCCCGGTTCGCCGCACAGGTGAAGAAGCGGGCGGGGGAGGCCGGGATCGATCCGCAGCTGTTGATGGCGATCCTCTACAACGAGAGCTACAAGCCGCACGACCCGTCGCTGGAGCGGGCCTGGCAGCGGCTGAAGCCGGACTCCGCGTTCGGCATCGCCAACATGCACCGGGCCGCGTTCGACGACACCAAGGCCGGGCGGGACTTCGCCAACCGCCAGTGGGAGGAACTGCCGGACGACCCCGACCTGGCACTCGAGGCGGCCGCCTGGTTCCTGCACGACCTCGCCGCCCAGCTCCCGGGCCACCACGGCGCAGCCGGGCTGACCGAGAACGACCTGCTCGCCCTGGGCTACAACGCCGGCGCGGGAAACATGCTCGCCTTCGCCCGCGGCACCTCGGTCGGGCCCACCGCCCGCTCGTACCTGGACCAGCTCCACGCGAACTGGCCGAAGGCGGCCCACGCCTTGGCGTAGCGCGGCGCGCCACGCGGGGGCGGCCCGGCCGCGCTCCGCAGCGGGGGCGGTTTCAAGATCGACCACCCGCTGGACCCGGCCAACCGGTACCTCGCGCACTCCTTCGTGGAGTCCCCGGAGATGCTCAACCTCTACAGCGGCACCGCCGAGACCGGCCCGGACGGGGAGGCCGTGATCGAGCTGCCGGACTGGTTCGCGGCGTTGAACCGCGACTACTGCTACCAGTTGACGCCGATCGGGCAGGTCGCCCGGCTGGCGGTGGTCCGCGAGCTGCGGGACAACAGCTTCGCCATCCGCTCCGAGCCGCCCGGGGTCCGGGTCTGCTGGCAGGTCACCGGGGTGCGGCAGGACCCGTGGGCCAACGCCAACCGCCTGGTCGTCGAGGAGGACAAGCCGGCGGGGGAGCGCGACCGATACCGCCACCCCGCGGAGCACGGGCAGCCGATGGACCGCCACATCCGGGCCGCCGAGGCCGCCGAGATGGGAGTGACGCTGTGAGGGGTGAAGTCGTGACAGGTGACGCGGTGACAGGTGACGCCGTGAGGGATGACGCGGTGACGGACGACGTGCCGGCGGCCGACCCGCTGCCGGCCGACGGGGCGCTGGCCGAGCAGCTGCGCGGGCGGCTGGCCGAGCTGCGCCGGGAGCTCCGGCTGGGGGAGGAGCAGCTGGCCGGGCTGGCCCGGCAGGAGGCGGTGCTGCGTCAGCAGCTGCTGCAGGTCGCGGGCGCGGTGCAGGTGCTCACCGAGCTGGTCGGCGAGCCGGCGCCCGGGGCCCGGGTGGCGCCGCAGCAGCCCGGGCCGCCACCCCGTCGGGTGGTGGTCGGCTGACGCCAAGTCAGGGCGTCGCTGCGCCGGACGGGGGAGTAACCGGCTCGTTCGGCGCAGTCCGCCTCGTGATGCGCGCCGCGGGTTCGCAGACTCTAAGCCGGGGGTGGCCTCGCCCGAAGGAGACAAGTGATGAACCCGGTTCAGCGCCGTACCGCCCTGGCCGTCGCGGTGGTCGCGCTCGCCTTGGGCGCCAGCGCCTGCGGCAGCGCCAAGCAGTCCAGCAGTGGAGGTGGCGGAGCCAGCGGCTCCGGCTCAGGCTCGGGCGCGGCCTCCGCCGCGCTCAAGATCGGCCTGCTGCTCCCGGAGTCGAAGACCACCCGGTACGAGCAGTTCGACCGGCCGCTGATCGAGGCCAAGATCAAGGCACTGGCGCCCAACGCGACCATCGACTACTACAACGCCAACCAGGACGCGACGCAGCAGCAGACCCAGGTCGACACCGCGCTGACCAAGGGCGACAAGGTGCTGATCCTGGACGCGGTAGACGCCAAGGCGATCCAGTCCTCCGTGCAGAAGGCGCACGACGCGGGCGTCAAGGTGGTCGCCTACGACCGCCTGGCCCAGGGCCCGGTGGACGCCTACGTCTCGTTCGACAACAACAAGGTCGGCCAGCTGCAGGGCCAGGCGCTGGTGGCGGCGGTCGGCAGCAAGGCCGGCTCCGGCCAGATCATCATGATCAACGGCTCGCCCACCGACCCGAACGCGGGCCAGTTCAAGGCCGGCGCGCACAGCCAGATCGACGGCAAGCTCAAGATCGGCAAGGAGTACGACACGCCGAACTGGGACCCGAACAACGCCAACCAGGAGGCCAGTGCCGCGATCACCGCGATCGGCGCCCCGAACGTGGTCGGCGTCTACTCGGCCAATGACGGCATGGCCGCCGGTATCGCCACCGCGCTCAAGGCCGCGAACCTGAGCGTGCCGCTGACCGGCCAGGACGCCCAGCTGGACGCGGTGCAGCGGATCGTGGGCGGCACCCAGACGATGTCCATCTACAAGCCGTACAAGCCGGAGGCGGAGACCGCCGCCACCATGGCCGTGGACCTGGGCACCGGCACCGCGCTGAACGCCTCGGTGGCCCCGACCACCTCCACCAGCGGCAGCGGCGCCGAGGTGAAGTCCAACCTGATCACCCCGATCGTGCTGAACAAGGACAACATCAAGACCACCGTGGTCGCCGACGGCCTCTACACGGTCGCCCAGATCTGCACCCCCGACTTCGCCGCAGCCTGCACCGCCGCCGGCCTGTCCTGACGAAGGGCGGACACCGTGGCAACCGCAACTCCGGCTCACCCGGTCCTGGCCCTGCGCGGGGTCTCCAAGCGGTTCGGTGCCGTCCAGGCGCTGACCGACATCGAACTGGAAGTGCACACCGGCGAAGTGGTCGCCCTGGTGGGGGACAACGGCGCCGGCAAGTCGACCCTGGTCAAGACGATCGCCGGGGTGAACCAACCGGACGCGGGCGTGATCGAGTGGGAGGGCCACGAGGTCAGCATCCACCGCCCGCAGGACGCCCAGCACCTGGGCGTGGCGACCGTGTACCAGGACCTGGCGCTCTGCGACAACCTGGACGTGGTCGGCAACCTCTTCCTCGGTCGCGAGCTGAAGCGCTTCGGCGTCCTCGACGAGGTCGAGATGGAGAAGCGCTCGCGCACGCTGCTGGACACGCTGTCGATCCGGA
Organism: Streptomyces tateyamensis; assembly: GCF_003205575.1. Classification (GTDB taxonomy): domain Bacteria; phylum Actinomycetota; class Actinomycetes; order Streptomycetales; family Streptomycetaceae; genus Kitasatospora; species Kitasatospora tateyamensis. The sequence goes on from NZ_PYBW01000151.1 coordinate 30,170, forward strand.
TCCCCAGCGTGCGGATCCCGATCGCCTCGCTGTCCGGCGGTCAGCGCCAGGTGGTGGCGATCGCCCGCTCGCTGATCGGCTCGCCCAAGGTGGTCATCCTGGACGAGCCGACCGCGGCCCTGGGCGTAGAGCAGACCGCGCAGGTCCTGGACCTGGTCGAGCGGCTGCGCGGCCAGGGCCTCGGGGTGATCCTGATCAGCCACAACATGGCCGACGTGATGGCCGTGGCGGACCGCGTCGCGGTGCTGCGGCTGGGCCGCAACAACGGAGTATTCGAGCGGCGGTCGACCACCCAGGAAGAGATCATCTCGGCCATCACCGGTGCCACGGACAACGCCGTGACCCGCCGTCAGGCCCGAGGCACGGAGGGCACGCAGTGACCGACGACCCACAGGCCCCCAAGCAGGAGGGCCGGTACGAGGAGGGCCGGGCACACCACCCGCTGCCCGAGGACTCCATGCCCGTCGGCGGGGTCAACGCGCCGGTGCCGGTGGCGCCGGACGCGACCCCCGCGGTGGACCCACGGCTGATCGTCCGTCAGGAGGGCATCGCCGGCTACCTGGGCGAGTTCCGCCGCCGGGTGAGCAGCGGCGAGCTGGGTTCGCTGCCGGTGGTGCTGGCGCTGATCGTGATCTGGGCCGTGTTCGGCAGCCTGAACAGCAGCTTCCTGTCCGCGCAGAACCTGTCCAACCTCTCCCAGCAGATCGTCGGCACCGGGATGATCGCGATCGGCGTGGTCTTCGTGCTGCTGCTGGGCGAGATCGACCTGTCGGTCGGCTCGGTCAGCGGCCTGTGTGCCGCGATCTTCGCCGTTCTCGACGTGACCCACGGGGTGAACCAGTGGGTCGCGCTGATCTGCGCGATCCTGAGCGGCACCATGATCGGTCTGCTGCACGGGTTCTTCTTCGCCCGGGTCGGCGTGCCCGCCTTCGTGGTCACGCTGGCCGGCAACCTGGGCTGGAACGGCCTGATGCTGCAGGTCCTGGGCAGCAGCGGCACGGTCAACCTGAGCGGCAAGGACATCGTCTCGCGCCTGTACTCCACCATCTACGGGCAGCAGTTCGCCGCCTACGGGCTGGCGACGGCGGCCGTGCTGCTCTTCCTGGGCGCCGCGCTGCTGGACACCCGGCGCCGCCGGGCCGCCGGGGTCCCGTACCGGCCGGTCACCGACATCGCGCTGCGCACCGCGGTGCTGGCGATCGTGGCCTACCTGGCGGCGTACACGCTCAACCAGTACAAGGGGCTGCCGCTGGCGCTGCTGGTCTTCCTGATCTTCATCGTGGTGCTGGACTTCGTGCTGCGCCGTACCAGCTACGGCCGGCAGGTGTTCGCGCTCGGCGGCAACATCGAAGGTGCCCGGCGAGCCGGTATCAACGTGCCGTGGATCCGGATGTCGGTCTTCATGATCTGCTCCACCATGGCGGCGATCGGCGGCCTCTTCCTGGCCGCGCAGATCCAGTCCGCGAGCCAGACCTCGGGCGGCGGCAACCTGCTGATGAACGCGATCGCCGCCGCGGTCATCGGCGGCACCAGCCTGTTCGGCGGACGCGGTTCCACCTGGTCGGCGCTGCTCGGTGCGCTGGTGATCGGCTCGATCCTGTCGGGCATGAACATCCAGGGCCTGAGCAACGCGTTCCAGTTCATGATCACCGGCGCGGTGCTGCTGGCCGCCGTGGTGATCGACTCCCTGGCCCGCCGCACCCAGAAGGCCGCCGGCCGCGCCTAGCGACGGAGCGGGCCGGCCGGTCCCGGGTTCCAGCCCGGGGCCGGCCGGCCCGCTCGCGTCCCCGCCAAGGGCATGGGTCAGGGGAGCAGGCGTTCCACGAAGCGGCCCAGCTGGTCGGCGTTGCGGCACGGGTGCATCGGGACCACCGAGGCGTACTCCGCCGCCGCCGAGTCGCCGGTGTTCCACAGCGACGGCGGTTCCGGGTTGAGCCAGTACACCCGGCGTGCCCGCAGCGCGATCCGCGCGAGCGCCGCCAGGTTCGGGTCCCGCCGGTTGGTACGCGCGTCGCCCAGCACCAGCACCGTGCTGCGCGGCGTCACCGCGGCGAGGTGCCGGTCCGCGAACTGGCCCAGCGCCGTCCCGTAGTCGCTGTACCCGTGCAGGCCGACCATGCGCGCCCGGTCCAGCCCGCCGTCCGTCACCTCGGCCAGCTGGTTCACGAAGGCGAACACCCGCACCCGGCTGAACTGGTCCCGCAGCGCTTGCACCAGCAGCGCGGTGAAGTCGCTGAACCCCGCCACCGAGTTGGACACGTCGCACAGCAGCACCAACTCCGGCCGCTGCGGTCGGCGCTGACGGTACGCCGGCCGCAGCGGCACCCCGCCCGTGCCCAGCGAGCGCCGCACCGTGCGCCGCAGGTCGATGCTGCCCCGCGCGGCCCGCCGCCGCCGGGCCGCCAGGCGGGTGGCCAGCCGGCGCGCCAGGGGCTGCACGGTCCGGCGCAGTTCGGCCAGCTGTGCGTGGTTCGCGTACAGGAAGTCGGTCCGTTCGACGCTGGGCGTCACCGCCCGGCGGGCGATCTCGTCGGTCCCGGCCAGTTCGGCCGCCCGGCGGCGGGCCTCGGTGGCCACCAGGGCGCGGAAGAAGTCGATCCGGTGGCGGAACTGATCGGCCGCCAGGCGGTCGGTGAACTGCGGCTGCTGCCGCGCCCGCAGCTCCTGCCGCTCGGCCAGCAGGCCAGCCAGCAGGGTCTGCGGACGCAGCCGGTCCAGCGTCTGCGAGGCCGACCAGCCCCCGGAGCCGGGCGGGTTGCCGAACCGGCCCAGCGCGCCCACCGCCTCGGCGGCCAACCCGGCCAGCGCGGCCCGGTCGTCGGCCGCCAGCGCCCGGGCCAGCCGCTCGCGCAGCTCGTCCCGGGACGCCTCGGCGCTCACCCCGCCCACCCGCAGCGGGAAGTAGAGGTCGAAGGTCGCGTCGAAGACCCGGCGCTGCTGCTGTCCGCGCAGCAGTGCCGCCGCCAGCCCGGCCCGCAGCTGCTCGCGGTGCGCCAGCCCGAGCAGCTCGGCCACCGCCGCAGCGTCCACCGTCTCGCCGGGCCCGACCGGGATCCCGTGCGCCCGCAGCGCCTGGACGAAGGCCGTCAGCCGCCCGGTCAGCCCGGCGGTCACGGGCGGGTCAGGCCCAGCTGCTCGCCGGCCCGCCGGATGTCCTCCTGGTGCTTGAGCACCACCCCGAGGCTCTGCCGCAGCACCGTCTCGTCCAGCGTGTCCGCGCCCAGCGCCAGCAGGGTGCGCGCCCAGTCGACGGCCTCCGCCACCGAGGGGTGCTTGCGCAGTTCCATCGCCCGCAGCGCGCCCACCACCTGGACCACCGAGGCGGCCAGCGCCGCATCCAGCCCCGGCACCCTGAGCCGGACGATCCGCTCCTCCAGCGCCGGCTCCGGGAAGTCCAGGTGGAGGAAGAGGCAGCGTCGGCGCAGCGCCTCGGAGAGCTCCCGGGTGGCGTTGGAGGTGAGCACCACGAACGGTCGGCGCTCGGCCGTGATGGTCCCCAGCTCCGGCACGGTGACCTGGAAGTCGCTGAGCACCTCCAGCAGCAGGCCCTCCACCTCCACGTCCGCCTTGTCGGTCTCGTCGACCAGCAGCACGGTCGGCTCGCTGCCGCGGATCGCGGTCAGCAGCGGCCGGGGCAGCAGGAACTCCTCGGTGAAGATGTCGTTGCGGGCCGCCTCCCAGCTCTCCGCGCGGCCCGCGGTGATCCGCAGCAGCTGTTTGGCGTGGTTCCACTCGTACAGCGCCCGGGACTCGTCCACGCCCTCGTAGCACTGCAGCCGCACCAGCCGGGCGCCGGCCACCGCGGCCACCGCCTTGGCCAGCTCGGTCTTGCCCACCCCGGCCGGACCCTCGACCAGCAGCGGCTTGCCGAGCCGGTCGGCCAGGAAGACGGTGGTGGCCACCGCGGTGGAGGCCAGGTAGCCGGCCTCGCCCAGCCGTTCTTCGACCTCTGCCACCGAGGCGAAGATGTGGGTCCCCGTCTCACCGCTCATCGCTGCCGATCCCCTCCCCGCTGAGCTTTCCCCCGTTGGGGCGTCACTGTACCCGGGCGGTGATCAGCCGGGGCGGTCCGGCCAATACAGTGGTGCGCGGTACGACGGACAGAACGGCTCGGAGGTACGGATGGACTCCCGCCCGGTGACGGTTCCGGCTCCGGCGGACGGGTCCGGCGCCGCGCAACCGTGGAGCCGCCAGCGGCTGCGCAGCAACAACGAGTGGCTGCTGCTGGAGCGGCTGCGCACGGACGGCCCCGAGTCGCGCGCCCAACTGGCGCGGGACACCGGCCTGTCCAAGCCCACCGTGTCGGCGGCGCTGGCGGTGCTGGAGCAGGCCGGCCTGGTCCGCGAGGCCGGGGTGCACGCGCCCGAGCGCGGCCGCACGGCCGTGCTGTACGAGCCGGACCCGACGGCGGGTCAGGTGCTCGGGGTGGACATCGGCCGGGCCCGGCTGCGGGTAGCGGTGGCCGACCTGGCCGGGCGGATCCTGGCCCACCGGGACGTGCCCAACCGCGGACGCAGCGCGGACGCGGTGGCCGGTGCGGTGGTGGCCGCCGCCCGGGAGGCCGCCGAGGAGGCCGGCGGCGGCCCCGGCGCGGTGGTGCACGCGGTGATCGGCACGCCCGGCGTCTGGGACGAGCAGCAGCAGCGCGTGCACTACGCGGTCAAGCTGCCCGGCTGGGGCCGGCGCGGGCTGTTCGAGCGGATCGAGGCCGAGCTGGGCACGCCGATCAGCGTGCACAACGACGCCAACCTGGCCGCGCTCGGCGAGTACGCGGACGGCGCGGGCGCCGGCAGCCGGGTCTTCGCCTACCTGCTGGTCGGCAGCGGCCTGGGCACGGGTGTGGTGGTGAACGGGGAGATCCAGCAGGGCGCGCACGGCGCGGCCGGCGAGATCGGGTTCCTGCCGCTGCCCGGCAGCGGGCGCAACCTGGAGCAGGAGGCGGCCGCCGACTCGGTGGTGCGCGCGGCCCGGGCCGAGGGGATGACCGGGGTGCTGAGCGCCAAGCGGGTCTTCGCGGCGGCCCGCGCCGGGGACGCGCGGGCGGGGGCGGCGGTGCTCCGCGAGGCGGAGCAGCTCGCTTACCCGGTCGCGGTGCTGGCGGCGGTGCTGGACCCGGACCTGGTGGTGCTGGGCGGCGGGCTCGGCCACGGCGCGGACCTGCTGCTGGGCCCGCTGGAGCAGGCGGTGCACCGCCTGACCCCGCTGCGGCCGCGGCTGGCGGCCAGCGCGCTGGGGGACGAGGCGGTGCTGCGCGGGGCGCTGGCCATCGCGCTCGGGATCGCCCGTCCGGAGGTCTTCGAACGGCTCACCGCGATGGTGGTCTGACGCCCCGTCAGAGATCGGCGGTGCGGTGCCACGGCCGGGCCTGCTCCAGCTGGCCGGCGAGCGCGAGCAGCTGCCCCTCGCCGCCGAGCGGGCCGACGAACTGCACGCCGAGCGGCAGGCCCTGCGGGGTGCGGTAGGTGGGCAGGCTGACGGCGGGCCGGCCGGTGACGTTGGCCAGCTGGGTGAACGGGGTGGCCGACAGGTTCTCGATCACCGCCTTCTCCCAGGCCCTGGTCCCGGCCAGGGCGCCCAGCAGGCCGAGGCGCAGCAGCACCTTGGCGACGGCCCGCACCGGGGCGGGGGTGGCCAGCTCGCCGATCCGCACCGGGGGCCGGGCCAGGGTGGGGGTGAGCAGCAGGTCGTAGCGGCGGTGGAAGGCGGCCAGTGCGCGGTTGTAGCCGTTCCAGCGGTCGTGCGCGGCGAAGTAGTCGGGCGCCTTGACCTTGCGGCCGGCCGCGGCGAGCAGGTGGGTGTCCAGCTCGAAGCCGTCCGGGCCGGCGCCGGTGCGGCGGCGCACCTCGGCCACGGTGTGGGCCAGTTGGGTGCACCACATGGTCAGGAAGTCGAAGGCGAGCCGCTGTTCGTCGATCCCGGTCTCGGCGGGCTCCACGTGGTGGCCGAGCGAGGCGAGCAGCTCGGCGGCGTCGGTCACCGCGGCCACCGCCTGCGGGTCCACCGCGGTGCCGAGCGGGGAGCGGGTGGTGAAGCCGATCCGCAGGCCCTGCGGGGTGCGGCGGGCCAGGTCGGCGTAGGGGAGCGCGGGGCGGGCGGCGAGGAAGGGACCGCCCGGGTCGGGGTCCGCGGTGAGCACGTCGAGCATCGCGGCGCTGTCCCGCACGGTGCGCGAGACCACGCCGTCGGTGGCCGCCCCGTGCAGGTACTCGGCGAAGTGCGGGCCGGCCGGTACCAGGCCGCGCCCCGGCTTGAGGCCCACCAGACCGCAGGCGGCGGCCGGGATCCGGATCGAGCCGCCGCCGTCGCTGGCGCCGGCCATCGGCAGGATTCCGGCAGCCACCGCGGCCGCCGCCCCGCCGGAGGAGCCGCCGCTGGTGCGGTCCAGATCCCAGGGGTTGCGGGTGGCGCCGCCGGCCTCGGGCTCGGTGATGCCCTTGGCGCCGAACTCGGGGGTGTTGGTCTTGCCGAACACCACCAGGCCGGCGTCGAGCCAGCGCTGCACCACCGCGCTGTGCTCGGTGGCCGCCAGCGAGCCGAGCGCCCGGCAGCCGCTGCCGGTGGGCCGGCCGGCGTAGTCCTGGTGCAGGTCCTTGAGCAGGAACGGCACGCCCGCGAAGGGACCGGTGAGCTGCTGGCCGGCCCGCTCGCGGGCGAGCTCGTACATCGGGGAGACGATCGCGTTGACCTTGCCGTTGACCGCCTCGGCACGGGCGATCGCCGCCTCCAGCAGCTCGGCGGCGGACACTTCGCGCCTGGCCACCAGCTCGGCCAGCCCGACGGCGTCGTACTCCCGGTAGTCGGCGTACTCCACAGACCCTCCCAGCCCAGAACCCGGTTACCGGACAGTACACGCGCGCCGCCGTCGGCGGGAGACCCTAGGGCCGTGCCCCCACCCGGGTCACCGCCCGGGCCCCCGAGCGGCACCCCGCCGCCAGCGCCTCGCGCACCTCGGCCCCTGCCAGCAGGGCCGCCAGGTACCCGCCGGCGAAGGCGTCGCCCGCCCCCGTGGTGTCCACCGCGGTGGCGCGCAACCCCGGGGTGCGGGCCAGGAGTTCCCCGTCCCGGGCGGCCAGGGCGCCGGCTGCCCCGAGCGTCACCGCCACCGTCCGGGCGGGCGTGCTCAACCGGCGGGCCGCCTCGCCCGGGTCGGCGGCGCCCGCCAGCAGCGCGGCCTCCGGCTCGTTGGGGAGCAGCAGGTCCGCGCTGCCGACCAGGGCGAGGAACCGCGCGACCCCCAGGTCCCGCAGGAACCCCGTCGAGGCCGGGTCCACGCTGACCCGCACCCCCTGCTCGCGCGCGGCGGCGAAGGCCCGCGCGGCCACGCCCCGCCCGGCCTCGGTGAAGAAGAGGTACCCCGACAGGTGTACCCAACCGGCCCCCGCCAGCAGCGCATCGTCCCAGTCCGCGGCGGCCAGCCGGTTCGCCGCCCCACCGTCCGTCAGGAAGCTGCGCTCGGCGCTGCGGTCGACCACCGCTATCACCACACCGGTCGGCGCCTGCTGGTCCACCACCAGGTGCGCCCGCACCCCGGCGGCGGTCAGCGCGGCCCGGTGCCAGTCCGCCGAGTCGGCGCCCACCCGGGCCAGCAGCCGCACCTCGGGCGCCCCCGAACTGGCCGCCCAGCAGGCTACGTTGGCCGCCGCGCCACCGGGCAGCAGGCGGATCTCGGCACTGGTGTCGGTGCCGGGGGCCAGTGGCCCGGCCGGTCGGGCCACCACGTCCGTGACCACGTCGCCGACCACCAGCAGCGCGGTCACCGGGACGCCGGGGCCCAGGCGGCGGCGATCTCGGCGGCGAGCCGGACGTTGCCGCGCACCGCCGCCAGGTTGGCCTCCAGCGAGGCGCCCGCGGTCTGCTCGGTCAGCCGGGCGAGCAGGAACGGGGTGACCGCCTGCCCGGTGACCCCCGCCCGCCCGGCCTCGGCGAGGGCCTCGGCCAGCACCCGGTCGTGCAGCGCGGGGTCCAACTGCTCGTCGGCGGGCACCGGGTTGGCCACCACCAGGGCCGAGTCCACGCCCAGCCGGTCCTGGGCCCGCATCGCCTCGGCCACCTGCCCGGGCTCCGTCAGCGTCCAGTCGACCGGGTGGCCGGAGCTGGTCAGGTAGAAGCCGGGGAACAGGTCGGTCCGGTAGCCCAACACGCCGACCCCGAGGGTCTCCAGCCGCTGCAGGGTGGCCGGGACGTCGAGGATCGACTTCACCCCGGCGCAGACCACGGTGATCCGGGTGCGGGCCAGCAGGGCGAGGTCGGCCGACTCGTCCTGAGTGCTGGTCCAGTCCCGGTGCACGCCGCCCAGGCCGCCGGTGGCGAAAACCCGGATCCCGGCCCGGGCGGCCAGGAAGGCGGTGCCGGACACGGTGGTCGCGCCACCGGCGCCGGTGGCCAGGGCCGGGGCCAGGTCGCGGTGGCCGAACTTGCGCAGCCCCGGGTCGGTGCAGACCCGCTCCAGCTCCGCCCGGTCCAGCCCGATCCGGGCCACCCCGTCCAGCACCGCGACGGTGGCCGGCACCGCGCCGCCCCGGCGCACCAGTTGCTCCAGTTCGAGGCCGACCGCGAGGTTGCGCGGCCGCGGCAGGCCGTGCGCCAGGATCGTCGACTCCAGGGCGACCACGGGCGTGCCGCGCTCCAGCGCCGCGCGGACCTCGTCGGAGCAGCGGATGGGGCTGTCACGGAGAGCGTTCTGCGTCATTCCTTATGACTGGCGGCCCGCGCCCGGTTTCAAACCGCGCCTGATCGCGGTCCGCTGCTGTAACTGCGGGTGAATCAACCACAAATAAACACATGCACTCAGCTCACAGTGATCGCTTGCGTTGACTCTTGTCCACGTGTTGTTCAGTGCAATATCGTATGGCACCTCCACCGACCCCGGTGGTCGGCAGTCCCCGTTGAACCTCGCCGCGGCGCCGGTCCTGACCACGGTCTTCGCGCTCCCCCCACAGCTGCCCTCACCCCCACCCCCCGAAAGGGATGACGCGTGCTCAGATACCGATCCGGTCTGTGGCGCAGTAGCCGACGGACCGTCATGGTGAGCCTCGCCGCGGTGCTCGCGGCCGCGGGTCTGGCCAGCCCGATCGCGGCCATGGCCGACCCGCACCCCACCCAGCAGTGGGCCAGGTCCGCCCGGGCGCTGCCCGGCTCCGCCGCGGCCACCGCCACCAAGGCGGCGGCCAGGACCGCCCCGTCCAGCAAGCGGCTGGCCAGGCCGGGTACCAAGCCGACCGCCGGCGGCACCGGCCACCCCGGCCCGCAGCTGGCCGACGGCGCCGACCCGGGCCACAACGGCGACGGCTACGTCTCCAACGAGTACGACCTGCAGATGACCTACAAGGGCGGCGAGGACTCCAAGGGCATCATCAGCGGACCGCCCAAGGTCTACCTGGTGGTCTGGGGATCCCAGTGGGGGACCTCCTCCACCAACGCCGCCGGCGACGTGGTGCTGTCGCAGGACGCCGACCAGGCCGTGCCGTACCAGCAGGACTTCTTCAAGGGCCTGGGCAGCGCCGGCGACGGCTGGAGCGCGGTGCTCACCCAGTACTGCGAGGGCATCCAGGCCGGCACGGTGCAGTGTCCGGCGAGCGCGGCGCACATCCAGTACCCCAACCCGGGCAGCGTGCTGGCCGGCGTCTGGGTGGACAACGCAGCCCCGGCCCCGCAGGCCGCCGACGAGCCCGAGCTGGGTGCCGAGGCGCTGGCCGCGGCCAAGCACTTCGGCAACCTGACCGAGGCGCAGAACAGCAACGTGCAGTACATCATCGACTCACCGCAGGGCACCGACCCGGACAAGTGGCGTGAGCTCGGCTACTGCGCCTGGCACGACTTCCAGCGCTCGCAGTACGGCTCGCTGGCCTACACCAACATGCCCTACCTGACCGACGTGGCCGGGTGCGGCACCAACTGGTTCGGCGAGAACACCGCCCGCGGCCGCCTGGACGGCTACGGCATCATCGGCGGCCACGAGTACGCCGAGACCCTCACCGACCCGAACACGCCGGGCGGTTGGACCGACGCCACCGGCCAGGAGCTCGGCGACAAGTGCGCCTGGATCCCCTACGGCGCCAACGGCGGGCTCTTCTTCGAGAACCTCTCCACCGGCTCCTTCCCGCTGCAGACCCTGTGGTCCAACGCCGACCACCTGTGCCAGTCCGCCGACCCGGTCACCACCGGCCCGGCGCTGACCCTGAAGACCATGTGCGACCGCACGGACGCCCCCGGCCGGATCGGCATCCCGGCGGTGGCCACCGACAGCGCGGGAGCCGCGGTCAGCTACAGCGCCACCGGGCTGCCGGCGGGCCTGGTCATCGACCCGAAAAGCGGTGTCATCTCCGGCTCCAGCAGCGGCACCGCGGGCTGGCAGCGGATCACCGTCAACGCCACCGACGCCGGCGGGCGCACCGCCTCCACCGGCTTCTGGGAGAGCGTCACCGGCAACGGCCAGACCGGCTGCAACGGCATCGAACAGCTGATCAACCCGGGCTTCGAGAACGGCTCGGCGGACGTCGACCACACCGTGATGACCGACTCCTGGAGCCCCTCGGGCTACAACGTGATCACCCCGTCCAGCCTGCACGCGGCCCACTCGGGCACCTGGTACACCTGGCTCGGCCAGGACGGCAGCAGCAGCGACGACTCGATCACCACCTACCTGAACACCTACCCGGGCTACCAGGGCGCGAACTTCTCCTTCTACCTGGACACCGAGTCGACCAACACCGCGGGCAGCAGCCCGGACACCCTGACGCTGCAGGCCTTCTCGCAGTACGACGGCCACCCGCTCGGCACCGTGCGGACCTGGACCAGCAGCCAGGGCGCCAACAGCGGCTACCAGTACCAGTCGGTGGACCTGACCCCGTTCATCAAGCAGGTCGGCTGGGGCACCACCATCGGCCTGAAGCTGGTCTCGCACGAGAGCGGCGCCGACCCGCGGACGGCGTTCCTGATCGACGACGCCTCGGCGCGCGAGCACTGACCCCCACGGGTCCGACCGACCCGGCGCTCACCTGACGGAGCGTCGCCGACCGGCGCGGGGCCTGTCACGCCCCGGAGTGACCTGGCCCCGCGCCACCATCCCCCACCCACGCGCCTCTTCCTGGAGCCCCCATGCGCGTTTCCCTCCACCGGCTGGCCGGTGCCCTCGCGGCACTGACGCTGGCTTCCTCGGGCCTCGGTGCCCTGACCGTGACGGCCGCCACCCCGGCCGCCGCCCTGGACAACGGGGTGGCCCTCACCCCGCCGATGGGCTGGAACTCCTGGAACTCGCTCGGCACCGCGGTGACCGAGCAGCAGGTCAAGCAGACCATCGACTTCATGTCCGCCAACGGCCTGGTGGCGGCCGGCTACAACACCGTCACCATCGACGACGGCTGGTCCCTCTCGCACCGCAGCGACCAGAGCACCGACCTGGTGAAGAACTCCTACGGCGCGATGCAGCTCTACGACACCAACGGCTACCCGGTCTGGGGCACCGACGGCACCGGCAACGACCCGACCTCCGGCCACCTGGTGCCGAACAGTGCCTACCCCTCCCAGAGCGTCAACGGGCAGACGGTGAACGGGATCCAGTACCTGGCCTGGTACGCCCACAGCAAGGGCATGAAGTTCGGCCTCTACGGCACCGACACGTACACCACGTGCCAGGGGCACCCGGGCAGCCTGGGCCACGAGTCGACCGACGCGAGCGACTTCGTCTCCTGGGGCGTCGACTACGTGAAGTACGACGACTGCCCCTACGGCCCGCAGATCGTCGGCCCGGACGGGCACAACGACTACACCCAGGGCGAGGGCAAGGAGCTCACCCAGTCGATGTACGCCCGGGTGCAGACCTTCCAGCGCGCGCTGGACGCCGCCTCCGCAGCCCAGGGCCGCCCCAAGGTGGTGCTCTCCGTCTCCGCCCAGCCGGTGCACACCGGCGTGCCGTACCTGCTGAACGCCAACGACCCCGCCCGCACCGACCCCAGGATCCTGGCCGCCGGCACCCCCCAGTACCAGGCCCCCGGCTACGCACCCACCGGCGTGTGGTGCGGCCAGGTCGCCAACCTGTGCCGGATCGGCGGCGACCGCGGCAGCGACCTGAACGGCGTGCTCTACGGCCAGCAGCTGGGCACCGCCCTGCAGTACCCCGGCAACGTCCGCCCGGGCAGTTGGAACGACCTCGACATGATGTTCGCGGGGTGGAACTACCCCTACGGGGTGTACGGCCTGACCACCAACGACTCGTACAACAAGTCCTTCACGGACGACGAGTCGCGCACCGAGCTGTCGATCCTGTCGATGATGGCCGCCCCGCTGATCTCCGGCGCCGACCTGCGCACCGCGGCCGACTCGCAGAAGACCGTCAACGGGACCACCTTCTCGACCGGGATCAACGCCTCCAGCCTGGCGATCTACAAGAACACCGACGTGATCGCGATCGACCAGGACGCCAAGGACCAGCCCGCGACCCTGGTCGGCGCGCCGCCGGCCACCCAGACGGCGCCGGTGATCCTGAAGCGCCAGCTGGCCAACGGCGACACCGCGGTGGCCTTCGTCAACCAGGACCCGGCCAACTGGCAGATGCCCAGCACCACCCTCGCCCAGCTCGGACTGACCGCCGCGAGCTACAGGTACAAGGAACTGTGGACCGGTGCCACCGGCTCCACCACCGCCTCGCTGGGCGGCAACTGGATCCCCGCCCACGGCGTCGCCCTCTACCGCCTCACCCCCGCGCCCGCCTACGCTCCGTCCGGCATCGTGGGTGACGGCAGGTACCACGCGATCGGCGCGGGCGGCAGCAACGGGAAGGCCCTGGAGGTCCAGGGCGGCTGCGCGGCCAACGTCGGCGGCAACTCCGACATCAACACCTACCAGGCCGCCAACGCCGCCCAGCAGTGGACCTTCACCGCCAACCCCGACGGCACCGTGCGGATCACCGACAACTGCCCCGCCCACAGCGTGCTCGCCGCCGGCGGCGGAGTCGGCACCGCCTACCTGCTCAACCCCTCCGCCGGGAACCCCTGGCAGGAGTGGAAGGTCCAGCAGAACACCAGCACCGGCACCCTGACCATCACCAACACCGGCAACGGCCTCACCCTCGACACCAGCGGCACCACCACAGGCTCCAACGGCATGACCAACCCCGCCAACTCCTCGGCCGCCGGCCAGAACTGGACCCTGCTCTCCTGATGCGTACCGCACTCACCGCGGCGGCGGCCGTCTCACTGCTGCTGACCAGCGCGCTGACCGCCTGCTCCGGTTCGGCCGGCCCGAACCGGTCCGACGCCCACCTGTCGCTGACATATCTGCAGAAGCAGGGCGATCAGGGGTACTTCGTCGCCGAGGCCGCCGGTGCCAAGGCCCGGGCCGCGCAACTGGGCGTGGACCTCAAGGTGGTGAACCTCGGGGACACCGTGGAGAAGGTCCTCGGTGAGGCGCAGACCGCGATCGACCAGCACACCAGCGGCCTGATCGTGGTGGTGCCCGACCCGTCCGTGGGGCCGCAGCTGGTGCAGGAGGCCCAGGACGCCAAGGTCCCGCTGCTCAGCTCGGACGACCAGATCTGCTCCGTCTCCCCGGACCCGCAGGCCTGCGCGCACCAGAACCTGGTGCCGCGGATCGGCTTCAGCAGCGAGCAGTTGGGCGGTGAGGTGGGCAAGCGGGCGGCCGCCGAGTACAAGAAGGCGGGTTGGAGCCCTGCCGACACCCGGATCATCGAGGCCTGGAAGTCGGACGTGACGGTCTGCGGCGAGCGGGTGGCGGCGGCGAGCTCCGCCTTCGCCGCCGCCGCCGGGCAGTTGCGCACGCTGGACGTGAACACCGACAACACCCCGGCCGGCGCCCAGGCCAAGGTGGCCGCCACGGTGGCGGCCACCCCCGGGGTGAAGCACTGGGTGGTCTGGGGGTGCAACGACGAGAACGTGCA
>NZ_PYBW01000152.1 GCF_003205575.1 Streptomyces tateyamensis
GGTGCACCGCCTGGCTGGGTAGAGAGGCTCGGGCTGTTGCCGATGGGGAAGGAGGCGCGGTAGCGGGCCAATCCGGTGCAGTCCTCGGGGGCGCTATAGCCGCAGTAGCCTGTTCCGAGGGGGAACTGGGGGTCGTAGTTCTTGGTGTCGGGGTGGTTCTCCTGGACCTGGCCCCAGTGCTGGGTGCCGCTGTCGTCGCTGATGCTCGGGTCGATGAACCAGGGGGCGGAGCCCTTGCCGAGCACGTTCTGATCAGGGGTCAGATCGATACCGGTGGCGGTCGCGTTGACGGTGATGGGGGCGACGTGGGCGCTGTCGCCGGGGGCGTCGGGGGTAGAGGTGTTGGTCGACGTTGTGGCCGGGGCGGCGGGTGCGGCGAACAGTGAGCGGGCTTGGGTGACCGTGCCGCTGCTGGGTGCGGCGGGTGGGGGCATGGTGGAGTCCCACTGCATCGGGGTGGGCGCGTGCAGGCGCACCTTGCCGGCGGAGTCCTTGTAGGTAATGTTCCCGGCCGCGTCCGAGGCCACGGTCAGGCCGTTTGCCGCAGTGGTGAAGTGCACCGTCTTCAGAGCCGGATTGGCTGCTGCGGTAGCGGTTTTGACGATGATGACGTCGCGCCAGCCGCCGTCGGGCTGTGCGGTGACCTGCAGGTCGACATCGGGGGTGAGGACGCCGGCGTAGGTGGCGGTGGCGCCGGAGATCGTGGGTGCGGGCAGTGCGAACGGGGCGGTCACTGAGAGCTGCTGGCCGTCGGCGGTGGTCACGGTGGCCAGCGGTCCGGTTCCGCCGCCGGAGAACTTCAGCCCGGTCGAGGCTGCGGTGGGGCTGAGAGTGCCGTCGATGTTGGCGTGGAGCGTCGCGTCGATGGGCGCCCAGCTGCTGCCCTGCTTGATACGCACGGGCGCGGCGTAGTCGTCGGTGGTGAGCGTGCCGTTCGGGTTGACCAAGGTCGACGAGGTCGCGGTGGTGAGCAGGTCCACGGTGACGGGCTGGCCGGTGGCCTTGGCCTTCGTGCGGGCATCGGCGATCGCCTGCGCGGTGGGCGACAGGGCTGGTGCCGGGCCGGCAGGGGCGGTGATGGGGATCGGTACAACGGGCAGCTGGGGGCCGGTGACTGCGGTGGCAGCGGGTGCGGTCAGCAGGCCGAGCGCGAGGGCCCCGCCCGTCCCGTGGGAGAGAAACCGCAGAAGGCGGCGACTCTGTGTCATAGGCGTGTGTATGCGTGGACCTGGCGTGGACTGGTGCACTGGGTTGCTTCCCCTCCCTGAAGCCAGCCTTTCGGCTGATTGTTCGACATGGCACGATGCGGTGTCAGCTGTTCGAAGGTCAAGTTGAATCTTTGGCTTGCGAGTACATGTCCGGATTGGTTCCGGCGACTAGGTCAATAGTTCATAAAGTTCGCCAGTTGAACTGCTGACCGGCCTGGCGGGTGGAGATGCCTTCACATACTGTCTGACGTGATCACGGCGCCCTTCGCGTGCCCGCGATCTTGACCAGTTACTGCAAGGGGTGGGGAGTGGCTGTGCGGCTTCGGCGTGCGCGGATGTCAGCGAGACATCGAGGGGGGAGCCTGGTTGCGACCCTCGGAGTGTTGTCTGGTCTGTTGGTTGCGCAGCCGGCGGCGGCGTTGGGGCCGACGTTCGGTGATCAGGTATGGGATCCGCCGCACACCCCACTCGGGGCGAAGACAAAGTCGGTCATGGGAACGAGCCAGAGGCCCTCTGGGGCCAAGGGCCCGCAGTTCCCGATGCCGCCTGTTTGGACGCCTTCCGCGCCGGTGGCGCCGAAGACCGGTTCGGCTGCGGTGACGATCGGCGCGGACTCGCCTGACGCACAGGCCGCCCGGGCCGCCACTGGTGGTGCCGCGGCAGCCTCGGCCGGCGACGCCCCGGCGCGGGCGGGCGAGCTGCCCGTTCGGGTGGCGGCCCAGCCCGGGACGGCGCAGCGGACCCGGAGTGTCAAGGTCGAGGTCTCGGGCGCTGATTCAGGCGCGGCGGCGGGCGGGCAGACCTCGCTGGTGAGCCTGTCCGGGCAGGCAGGTGACCAGGTCCGGGTCAGTCTTGAGGTGAAGGGGCTCGGCGGTCAGGCCTGGGCGGATCGGGCCCACCTGGTGGCGCTGCCCGCTTGTGCGCTGACGACGCCGGACGCGGCCGAGTGCCGGGTGCAGACGCCGGTAGCGGCGGTGCTGGACCAGGCCGCCGGGACGTTGACCGCGGATGTCGCGCTGCCCCAGTCGAAGAGCTCCGTTGCGAGCAGTGGCGGTGTGGTGCGGGCGTCGTTCGTCCAGGCCGCCAGCACTCAGACAGCCCCGTTGGTGCTGGCAGCCGCTCCGACTGCGTCGGGTCCGGCCGGCAGCTACGCGGCGACTTCCCTGAACCCGTCGGCGGCCTGGAGCTCGGGCTCCAACGTTGGCAACTTCACCTACTCCTACCCGATCCAACTGCCGCCGCCGCTGGGTGGGGTAGCGCCGTCGGTGGCACTGTCGTACGACTCCTCCGCTGTGGACGGAAAGACCTCGGCGCAGAACGCGCAGGCCTCCTGGGTCGGCGCCGGCTGGGACTACCAGCCGGGCTTCATCGAGCGCTCCTACAAGAGCTGCTCCAAGGACGGCATCAGCAACAGCTACGACCTGTGCTGGGGCGGCCAGAACGCCACCATCAGCCTGGCCGGCCACTCCGGTGCGCTGGTCCGCGACGACGCCACTGGCGTGTGGCACCTGCAGAGCGACGACGGCTCGAAGGTCGAGCAGCTGACCGGCGCGCCCAACGGGCTGCCGACGGGGGAGTACTGGCGCCTGACCACCGGTGACGGCACCCAGTACTACTTCGGGCAGAACCACCTGCCTGGCGGTGACGGTAGTGACCAGGCGAGCAAGTCCGCCTGGTCGGAGCCGGTCTACTCACCCAACAGCGGTGATCCCTGCTACAACTCCGGCTCGGGGCAGGCCTCCAACTGCATGATGGGCTGGCGTTGGAACCTGGACTACGTCGTCGACGCGCACCAGAACCTGATTACCTACACCTACACGCCTGAGACCAACCAGTACTCCCAGGGCGCTGGCCAGAACAACGGCATCGGCACCCTGACCACGTACACCCGCGGCGGCAATCTCCAGCAGATCGCCTACGGCCAGCGGCTGCCCGAGCAGCTCACCGCGAAGGGCACGGTCAAGGCCGCAACCCTGGTGACGTTCACCACCGCCGAGCGTTGCCTGCCCTCTGGCACCATCACCTGCGACCCCTCGCAGCGCACCAAAGCCAACCAGGCCTACTGGCCCGACACCCCGCTCGATCAGGCCTGCGACGGCAGCAGCAGCTGCAACGTGTCGGGTCCCTCATTCTTCACCACCAAGCGGCTGACCACGATCGCCACCTCGGTGCTGGCCAACGGCTCCTACACGCCCGTGGACTCCTGGGCACTGGGCCAGTCCTTCCGCGATCCGGGCGACGGCACCCCCCAGACACTCTGGCTGGACTCGATCACCCGCACGGGCTCCACCGGCGGCGCCTCCAACGCCGTGACCCTGCCCCCGGTAACCTTCACGCCCGTGGAGAAGGCCAACCGGGTCGACGGCCTGGTCCCGGCCGAGCCGGCCTTCAACGAGCCGCGCATCCAGCAGATCACCACCGAGACCGGTGGCCAGATCAACGTCATCTACACCCAGCCGGCCTGCTCCCGGGTAAGCGGTCCGATGCCGAGCAGCGAGGACGGCAACACACTGCCGTGCCAGCCGGTGCACTGGTACCTTCCGGGCTCCAGCTCGACCACCCCTGTAAGCGACTGGTTCAACAAGTACCTGGTCACCGACATCACCGAGCAGGACGGCGTGACCGGCGCCGTCTCCAAGGCCACCCACTACACCTACAACGGCGACACGGCCTGGCACCGCAACGACGCCCAGTTCACCGACCCGGCCACCCGTACCTGGGACGGCTTCCGCGGCTACCAGTCCGTGACGGTCAACACCGGCAGTGCCTTCCCTGGCGAGGCCCCGAAGACCCAGCAAACCGTCATCTACCTGCGCGGGATGGACGGCGACTACAAGGCCGACGGCACTCGACGCTCCGTCAGCGTCGCCAATCCACTCGGCGGCACAGTGACCGACAGTAACTGGCTGTCCGGCGCCAAGCTCGCCACCCAGGCCTACACTCAGGTCGGCGGCCAGGTCGTCTCGATGTCCGGCACCGTCTACAGCAGCCAGCAGACCACCGCCACCCAGGCCCAGGTCGGCGGTATGCCGCCCCTGGTCGCCCGCTACGCCTCCGCGCAGGCCACCGGAATCAGCAAGGCGCTGCTTTCTGACGGCACCACCTGGCGGACTACCACCTCGGTGGTCACCACCGACCCCGCGCACGGCAACCGGGTACTCACCAGCGATGACCAGGGCGACGGCAGCGCCGCCACCCCCGAGGTCTGCACCACGATGAGCTACGCCACCAGCAGCAACCCGGCGCTCACCGGACTGCTCAGCGAACGCAAAGCGGTGGCCGGCTCGTGCGGCATGGCGGCCAACGCGCAGAACACCGTCTCAGACACGCGGATCCTTTTCGACGGCCAGCCGTTCGGCCAGGCTGGCGCGACGGCTGACCCAACGAGCAGTCAGATCCTCGACCACTACGACGGTTCCGGAAACCCGGTGTACCTCAACACGGGCGCGACCACCTCGGACATCTACGGGCGGCCGCTGACCAAGAGCAGCAGCGACGGTTCCACCTACAACGCGTCAGGTGCCCAGCTGACCGGCCCGAACACGACGGTGGCCACCAGCAACATCGCCTACACTCCTGGCACCGGCGCCTACCCGACCACCGTGGTATCCACCTCGCCCACAGGTTGGACCTCTACCGTCACCCAGGAACCGGGCCGCGGCCTGGCACTGACCGCCACCGACCCCAACAACCGCACCGCCACCGAGCAGTACGACGGCCTGGGTCGGGTCACCAACGTCTGGACCCCCGACCGCTCCACCAGCTACAGCGCCAGCATCAACTACACCTACTCGGTCAACGGCACCAGCGCACCCTCCAGCGTGACCACCCGAACGCTGCGCGAGACGCTGCCCGGCAGTACCGACTTCTCGTGGAAGACCGAGATCTACGACGGTCTGAACCGGCTCCGGCAGGCCCAGGCCACGCTACCTACGGGCGCAGCCGGCCGTCTGGTCAGCGACACCGTCTACGACTCGCACGGTTGGCCGATCAAGACCTCGTCGCCGTACTTCGACTCGACGACGAAGCCCAACACTGCGGTCTTCTCGCCCCAGGACTCGCAGGTCCCGGCGCAGACCTGGACGACCTACGACGGTATGGGCAGGGTCACCAACAGCGCGTTCATGTCGTACGGGCAGCCGCAGTGGTCCACTGCCACCGCCTACCCGGGCGCGGACCGCACCGATGTGACGCCCCCGCAGGGTGCCATGCCCGCCTCGACCGTCATCGACGCACGCGGGCACACGGTCGCGCTGTGGCAGTACCGCACCAGCACGCCGACTGGGCGTTCCACGGACGCCGACGTCACCAACTACAGCTACACCCGAGGCGGCCAGCCGGCGGGGCGCACCGACGCGGCCGGCAACACCTGGAGCTACGGCTACGACCTGCAGGGCCGCCAGGTCTCCGCGACCGAACCGGACAGCGGCACCACCCAGACGTACTACGACGCGAACTCCCGTATCGACCACGCCACCGATGCCAAGGGCAACACACTGGCGTACAGCTACGACCTGCTGGGACGCATGACCGGCCTGTACAGCGGCAGTGTCGCTCCGGCCAACCAGCTCGCCGGGTGGGTGTACGATACTCTGGCTAAGGGCCAGCTGACCTCGTCCACCCGCTACGTCGGCGGGGCGAGCGGTCAGGCCTACATCAAGGCCGTCACCGGCTACGACATCGCCTACCGCCCGACCGGCGCCAGCGTGACGATCCCGTCGTCCGAGGGCGAGCTGGCCGGTACGTACTCCACCACGACCATCTACAACCCGGTGCTCGGGACGGTGAAGCGGACCACACTGCCCGCGCTCGGCGGTTTGCCAGCCGAGACGGTCGGCTACACATACACCACCACCGGCGTGCTGACGGCCTCCGGCGGTGCCAGTCCGATGGTCACCCGGGTCAACTACGACGCTTGGGGCCGGGCGACTCGCACCACGCTGGGTCCGGCGGGCAACCAGCTGGTCTCGACCCAGCAGTGGGACCCGGCCACTGGTCACCTGATCACCTCCTGGCTCGACCGGCAGAACGGCACCGTCTCCGTCAACCAGGTCAGCTACACCTACAACCAGAGCGGCTCGGTCACCTCGATCAGTGACCTGCAGGACTCCGTCGCAACCGACGCCCAGTGCTTCACCTACGACTACCTGGGCCGGCTGACCAACGCCTGGACCGACACCGCCGGCACCACCACCCAGGCGACCGGCGCCTGGACCGACAGCTCCGGTGCCGTCAAGGGCACAGGCGCCTCCGCCTCTGTCCCCGGCATCGGCTCCTGCACCAACGCAACCGGCCCGAGGTCCAGCGTCGGCGGACCTGCACCGTATTGGCAGTCGTACGGATATGACGCCACCGGCAACCGCACCAGCCTGGTGCAGCACGACATCACCGGCAACACCGCCAACGACGTCACCACCACCCAGACCTTCGGCGCCCCTGGCAGTATCAACACCGCCACCAGCGCACCGAACACGGGCGGGGGCACCGGCGGACCGCACGCGCTGCTGACCAGCTCCACCAAGTCGGCCAGCGGTACCACCACCGCCAGCTACCAGTACGACGTGCTGGGCAACACCACCGCGGTCACCAGCCCCAGCGGAACCACCACCCTTACCTGGAACGGTGAAGACAAGCTTGACACCACCGCGATCAGCGGCCAGTCCGGCACGACCACCTACCTCTACGACGCCGACGGCGGCCAGCTGATCCGCCGCAACGCTGGCAAGACCACCCTCTTCCTGGGTCCCGACCAGCTGACCGTCGACAACAGCGGCTCTATGAGCGATGTTCGCTCCTACGGCGCGCCCGGCGGCGTCACGCTGAGCCGGGTGACGGCGGCGACCGCCGGCGGCACCCTGGTCTATCAATGGGCCGACTCGCACGGCACCGGCAACGTCCAGATCAGCAGCGACAGCTCACAGGCCGTCACCCGCCGACCGAGCGACCCGTTCGGCAACCCGCGCGGCACCCAGCCCGCGCCCGGCAGTTGGTCCGGCAGCAGCGGCTTCGTTGGCGGCACCTTGGACCCGGCCACCGGTCTGACCAACTTGGGAGCCCGCGAGTACCAGCCCGCCACTGGCCGGTTCCTCAACCCCGACCCGATCCTAGGCACCGGCGACCCACAGCAATGGAACGGCTACGCATACAGCGACAACAACCCAGTCAACCTCAGCGATCCAAGCGGGCTCTACGCCCCTTTCTGCGTGACCCTCGAATGCGTCCAGGGCACTGGCGGCACCGGCAGTGCAGCCGGGGACACCAGCAACGCCCCGCCCGGCACCATGCCCGGAGGCGACCCGGTCTACGTGCAAATCAGCCCAGTAGTGGCAGTCCAGGATGACGGCTCCGGAACCGTCCAGAAGCTCAAGAACGCCTACGACGACTACTTCAAGAAGCGGCCCGCGTCGGCTGGGCTCCCGCCGGTCACCGAGGAACTGGCGGCGATCGACGCCGGCTGCCGCTCGCTCGGCTCGGCCTGCAACAAGGACGTCCAGGACCTACTGGAGAACCTCTGGGAGTGGGATGCCGCCTACCCCGCGAACGGACAGAACTACGCGGGAGTACGCGGCATCATCCTGACCATCAATGCCTGTGCCTTCCGAGGCAGTTGCGGCAAGGCGGACAAGGGCACATACCTCACCGCCGACGAGGACGGGCTTCACACCTACGGCTCAGTCAACGGAAAGGCAGCAGCCAAGGAGAATCGCTACGACCTGGAGATCTCCCTGGGTGGCGGCGCCAGCGTCGACTTCTGCCACAGCTTCCTGGCTGACAGCGAGGTGCTCCTCGCGGACGGCTCGCACAAGCCGATCTCCGAGGTGACGACCGGGGACACCGTCCTCAGCACCGACGCCGCCTCCGGTACCACGACTGGTGAGAAGGTCACCGGCACCATCACGACCAACACCGACAAGGCGTTCAGCACCGTCGAACTCAGCGATGGCAGCGGCACCGAGCAGATCGTCGCCACAGACACCCACCCGTTCTGGGTGGACTCCGCCCAGCGCTGGGTCAACGCGGGTGACCTCAAGCCTGGGATGATCCTGCACTCGTCGGGGCGCCAGCTGACGGTGCTGTCGGTCGGGCACTTCCAGGGGCGCCACCAGACGTTCGACCTCACAGTGGCCAACACGCACTCGTACTATGTGTTGGCCGGATCCGCTCCGGTCCTGGTACACAACTGCAACGGCCTCATGCCCGGACATGACGTCACCTGCAAGTGCGAGGGCATCGGCGACGAGATCATCTGGAAGAAGGCTCCTACCGAGGATGATCAGCCTGAGGACGACGTGTTCACCAGGCACGCGCTGCAGCGGCTCCGCGAACGACATGTCCCGGATGAGGACGGGCGCGCTCTGCTCCAGCGGGAGCCATTCTCGTACTATCACGACGGCCAGTGGAAGTCGGGCTACTACGATCCGAAGTCGAAGCTGTTCGTCGGCAAGACCATCGACGGAAACGTGAACACGGTGATGATTGAAGTCGAGCAGGGGTACATCTCCCGGCTCAAGGCAGCGAGGCCTGGATACGATGAGTGAGATCAGAGTGACGTTCGATCAGACGGCGAACGCAGCCTACCTGTCGTTCGCCGATCCCGAGACGGCGCCTAAGGTCGCCCACATGTACGCCTGCGACCCGATCGCTGTGCGCGGCATGATCAATCTGGATTTCGACGAACAAGGCCGACTCCTCGGGATCGAGGTGCTCGGGGCTACGTCGAAGCTGCCGCAGCGGTTGCTCGACACCGCGGAGCGGCTGGACGACGGGAAGGATTAGCCTCGGGCTTTCATGAGGCCAGCTGTCCGACGGGTGGTCAGAAAAGCAGAAAGGGCCTCTGACCAGCGAGAATGAGGATTGTCTAGGTCCCTGTTCCCGCCCCGGTCGGAGGCACTTTCCAGGTGAGTAAGAGTAGCGGGTCGTACCCGCGTGTCCGCGTCGAGGGCGGGGGTCGCGGGGTGGTCTCGCAGTCCGGCGCCGTGCTGCTGGTCGAGACCGCCCGCAAGACAGGACTGGATGCGGCGATATCGACGGCTCTGGCGCCGTGGCGCAAGGCTCGGGCGGTCCATGACCCGGGCAAGATCCTGCTGGACGTCGCGCTCGCCGTAGCCCTTGGCGGGGACTGCTTGTCCGATGTCGCGGTTCTGCGGGCTGAGCCTGACGTGTTCGGTCCGCTGGCCTCCGACCCGACCATCTCGCGCCTGGTCGACACCCTCGCCGCGGCCGGGCCTCGCGCACTCGCGGCAATCCGGCGGGCACGGGCCGAAGTTCGTGAGCGGGCCTGGCGGTTGGCCGGCCAGGCGGCCCCGGACACGGGCGGCGAGGTGGTCGTGGACATCGACGGAGTGCTGGTCCTGGCGCACTCCGAGAAGGAGGACGCCGCCAAGACCTGGAAGAAGACGTTCGGGCACCATCCGCTGTTCGCGTTCGTCGACCACGGCCGCGAGGGGTCCGGGGAACCGGTCGCCGGGCTGCTGCGGCCGGGGAACGCGGGCAGCAACACGGCTGCCGACCACATCGAGGCCGCCCGCCTGGCGCTCGCCCAGCTGCCGAAGAAGTACCGGCGCGGACGCCGCACTCTGATCCGCACCGACTCCGCCGGCGGCACCCACGACTTCCTCAACTGGCTGACCACACGAGGCCGATGGCTGTCCTACTCGGTCGGGATGACCATCACCGACGCCATCCACGCTGCCGTGCTCCTGGTCCCGGCCCCGGCATGGACCCCGGCCGTCGAACCCGGCGGCGAGATCCGCGACGGCGCCTGGGTCGCTGAACTCGCCGGCGACGTCCTGGGCGGCTGGCCGAGGGGGATGCGGCTGATCGTCCGCAAGGAACGTCCGCACCCCGGCGCGCAGTTGCGCTTCACCGACGCCGACGGCATGCGGCTGACCTGCTTCGCCACCAGCACCACCGGAACGCCGATCGCAGCCCTGGAGCTGCGGCACCGCCAGCGGGCCCGCGCCGAGGACCGCATCCGCGCCGCCCGCGACACCGGCCTGCGCAACCTGCCCCTGCACGACGCCGCCCAGAACCAGGTCTGGCTGGAGATCGTCCAGCTCGCCCTCGACCTGCTCGCCTGGATGCCCATGCTCGCCCTGACCGGGCCCGCCCGTCGGTGGGAGCCCAAACGCCTGCGGCTGAGGCTGTTCTCCGCCGCCGCCCAACTCGTGACCACCGGCCGCCGCCGCCACCTCCGCCTGGCCCGCCACTGGCCCTGGACCGAGACGATCACCACCGCGTTCGAACGCATACATGCCCTGCCGAACCCCGGCTGACCAGCGACAACACCCCGTCCCGACGAGCACCCGACCACCTCCGGAACAGTGGAACCCGGCGCCCACCCGAAGCGACAGCCGGGCCCTCACCATGCCCACAGGACGGAAACACCGGCCCGGCCAAGCAGAAACGGCTCGCCAGCCAAGCTGACGAGCCGTCATGCAAGATCGAGGCTAACGGCAATACCAGTGACTTAAG